>NZ_NOZA01000041.1:0-339975 GCF_002258465.1 Rhodococcus sp. 05-2256-B1 | reverse complement strand
GTTGAAGTCGTCGTGGTACGGCGATTGCCTGCCGGAGCGGGATTTTCCGATGTTGGTCGATCTGTACGAGCAGGGTCGGTTGCCGCTCGAGAAGTTCGTCACCGAACGGATCGGTCTCGGTGATATCGAGGCGGCGTTCGAGAAGATGCATCAGGGCACGGTGCTGCGTTCGGTGGTGGTCCTGTGAGCGGGCAGTTCCGGGTCGAGAAGGTGGCCGCTTCCGGTGACTCGAGCCCGTGCGCTGCGGCTCGACACCTCTGATATATCAAAGTGGGCCTTTTTACCCGTCGGTAGCGTTTTGCTTCATGGTGCCCTCGACGTATTCCGACGTCGGGGGCATCATCGAGTCGGGCGGATGTGGCACCGGCCACGCATGTCCTTGCACGGGCTAACCACCTGCTCAGCTGGTGCAACGCGTGGTTTGTCCGGTTCCGGTTACGCCGTGTTTCGCATGTATGAAAAGTGCCGTCACCTATTGACACACTCTTGTGGCGATGTTCACACTGTTGTTGCGGGAAGTAAGACGTGTTCCGCATAGCGATACAGAAAGGATCCGAATGCTCAAGGTGTGTTCCTTGGCCGATCTCCCCGGCGGCGAAGCTCTGCGTGTCGACACCACCCCTCCCGTGGCGGTGTTCCACACCGAGGACGGTGAGCTGTTCGCGATCGATGACACCTGTACGCATCAGGACGCGTCGCTCGCCGACGGCTGGCTCGAAGGGTGCGCGGTCGAATGCCCGCTCCACGCGTCCACCTTCGACCTGCGTACCGGTGCTGTCGACGCTCCGCCCGCCAAGTTGCCTGTCCGCACGCACACCGTCGTCGTCGAGGACGGCGTCGTCTACGTCGAGCTGAGCACCGCGGCCCCCAATCTTCCGCCCGACGTTCGCAGCCGGTTGGCCGCCGAGGGACATTCATGAAGAGCGTCACCATCGTCGGAGCCTCCCTGGCAGGCCTGTGCTCCGCGCGTGCACTGCGGGCGGCCGGGTTCGACGGCTCCGTCACCATCGTCGGTGCCGAGAGCCATCGACCCTACGACCGCCCTCCCCTGTCGAAGGAATACCTCGCCGGCGACGTGGACGTGAGCACTCTCGCCCTCGAACCCGACGACGAAAACCTCGACGCCACCTGGATTCTGGGCCGCACGGCCACCGCCCTCGATCCATCGCGTCGCACCGTCACTCTCGACGACGGTGCCGAGCTGACCTCCGACGGCGTCGTCCTCGCCACCGGCTCACGCGCGCGATCGCTTCCCGGTACCGATCACCTCGCCGGTGTGCACGTTTTGCGTACGATCGACGACGCCGACCGGCTGCGTGCAGATCTCACGCCCGGCGCACGTCTCGTCGTCATCGGCGCAGGCTTCATCGGAGCCGAAGTAGCTTCCACCGCAAGGAAGTTGGGCCTCGACGTCACCGTCGTCGAAGCCGCCCCGTCACCGCTCGCCGGGCCACTCGGTGCACGATTGGGTAGCGCGGTGGGCAATCTGCACCGCGACAACGGCACCACGTTGATCTGCGGAATCGCCGTCGACGGCCTGACCGGCACCGACCGAGTGACAGGCGTTCGCCTCGCGGACGGCCGACTCCTCGACGCCGACGTCGTGGTTGTCGGCATCGGCGGCAGTCCGAACATAGACTGGCTCGGCACCAGCGGACTCGCGCTGGGCAACGGAATCCTGTGCGACGGCGGCGGCGCGACCGCCGTACCCGGAGTGGTCGCGGTCGGCGACTGCGCCGCATGGCTGGATTCGACCGGTGTCCACCGACGCGTCGAGCATTGGGCCGGGGCGTCCGAACGGCCCACCGTTGCAGTGGCCACCCTGCTCTCGGGCAGTTACGGCGGCCAACACGTCAAACCTCCGTATTTCTGGTCCGACCAGTACGGGTCACGTATTCAGTTCGCCGGCACCGCCGGACCGGACAGTGAATGCACCATCGAAGAGGGTTCGCCCGAACTCGGGAGTTTCCTCGCCGTGTATCGATCCGACGGACTTCCCGTCGGTGTACTCGGTGTCAATCAAGTTCGATTGTTCACCCGCTGGCGCCGACAGCTCTCGGCTCCCGCTCGCGCGGTCTGAAATCACCCAGGCCGCTGCTCCACCCGTCGTATTCCATTACCCCAGTTGACGTCTCGTCACCGATCCACAAGATCGGCCACGTACGGAGGACCCCTTGACCACCATTCCCGACACCACGCCGCCCGCAACCTCCCTTCCCCTGCCCGAAAGCCTCATCTCCACCCTTCCCGGTCGCTACTACACCGATCCGGCCATCTTCGAGCTCGAGCAGGAGAAGATCTTCGAGGAACTGTGGATCTGCGCGGTCCGTGCCGCCGATCTGGACAAGCCCGGCGCCTTTCGCACCGTGCAGATCGGCCGCGAAAGCGTCATCGTGACGCGCACCCGAACCGGGGCGATCAAGGCCTACCTGAACGTGTGCGCGCACCGCGGTGCTCGAATCTGCATGGAGGACAAGGGCGAAGTCAAGCGATCGTTCCAGTGTCCGTACCACGCCTGGACCTACGATCTCGATGGAAAGCTCATCGCAGCACCGAATCTCACCAAGATGCCCGATATCGACCGAGTTCGCTACGGCCTGGCGTCGGTGTCGGTCGAGGAATGGCTCGGGTACGTCTGGGTCAATCTCAGCGACAATCCGGCCTCCTTCGACACCACTGTCGTGCAGGACATCCGTGATCGACTCGGCGACGTCGAGTCGATCGACCGCTACAAGATCGAAGACCTCGGTCTCGGCCGCCGCGTGAGCTACGACGTCAAGGCCAACTGGAAGCTCATCATCGAGAACTTCATGGAGTGCTACCACTGCGCCACCATCCACCCCGAGCTGACCGAGGTACTTCCCGAATTCGCCGACGGTTACGCCGCCCAGTACTACGTGGGCCACGGGGCCGAATTCGGGGAATCCGTCAAGGGATTCACGCTCGACGGTTCCGAGGGACACGACTCCATTCCCGGAATCGCACCCGAACAGGACCGGCGCTACTACGCCATCACCGTCCGGCCACAGGTGTTCGTCAACCTCGTCCCGGATCACGTGATCATCCATCGGATGTATCCACTTGCCGCCGATCGCACTCTGGTGGAATGCGATTGGCTGTACCTGCCCGGCGTCGTCGCATCGGGACGGGATCTGCAGAAATCGGTGGAGTTGTTCCACCGCGTCAATCTGCAGGACTTCGAGGCGTGCGAACGCTGCCAGCCCGCCATGAGCTCACGGAAGTACCGCGACGGCGGAGTGCTGGTGGGCAGCGAACACCACATCGGCATCTTCCACGACTGGCTGAAGAACCGCATCGAGGCCTGACCGCACGCTGCCCCGCACTCGGTGCCGATAGGATCGGTAACCATGAGTGTCGAGGTCGCATCGCCGGGCGCCCCCGGATCGTCGGGGGTGCCGGGCGAACCCGGAGCGACGATGGCCGACGTCGCTTACTCGGCTATCCGCGACAAACTGATCATGCTGACCATCAAGCCGGGTGAGGCCGTCGTCGAATCGGCGTTGTCCGCCGAGCTGGGGGTGGGACGCACGCCGGTGCGGGAAGCTCTCAAACGGCTCGAGTACGAGCGCCTCGTCATCTCGCACGCACGCCGCGGCACTTTTGCCACGGCCATCGACGTCGCCGATCTGGGCGACATCTCCGAAATCCGCCAGCGGCTCGAGCCCCTGGCCGCCGCCAAGGCAGCCACCGCGGCCACCGCAACCCAACGCCAAGTTCTGCTGGGCATGGCCGACCGCACCGAGAAGTTCGAGGCGACCCCGCCGAGCCAACACGACCTGATCAACTGGGACGCCGAAGTGCATCGCACCGTCTACCGGCTGGCGGCCAACCCGGTTCTCGAAGACGCATTGATTCGCTACAACAATCTCGCGACGCGAATATTCTGGTTGTTCATGGATCGTCTGCCTCCGCTGGCCGACCACGTGGGAACGCACACCGAGCTGCTGCGCGCCATCGCGGCCGGGGATGCCGAGAAGGCCGCGACCATCGCCCGAGCACACGTGACCGAGTTCGACGACGCGGTGCGCGCTGTCATCTAGATCGCCGGCTCGGGCCACGCTCCGAGGGGCAACACCACGGCCAAGTGCCTGTTACGTATAGTCGCGGGGGTGGCCAGCGACGATTCGACACGTGCCCCCGAGGGTGGCGTCCAGTCCGTCGACCGCGCATTTCGGGTGCTCGAGGTCGTGGCACGGCTCGGAGAGGCCGGCGTGAGCGCCATTGCCACCGAGATCGGTGTGCACAAATCCACGGTGTCGAGGCTGCTGGCGTCGCTCGAAGAACACGACATGGTGATGCAGACGCACAATCGCGGCAAGTACCGGCTCAGCCTCGGAGTCCTCCGGCTCGCGGCGGCCGTGCCCGAGCGTCTGGAGATCACCGAATACGGCCACGCGGTCTGTGAACGCCTCGCCGGCAAGCTCGGCGAAACGGTCAATATCGCTGTGCTGCGGTCCAATACAGCGGTCCACCTGGACCAGGCCCGCGGGCCGAGTTCGGTGGGAACTCATAACTGGATCGGGGAGCAGACACCGCTGCACGCCACCGCGAGCGGCAAGGTGTTGCTGGCTGCCCTCGACTCGGATACGCGTCAGGACGTTGTGGACGGACTCGACCTCCACCGGTACACCGAGCACACGCTCACCACCAAAGCCGGTCTCACTGCCGAACTCGATGCCGCGGTATCCCTCGGATATGCCGTCGTCGTCGAAGAGTTCGAGACCGGACTCAACGCCATCGCAGCCCCGATTCTCGACTACACCGGCAAGACGACCGCCGCGCTGAGCATCTCGGGACCGGTATACCGCTTCGACGAAACCAGAATGCGGGCCATCGTCCCCGACGTACTGGCCGCCGCCGCAGAGATCAGCGAGAAGATGTGCTACCGGGAGTCCTTCATCCCCTCGGCCTGAGCGGCCTCCGCGCACTCCACCACGTTCGTCAGCAGCATCGCCCTGGTCATCGGCCCGACCCCGCCGGTCGCTCCACTGAGCCGCCCCGCAATGTGCTCGACGCCGGGGTGCACGTCGCCGAGAATGCCCTCGACGGTACGGGTGATTCCCACCGACAACACCGTGGCTCCGGCACTGATCCAGTCCGGTTGCACCAGATGCGCAACACCCGCTGCCGCGATGACCACGTCGGCGGCCCGAGTGTGCGCGGCGGTGTCCACCGTCGCCTCGTGACACATGGTCACGGTGGCGTGTTCGCTGCGACGCGTCAGCATCAAGCCGAGCGGACGACCCACCGTGATTCCACATCCGATGATGCAGAAGCGAGCACCGGTGATCGGAACATCGTGGTGCCGAAGCAGTTCCAATATCCCCCGTGGGGTGCAGGGCAGCGGCCCGTCCATGCCGAGTACGAGCCGGCCCAAATTGGTCGGATGCAGCCCGTCGGCATCTTTACGAGGATCGATCAGCTCGATCACCCGATGGGTGTCGATGTGCGAGGGCAGCGGCAACTGAACGATGAACCCGGTGCACTCGGGATCCTCGTTGAGAGCGTGCACGGCATCTTCGATCTCCTGCTGACTCGCGGGCGCAGGCAACCGGACCTGAATCGAGTGCAGTCCCACCTCGGCGCAGTCGCGATGCTTCGCCGCGACATAGGAACGGCTCCCCGGATCGTCGCCCACCAGAATCGTGCCCAGGCCGGGCCGAATCCTCTGCTGGGCGAGTCGTTCGACGCGGTATCGCAGATCGTCCTTGACGATCGCGCTGACCGCGGTTCCGTCGATCTTGAGCGCTGTGGTCATACTTTCGATTCCTCGGTTCGGCGGGCCGCTGCGTTTCTGATATATCAACTGTCGGTCAGGGTACGGTGAGTCGCAGGGACCGGTCAAGAGCCGCGGTATGGGAGGGTCGAGACATGGAGCCCCTGCAGCCGATGCGGCCGGTCGACGTGCAACGGGACGAGCGCGAGGCTGCACCTCGATGGAAGAGGTGTGGGGTGCGCGCATCGTCCTTGTAGAACTTGTTCTGACGGCGGTTCTGGTCGAGGACGGACAGTCATGGATGGTCGTCGCAGGGATATGCACGACAGCGATAGGCGCGGCGCTGACCGTTGCGTCGACGCGCCGAAGGATGCGCGAGAACGCGGGCCGCCGAATTCCCTGGAACGGTCGGCCGCCGATCGAACCCCGGCAGGTAGACCTACTGGACACCTTCGGATTTCCGATGGTCGTCTTCGGTGTTGCAGTGGCCGCGAAGAGCGCATCCGTACCGTGGTTTTTCGCGTTGCCGGTCGTCTGCATCGGCGCTGTCGGGATGCCTCTGGCGGCGCAGGCATGGCACAACTACCGCGTTCGCAGAAGCACGCCCACGCCCTGACCATTCGGGTATGTGCGAGGCTCGACGGCGATTGCCCGACGGCACAGCGCATACAACTGGCCGCGACTCCCACCCCGTTCCGATGAAATCCGACTGACCGTCGCCGATGAAGAGATGATCGAGTCTCTACTATGGAGGCGTCGTTGCCGGTTACCTGCAGAAGAACAGGTCGGGGCGGTGCTGCCGCACTGCATGCGAGAAGGAGTGCCGGTGATGCGCAAGTCCCCTTCTCGGTCGATGTTCCGAGACGGTGCCGGGAACCTGGCGTTGATTGCGGGCATCGTCGCGGTCGTCTGCGCATTCGTGCCGTTCGTCGGAGACTTCGTGACCATCCCGGCCGGAGTGATCGCGGTGGTCAGTGGCTGGATCGGTCTCGGCCGCGCAGTCGAGGGCGACGCGTCCAACGGTCGCGACGCCGTGATCGGTGCGGCGCTCGGTGGCATCGGATTGTTCGTCGTGTTCCTGACCTTCGCGGCCTCGTCCATGTGACCGCGACCGTCCTGACCCGGTAGCGACAGGGCAGGTCGGATCGGACTACGCGCCGAGCTCCTTCTTCACGATCTTTCCGACGGAGTTCTTCGGTAGAGCGTCGTGGACGACTGTCCGAGTCGGTCGCTTGAACTTGGCCAGGCTCCGCGCGCAGTGCGCGTCCAGCTCGTCGACCGAGATACTGCGACCGGCTCGTGCCACGACGTGCGCGACGGGCACCTCCCCGTAGACCGGATGCGCTTCGCCCACGACGGCCACTTCCAGGACGTCGGGATGGGATTGCAGGACATGTTCGATTTCGCTCGGCGCGATGTTCTCGCCGCCGCGAATGATCATGTCCTTGAGTCGATCCACCAAGACGAGATAGCCGTCCTCGTCGAGGACTCCGATGTCGCCGGTGTGCAACCACCCCTCTCGAATGGTCTTAGCGGTCACGTCCGGCAGACCCAGATATCCCTGCATGACCGTCTCTCCGCTCACCAACACTTCACCGGTCCGGCCAGGAAGGGAGCTCGGACCGTCGGGTGTATCGATCGCAATGTCGATACCGGGTAGCGCGATGCCGACCGTACCCGGCTTGCGAATCCCGTTCGGCGGGTTGATCGTTGCCGCCACAGTGCATTCCGACAGGCCGTACCCTTCGACGACCGGCACGCCGAAGATCGATTCGAACGACGCGATCAGGCCGGCAGGCATGGGCGCTGCTCCACAGATGACGAATCGAAGCGACGAGATGTCGCGGTCGGTCGAGCCGCGGTCCGCCAACAGTGAGTACATGGTGGGCACTGCGGAGAAGTAGGTGGGCCGGACGGTCTCCACGTTGTGCCAGAACGTGTCCGGCGAGAAACGAGGCGCGATGTGCACACGTCCGCCTGCTCGTAGCGGAGCGACCGAGCCGACGACGAGTCCGTTGCAGTGGAAGAGTGGAAGCACCAGCAGGCTCGTATCGGCATCGGTCAATTCGCAGGCCGTCACGATCGCGGCGCTCATCCGGTCGACGTTGCGATGAGTCAGCACACAGCCTTTCGGCCGCCCCGTCGTTCCCGAGGTGTAGACGATCAAGGCGGGGGCCGAGCTGTCGGCAGGCCCCGCTCCACGATGCGTGCCGTCCAACTGCGGCGTGCGGGGACGACGATCGCGGGAGTCCACGTCGATGAACGAAATACCCTGCGCGCGGCCGAGAGTGCAGGCTCGCTCGCTACCGACGAGCACGCGGGCGGTCGAGTCCTCGAGTTGATAGCGCACCTCGTCGTCGGTGAGTGCGGGATTGACGGGAGTCAACGTTGCTCCCAGCACCCATGCCGCGAACATCGTGGTGATGATGTCGATGCGATTCGGAAGCAAGACTGCAACCACATCACCCGCTCCCACCCCCGCGTCGACGAGTTCGGCAGCAACCGCGTCGACGTCGAGCCCGAACTCGGCATTGCTCAACCGAGTGGAGTCGTCGGACAGACACGCGCCGTCCGGGTCGTTGTCGATACGGCGGTACATGGCCTGCAGAACCGGCGAGGAGGCGTCGAGAATTGGCAGCATGTGACGTAGGTTACGGATTGCCCGTTTGAAAGACTTCGGTCCAGCAGCACAAAAACCGCGGATTATTTGTAGCCCGAAACGTAAAGGAACACCCGTGCCGACACCTGCCGACATCTCGCCCGCCTCCGCCGAGGCGGTGCGCACTCACGTGGCTGCGGTTGCCGCGCACCTCAATGCCCGGCTGGCAGATGTCGTGGCGCAGATGCGCACGACACTCGCGTCGCGCATCACGGAACTGAACAACGAACCATCGCTGATCGAGCTGCTGGGATCGAGTATCGAGGGCAACGTCGACACGATCCTGCACGCTCTGCAGCACGACATCGGCGGTGCCGGATTCGAGCCGCCGGCGGCGGCCATCGAATATGCGCGCCGGCTGGCTCAGTGGGGCGTGCCGGTCAATGCCTTGGTTCGCGCCTATCGACTCGGACAGCAATTTCTGCTCGATCGAGCGTTCGAGACCTCGATGTCGCTGGCCGCGCCGGACCCGGTCCGGATGGAAGCGCACCGCGTGATCGTCGATTCGGTGTTCGACTACATCGACTGGATCTCGCAACGGGTGGCCGCGGTGTACGAGACCGAGCGGGAGTCCTGGCTGGCGGACCGCGAGAATGCTCGACTCGATGCGGTACTCGATCTCCTGAACGGCAAGGGGTCGGTGGATGTCGTCGAGCGAGTGACCGGGTATCGACTGCGCGGACGACACCTGGCTGTCGTGGCCTGGGTCGGCGAGTCCGCCGTTCGCGGCGACCGGATGCGCAGGTTCACCACCACCATCCGCGCTCTGGCGGCGGACTTGGACAGTCCGGCCCCTCCCCTGGTGGTCGGACGCGACGGCGCTACCGCGTGGGGATGGATTCAGGTTCCATCGAACGACACAGATCTCGCCGTCGTTCTCGATCGCATCAACACTCGACCGCGGACCGAGGACGCACCTCTGTTGGCGGCCGGGGCCATCGGACTCGACGCGGCCGGGTTCGTCACATCCCACCGGCAGGCTCAGCGCGCCCATCACGTGGCCGTTCTGGGTGGCCGAGGCCGAACGATCGAACGCTACGACGACCCCGGGTTGGCCGTGGTGGACCTGTGCGCTCGCGACCCGTCGGCACTACAGGCCTGGGTCCTGACCGTGCTGGGACCGCAGTTGGCCGCCGACACCACACATGCCGAACGATTGCGCACCACGTTGCGGATCTACCTCGCGTGCGAACGGAGCCTCTCCGCGGCGGCTGCGGTGATGACGATGCACAAGAACTCGATTCGCTACCGCGTCGACAATGCCGAGAAGCTGCTCCCCCGGCCACTGTCCGACGACCGACTCGCCGTCGAGGTTGCCCTCACCGCATGTCAGTGGCTCGGGGCTCGGATCCTCTCCTGAGAGTGCACTTTGTGTCGGCGTCACAAAAACGAAGGTGAGCCTCGGGTCGGCGAACCATTGGGACCGCCGATAGGAACCCCGTAGCTTTCTGTGGTGCAGGACACAGTCCGATGGTTGCGTCACCGCGACCCGAGCCTCGGGCGACAGGGCTGACTCCTGCTCCTTCATCCTCAGCGCTCGCTACAGAAAGCTCACTCATGGGATTCAAGAACGGACAGTTTCCACCTGTCGACCTCGAAACCTTCCTCGACCGGCCCCTGCTGGAACGAGTGAAAACCCTTGCACTGCATTGGGTCGACTACGGCTTCGGCTCGCCGAAGGTCATCCCCACCACCTACGTCGTCAAGCTCCTGGTGCTCTACATCGGGATCGGCCTGACTCTGGCGACACTGACTTCCGGCGTCGGGATGCCGTGGGACGTCGGCTCGTGGTGGGACGACATGATCGTCTACCAGAAGTTGGTCTACTGGACGATGCTGCTCGAAACCGTCGGACTCGCGGGGTCATGGGGACCGATCGCCGGCAAGTTCAAGCCGATGACAGGCGGAATCCTGTTCTGGGCGAAACCGGGGACCGTTCGGATGCCTCCGTGGCCGGGCAAGGTGCCGTTCACCTCGGGTGACACCAGGACGCCGCTGGACGTCGTGCTGTATCTCGCGCTCCTGGTGAGTCTGTTCGTCCCCGTCATCGCGCCCGGAACACCGCCCGGTGCATTTGCCTCGATCCTGCCCGAGGGCATCGGCAACCTCGTCGATCCACGCTGGGCGATCGCGCCGGTCTTGCTCACCATCGTTGTGGGCCTTCGTGACAAGACGATCTTCATCGCTGCCCGCGCCGAGCAGTACGGTCCTGCGATAGTCCTGTTCGGTCTCGTGGGAATTCTCGGTGACAACGCCATCGTCGACCTCGTCGTCGGACTGAAGCTGCTCATCTTCTCGGTGTGGGTCGGGGCCGGCATCTCGAAATTCGGTGCACATTTCGCCAACGTCGTTCCGCCCATGGTCTCGAACAGCCCCTGCATTCCCACGCGCTGGGCCAGGCGCAAGCACTACCGGAATTTCCCGGACGACATTCGCCCCTCGGCAACGGCCAAGTTGATCGCGCACGTATTGGGCACCACCGTCGAGATCGCGGTACCGGTCGTGTTGCTGCTCACCACCAACACGACCGTCGCACTCGTCGGAGCACTTCTCATGGTGGCATTCCACCTGTTCATCATCTCGACGTTCCCGCTGGCGGTGCCGCTCGAGTGGAATCTGTTGTTCGCCTACGCAGCGGTGTTCCTCTTCGTCGGACATCCTGCAGGACAGGGATTCTCGATCTTCGACGCCTCCCCGTGGTTCGTGGCGACAGCGCTGGTGTGCTTGTTCTTCTTCCCGGTTCTGGGCAACCTCCGACCGGACCTCGTCGCCTTCACGCCCTCGATGCGCCAGTACGCGGGCAACTGGGCCTCCGGTCTGTGGGCGTTCGCACCGGGTGCCGAGGACAAGCTCGATCAGATCGTGCGCCCCACCCGCAATCAGGTACGACAGCTCGAAGCCATGGGTTACCCGCCTGCCGTCGCCGAGATCACGATGCAACAGACCATCGCATGGCGCTCGATGCACAGTCAGGGTCGCGGATTGTTCTCGCTTCTGATCCGCAACGTTCCCGACATCGATCGATGGACGGTGCGTGAAGGCGAATTCGCCTGCAACTCGATTCTCGGCTTCAACTTCGGCGACGGCCACCTGCACGACGCCTCCCTCATCGCAGCGATTCAGCGACGCTGCAACTTCGAGCCGGGCGAGTTCGTGGTGGCGTGGGTCGAATCGCAGCCCATCCATCGAAAGACGCAGTCCTACAAGCTCATCGATGCCGCCCTCGGCGTGATCGAAACCGGTACGTGGAACGTCGACGACGCGGTGTCCGCCCAGCCGTGGCTACCCGACGGCCCCATCCCCATGTCGGTGACGTGGCGGCGTCGCGCAGACTCGACAACCGCTCGACACTCGGCACCAGAGGCGTCGTCAGCGACGGCCGGTGCTGGAGAATCGACATCATGACGCGATCCGCGACGATAGTGGGCAGCGGCCCGAACGGGCTTGCCGCTGCACTTGCTCTGGCACGCGACGGCATACACGTCACCGTGCTGGAGGCGGAGAGCGAGATCGGCGGCGGCACCCGTAGCCACCGGCCTTTCACCACCGTCGATCTGCTCGTCGATCACTGTGCCGGTTTCCATCCGATGGCGGTGGGTTCACCCGCCCTCGCCGGTCTCGAGCAACACGGACTGACGTGGCGGTGGCCCGAGATCGATTGTGCACATCCGCTTCTCGACGACGCGGCAGCGCTGCTCCATCGATCGATAAACGAGACTGCTGTGGGCCTGGGTGCGGACGGCAAACGATGGAAGGCACTGTTCGGGCAACCGTCGTCGTCGTACGACAGACTGTCCGCAGACCTACTCGGACCGGTCGTGCACCTGCCCCGACATCCACTGCTGCTGGCGAGATTCGGTGCGCCGACTGCTCTGCCCGCTGCGATGTTGTCACGGGTGTTCACCACGCCGCAGGCGCGGGCACTGTTCGTCGGAGCAGCGGCACACGCGATGCGGCCGTTGACCGAAGTGTTCTCCTCCGCCATCGGGGTGGGAATCCTGACCGCCGGACACCACAACGGATGGCCGGTGGCGGAGGGCGGAACCGCGGCGATCTCACGGGCGATGCACTCCGCGCTCATCGAACTGGGAGCAACCGTGCAGACCTCGACGCGGGTTGCCTCGCGAGCCGATCTGCCGTCGTCGGACATCACGATCTTCGACACGACGCCGGCCGTGGTGGCCGACGTACTCGGCCAGGAACTCACGACGCGTACACGTCGCTCCTACAACAGGTTTCGGCACGGTCCGGCTGCGTTCAAGGTCGACCTCGCGGTGCGCGGCGGAGTCCCGTGGACCGACTCCCGGGTCGCGCAGGCCGGCACTGTGCACGTGGGAGGTAGCGCCGAGGACACCATCGCAGCCGAGGCGGCCGTTGCTGCAGGACGAATGCCCGATCGGCCGTTCGTCCTCGTCGGGCAGCAGTTCGTCGCAGATCCTCAGCGCGCGGACGGAGACGTCGTACCGCTGTACGCATACGCCCATGTTCCCGCCGGCCTCGACCACGATGTCACCGACGTCGTGATCGACCGCATCGAACAGTTCGCACCGGGCCTGCGTTCGCGAATTGTGGAGACAGTCAGCACGTCTCCGCAGAGCTTCGCCGAAGGAAACGCAAATTTCGTCGGCGGCGACATTCTGTGCGGTACGTCGTCACCGACACAATTGCTCCTCGGACCACGGCCCGGCCGAGACCCGTACCGCACGGGTACGCCGGGGTTCTATCTCTGCTCTGCGGCAACTCCCCCCGGACCCGGTGCACACGGCATGGCGGGACTGAATGCAGCGCGACGAGCTCTGGATGACCTCCTGAAGCGCTGAAACAGCGACACAGCAATATCTTTCGTCTTCTCTGTCGTCAGCGAGAAGGCACTACCTCTGCTTTCCCACGGAAGGACCGAACACAATGCCAATCGACGAATCTCTCCACGGCAAGGTCGCACTCGTCACCGGTGCCGGGGCAGGCCTCGGCGCCGCCATAGCGCGGCGACTGGCCTCCGACGGCGCACAGGTGGTCGTCTCCGACATCGATCTCGACGCCGCTCGCCAGGTGGCGTCGTCGATCGACGGTGCGATCGCTGTCGCGACAGACGTCACCGACGAGCATCAGGTTCGATCTCTCGTCGAGCAGACGGTCGAACACTTCGGCAACCTGCACATAGCAATTCCCAACGCCGGCGTCGGCGAGGTCAGAGCGATCGCACAGATGTCGTACGCCGATTGGCGGCGTACCACCGCAGTCAACCTGGACGGCGTGTTCCTGACCATCCGCTACGCCGCACCCGCGATCGCAGCATCCGGCGGCGGCTCCATCGTCACCATCAGCTCGATCACCGCGACGGCAGGTTCGGCGCTGCTCGCGCCCTACGCCGCCAGCAAGGCCGCGGTGAGAAATCTGACCGAAACCGCCGCAACGGAGTTCAGAACGCAGGGTGTTCGAGTCAACGCTGTGCTGCCGGGGTTCATCGACACCGCACTGGTCACCACGGCAGCCCCCGAATTCGAGGCAGCTCTGGGGCTACCGGAAGGAGGGTTCGACACCCTCATCGCCGACAAACAAGGGCGCTACGGCACACCGGAGGAAGTAGCAGCAGCTGTCGCGTTCTTCGCATCGCAACAGTCGTCGTGGTGCACGGGGAGCAGCCTCGTTCTGGTCGGCTCACTGCTCTGAACGCCTGACGGGGTTCGAGGAGCGAGGGCGCATCCGTGGCGTTCCGGTTCGAGTCGGCGTGGGGCCCAGGTGTGGAAACCGCTCACGCGGGTAACCGATGTAGAAGGAGCCGTTCACGCGGCCGCCAAAACCTCTGTTATATCGCGTGTTTCGCGATCGGAGCAGCGCACACAACCGAAGGATCCTCAGATGTCCAACAGAAATACCCTCATCCGTTCGCTACACGATCTCGGTGCTGCTGCCTGGTTCGGCGGCTCGCTCATGGGTGCCGTGGGCGTCAACGGTGCTGCCACTGCGGTGCAGGATCCGCGAGACCGCGCACAGGTTGCCGCGGCAGGGTGGGCGAAATGGGCTCCGGTCAACGCCGCGGCCATCGGTGCACATCTCATCGGCGGCGCAGGCATACTCATGGCCAACCGCGGTCGTGCTCGTCATCAGCAGGGTGTCACCGCCAACACCAACTTGAAGATCGCCGTTACCGGGGCCGCCCTCGCCGCCACCGCGTACAGCGGCGTTCTCGGCGCGAAAACGACCAAGGCTCAGGGCCATTCGATCGATTCGGCCACCGAGCCGTCAGCAGGTACCCCACGCGAGGCCGCCGCAGCACAGAAGCAATTGAAGTACCTCCAGTGGGCATTGCCGGTTCTGACCGGAACCCTCGTGGTGCTGGGTGCTCAGCAGGGTGAGCAGCAGAGGCCGACCGAAATCTTGTCGGGAATCGCAGGAAAGCTGGTCGCCCGCGCGTAGAAACACGCGGATGTGCCCTACCCCGTCGCAGACATTGCGGCGGGGTCGGACATGTTGGGGCAGTGCCGACACCGGCGTGCAAGGTACGGCGGTCAAGGGGGCCTAGGATTCCAGCGAAGACAGGGCGTCATCGCGATGTCGGTCACTTGCTGGACCGTCAACACAGGGTCGGCGGATACATCGACGATGCTGCCGTCGGTCCCGTATACCTCTACGCGACTGCCTCTTTCGGATGATCTCAGATCGACGACTGTGCCGTCACTCAGTGTCCGACGCTCATCGACGTAGCCGGCCAAACATGGACCGGCAGATTGGTCGGATGTCGACAGCCTCACGTTCAGGTCACCCACGGCTCCGCCCAGCGAGATACGCCCATACGCAGAGGCGCTGGAGTCGAATGTCAGCGGCGGGAACATGGCATCGGGTTCTACCGTGGTCCCGGCGGGAAGGGCTCGCGCCAAAGCGGCCGACTTGGCTGCTGCGGCGAACCCCGCCGGGGCGGAATCCGGTCCGACAATGGCGTAGTTGATTCTCTGCATGTCCTCGGGCTGGACGACCTCCGCACAGCCGGGTATCGACACGGCGTCGGGTTGCGGATCGTGGAGAAGACCGGCGACTACGACGCCTGCTGCCACGGTGCCGACGATCACCGAGACTGTCGTCCACACCGACTTCGGGTCACCTGGGCTGGCCATCCTGCCAGTGTCCACCGCCGGCGACGACCCCCATCGCCCGGGTCACGCTGCGTTGCAGGCTTTACCGCCGGGACCGTTCGGCAAACCCCGACCCCACTGCTCCGACCGCGAACACCGCTGCGGTCAGCACGATGTTCGGCCACAGACCGAAGCGGGGGTCCAGTGCCCACTCCCGCGGCACGAGATTCTCGACGTTGTAGAGGTTGGACACCAGACTCGCAGCAACGGCGACAACACCGATTGCCACCAGCAACCGCGACCGCAGGCCGACACCCCACACCAGGACCGCGATCGATATCGCCAGTAAGGGCAACAATCCTCGAATCGTCATGTTACCCACGTAGAACATCATTCCGTTCTGCACGAAAACTGCTGTTGCACTAGACAATCCGAGACTCGCAACGAGACACAGCCGAACATGCAAGGCGACGCCCGATCGACGTTCGCTCCACACGCAGTAGACCGCGACGGCCCCGATGCACACCGGCAGAGCGCACAGCCAGTACACACCGGCTGCTGGTTCTCCGAGGTGCGCACCGCCGAACCACGCCGGACCCGACACCGACTCACCGCTGACGACCGGTTGCCGAACGTAGAACGGCAACGCACCGACGAAGAGCACCGAGATGAACAACAGCGGGATGAACAACGGCGAAGCCTGAGCATCCGACTCGCTCACAGTCGCCGTTCTGCCTGATCTAAAACTCACGTGCCCTCCTCGGCGAGACAATCACACCTTACGTTCGGTTTGTTTCCATTGGGTGCACTTTCGACCGATCTGTACGCCGTCTACCAGGCCGCACATTGAGTGCCACAAATCTCAAACTGAGACAGATGAGACGTAGATCACGGTGTTCAATCATGTGCACATCTTCCCGAGAAGGTCGACAACCCCTGCCGACCTCGCATCCAGGAGGCGCACATTGAGTAGGCAAAGCCTTACCAAGGCACACGCGAAGATTTCGGAGCTGACGTGGGAACCCACGTTCGCTACCCCTGCTACTCGCTTCGGCACGGACTACACGTTCGAGAAAGCACCCAAGAAGGACCCACTCAAGCAGATCATGCGGTCCTACTTCCCCATGGAGGAGGAGAAGGACAACCGCGTGTACGGCGCGATGGACGGTGCCATTCGCGGCAACATGTTCCGCCAGGTCCAGCAACGCTGGCTCGAGTGGCAGAAGTTGTTCCTCTCGATCATTCCGTTCCCCGAGATTTCGGCGGCACGTGCGATGCCGATGGCGATCGACGCCGTGCCGAACCCCGAGATCCACAACGGTCTTGCCGTTCAGATGATCGACGAGGTGCGTCACTCGACGATTCAGATGAATCTCAAGAAGCTGTACATGAACAACTACATCGACCCGGCCGGCTTCGATATGACCGAGAAGGCGTTCGCGAACAACTATGCGGGCACAATCGGCAGGCAGTTCGGCGAGGGCTTCATCACCGGTGATGCCATCACGGCGGCAAATATCTATCTGACGGTGGTGGCGGAGACGGCGTTCACCAACACCTTGTTCGTGGCCATGCCGGACGAGGCCGCCGCCAACGGCGACTACCTGTTGCCGACGGTGTTCCACTCGGTGCAGTCCGACGAATCACGGCACATCTCGAACGGGTACTCGATTCTGCTCATGGCCCTCGCTGACGAGCGGAATCGTCCTCTCCTGGAACGCGATCTGCGTTACGCCTGGTGGAACAACCACTGCGTCGTCGACGCGGCCATCGGCACGTTCATCGAGTACGGCACCAAGGATCGACGCAAGGACCGCGAAAGCTACGCCGAGATGTGGCAGCGGTGGATCTACGACGACTACTACCGCAGCTACCTGATCCCGCTCGAGAAATACGGCCTGACAATCCCCCACGACTTGGTCGAAGAAGCGTGGAACCGGATCACGAACAAGGGCTACGTGCACGAGGTTGCGCGATTCTTCGCCACCGGTTGGCCGGTCAACTACTGGCGCATCGACACCATGACCGACACGGACTTCGAGTGGTTCGAGCACAAGTACCCCGGCTGGTACAGCAAGTACGGCAAGTGGTGGGAGGAGTACAACCGGCTCGCGTACCCGGGGATCAACAAGCCGATCGCATTCGAGGACGTCGGCTACCAGTACCCGCACCGCTGCTGGACGTGCATGGTGCCGGCCCTCATCCGCGAGGACATGGTGCTCGAGAAGGTCGACAACCAGTGGCGCACTTACTGTTCGGAGACGTGCTACTGGACCGACGCAGTTGCCTTCCGCGGCGAGTACGAGGGCAAGGAGACGCCGAACATGGGTCGTCTCACCGGTTTCCGTGAATGGGAGACACTGCACCACGGCAAGGATCTCGCCGACATCGTCTCCGATCTCGGCTACGTCCGCGACGACGGCAAGACGCTCGTCGGTCAGCCACATCTCGATCTGGATCCGAAGAAGATGTGGACACTCGACGATGT
Organism: Rhodococcus sp. 05-2256-B1; assembly: GCF_002258465.1. Taxonomy (NCBI): domain Bacteria; kingdom Bacillati; phylum Actinomycetota; class Actinomycetes; order Mycobacteriales; family Nocardiaceae; genus Rhodococcus; species Rhodococcus sp. 05-2256-B1. The sequence goes on along the minus strand of NZ_NOZA01000041.1, from coordinate 322,021 downwards.
CCGCGGGAACACCTTCCAGAGCCCGAACGTGTTGCTGAACCAGATGACCGAATCGGAGCGGAACGCACACATCGCCGCGTACCGAGCCGGCGCGACCATGCCTGCCTGATCACAGACTCGGTGGGCAGCGGCCGATCACGGGCGCTGCCCACCGCATCCAGCACGATCACTTTCTTTCGATTCAGGAGAACCCCTCGTGGCCGACACACACCGAATCACGTTCGACCCGGTCGACATCGAGATGGAAGTCCGAGAGGACGAACACATTCTCGACGCGGCCTTCCGACAAGGAATCCACCTGATGCACGGCTGTCGCGAAGGACGTTGCTCGGCGTGCAAGTCGTTCGTTCTCGACGGAGACATTCAGATGGAGGGCCACTCCACTTTCGCGTGCAACGAGGCAGAACAGGACGAGGGTTTCGTACTACTCTGTCGCACAAAGGCTTATAGTGATTGCACCATCGAGCTGCTCAATTTCGACGAAGACGAACTACTCGGTGGAATTCCAATTCAGAACGTCACCACCCGCGTAGTCTCGGTCGAGTCGGTCACCGCCGACATCGTGGCCCTACGCCTCGAACCGATCGAGCCCGAGGTGTTCGAGTTCAAACCCGGCCAATACGCCGATCTGCAGATCCCCGGCACCGACGAGTTCAGATCCTTCTCTATGGCGTCGACACCGTCGACGCCGAACCAGGTCGAGTTCCTCATCAAGAAATATCCGGGCGGCGTATTCGCAGCCTTGCTGGACGACGGAATTTCGGTCGGCGACAGCATTTCCCTGACCGGCCCGTACGGCTCCTCGACCCTCAAGGACGGTCACGTCCTGCCCGTGGTCTGCATCGGCGGTGGTGCCGGCATGGCACCCGTCCTGTCGCTGGTCCGGCACATGAGCGAGTCCGGCAACACCCGTCCCGTGCACTTCTACTACGGCGCGAGAACCCCGGCCGACCTGTTCTACGTCGACGAGATCATCTCCCTCGGTGCAGGTTTGGTCGACTTCACCTTCGTGGCGTGCGTATCCGACGCAGCGGGAGTCGCATCCTCGGGATCCTTGTCGATCGAAGAGGGAAACGTCACCGACGTCGTACGTCGTCTCGAGCCCTACATCGCCAAAGCCGAGGTCTACCTGTGCGGACCTCCCCCGATGGTCGACGCTGCGTTGGACCTCCTCGACGTGTGCGGAACGCCGACGGACCAGATCTTCTTCGACAAGTTCACCAGCCCTGCCTTCGACTAGTTCACCGCCGAGACCGGGCACGCGCACCACGAACACCAGCCCCTACCTCAACCGAGAGGCCAGACATGACTGCCACCACAGACTCGACTGCCACGACGGAGCCGAAGCAACGCAGCTTCCCCACAATCGAATTCACCGACTCCGAGGCCGGAGCAAAGGAGTTCCCCAGTTCGAGAAGCCGTACGTACAGCTACTACACACCGGCAAAACGTCGGGCCACGATGTACGAGGACGTGACCGTCGACGTTCAGCCGGACCCGGATCGGCACCTCACGCAAGGGTGGATCTACGGCTTCGGCGACGGCCCGGGCGGTTACCCACAGGAGTGGACGGTCGCGAAATCCTCGAACTGGCACCAATTTCTCGATCCCAACGAAGAATGGGACCAGACGATCTTCCGCAACAACTCCGCGGTCGTGCATCAAGTCGAGCTGTGTCTGAGCAACGCCAAGCGGGCCCGTGCCTACGCCGGCTGGAACACCCCGTGGCTGAAGTTCATCGAGCGGAACGTCGGGGCCTGGATGCACGCGGAAAATGGACTGGCACTGCATGTGTTCACGTCCATTCAGCGTTCGGGGCCGACGAACATGATCAACACGGCCGTTGCGGTGAACGCCGCCCACAAGATGCGGTTCGCACAGGATCTCGCATTGTTCAATCTCGATCTGTCCGAAGCCGATGTCTCCTTCGACGGTTCGGCCCACATGGAGGTGTGGAAGAGCGCACCCGAGTGGCAGCCGACACGTGAGGTCGTGGAACAGCTGACGGCTGTGCCGGATTGGTGCGAATTGCTCTTCGCAACCAACATCGTCTTCGAGCAGCTCGTCGGCTCCCTGTTCCGCACCGAACTGGTGATGCAGATTTCCGCCCGCAACGGCGACTACATCACCCCGACCATCGTCGGTACCGGCGAGCACGACTACGACCGCGACCTCAACTACACCCGGACGCTGTTCCAGCTGCTCACACACGACCCGGAACACGGCGAAGCCAATCGCGCACTGTTCGGCGAATGGATGGCGCTGTGGGTACCGAGATGCCTCGCCGCCGCACGCGCATTGCAACCCATCTGGTCGCAGCCCGCGGACAAGGCCGTGACGTTCGCGACCAGCTTGGACGCGGCGATCGCCAAATTCACCGTTCTGCTCGAATCACTCGGCCTCGACATCCCGCAGGAGTTGGCACTATGACCATGCATTTCGGATCGGACACGGAGTTCTCCAACAAGTGCGGCGTGACGCTGATGAACACGCCGGTCGGACGTGTGGTTGCCGAGGTCATGGGTGACAAGGACGGCGTCGAGCTCACCGAGTATCCCTCGATGATCCGCGTCGACGGCACCAAACTTCTCTCGTTCGACTACGACGAGCTGACCGATGCACTCGGCCAGGAATTCGACGGGTCGGTCTTCGAGGAGATCAGCTCGACGCATTACGGCCGCATGGTGCACCTCGACGACAAGACGATGCTCTTCGCCAGCCCCGAGGACGCCGCCAAGTACATCGGGTTCGATCTCGCCGAACGGCCCTGACCTCGCTTCGGCCGATCGAGCGCCGGCCATCGATGCGCAGCCCCGAACCGACACGAGTGGGAGATTCGAAGATGTACAAAACCGACGTCGACCAAGACCTCTTCGGTGCGGTGGACACCGAAGAGGTCGACGAGACTGCCTGTCTCGAAGCATATTTCGCGGTTCTGGAGCGTTCCATCGAGGAGCATCTGGCGCGCACCGGAGAAGGTACCGATCGTGTTCGTTCCCTGACACTCCGCGATATCAGGGGCGAAAGACACACCACAGCATTGTTGCGACGGCGGAGCGCGCTCGGGCTGAGCATCTGTCCCAACAGTCGCGTCTTCGTGGACGAGAGCGGCAAACCCATGATGCCGGACGACCGAAGAGGGCTTCGACTTTCGTCCGGACAGTCCACGCTCTCGACCCCGTGAACCGAACCGACCGCACATCACACCACTCGAAGGGAATACGTCATGGCCAAAGAACTGCGGTTCAACACTGAGGCGCGCGCTTTACTGGAGCAAGGCGTCAACGCACTCGCCGACGCGGTCAAGGTGACTCTGGGCCCGAAGGGGCGCAACGCCGTGCTCGAGAAGCTCACGGGCCCACCGACTATCACCAACGACGGCGTCACCATCGCAAAAGAGATTCAGCTCAGCAACCCGTTTGCGAACATGGGTGCGCAGCTGGTCAAAGAGGTTGCGATGAAGACAAACGGAGTGGTCGGCGACGGAACCACCACTGCCACCGTGCTCGCCCAAGCGATGGTGCGGGAGGGGCTGCGAGCAGTGGACGCCGGTGCCAACCCGATGCGTCTGCGCCGAGGCATCGAGACCGCCGTCTCGGCCGTCGTCGATTCCTTGCGCGTTCAAGCCGTCGAGGTGGTCGGCAATGCAGACCTCGAACGCATCGCGACACTGGCGGCCAGCGACGACGACGCCATCGGCCAGTGCGTGGCCAAAGCCGTCGAGTACGTGGGCAAGTCGGGCATCGTCACCACCGAGGAAAGCGACACTCTCGGGATGTCGGTCGACGTGGTCGACGGCATCGAGTTCGATCACGGGTTCATCTCCGGCTACATGATCACCGATCACGAGCGAGCAGAAGCCGTCCACGAAAATCCGGTCATTCTGTTGACCAACAAGAAGATCAACCAAGTCCAGGACATCATGCCGAGCATCGAAGCCGCGAAGCGAGCAGATCGTCCCCTGGTGGTCATCGCCGAGGACGTCGATGGACCGGCGCTGCAGCTGTTGGTCGGTGGAAACATGCACAACACGATGCAGTCCGTCGTGGTGCGAGCACCGGGCTTCGGACATCGCCGCGTCGCAGAACTCCAGGACCTCGCCGTGTCGCTCGGGGGTCAGGTCATCGCCAAGGACACCGGCCTCGAATTGTTCGAGGTCTCGCTCGACCAACTGGGCTCGTGCGACCGCATCACCGTCACCGAGCACTCGACCACCATTGTCGGTGGCCGGGGCGATCCCAAGCTGCTCGACGCGCGCGTGGCTCAGCTCGAGTCGCAATTCGAGCGCTCCAAGATCGACGGTGACCGGGACAGCCTCGAGCAGAGGATCGCACGACTGACCGGCCGGGTGGCCGTGGTCAAGGTAGGCGGGGCCACCAGTGTCGAGCTCAAGGAACGCATGCTGCGTGTCGAGGACGCCCTGGCGGCGTCTCGAGCAGCTCTGGAATCCGGGATCGTCTCCGGCGGGGGTACCGCGTTGGCGCAGTCCCATCGCGCCCTCGGCGAGTTGGAGCTGACCGGAGACCAGGCGATCGGTGCCGAAGTGGTCCGCAAAGCGCTCACCGAACCGCTTCGATGGATCGCCATCAACGCCGGCTACGAAGGCGACGACGTCGTGGAGATCGTGTCCGGACTGCCACTGGGCCATGGCTTCAATGCGCTCACCGGCGAATACGGAGACATGTTCGACGACGGAGTGATCGATCCCTTCAAAGTGACGCGTGCGGCGCTCGAAAGTGCGGCTTCCATTGCAGCGCTGCTGATCACCACCGAAACCGCAGTGGTGGAAGAGGTATTCGGCAACCCGGGCGCGATCGTGGCCCCCGGATTCGGCGATCTCGCCGAAGGAATGGTCCGCCCCTCGAACATCTACTGAAACCCAACGAGTTTCGCGCTACTCGGGGGTCGGCATCGCAGTGAGGACGCCGATCCCCGAGCCGCACCAAGGAGCCAACCACGATGTCCTCATCGAAGCCGCGACGCGAGCTGACCGATCACGACCTTCGAGTCGTGCTGCGAGTTCTGACCGGCATTCATATCGGTCCCGAGGTACCTGTCGCAGCCGAGTCCCAAAAACCGCAGACGCCACGCTTTCCGACGGGTAGACTCGACCCCCGCAGAACACCTACGCCGAATCATTCACGCGCAGGCGGTAATTGAGTTTCCTCGATTGTTGTGGGTAGGTGGCGGCTTTGGCAAGACAGGGCGCACGCGATCTCTTGAAAGCGCGTGACAAGTTCTTCGTAGAGAACGAGTTCGACGACGCGGTCCGAGACCAGATCTCGTTCTCGTGGGAACGATCGCGCGCACTGAACATCCAACCCGACATTCTGCACCTGCCCTTCGTTCGCGAACCCGACTTGGACAGCCCTCTCGTCGTCGCCGCAGCGCCCGTACTTCGCCAGCTCGCAACAGGTTTGGTGGACGAGCCGATTTCGGTGATCCTCACCTCGGCCGACGGTGTGGTGTTGGACCGCGTGGCCGGTAGCAAGCCACTGCTGGATAATTTGGACAACGTCAATCTCGCACCGGGCTTCAGCTACTCGGAAGAATATGCCGGCACCAACGGCATCGGCACAGCGCTCGAGACTCGCAAACCGACTCTGGTCTACGGAGCCGAACACTACGTCGAGAGCTTGGGCGGGTTGGTGTGCGCCGGCGTCCCCATCGTTCATCCCATATCCGGACTCGTCGTCGGCGTTCTCGACGTGACCGGGTGGATCGACGACGGAGCTCCACTCCTGGTGACACTTGCGCAATCGGCGACGGCACAGATCGAAGGTCGACTGCTGTCCCAATCGAGTCAGGAGCAGACCGCTCTGCTCAACACCTATCTCAAAGCGTGCCGGCGATCCCAACAGGTCGGAGTTCTGGCACTCGGCGACGACATCGTCCTGCTCAATCGCAAGCTACGCAATGCCCTCACCCCGCAAGACCAAGCCGCCTTGCTCGAGCACGCAGTCGATCTGAGCGTCCACACCGACAACAGCAAGTATCTGCTGACCCTGCCCGGTGGGCAGACCGTCAGGTTGTCGCCGTTCCACGACGACGCCCTTGCACCTCGACACGGTGTGGCGGTGTACCACGCCTACCTCAACGACACAGCCGGTCCGGCGGCGATAGCCATCGAGGGCATCAGGTCGCTGCCCGGCATCGTGGGAGACAGCGCATCGTGGAGGCGCGCGACCCGAGACGTGTCGCAGTGCGTCCGCAGGCACGAATGGGCCGTGGTGGCAGGCGAATCCGGCTCGGGCCGATTCGCGGTCCTCAAAGCTGCGGCGCAACAGCATATTTCCAGTCGCACACACTTCGTCACCGCAACCGAACTCGCCGACGGGGACGCAGGGATGCGGGCGCTCGAAACCGAGATCGAACAGGACGAATTCAGCGTCATCATTCGCGACCTCGACCTCGTTCCGAACTCCGTCCAGCAAGAGATCGCGAGCCTGATTCAAGGGCGCGAACACGCCGGATGGATGGGAGCCACCATCGGAACCGGTACGCAGAGCGCCGGAAGCGAGGCACTGATACTCCCCTTCTTCGGCCACACCGTGCACGTACCCGCCCTTCGACACCGCATCGAAGACCTCCACAAATTGATTCCCTACCTACTGCGCCAAGTCAGTCGCGGTCAGGAGCTGTCACTGTCGGCGGCTGCGGTCCGTCAGCTGACCAAATACAGCTGGCCCGGCAATGTCGGACAGCTCCGCGACGTGCTCCAGGAGGTCGTGCAGAGTCAACGTTCAGGGGTCGTCGAGGCAGACAAGCTGCCACCGTCCGTCCGGGCGGTGAGCCGCAGAACCCTCACCCCGATAGAGGCAATGAACCGAGACGCAATAGTCCGCAGCCTCGAGGAAAACGGAGGCAACAAGCAGGCCGCCGCCGATGCCCTCGGAATGTCACGGGCCACGATCTACCGAAAAATCCGAGAATTCGGGATCGAGTTCTAGACAGACCAGATGCCGAGCCGGCCGCAGGTCGGATGCTCGACGAAAAAGCCCCGAACCGCATCGCTGCAGTTCGGGGCTTTTTCTTCTGTGCGCCCGAAGGGATTCGAACCCCTAACCTCTTGATCCGTAGTCAAGTGCTCTATCCGTTGAGCTACGGGCGCATGTTCAGTTGTGTCGGTTCCGAAGAACCGACGTGCCGATCCTTGCGGATCAGCGTGGCGGAGGCGAGAGGATTTGAACCTCCGGACCCGGTGAAGGGTCAAGTCATTAGCAGTGACTCCCATTCGGCCGCTCTGGCACGCCTCCTAGGCTGCCGGCCCTCTCGGACCGCCGAGGAAAGAGATTACACACGGCTGAGGCCAGAAGGCAAAACGGCTGGTCGACGCCCCAGGTTCGCGCGGCGTTCGCGTAAAAGATGCTTGTTGCTCGTCAACGCATGAAGCTGTCGAACCAGTCGAAGATGCGCGTCTGCGCATCGACGAGAGCGGCCTCGGCGGGGTCGGTGTCGTCGCTGCTGCCCGGCTGTTCCCGAGGATGATCGGCGCGATGCTCCACACCGGAGTAGCTGACGACGTTCGTGGCCACTGAGGCGCGCGTGGCGGCATCGCGAAGGGCTTCGATGTGTTCGGGTGGGGTGTGGGGGTCGTTCTCGCCGTAGAGGCCGAGCCACGGCGCCTGCAGCTTCGGCGCGGCGTCGACCAATGCGATGGCGTCCGCATTGAGCGGCTCCACGATCCCTGCTGCGGCGACACTGACCGCCGCTCCGACCGGACGGCTGGTGGCCACGATCAACGCGGCCGTTCCGGCATCGTCGAATCCGATGACGCCGATGCAATCGGAGTACACCCCGCGCTGGACGAGCCAGTCGGAGGTGGCGTCGAAATCGGCGAAGAGGTCGTCGCCGAACACTTCCTTGTCGTCGCCGTGCCCCCGATGGAACAGGTCGGGCGCTACCGCCAGCCATCCTTCCAACGCAAGCGCGCGCAGGAGATCTTTCAGGGACTCAGGTATTTCCCTGGCCTCGTGCAACACGACGATGCCGCCGCGCGGGGACCCCTCGGGCTCGACGGCCGTCAACGGCACTTTCTCCTGCGAGACGGGTTTCGATGCGGCCGTATCCACCTCGTCGTCCGCGCCGACTGTGGGCGCGGGGGCGGACCGAAGGACTGCGAAGTCGCTGAAAGTTCCCGACATACTGTACGAAGATAGGACGATTCCGGCCGTCCTGCACAGCTTTGACACGGACAGGCAGAAGTCGACTGCCGACAGGGTCGGCGCATAATGACGGGCGTGACCGTGCACATCCGCCCCGACCTCGACGCCATCCCCGCTTACGTACCCGGCCGCAGCTTTCCCGGTGCGATCAAGCTGGCGAGTAACGAAACGACACAGGGCCCTCTGCCGAGTGTCCGTGAAGCGATCGCGGAAGCGGCCGGCGGCGTCAATCGCTACCCCGACATCCGCGCGACGGCGCTCGTCGAGTCGTTGGCGAAAAAGCTGGGAGTGGCCCCGGAGAACGTGGCCGCCGGAAACGGCTCGGTCGCGTTGTGCCAGGAGGTCGTCCAGATCACCTGTGGCCCCGGTGACGAAGTCATCTTCGCGTGGCGCTCGTTCGAGGCCTACCCGATCATCGTCCGGGTGACGGGAGCGACGCCCGTTCAGGTGCCGCTGACCTCGGACCACGTGCACGATCTCGACGCAATGCTCGACGCCATCACCGAGCGCACCCGACTTATCTTCGTCTGCAACCCGAACAACCCGAGCGGAACCGTCGTTCAGCGCGACAAGCTCGTGGCCTTTCTCGACGCGGTGCCGCCCAACGTCCTCGTCGTCCTCGACGAGGCCTACTTCGAGTACACCCGCCCCGACGCGGCAGGCAATCACACCGATGGGGTGGAGATCGCTCGCGGTCGGCGCAACGTGATCGTGCTGCGGACGTTCTCGAAGGCGTACGGCCTCGCGGGTCTGCGGGTGGGCTACGCGGTGGCCGATCCCGAGGTGATCACTGCGCTGTCCAAGGTTCGTATTGCGTTCGCAGTCAGCACCATTGCTCAGCAGGCGGCTCTGGCGTCGCTCGAAGCCTCGGCCGAGCTACTGGCTCGTACCGATGCGCTAATCGCCGAACGTGATCGAGTGCGCGACGCCCTGGTCTCGGGTGGCTACGACGTGGGCGTATCCCAGTCCAATTTCATCTGGCTGCCGCTGGGCGAGCGTTCGGGTGAATTCGCCTCGGGCGCAGCCGAACAGGGCGTGCTGTTGCGTTCCTACGGAAACGACGGAGTGCGGGTCACCATCGGCGACCCGCACGAGAACGACGCGTTTCTGAAGTTCGCTCTACAGTCCTAGCGCGCGCTCGAGCGTCGGCCAGGATTCCCGGAGATCGTCCTGCCAGTACGGCCACTGATGAATGCCGTACGGGCGGTAGGTGAAGGTGGCCGGTATGTCGATCGAGCGCAGGCGTGTGTCGAAGAGCGTGGTGCAGTACAGCGCTGCAGCTTCGAGCGGTCCGCCCATCGCAGCCTCCTGCACACCACCGCCGCCGGGGCCCAGCTCGTACGGGCCGGGTAGGCCGGTGCCGACGGACACGTAGACGTCCTTGCCGCGCAAGGCTTCTGCGTTGCGTGACGGATCGTGTTCGATCCACTTCGCGTCGGCGTTCTCGCCCCACATGTTGGTGGCGTTGCCGCCGTTGGTGGCGACCGTGGCGCGCACAGCGTCCTTGAGGTTGTTCTGCGAGTTGTCGTAGCACCCGCTCAAACCGGCTACTCCGGTGTAGAGATCGGGGTGGCGCGTGATCAGATCCATCGCGGCCTGGGCACCCATCGACACACCGCCGATGGCATTGGTGCCGTTACCGGAGAACCGCGCATCGATCAGCGGCGGCAACTCCGCCGTCAGGAACGTCTCCCACTTGTTGACGCCCAGGACGGGGTCGGGCACATTCCAGTCGGTGTAGTAGCTACTCGATCCACCGACCGGCAACACGACATTGACCGGCTTGTCCGCGAAGAAATCGACGATGTCGGTCTTCTGCGTCCAGGTGCTTTCCTTGTAATCGGATTCCTTGCCGGCACTGACCCCGTCGAGCATGTAGAGCGTCGGACGGGACACGGCCTGCGCGGCCGGAAGAAGAACCTGCACCTGAATCGCCCGACCCATCGCCGGCGAATCGACCCACACGGCCGCACGACGCGGAGTCAACATGTCGACTCGGTCGATACGAGCCGCTGCCGTCGGCAACGATTGCGCCTGTATGCCAGGTGCCGCCCCGCCCCCATCGGCACTGCCGGTACCCGGAAGCGGCTGCGCTCCGGCGATACCCGACGACAGCAAGGACACAGCCAGCGCAGCCCCCGCTACTGCAAACACACGACGGTGCATCTGATTTGCCATCCTCCCCAGGCGCACCCTCGCGGGCGCAACACAAACAACATCCGTTCCACAACGTACCCACCGCGACGCAGACACGCCGAGGGCTGTGGGTCCGCTCACAGTAGCCGCGAAATCCCGGGTACAAAAGTCTGCGTAATCCTTTGTTACATGTACCGAAGAAATAACGGTCTACCTGGTCGGATGCTGCCACCGGAAGGTGCTTCGGAAGGCACTCAATGTGACATTCGGTGGACTTTTTGGGGGTCAATGTCACATCGAGTGGACTTCTGACGGAGCAGGCTCAACCGCGGCCGGTTTCGCCCTGCAACTTGTCGATCATTTCCGACGCCTGCGCCTTGTTCAGGCCGTCGGGAACTTCCTCCCCTGCTTCCTGCGCGAGGGTGCTCAGGTAGCTCTTCTGCGGACCGGTCATCGGCTCGTCGCCGGTGACCCAGTCGTCGGGATCCTTCTCGGGGTTCTGGTTGACCTGCTCGTTTTCGCTCATACGTTCGTAAATACGCTCTATTGCCGGTTTCCAAACGCATCGACCCTGCGCATTTCGGTGCCGCCCTGCTCAGCACGGCTGTCGGTCGCGCGAATGACTTCGTTGACAGTTCAAGGATCCGGCGAGGAGGCTCCATCGCACCCCCTCGAATTGGAGCAACATGAAGACGAAGAATCTGCTGGTCAGAATCGGCATCGGAAGCGCGATCACTGCGGCAGCCATGGTCACCACCCCCGCCCTCGCTTCGGCTGATCCGATCACCGATTTCCTGTGCGGTGCCGGCTCGGCTCAGTTCTGCATCCTTCCGCCGCCGCCTGCTTTCGCTCCCCCGCCCGCACCGCAGGGTGCGCCGGCTCCCGCACCCCGGCCCAACGGTGGGTTCCAGTACCAGAACTGCGATGCCGCCCGCGACGCCGGAGCTGCACCGGTCTACCGCGACGAGTATGGCTACGGCCCCCACCTCGACCGCGACAACGACGGCATCGGCTGCGAGTAGCGAGTTCGCACTTGTGTAGGTGAATCGCTATCGATCGTCTGCACAAGTGCGATCTCGGCGGGCGGATACGCTCGCTCGGTGAGACGACGCCAGCAACCGCCCCTGGCGAAGCGCTACGGCCTCGACCCCGCACGCGTCCGAATGCCCGAGGACGGGACATGGCACACCGTCCGCGAGTTCTTGACGGCGACCGAGCAACGGATCTCGCCGAGACGCATCGACGAGATGCTCGCTGCGGGCGAGGTCGTCGACATGGGCGGGCCTCTATCCGCGGATGCTTCTTATGTCCCCGGTGAGGCTGTCTGGTTTCACCGCGACCTGCCGACGGAAACCGTTGTGCCATTCGATATCTCGATCGTGCACCGAGACGACGCCGTACTGGTGATCGACAAGCCGCATTTTCTACCGACGATCCCGCGCGGCGGCCACATTCTGCAGACCGCTCTGGTGCGACTGCGCCTCGAACTCGATCTGCCGCAACTGGTGCCCGCTCATCGACTCGACCGCGTCACCGCTGGCCTGGTGCTGTTCGTCGTCGACCCTGCCCTCCGCGGGGCGTATCAGACGTTGTTTCAGGATCGAAAGGTCCGCAAGGAGTACGAGGCCATCGCGGCTTACGAACCGTCCCTCGCCCTGCCTACCGAGGTACGCAGTCGAATCGCCTCGGACAAGGGCCAGTTCACTGCACGCGAGGTGGCCGGAGAACCCAACGCGCACACCGTCGTCGAACTTCTGGAACACCGCGAGGGTATCGGACGGTACCGGCTGACACCGTCGACGGGACGAACCCACCAGCTACGTCTGCACATGAACTCGTTGGGCATCCCCATCCTGGGTGACGATCTCTACCCGACGGCAACCGGCCGAGCCGTCGACGATTTCACAGCTCCACTCCAATTACTGGCCAGTGCAATCGAATTCATCGACCCGATCTCGAAAGCTGTACGACGCTTCGAGACTCAGCGAAGCCTGGAGCGTTGGGTGTAGAACAGAGGTCCGTGACCCCGGGCTCCGCTGGCTATTCAGAATTCTGGTCACGCTCGGACTTCACCAGTTCCTTCGTACGCACCAAGCGCAGCGCCGTGACCAACACGACGCCGCCGATGATGTTGAACAGCACTGTGTAGCCGAACCATTCGATCCACTCGCGGTAGCTCACATCTGCTCCTGCGTGGATGGCCCCGAAGATCAGCAGGGAATCCAGGACCGAGTGGAACAACTGTAAGCCGGCCAACAGAAAACCCGCCGCCATGGCGGCGATGATCCGCGCCACGTCGGATTCGGTTCCCTGCTGCATGCGGGTCAGCAGTGTCATCGTGCTGCCGCCGAGAACAGCGAGGCAGATCGACTGAAGATCCAAAGGTGCGTAGACGAAATGATGCGCCGACTCGGACAACACTTCGAGCCACTGCGGAAACGCGTGCGCGATCAACCACATCACGAACCAACCGCCGAGCAGATTCGCGAGCAGCGTCCCGACCCACAACTTCGCGAGCTGCGCAGGCGTGCCGTTGCGGGCCACAATCGCGGCGATCGGCATCAGGAAATCCTCGGTGAACAGCTCACCGTGCGCGAGATAGATGGCCACGAGGCCGATTCCGAACGCCAGGCCTGCCAGCAGGTGACTGCCGGTCTCGTCCAGCACCGCCAGGTACGCCATCACCCCCAGAGCGACCTCGAGTCCGCCGAAGAGTCCGGTGATCAGCACGGTGCGTACGGTGCGGTGCAATCGCTCACCGCCTTCGGTGACGACAGCGTCGAAACTCTCCTCGAGCTCCTCTTCCAGAGGTCCCTCGTTGTCGCCGTCGTTGCGCCGCGCTTCTTCGCTCATTGGCAGGTAGTACCCACTGAACCGGTATTGATGCCAGCCGAGAATTCGCTGCTTCGCAAACGAACAAACCCGGTCCACCCTCGCGGGCGGACCGGGCTCGATCAATCGACATATGGCGGAAGCGGAGGGATTTGAACCCCCGGACGCTTTTACACGTCTCTCGCTTTCAAGGCGAGTGCATTGGGCCGCTCTGCCACGCTTCCGTGTGCGATCTTAACGGCCGGGGCGGCACCGGCCCAATCGCCCCTCGTTGCCGGTCTGTCAGCGTCGGGGTCGGGCTGCCGATGCATCCATTGCGGCGTCCACCTTCTGGAAGATGTCGCCCAGGACCTCGAGTTCGGCCGGGGTGAGGAGATCGACCAGATGTTGCCGGACGCTGCGGACGTGCGTGGGTGCTGCCTCCGTCAGTCGTCGTCGACCTTCCTCGGTGATGACGGCGAGGACGCCACGGCCGTCGTGCGCGCAGGTACTGCGGCGCACCATGTCCTGGACTTCCATTCGCCTGATCTGGTGGGTGAGGCGACTTCGGGAGGACAGGACCCCGTCGGCCAACTCGCTCATGCGGATGGAGCCGTCGTCCGCCTCGGACAGCATCACCAGGATGCGGTACTCCGCCATCGACAGGTCGTGCCTGTCCTGTAGATCCCTGTTCAATACCTCCATCAATCGTTGACCGCCGTCGACATAGGCACGCCAAGCTCTCATTTCCGCAGTGTCGAGCCACTGCGGGTCCCCCCCGGGACCAATGGCTAATTCGGCCGTCACGCGAGTCATCTTAGGCAGGAAATCTACTCACGAGTAGCTTGCCGTGGTTCGGGGCCCGATTCGCCGATGCGACCTAGGGTCGAGTTATGACAGATCCCTACATCGACCCTCCGTACGTTGCCGCCGCCGATCGCTACGAATCCATGTCGTATCGCCGAGTGGGATCGCGTGGGCCGGTACTGCCGGCGGTGTCGCTGGGCCTGTGGCACAACTTCGGCGACGACGTTCCACTGATGAAGCAGCGCGCAATTCTTCGTCGCGCCTTCGATCTGGGAATCAACCATTTCGACTTGGCGAACAACTACGGTCCGCCGTACGGAAGCGCCGAGAAGAACTTCGGCCGCATCTTCTCCGAGGACTTCGCCGGCTACCGCGACGAACTGATCATCTCCAGCAAAGCGGGATGGGACATGTGGCCCGGCCCGTACGGCTTCGGCGGCTCCCGCAAGTACCTGCTGTCGTCACTCGACCAATCGTTGACGCGCATGCGACTCGACCACGTCGACATCTTCTACAGCCACCGCCCCGACCACGACACCCCCATCGAAGAGACAGCCGGCGCGCTGATCAGCGCCGTCCAACAGGGGAAGGCCCTGTACGCGGGCATCAGCTCGTACAAGCCCGAGGGCACGCAGAAGATGGCGGACCTACTCGCCGACGCCGGTGTTCCTTTGCTGATCCATCAGCCCAGCTACTCCATGGTCAACCGGTGGATCGAACCCGAACTGTTGGGCACACTCGACGCGATCGGCGCAGGCGTCATCGCATTCTCTCCCCTCGCCCAAGGCATGCTCACCGACAAGTACCTCGACGGTATTCCCGCGGATTCGCGCGCAGCACAGGGTAAGTCGCTGAACCCGGACTGGCTCACCGACGACCACATCGGGCACCTTCGCGCACTGAACGACATCGCGTCGGCCCGCGGTCAGTCACTGGCTCAGCTCGCGCTGAGTTGGGCGCTGCGCGACCGACGAGTGACGTCGGTACTGATCGGCGCATCGAGCGTCGAGCAGCTCGAGAACAACGTCGCGGCGCTGGACAATCTGGACTTCTCCGACGCCGAACTCGAACAGATCGACAGTCACGCCGGCGACTTCGGCATCAACCTCTGGGACCTGTAAAGCGCCTGCGACAGTGGTGGCGCATCATGGATGCATGCGTGCAATCACACTGAAAGAATTCGGCGATCCCGACGTCATGGAGTGGACCGAGGTTCCCGATCCACGACCGGCCCGCGGACAGGTGATCGTCGACGTCTCGGCCACCGCCGTCAACCGTGCCGATCTGATGCAGCGTCAGGGCAACTACCCGCCGCCCCCGGGTGCCAGCGAGATCCTCGGTCTCGAGTGCTCGGGAATCATTTCCGAGCTCGGTGACGGCGTCAGCGGTTGGAACGTCGGCGACAGGGTCTGCGCGCTTCTGGCCGGTGGCGGGTACGCCGAGCAGGTCGCCGTGCCTGCCACCCAGTTGTTCCCGATCCCTGCGGGTCTCGATCTCCATGTGGCGGCGGCACTTCCGGAGGTCGCGTCCACGGTATGGTCCAACCTGGTGATGGATGCGCACATGCGTTCGGGCCAAGTACTGCTGATCCACGGCGGCGGCAGTGGAATCGGTACGCACGCAATCCAAGTCGCGAAACAACTAGGCGTCACCGTCGCCGTGACCGCCGGATCCAAGTACAAGCTGGACATGTGCGCGGACCTCGGTGCCGACATCCTCATCGACTACAAGAACCAAGACTTCGTCACCGAAATCCGTTCACAGACAAACGATCACGGAGCCGACCTGATCCTGGACAACATGGGCGCAAAATACCTCGACCGAAACCTCGATGCCCTCGCCATGGACGGCACCGTCGTCACCATCGGAATGCAGGGAGGAGTGAAGGGTGAGCTGAACTTCGGCAAGCTCATCGCCAAGCGTGGCTCGGTACACGCGGCCGGATTGCGGGGACGCCCCGAGACCGGACCGTCGAGCAAAGCCGACATCGTCGCCGACATGACCGCACACCTGTGGCCGATGATCTCCGAGGGCCGGGTCACCGCCGTCGTGCATGCCGAAATCCCGATAACCGAAGCAGCACAAGGGCATCGAATGCTCGATGACGCCGAGACGATCGGGAAGGTCATCCTGCGCGTGCAGTGATGTGCGTCCAAGGGTCGTGAGTGGAACTTCGTAGTGGGCTACGAAGTTCCGTGCACGTGCGGCGCAGCCGCTCTCATAGAGCGAGCGCAGCGAGAGCTTTCACGAGCTGATCGATCTCGTACCGGGTGGTGTAGGGAGCGAGTCCGATGGTGACGGCACCACCTTCGTCGTTGACGCCCAGGGCGTCGAGCAGACGACTGCCACCGTGGACCCCGCTGACGCTGCCGATTCGAGCCTGCGCGAGTTGCTCGGACACCTTCACCGCGGGCATACCGTCGACGGTGAAGCTGACGGTCGGGATACGCGTGGGCGCAGTGCCGAGCACCATGACGTGATCGAGGGTGGCGAGCGCAGCCATCAGATGCTCGAAGAGCCGATCCTGATAGTGCTGCAGCGACCCGATCGACAGCTCGAGCCGCTCACGACGGGTGCCCGTCGCTGCGTCGTCGAGGTTCGCCAGGTAGTCGATGGACGACACGACACCGGCCAGCAGCGCGTACTGATGACCACTGACCTCGAGCCGTTCCGGCCCCTTCGCCGACGGGTTCAGCGACATCGACGGCAACTGGTCGAGCAGTGTCGGATCGCGGAAGATCAGCGCACCCACCGACGGCCCACCCCACGCGGCCGCGTCGATCGCGACGACGTCGGCTCCGAGTTCCTTGATGTCGACGTGTGCGTAGGGGGCTGCTCCGGCGGCATCGACGACGATGAGTCCACCGACCTCGTGGACCAGATCGGCCGCGACGCGAACGTCGGGAGCGCTACCCACGATCGGCGACGCCGCGGTGACCGCGACGAGCCGGGTGGTGGAGGTGATGAGTTCCTCGAACTGCCACGTGGGCAGCTCGCACGTATCGATCTCGACCTCGGCCCAGCGCACGTGTGCGCCGGTTCGGCTGGCGACCCGCAGCCACGGCGCGACGTTGGCTTCCTCGTCCAGACGCGAGAGCACCAGGCCGGTTCCCAGCCCGAGCCGGGAGCTCAGAGAATCGGCGAGCCACGACAGCAGCGTCGCCCGATCCGGTCCGATGACCACCCCGGACGGATACGCACCGACCAGATCTGCGATTGCGACGCGGGCGGATTCGAGCAGAGCAGCACTCCGCTTGGCGGCGATGTTGCCGGCCGAATGATTGGACGCACTGTGCCGGAACGCCGTGGAGACGGCCGTCGACACGCGATCCGGAATCAGCATTCCCAGCTGAGGGTCCAAATGAATCCACCCGTCGCCGAGGGAGGGAATGGACCCTCTGACCCGTGCGACGTCGTACCCCATGCCGGACACTCTAAGCGCCGACCCGCCGAGGGTGTGTTTCACGTCCCGTTTCCCCAGGGAACGGCAGCCAACAACGCACGCTTCGATCCTCCTGACACCCCGGTTGCGAACGACCGAACCAGGATAATCGCCCCTGTCGATCGCGCAACGGCAGGCGACGCGTAAAGATGGATGCATGACGCAATCCGAGTCGAACAATGCACCCGGCGATCACGTCGTCGTGATCGGCCCCAACGGAGAGCCACTCGCACTGAGCCGCGAGGAAGCCACCGCTGCCGCGGCCCGCGCTTCGGGTTCGGCGGCCAACGAGGAGTCGTCCGACGGATCGGACCTCTCGGAGATGGTGGAACAGCCCGCCAAGGTGATGCGCATCGGCACGATGATCAAGCAACTGCTCGAAGAAGTGCGCGCGGCCCCTCTCGACGACGCCAGCCGCAATCGGCTCAAGGAAATCCACAAATCGTCCATCCAGGAGCTCGAGCAGGGCTTGGCCCCGGAGCTGCGCGACGAGCTCGAGCGTCTGGTGCTGCCGTTCGGCGACGACGTCGTGCCCACCGACGCCGAACTGCGGATCGCACAAGCTCAGCTCGTCGGCTGGCTCGAAGGACTGTTCCACGGCATCCAGACGGCACTGTTCGCTCAGCAGATGGCCGCACGGGCCCAGCTCGAGCAGATGCGTCAGGGCGCATTGCCTCCCGGTGTCATGCCCACACCGGGCGGCGGCCACGGCAGCGGTACCGGCCAGTACCTGTAACACCACACACACGCTTGCAAAATGAGCTGCATGGTCGATTGCAGGTAGTGTCGACCGTCGTGTCGGCACCAGCGAAGGATCCCGAGAGCGAGGCAGGAGAACAGATGCCTGCTCCGGTTTCGGACTCACAGACTTATCGGCGCGCGTTCGGCGATCTGCGGACCGGTTTCAACCAGCGTGAGCTGTGGCTGCATCTCGGCTGGCAGGACATCAAGCAGCGCTATCGACGGTCGGTGATCGGCCCGTTCTGGATCACCATCGCCACCGGCGTGCAGGCCATTGCGATGGGCCTGCTGTATTCGGTGCTTCTCGACATCGATCTGCGCGAGTTCCTGCCGCACGTCACGGTCGGCCTGATCATCTGGAACCTCATCAGTGCCGCGATTCTCGAGGGCGGAGACGTCTTCGTCGCCAACGAGGGTCTGATCAAGCAGCTGCCCAGTGCGCTCAGCGTGCACGTGTATCGCCTGGTGTGGCGTCAGCTCCTGCTGCTCGGCCACAACCTGCTGATCTACGTGATCATCATCGCGATCTTCTGGCCGCCCGGCGGACTGCACTGGACCGTGATTTTCGCGATTCCGGCGCTGGTCCTGATTCTGCTCAACGCGGTGTGGGTGTCGATCCTCTTCGGCATCATCGCCACCCGCTACCGCGACATCGCCCCGATCCTCGGCAGCTTCGTCACGCTGATGTTCTTCATGACGCCGATCGTGTGGACCACATCGGGACTCGTGCAGATGGGCGGCGAGGCCGCGAAACGCGCCAAGCTCGTCGAGATCAACCCGCTCTTCCACTACCTGGACATCATCCGGGCCCCTCTGATCGGCGAGGACCAGCAGGCGTACCACTGGTACATCGTGCTCGGGTTCACCGTCGTCGGGTGGGCGCTGGCCATCGTCGCTCTCAAGAAGTACCGGGCCCGCGTGCCCTACTGGGTTTAGGGGTCAGCAGTTGTCCATCAGCATCAGTACCCATGACGCATGCGTCGACTTCCCGATCTTCGACGCCAAGACGCGGTCTTTGAAGAAGGCATTCCTCGGTAAAGCCGGCGGTGCCATCGACCGAAACTCCTCCGACGTCGTCGTCGTCGAAGCCCTCAAGAACATCACGATGAACCTGAAGGACGGCGATCGCGTCGGCCTGGTGGGACACAACGGAGCCGGCAAGTCGACGCTGCTGCGGCTGCTCTCGGGCATCTACGAGCCGACGCGTGGCAGCGCCACCATCCGCGGCCGCGTCGCGCCGGTGTTCGATCTGGGCGTCGGTATGGACCCGGAGATCTCCGGTTACGAGAACATCATCATCCGCGGCCTGTTCCTCGGCCAGACGCGCAAGCAGATGCTCGCGAAGATGGATGAGATCGCCGACTTCACCGAACTCGGCGACTACCTCGACATGCCGCTGCGCACCTACTCCACAGGTATGCGGGTGCGCGTCGCGATGGGCGTCGTCACCAGTATCGACCCGGAGATCCTGCTGCTCGACGAGGGCATCGGGGCTGTCGACGCAGAGTTCATGAAGAAGGCCCGGCACCGGCTGCAGGAGTTGGTGAAGCGCTCGGGAATCCTGGTGTTCGCCAGCCACTCCAACGAATTCCTGGCTCAGTTGTGCGATACCGCGATGTGGATCGATCACGGCCAGATTCGCCAGCAGGGCGGCATCGAGGACGTAGTGCGGGCATACGACGGCGACGACGCCGGTGACCACGTCGCGCAGATCCTGAAAGAGATCGAGCGGGAAGACGGACCTGATGGGCAAACCGGTGCCTGACAAGATTGTCGGGGTCATCGTCACGCACAAGCGGCGTGAGTTGTTGGCTCTGTCGTTGGACGTGATCGGTGCCCAGACGCGTCCGCTCGATCATCTGGTCGTCGTCGACAATGCGAACGAGCCGGACGTCCGTGAGTTGGTGGAGTCGACGGCCCTGCCGACGACGTACCTCGGCTCGCAGCACAATCTGGGCGGCGCAGGCGGATTCGCGCTCGGCATTCTGTATGCGCTGTCGCTCGGTGCGGATTGGGTGTTTCTCGCCGACGACGACGGCCGACCCGAGGGCCCGAAGGTTCTCGAAACCCTCTACGACTGCGCGCTCGCGCACGGTCTGGACGAGGTCTCGCCGGTCGTCTGTGACATCGAGGATCCGGATCGTTTGGCGTTTCCGCTGCGACGCGGCGTCGAGTGGCGTCGTCTTCGCTCGGAGTTGATCGACCCGGAGAATCCCAAAGACGATCTGCTCGAAGGCATCGCATCGTTGTTCAACGGTGCCCTGTTCAAGGCGTCGACGATCGATGCGGTGGGCGTGCCCGATCTGCGCCTGTTCGTGCGCGGTGACGAGGTGGAAGTACACCGCCGATTGCAGCGCTCGGGCCTGAAGTTCGGCACGTGCCTCACGGCCGCGTACGTGCACCCGAACGGGGCCGAGGAGTTCAAGCCGATCCTCGGTGGCCGGATGCACACGCAGTACCCGGAGGATGCGACCAAGCGGTACTTCACCTACCGCAACCGCGGTTACTTGATGTCGCAGCCTGGTATGCGAAAGCTGTTGCCGCAGGAGTGGATTCGCTTCACCTGGTTCTTCTTGATCACCACCAGGAATCCTCGCGGTCTGGCGGAGTGGTTCCGGTTGCGCGGACTCGGCCGTCGAGAGCACTTTCGCAAGCCCTGATGTGTTTGCGAACGCGCCCTCACCGGCTACCGTGTGCCCATGACGGAACCTCGGAAGCTCGCGGATCGCATCAAGTCGTCGGCTCGAGAAAAACTTCAACGAGCAATAGGTGAGGTTCTGGCGCAGCAGACCGCGCAGCTGGCCGAGCAGACCAGCGATCAGCAAGCGAAATTGCTCGACGTCCTCGAACGTCAACGACGTGAGATCGACGATCTGCACGCCTTCATTCGCGGTCTCGAGATGCGGATGCGTCGCGACATTCCGTACGCCTCCGATGTCGAGGCCGCCGCTCAGAGCGCAGAGTTCGCCGAAGAGATGATGCCGGAGGCACCGACCTTCCTACGGCCGCACGCCACGCTGCGATTCGCCCTCGGCGAGGTCTCCATCCGCGGCATGGCGCTCGAGTTCGGAGTGGCCAGCGGGACGACGCTCGAGATCATCGCCGAGGAATTGGCGTCGCGTAAGGACATCACCGTCGTCGCCGGATTCGACGTGTTCTCCGGCCTACCCGAAACCTGGCGTACGGGCTTCCCGAAGGGACTGTTCGAGCAGGACACCATCCCCGAAGTGCCCGGCGCACAGATCGTCCCGGGGCTGTTCGAGGATTCGCTGCCGGGATTCCTGAAGGGCCACCACGAGAAGTTGGCCTTCCTGCACCTCGACGCCGACCTGTACTCGTCGACGGTCACCGTGCTGGACCTCGTGGCCGATCGACTCGCAGTGGGCACCGTCATCGTGTTCGACGAGTACTTCAACTTCCCCGGCTGGCGCAACCACGAGTACCGGGCGTGGACGGAATTCGTCGCACGCACCGGCACCGAATTCGACTACCTCGGGTACACCGCCGACAACGAACAGGTCGTCGTACGGATTCGCACGGCACCCAAGGTCCGGTCGAACTAGCTACTGCCCGTAGAGACGAGCCCAGTTCTCGCGGCTCGTCAGCTGTGGGACGGCGGCGCGGTACGACGCCGCCACTGCGGGTGTCTCGGTGCGCAGACGCTTGAGTGCCGACACACCGCGCTTGAGCAGCTCGACGGCATGTGCCTTGTTGCGCTTGCGAACTCGGACGCCCTCTTGCGAGCGGTCGGTGACGATCGCGTGGGAGAACAGCGAGACGTGCCACCAGTGCGCGTCGTCGGCGGAGATGGAAACGGGGCCCGGATCGACCGTGCCGCGCCACTGGTTGAGGACGCGCTTGGCGAGCACGGCGAACTCCATGCTCTTCTTCGGGTGCGGGCCGGCCGGGGTGATGAACATATCGGCCGGACGCACCCCCGGAACGTCGTTGGCGTTGTGTCGCTTGGTTTCTCCGTACGCCGCGCGCTCACGCCGGATGGAACCGGCCGCGTCCATGCCGCCGTCGAGCAGATGTTCCGGACCGGCCAGGAAGTCCTCGACGGACTTGATCAGCGTGTACGCCATGCCGTACTGCATCGACACCAGGTAGCGAAGCAGGTCGGTGAACAGCTGCTTGGCGAGCGTCTTACCGTCGAGTTCGATGTGCAGGGCGGCGGTGATCATGCCGTTGCGCAGGTTGAAGTAGCGGTGCCACTCGTCCCAGTCCTTCCACGCGAAGTCGGCGTGCCACACCGCTGCGCCCGGCAGCGTGACGGTGGCGAATCCGTTTGCGCGCGAACGATATCCGTACTCGATGTCGTCCCACTGGAAGAACAGCGGCAACGGGTAGCCGACCTGCCCGACGATCTCCGACGGGATGAGGCACGACCACCAGCCGTTGTATCCGGCGTCCACGCGGACGTCCTGCTGACGCTTGCGCTTGAATGCGCTCTTGTCCGATACCGCGTTCTTGACGTGGACTCCGGCCTCGAGCTTCTGCAGGTTGGCCACCTCGGCACCGACGTGCACGCGGTCGGGGTGCAGCAGGTACAGCATCTGGGCGCCGATGATCGCCGGCTCGACGGTCATGTTGGCGAACGAGTTCATGCGCACGATCGCCTCGGGCTCGCACAGCACGTCGTCGTCCATGAAGATCACGTTGGCCGGATCGCCGCCCTTGCCCTGCACCTCGTAGAGCCCGCGAGTGAATCCGCCCGCGCCGCCGAGGTTGGGCTGCGTGATGTAGACGAGCTTGTCGCCGAGCTCGGCCGCCACGCGCTGGAACTTCTCCCGCGTCTGCACCTGATCGGTGCCCTGATCGACGACGTAGACGTTGTCGACACCGAGGAGAGCGATGGGATCGTCGGCCATGGCTGCGACTGTGTTGGCGCAGTCGTCGGCGCGGTTGAACGTGCAGATCACCACCGAGGTGGGGCGCAACTTCTCCGGTGCGGCGACGGTCCACTCCGCGTCCTGCACAGACAACTCGCTCGATGTGGTGGTGAAGCGGACGTACAGCGCGCCGCCGTCGAGGAACTGCGTGGTGGCGACGGGAACGGCCAATCGCGTCGACGCGTTCGCGGAATCGACCGTTGTGCTGGCCATCGTGCGCTCGTGACCCTTGTAGTCCGTGGCCACCAGATCGATCCGGCCGGCACCGGCGACGGTCGCCCGGAACACCACCTCGGTGACCGTCGTCCACCGCTGCCAGTAGCTGGCCGGGAACCGTCCGAAGTAGCTGTTGGTATGTACGACGCTGCGCTTGGCGATCCGGATACCGGTGCGGGTGCGCTCGGCGTTGCCCTTCCTGACCTCGCTGTACATGTCTGCGCTGACCAGGGGCGACGGGCCGTCGAACAGAAGCCTCTGAACTGTCAGTTCGGCCGTGTCGTCACCGCCGGCGGCAGCCGGCACGTCCGAGGAACCGAGACGATCGAGAGCAGTGCCGTCCATACCGAGAAATACCCCATCCAGTTCGAGTAGTGACAGTTCGAGCGATCACAGGTGTGGCCGTACCGAGAAGAAGACCACTGACCATGGTTGCACAGCCCGAGGCCGATCCGTCCGACGCTCGCCGCACTGCCCGCCACCTACTCCCCTTCCCGCACCCTCTCCAGCAGCACACGAGCGGCATCGGCCGGGTGCGTGTACGGCCACCAGTGGCCCGCCTCGACGTGAACGACGCGCAGGTCGGGGATCCACCGATCGAGACCCTCGGTAAGGTTCGTCGACAGCATCGGGTCGTGTGTCGGGACCACCACGGTGGTCGGGACGAAGCACCGCGGATCGGGTCCACGGAACACCCGCCGCAGCACGTTGGCCCGGTACAGCGCGATGCCGCGCTGCTGGTCGGCCGCCGTCGGGGTCGGCTCGCCCTCGGCCTGCAGTCGGGCCAGCAGAGCCGGTATTCGCGATCGCAGGACGGGCACGTGAAACCCGAAGACGTACCAGGACCTGGCCAACTGCCCCACCAGTGACGGCCACCGATGCGGCCGAACCGACCGCGCCCGTGCCACCTGCCGCAGATGATCCAGACTCGGCCCCGACACCGACGTGTACGACGCGAATGCGGTGCTCGCCCGAGGCGAGGCCATCGCCTCCCACATCTGGACCGACCCCCAGTCGTGGGCGAAGACGTGGACCTTGCCGGTCAGGCCCGGAATCGACTCGACCACCGCGAAGGCGTCCCGCGCCAGCTGCTCGATGGCGACGTCTGCCGCAGGCTCCAGCACGGACGCTCCGCTGCCTCGTGTGTCGTAGGCGATCACCCGGACCGTGTCGCCGAGCGCGGTGATCAGCGGATCGAACACGTGATGGTTATCGGGATAGCCGTGCACCAGCAACACCGTCGAGCGGGCTGTCGGGTTCCCGTACTCGAAAACGGGAAGCTCGGCACCGGCGATGCGCACCGTCCAGTGGGTCATCCCGCGTCGGTCAGGGCATGCAGTGCGCCGCCACGCAACAGGTGAGCAATCATCTTCAGCCGCATGGCTTCCTGCTCGGGCTGCGGATGGACCACGGCTGCCAACGCCTCGCCGTCGAGCAGGTGGACGACGCTGAAGACCACCGTTTCCAGATGCTGCGGATCGATCACGCCGGCAACGGGAAGCGCACGAGCAAGTTCGGCGATCTGCTCGTGATATCGAACGGTGAACGGCTGCAGTCTCTCTCGCAGCTCGTCGTCGCTGCGGGCGGCGGTCAACAGCTCGTACCAGGCCCCGTTGATCGGGGCGCGGCACGCTGCTCTGAGCAGTTCGAGACAGTGCTCGATGGACGCACTACCGAAACCGGACAGGCCGCGGCGAAACTCCTCGAACTGACGTCGACGAACCTCGTCGGCTGCGGCGACGATCAGGTCGAGCCTGGTGTCGAAATGCCGAAACATGGCACCGGACGACACCCCGGCCCGGCTGACGATTTCACTGACACTGGTTGCGGCGTAACCCTTCTCGCACAACGATGCGATAGTCGCGTCGAGCAGTTTTCCGATGGTCTCGGTTCGGCGCTGGTGTTGACTCGCCACTCACACACGCTCCCGGCGTCGCGGGGCCGTGGGAGTGCCTGCCCGCAGGAAGCTACCGGCCCGCTCCGACACACCGAACCAGGGCGCAAAGGTGCCGCCGGAGAACACCACTCGGCCCGCGACCAGAGTGGCGGTGACTGCTCGGTCGTTGCGATTGACCATGCGGCTCAGGCCACCGAATTCCGGCATGGTCTCCTCGCGATAGGCCAGGACATCCTCGTTCAGGCCCTCCGGGTCGATCACGACGATATCGGCACGGTCCCCCACCCGCAGGTGACCGGCGTCGACACCGTAGAAGTCGGCCAGTTCGCCGCTGAGCTTGTGCACGGCCTTCTCCACGGTCATGAACGGCCGGCGATCGTTTCGCGCGTCGTGCACGCGGTGCAGCAACCGAATGCCGAAGTTGTAGAACGCCATGTTGCGCAGATGAGCGCCGGCATCGGAGAAACCCACGGTCACCCCGGGCTGATTGATCAGCTTGTCCATCTGCCGCTTGCGGTGATTGGCAACCGTCGTGTGCCAGCGCAACTTTCGGCCGTGCTCGACCACCAGATCGAGGAATGCGTCGACCACGTGCACACCACGTTCGGCTGCGACCTCCGCGATGTTCTTTCCGACGACCGACGCGTCGGGGCATTCGGTGATCTCGGCGTCGGCGAAGTCACGATGCCAGACGCGCGAGCTGAACTTCTTCTCGAAGTCGGCACGGAACCAGCGTCGGTAGGCCTCGTCGGACAGCAACTCGTTGCGTCCCAACTCTTCTCGCAGATGTAGCGCGGCGCGGCCGGAGCCGAACTCCTCGAACACCACGAGATCGATGCCGTCGGAATACACGTCGAACGTGGTGGGGAGGTGCTGCCAGCGGAACTGGCCCTTGCCCGGGCCGTTGACCATCCGGGCGAGCGGGCCGAAGACGCGATGGATCCACGGCGACGCCTTGGCATCGGCCGCCGCCAGCAACGAGATCTTGAGCGGAGTGCGGCCGACCCCGGTGGCCGAGGCGAGGAAGAACAACATGTCGTACTTGGTGTTCAGGTTCGGAATGCTCTGCAACAACCGACCGCGTCGACGCAGAATCTTGTGCAGAGAACGGAATTCGCTCCACCGCGCATACGAGGACGGTAACGAACGAGACCGGTATCGATCGCCGTCCAACTTGTCCCACGGGTTCGTCATGGTCGACATTCCGAGCAGCCCGGCATCGAGCGCCTTCTCGAGCGCGTCGGACATGGCATGCCATTCCTCGCGAGTGGGCTTCTGACTGCGATCGGTTGAGCGATCCAACCCCATCACGTGCGCGCGCAGATCCGAATGACCGACCAACGCAGCAATATTGGGCCCGAGAGGCAGGCGCTCGAGGGCTGCGATGTACTCGTCGGGACTGTTCCAATTTTTGTGCGCATCGACGGCTTTGAGGACATGATCTCGCGGCAGCGCCTCGACCCGACTGAACAGGTCCGCGATGTCGACCGGAGTGGAATAGAGCGTCGACAACGAACAGTTGCCCAGGAGAACCGTCGTGACCCCGTGCCGGACGGACTCTTCGAGACCCGGCCCGACCAACACCTCTGCGTCGTAATGGGTGTGTACGTCCACGAAGCCCGGCGTGACCCACTTGCCGGTGGCATCGACCACCTCGGTCGTCGCGCTCGGCTCGAGAGGAGTGGACGACACGGCCCGCACGACGCCGTCGACGATGCCCACATCCGCTCGAACTCCAGGACCGCCGGATCCGTCGTACACGGTTCCGCCAATGATGACGACATCGAAAAGAATGTTCGGGTTCATGTGACCTCCGTCATAGAATGACGAAACAGTAACTTAGAGAGTGGTCACTCGCAATAGCCGCTTTCCTGCGGACATCTGCGTGATGCATGCGTCGGCGTTTCGGCTCGGGAGCAAGACGACAGCTACAGTCGGGTGTCTTTGCCCGAACTCACGGAGTTGACCCTTGCCCACCACGGATACCCAGATCGCGAGCAGCTCCCTGCCCGACAGCAGACGAGAGCGCCTCGTATGGGGAGCGGCAATTGCTGCCGTCGTCGTGTTGGGCTATCTCTTGGTGCTCAGCGTCGACCCTCGCTTCTTCTACATCGACGACACCGAATCCGGTGCCATCCCCAACTGGCTTCAACTCGGGCGCATCATGCGCGACGGTCACTTCCCGTCCCTCGTGCTCGATCAGTGGATGGCGGGCAACTATCCCGTCGAAGGCCAGGGCGGACTGTGGAACCCGGTGCAGATGGCGATCAACTACGTCTCGCCCTCGATCGACAACCTGGTCCTGCTCGCGACGGTCGTCAAACTGGGCTTCTCGATCCTGCTGGCCTGGGGTGTGTACCGCGTCGCGCTCGTCTACGGGGCACGCGCCAACTGGGCCGCCGTCGCAGGCGCAAGCGCACCGTTCGTCGGCTTCACCCTGTTCTTCGAGAACACCTCGTGGGTGACGGCCCTCATCGGCACCGCGTACATCACCAACGCATGGGCGAGCTCGGTGAAGTACGCCCGCGGCCACAGCGGCCCCGTCGTGCCGTTCGTGTTCCTCTACCTGGCCATCAGCGTGGGATACGTCCACGCCGCGGTCATGGCCGGCGTCATGATCGGCTCGGTCGCGATCGGCGAACGGTTGTTCCAGCGCCTGTGGCGTCCGGCGCTGAAGGTGTGCAGCGTCGGCATCGCCGCGGCCGCCTGCGGGGCCGTCACCTTCCTGCCGGGAGTACTGACCTCCGCGGTCACGTGGCGCAGCGGTGACGAGGGAACGTTCAACGACAACTTCCTGACGGCACCGTGGTCGGAATCGTTGACCGCCAGTATCCCGACGGCCGTGACCAGCATCGAATCGTGGGCAGGCGAGACCACCGAAGCCCCGGTCACCTACATCGCCTGGTTCCTCGTCCCTGCGCTCGCGTTCATCGCGTGGCGTCGGGTGCCCACGGCGTTGCGTGAGCTGGCCGCACCACTGATTCTGTTAGCGTTCGCGCTGATCTTCACCGCGGGCCCCAGCGACATCGGCCCCATCCGCTGGCCCGCGCGCATCCTCCCCTTCGTCGCCATCGTCGCGTTGATCCTCGTCGTCACCCTGATCAGCCGATACGGAACTCTGGACAAGCTGCGGCCCCGACTGCTCGCCGCCGGCCTGCTGACGCTGGTGTTGCTGCTGCGTGCCGGCTCGTCGGGTCCGGAGTTCTTCGGCCGCCACATCGTTGCTGCGCTCGCGATCCTGCTGGTCGGCGCACTTGCCCTGCTGCTCGCCCACCGCTTCTCCACCCGGGCCACCGCCGCGCTGATCCTGGTCACGATCGCGCCGATCGCGATGTACCAGGTGGCCGGATACCAACCGCCGTTCGCCAAATGGTGGCTCCCCACCTCGCAGTCCGAGGCCAAGGCGCAGTTCCCGCAGTGGCAGGGCTCGACGCTGCAGCTCGGCAGTCGTGCGCTGACCGAGACCGAAGCCGACGGGCCCGACGACCCGCAGTTGCCGTGGCACTCGCAGGTCTACGGCAACTCCGCCAAGGTGATGGGCCTGGACTACGTCAACGCCTACACCCCCGTCGGCTACCTCGATTTCGCAAACCTGCTGTGCTTCGAGCACGAGGGTTCGACCTGCACCGACGCCTTCGACCGGCTCTTCGAGATCGAGCCGTACACCGGCAAGACCTATGCCGATCTGATGCAGCTCGACCGCGTCGTGCTGCAGAAACTGCAGTATCCGCTGGCCGAGAGGGAGGCCGCGCCCGCAGGCTGGCAGTGGGTCACCGCGCCCACCCCCGACTCCGCTCGGCAGGTCTACGTCCTCGAACGCGTCGATGGATTGATTCCTGCCGCGTCGGGACGCGTCGTAGCGACGGTGAACGCCTCCGCCGACCCGATCTCGTCCGACGCGGACTCCGAGCACGTCACCGTCTCCGCCCCCGCCGGCGGCAGCGTCGTCTTCTCGCGGTTGGCCTGGCCCGGCTACACCGCCACTCTGAACGGCGAGCCGCTGCAAACGAAAGGCCTGGCCGATATCTTCCTGTACGTCGACCTGCCGCCCGGCACCGACGCAGCGGACCTCGAACTCACCTTCCGGCCGCCCGGGGAACGACTGGGACTCGCTGCCATGGCCGGTGGGGTGATGGTGCTGATCGGCCTGGTCGTACTCGATGTTCGACGACGTCGACGCCCCTCCGCGCCGGAGTTCGGCAGTACGACGTCTAGCAGATAGGGTCAGACCTCGTGACGTCCGACGCTGCTGCTCCGCACCGCATCTCCATCGTGGTTCCGGTCTACCAGGGCGAACGGACGCTCAGCGCGCTGATGGACGAGATCATCCCGTTGACGCAGGTCACCCACACGCCCCTCGGGCGGCCGATGATCGTCGAAGAAGTTCTCCTCGTGTTCGATCACGGACCCGACAACTCCGCAGCCGTGATCCGGCAGCTGACCGAGGCGCATACGTTCGTTCGTGGCGTGTGGCTCAGTCGTAACTTCGGCCAACACCCCGCCACCCTCGCCGGCATGGCTTCGAGCGGCGGCGAGTGGATCGTCACGATGGACGAGGACGGCCAGCATGACCCGGCCGCGATCGGCGGCATGCTCGATACCGCCCTCGACCGGCAGTCCACCGTCGTCTACGCCAAGCCGACGAACGTCGCACCGCACGGACTCTGGCGCAACGCCGCCTCACGCGGAGCGAAGTGGCTCATCGCCAAGGCTCTGGCCGGAGACAACACCGTCGACTACCAGAGCTACCGCCTGGTCCTCGGCGAAGTCGGTCGATCCGTTGCCGCCTACGCCGGCTCCGAGGCATACCTCGACATCGCACTCGGGTGGATTGCAGGCGACGTCACGACGAGCCCGGTAGCCCTGCGAGAAGAAGTGGACCGTCGATCGGGATACCGGCTGCGGACGCTTCTGTCGCACTTCTGGCGAATGGTGCTCTCCAGCGGCACCAAAGGTCTGCGACTGGTGTCCTTCATCGGCATCGCGTTCGCGCTACTGGGCCTCGTTCTCGTCGCCTACGTGCTGGTGTCGTACTTCGTCTTCGATTCCGGTGCCGAAGTGCGAGGCTGGGCATCGACGATGGTGATCCTGCTGTTCGGCTTCGGAGCCACCCTGTTCTCACTCGGAGTGGTGGCCGAGTACGTCGGCGTCAACGTCAAGACCGCCATGGGCAAGCCGCCCTACCTGATCGTGACCGACCCTGGAAACGGGCCGCTCGGACGCACCGAACCGTCGACCGATCCCGCACCGCCGGCGTGAACGCGACGCACACCTGGGTCGTCGGCAGCGGCGGACTGCTCGGCGCATCGGTGACGCGGGAAGCTCGACGACGCGGACATCACGTGCACACCAGTGCAATCCCGTGGTCCGACCGATCACTGGCCGAAGAAACTCTGCTGCAACGCTGTTCGGCCTTCTTCGACTCGTTCCGGACCGGCGCGTGGAACGTCGTCTGGGCCGCCGGAGCCGGCGTGAACGGCACCAGCGCAGCACAATTCGCCGAAGAGAACGATCTGATCCGGACCGTACTGGCCCGGGTCGAGTCCGTCGCTGCGGACCGCGCGGACACCGGAACGGTGTTTCTCGCCTCGTCTGCCGGAGGCGTCTACGCCGGCGCACCGGGAGCCCCACACGACGAAGAAACACCGCCGATCCCGTTGGGTGACTACGGTTTCGCGAAACTACAGTCCGAGTCGGTCGCGACCGAATTCGGCGTCCGCACCGGGGTCAACGTTGTCGTCGGCCGATTCGCCAACCTCTACGGCCCGGGACAGAATCTCGCGAAACCTCAGGGGTTGATCTCGCACCTGTGCCGCGGATACCTGATGGCCTCACCGGTGTCGATCTACGTCCCCATGGACACCCTGCGCGATTACCTCTACGTCAGCGACGCCGCCGAAATGGTGGCCGACGCCCTCGCCGTCTCCGCCGAACGACGTATCGCTCCGACCGTCAAGATCTTCGCCTCGGGTGAGGCCGTCACCATCGGTTCCATTCTCGGTGCCTGCCGAACGGTCTTTCGTCGACGCCCCAACGTAGTGCTTGCGGCCTCTCCCCTCGCGGCGTTCCAAGGACGCGACCTACGACTGCGGTCGACCGTCTGGCCGCAGATCGATCGACGCACCCACCGCACACTGCCTGCGGGTATCGCCTCGACCCTGTTCGCGACGCGTCAGGCACTGGCGGTGGGCCGATGACCGAACCGCAGACTCCCGCGCCTCCGGCCGGCATGAACGGTGCACCGGGACCACTGATGCGCATCGTCAAGAATCAGAAGATCGCATTTCTGCTCGTCGGCGGCGTCAACACCGCACTGGGCACCGCATGGTTCATCGTGTGGCAGTTGCTGATCGGCGAGCGATACGGCTACCACGCCGCCATCGTGCTCGGGTATCTCTGCAACGTACTGTGCGCGTTCGCGATGTATCGCTACCTCGTGTTTCGCGTTCGCGGGCACTTCTTCAGAGATCTGCTCCGGTTCTTCGTGGTCAACTTCGGAGCGTTCCTCGCCAACATCTCACTGATGACCCTCGCCGTCTCGGTGTTCCACTTCCCGCCCATCCCTTCCCAATTGGTCGTCACAGCAGTGATGGCAGTCGTCAGCTTCTTCGGCTACCGCGACTTCTCGTTTCGCAGAAAGAGCCAGGACCCCACACCATGACACCCCGAGTTTCCGTCGTCGTCCCGGCGTACAACAACGCCGAATACCTGGCCGAGACCATCGATTCGATTCTCGCCCAGACGTTCACGGACTTCGAGCTGGTCATTGCCGACCACTCGTCGACCGACGGCACCCTGGCCGTTGCCCAGAAGTACGACGATCCACGCATTCGCCTCCTCACCACACCCGCGGGCGGCGGGGCACAGGCCAACTGGAATCGCGTCACCGAGGAAGCATCGGGCGAGCTGATCAAACTCGTGTGCGGTGACGACACCATCCACCGCACCGCTCTCGCCGCCCAGGTACAGGCTTTCGACGCCCATCCGACCGCGGTACTCGTCGCCGCGCAACGCACGTTGATCGACGCCAACAGCAAAACCGTCATCGCCGCGCGCGGACTCGGCGGACTACAGGGAAAGACGTCGGGTCGAGTGGCCGCGAGAACGGCAGTTCGGGCCGGAGCCAACATCTTCGGTGAACCCGGTGGCGTCATGATGAAGCTGTCGGAACTGCACGCAGTCGGACTGTGGGACAACAATCATCCGTATCTGATCGACCAGGCCACCTTCATCGCCGTAGCGCTGCGCGGCGACATCGTTGCCATTCCCCAGCCGCTGGCGTCGTTTCGCATCAACTCGGGACAGTGGAGCGTCGAACTCGCCACCCAGCAGGCCCGTCAGGCCGCCGACTTCCACCGCTCCCTCCAGGCGAGCGACCCGACGTTGTTGTCCGACAGTGACGTTCGCATCGGCAACGCCAAGGCACTCATGACCTCGTTCATGCGGCGAGCCGTGTACCTGCTGCTGCGACATCGGATGTCGCGCAGCAGCTAGCGTTTCGGATTTTCAGGGCAGTACGGATTCCTTCGTCGCATAGACGGCCTCGGTGGCGTCCTTCTGCGGTCGCCACCACTGCTCGTTGTCGCGGTACCAGTCGACGGTCGCTTTCAATCCTGCGCGGAAGTCGACATAGGTTGGTGTCCAACCCAATTCGGTGCGGAGTTTGGTCGAGTCGATGGCGTAGCGCAGGTCGTGGCCGGGGCGGTCGGTGACGAAATCGAAGGCGTCGGGTGCGTTGCCGGTCTCTTCGAGGATCGCTTCGAGGACGGTGCGGTTGTTGGCTTCGCCGTCGGCTCCGATGAGGTAGGTCTCGCCGATGCGGCCACCGTCGATGATGGCCCAGACGGCGCTGTTGTGGTCATCGACGTGGATCCAGTCGCGCACGTTCTGCCCGGCACCGTAGAGCTTGGGGCGTGAGCCGCTGAGGATATTGGTGATCTGACGCGGGATGAACTTCTCCACGTGCTGATACGGGCCGTAGTTGTTGGAGCAGTTCGAGATGGTGGAGCGGACCCCGAACGATCGGGTCCACGCGCGCACCAGCAGATCACTCGACGCCTTGGTCGACGAGTACGGGCTCGACGGGTTGTACGGGGTCGATTCGGTGAATCTCGCCGGATCGTCGAGTTCGAGGTCGCCGTAGACCTCGTCGGTGGAGATGTGGTGGTAGCGGACGTCGTGCTCGCGGACCGCGTTGAGCAACGTGGTGGTTCCGATGACGTTGGTGTGCACGAACGGCCACGGGTCGGTCAACGAGTTGTCGTTGTGGGATTCGGCGGCGAAGTGGACGACGAGATCCGTCTCGCGAACGAGGCGGTCGACGAGATCGGCGTCGGCGATGTCGCCTTGCACGAAGTCGATGCGATCGGCGACGGGGGCCAGGGAGGCCTTGTTGCCGGCGTAGGTGAGCTTGTCGAGCACGGTGACCTGGGAGTCGGGGCGCTGCGCGAGGGTCTGATGTACGAAGTTCGCGCCGATGAACCCGGCCCCACCCGTGACGAGAATTCTCATGAACAGGCACTTTACCGGGGGATGCTCGTGTGGGCCGTTCTTGTCGGGCACGCGTGCTAGCTTCTGTTCGACTTCGGGGGGAGTACGTCAATGGGTCTGGGAAAAATTCTTGTCCGTCTCGCGGCACTGACAACGCTGCTGTTCGGGTTCATGTGGGCTATTCCGCAGCTGGCTCCGCAAGTGCCGGAACCGTACGAGGGTGTACGGACTCTTCCACCGGTGTCACCCAGACCCACGGGCTCGACGACAGTGCCGCCGCCCCTGCCGCCGGGTTTTCCGTCGATGGAACGCCCGCCACCGCAAATCGAGGTACCCGACGGGCAGCCGCAGCCCATCGCCACCAAATTCGGCTGGACTTACGACATTCCGGCTGACTGGGAGAATTGGAACGACGGATTCTCGGAGTGGGTCGGCGAGGACGGATCGACCGCAACATACGGCGCAATGGGTCTCCACGGACGATTCGATTGCGAAGGCGGTGAGTTCGAGTCTTCGGCAATCAGCGGAATGACCGGTCGTCGTGCCGGTGACTTGACTGTCCTCGCCTATCGAGAAGTGCAGAAAGCGTCGATGATCTTCACCAACGAAGATGGGTCTCTGGAACCCACCGTTCGGATCGGGGACCCCAAGTATCTGCAGATCGACGGAGCTCCGGCTGTCCACTACACAGCCCTGGTGGAAGACATACCGGATTCGCCGTACTGCCCTCCTCCCCGCGCGACATTCGACGTCGTCACGACTACCGGTTTCGCCACCGCAGAGGTCGCGGTCTTCGTCGTGCTTGCCGACCGTGATGTCGAGAACGCACTGACCGACGAAGACGTCGAAGACCTCATCTCCTCACTACGGAAGAGCTCGACGGAATGACCGAACAGCTCGCGGCGAAAACATCCGAAATCGCCGGTCTCGGTAATCTTCTCGATCGCATCGGTGCCGATACCCTGGCCAGTCACCACTATCTACTCGACAACGCGGGCCTCGGCGAGAACGTGGTCGGAGAAATTCTGAAGAAGCTGAGTCCGTATATCGCGCGCTTCCAAGAGATGACCCGCACCCGACACATTCACCTGTCGGCCAACTGCGGCGAGATGGGGGCCGAGCTGAACAAAGCTGCCTGGTTGTATGCCGATCAAGATCGAAAGAATTACGACCTGCTCAACGCCCACACATCTGTGCCACCGCTCCCCGGCAGCGACCGCGGGAGTTCGGATCACGCCGCGGCCGGGCATGTAGACGAATTCGACGGTGCCGCTGACTACGGTCATCCTCACGGAATCGATTATCCTCCAACCAATCCCGTCATCGACGACATCCGCGACGTGCTCGCCGATGCCTCCGAGTGGCTCGGCGAGATCGACCGAACGATCTTCGAACTCTCCGGGTGGAGTCCGCTACGCGAAGCGACCATTCCTATCACCGGCAACTGGAACGAAATCCGTCGAATCGGTCAGGCTTACCAGATTGCGGGCGACGCCATGGAAGCCGCAGCCGAGTCGTTGGCTGCAGGAGTACGCCGCGTCGACGGTCACTGGAACGGTGCAGCCGCACAGGCATTCACCGACTATGCCGACCGACAACTCGCCGCAATGCGATGGGAAGGGCATGCCGGCCGAACGATCGCCGCAATCTGTACAGCCATCGCCGAGCAACTTCGTGGCGCAGCGCTGGCAGTGGTCCGCAAGATCGTCGAATTGCTCGAGTCCGAAGTGGCCCTCGACAACGCCCGCGGTGCGCTGAAGGTCGTGCTCAAGAAAGTGCCGGTGGTCGGCACTGCATGGCAGGTGGAGAGCATCATCGAAATATGCTTGACGGCAATGGATCTGACCAAGGATCTCATTGTGAAGATCGAGCAGGTGGTCGACGACTTCGGCGGGTTCCTCGACGCGCTCGGCGACCCCGAAGGCCAGGTGGGCCAGAAGATCGACGACACACTGCGACCGCTGAACGACCTCCTCGACCACGGCACGCAAGCCGTCGAAGCGGGCAAGACCGCGGATATCCGACCGGTACTCGACACACCGGACGAGGACTTCTCCGTCGGCACCGGCGACGAACCATGGCGGGACGCATGATCGAGTCACTGCCTCCGCACGCCCGCGCTGCCTACGACCGACTGATGGCATCCTGCGGAGAGCTCGAAGCCACGCGTACACGCGCCTCGAACGCAGACCTGAAAACCCGGACCGTCACAACGGAACTACTGGCCCGCGTGGCGTCCTCACCGCGAGCGTCGGCCGACCTGATCCACTACGCACGCCGCGTCGCGTCGGGTGAATGCAGTTGGGAACGAATCCAGGTGGACGCGAATCCGCTGCCTCCGGAGGTGGACGAGCTCACAGCCGATCCGCTGATCGTGTGGCCGTCGGAATGGCCGACATCGACGACCGAAGCCCTGTCTCAGCCCTATCGAATCCCGTGGGAGTGAGCGCCGCTGGACGTGTAGGACCGTCGAACAGTACGCCCGGCAAAAGCCGCGATGCGCTCGTACGCGTTTGCTCCGTCGGGTGCAGGCTGCTCGGGATCGAAGGCACCACCCCTGCGCTCATCGGTCATATTGGCCGACATGAACACCATCCCCTCCTCCGCCACGGTCTGGTCGAAGTCGTCGGTACCACGCCCGAGCGCGGTCGCAAGGTCCCACGCGTGCACCGAAAGTTCAGCAGCGACCATGCCGGCCGGCAGCGGTGAACCTGCGTCGAGCTCGGTCAGCAGTTCGCGGGTCCGGGCGGTCCACAGCGGAACCGGATCCGAGGAGGGCTCGGGTGCGGCCGACCAGTCGATCTCCCCACCTCGCGCCATCGTCACCAGGTTGGCCGCGGTGTGCACCAGGTGGTCCGTCAGGTCAGCGACTGTCCACTCCGTGCAGGGCGTGGCCGACGCGCGTTCGGCGTCGGTCATTCCGGCCATCAATTCGGTGATCTGAGTGGCACCGGTGGCGATCTGGCTACTCGTCGTCACGTGGCTTGTCCTTTGTTCGGTCGACGGGCGGTTCCGTCGGAACGGGGCAGGGCTGGCCGGAGTCTATGGGCAGTTGCCACCTCGCGCGCCGGAAACGAAGGTGCACGACCGAGCGGGTGATCGGAGGGTCTGGAAGACTTCGGGCTCATGCGGGGAATCATTCTGGCGGGCGGCACGGGCTCACGGCTTCATCCGATCACGATGGGAGTGAGCAAACAGCTGGTCCCGGTCTACGACAAACCGATGATCTACTACCCCCTCTCGACCCTGATCCTCGCCGGCATCCGCGAGATCCTCATCATCACCACACCCCAGGACGCCGACCAGTTCGCACGCCTGCTCGGCGACGGCTCCCAATTCGGCATCTCCCTGACCTACCAGGTCCAACACGAACCCAACGGCCTCGCCCAAGCCTTCGTCCTCGGAGCCGAACACATCGGCACCGACTCCGCCGCCCTGGTGCTCGGCGACAACATCTTCTACGGCCCCGGCCTGGGCACCCAACTCTCACGCTTCGACACCATCGACGGCGGCGCCGTCTTCGCCTACGAGGTCTCCGACCCCACCGCCTACGGCGTCATCGAATTCGACGACAACCGAAAAGCCATCTCGTTGGAAGAAAAACCCACCGCCCCGAAATCGAACTACGCCGTCCCCGGCCTGTACTTCTACGACAACGACGTCATCGCCATCGCCCGCGACCTCGCCCCCTCCGCCCGCGGGGAATACGAGATCACCGACGTCAACCGCCACTACCTCGACGCCGGCCGCCTACAGGTCGAAGTCCTCCCCCGCGGCACCGCCTGGCTCGACACCGGCACCTTCGACTCCCTCCTCGACGCCTCCAACTACGTGCGCACCATCGAACAACGCCAAGGACTCAAGATCGGATCCCCCGAAGAAGTCGCCTGGCGACGAGGATTCATCACCGACGACGAACTCCGCGCCCGCGCCGAGACACTCGTCAAATCCGGCTACGGCCGCTACCTGCTGGACCTGATCGACCGAGGAAACCGATGACCTTTCGTGAACTGACAATATCCGGCGCCTACGAATACACCCCACGCCAATTCGGCGACGACCGCGGCGTGTTCTTCGAATGGTTCAAAGCGAGCCTCTTCGAGGAAACCACCGGGCGAGCCCTGGACCTGAAGCAGGCGAACTGCTCGGTCTCCGCCGCCGGAGTACTGCGCGGAATCCACTTCACCA
Organism: Rhodococcus sp. 05-2256-B1; assembly: GCF_002258465.1. Classification (NCBI taxonomy): domain Bacteria; kingdom Bacillati; phylum Actinomycetota; class Actinomycetes; order Mycobacteriales; family Nocardiaceae; genus Rhodococcus; species Rhodococcus sp. 05-2256-B1. Next base: position 284,236 of record NZ_NOZA01000041.1, on the reverse strand, counting down.
CCAACCCACCCGGGCAAGCGAAATACGTCACCTGCGCCCGCGGAGCGTTCCTCGACGTCATCGTCGACCTACGCGTCGGCTCCCCGACGTTCGGGCAATGGGACAGCGTGCTGATCGACGACATCGACCGCAGAGCAGTGTTCCTCTCCGAAGGCCTCGGGCACGCCATCTTGTCGTTGGAAGACAACTCCACCGTCATGTACCTGTGCGGCCTCGAATACACCCCGGCACTGGACCGCGACATCAACCCCCTCGACCCCGCCCTGGGCATCGACTGGCCCACCACCGGCCGCGACGGATCGCCCCTGACCTACGAGCTCTCCGCCAAAGACAAAGCCGCCCCCACCCTCACCGAAGCCCTCGAAGCAGGAAACCTGCCCACCTTCTGAGTAAGTCGTTGCTGGGGCGACACCGCGGTCGTGCGGCGTCGCCCCAACACCCGATGCGAAGGCTACAGACGGTCTTTCCGTCGACCGCGCGTGCTCCACAAAGGTTGAGCCGCAGCAAGTTCCGTTTCCGTCGCCGTCCGGAACGGAGACGCCGACTGGTCGACCTGCGGGTGCGCATCCTGCCCTCGGGTGGCTCGCAAACTGAGGATCACGGAGACCGCGAGAATCGACGAGATGACACCGAGCGAGACGGCGGTGGGGATGTAGAACACGTCGACCTTGAGTGCCATCTTGATGCCGACCCAGATGAGGACCAACGCCAGTCCCACCTTCAGATACACGAATCGGTGCATCAGGTCCGCGAGTAGAAAGTACATCGCGCGCAGTCCGAGAATGGCGAATGCGTTGGCGGTGAACACCAGGAAGGGGATGTCGGTGACGGCGAAGATGGCCGGGATGGAATCGACAGCGAAGACGATGTCGGTGACTTCGACGAGGACCAGCACCGCCAACAGCGGAGTGGCCAACGCGACGCCCCCGATGCGCACCACGAACTTCTGCCCGTAGAACGCGTCGGTCATGGGAACGTAGCGACGGAACAACCGCAGCGTACGAGACTGTTCGGGATCGAGATGCTCGTTGCGCTGACGCACCATTCGGTATCCGGTGAAGATCAAGAAGGCAGCGAAGAGGTAGAGCACCGCGCTGAAGCTGGCGATGAGGGCAGATCCCCCGGCGATGAAGATGCCACGAAAGACCAGCGCACCGAGTACGCCGAAGAACAGGACGCGGTGTTGCAACTCCCTGGGCACCGCGAAATACGTGAAGATGATGGCCCACACGAACACGTTGTCGACCGCCAGCGACTTCTCGATCAGGTAGCCGGCAAAGTATTGCTGGCCGAACTCCGCACCGGCAGTGGCCCAGATCAGTACTCCGAATCCGACGCCGAAAGCGACCCAGATACCTGACCAGACAGCCGCTTCGCGCACTCCGATGACGTGTGCTCGCCGATGGGCGAACAAATCGACCGCGAGCATGGCGACGATGAAGCCGAGTACTGCCACCCAAGCCCAGAATGGAACGGACATGACAACCTCCAGTTCTGTGAACTGGAGGTCTCTCCCGCCCGACGTGGGCCGCTCGCCGGGCCCGGATTGCCGGGCCGTGGTGACGACGAAGCTGCTGGGGGATACTCCCCTCCTGAGGCCATATTGAACCAGGACATCGGCCCGGGATCAAGGAAACTCAGCGCCCCACAACAGTTACCGAATTTTGAAGATCACGAACCGCTGCACCAGGAAGTTGATGACCGTCGCCGTTCCCTGCGCGACGACGAAAGCCACGTTGGCGTACCAGAAGCCGTCGGGAAGAACCTGGTAGAGCCAGGTGTAGATGCCGACCTGGACGGCGAAGGTGACCCCGTACAGTGCGACGACGGCGAGGAACCGGGCCCGGGACGGTGCCGCGTTGAACGTCCACCGACGGTTGATCAGATACGCCGTGGTGGTGCCGAGCACGAACCCGATCGCCTTGGCCAGAGTCACCCCGACGCCGAACACGAAATGCAGGATCAGATTGACGCCCTGGTCGACGATTGCCGACAGCACACCCGTCGCCAAGAACCGCACTACCTGCGTCTTGAGATCGAGGGCCGCGTCGGCGATGTTCTCGGTCAGTGGCAGCTCGACGGGCAGCGGGACGTGATGCTGCAGCTCGTCGTCCTCGGGCGACCAGTCGTCGTTCCCGGAGCCGTCTTCGATGGAGCGATCAGGGGTGGACACGAGGACTGACATTAGCTGCTACCGCAATGCGGGTACCCTCTTGAGCGATGTCCACGACAGCCGACGACGCACTCTTCCCCCTGGAACCACAGGCCGGGAACACTGCGCCGCTACCCACGCAGACCCGCACACTCACTGGTTGGGGCCGCACTGCGCCCTCCACCGGCGAGGTGCTCTCGACCTCCGACCCCGAGCTCATCGCGAACGCGGTCAAGCAGGTCGCCGAGCAGAACGACTCCAAGCCGGCCTACCTCCGACGCGGCGTCATCGCCCGCGGCCTCGGCCGCTCCTACGGTGACAACGCGCAGAACTCCGGCGGACTCGTCATCGACATGAATGCCCTCAACGGCATTCACAGCATCGACGCGTCGACGCGCATCGTCGACGTCGACGGTGGCGTCAACCTCGACCAACTGATGCGCGCAGCGCTGCCGTTCGGCCTGTGGGTTCCAGTGCTTCCGGGTACCCGTCAGGTCACCATCGGCGGAGCCATTGGCACGGACATCCACGGCAAGAACCACCACAGCGCGGGCAGCTTCGGCAACCACGTCCGCTCGATGGAACTGCTCACCGCCGATGGCCAGATCCGCCACCTGACGCCTACCGGCAAGAACGCCAAGCTCTTCTGGGCGACGGTCGGCGGCAACGGCCTGACCGGCATCATCCTGCGCGCGACGATCGAGATGACGCCCACGGAAACGGCCTACTTCATCGCCGACGGCGACGTCACCAGCACCCTCGACGAGACCATTGCCCTGCACAGCGACGGCAGTGAGAACAACTACGACTACTCGAGCGCCTGGTTCGACGCCGTGGCTCCGCCCCCCAAGCTCGGCCGCGCAGCTCTCTCACGTGGATCGCTGGCGCGCCTCGACCAGCTTCCCGAAAAGCTGCAGAAGGATCCGCTGCGCTTCAACGCCAAGCCGCTCGTGAAGTTCCCCGACATCTTTCCGAACGGGCTCGCCAACAAGTACACGTTCTCCGCCGTCGGCGAGGCCTGGTACCGCAAGGCCGGCAACTATCGGAACAAGGTTCAGTCCCTGACAGCGTTCTACCACCCACTCGACATGTTCAGTGAGTGGAACCGCGCCTACGGCTCCAAGGGATTTCTGCAGTACCAGTTCGTGGTGCCGCCGGAGGCCGTCGACGAGTTCAAGAAGATCATCGTCGACATCCAGAAGTCGGGGCACTACTCGTTCCTCAACGTGTTCAAGCTGTTCGGGCCGGGAAACAAAGCGCCGCTGAGCTTTCCGATTCCAGGCTGGAACATCTGCGTGGACTTCCCGATCAAGCCGGGCCTGAACGAGTTCGTCCGCGAACTCGACAAGCGTGTGCTCGAGTTCGGCGGTCGTCTGTACACCGCGAAGGATTCGCGCACCGACGCCGAGACGTTCCACTCGATGTACCCGCGGATCGACGAATGGATCAAGGTTCGTCGATCTGTTGACCCTACAGGCGTTTTCGCCTCCGATATGGCTAGAAGGCTGGAACTGCTGTGACGATAGACGCCGTAGGTAACCCACAGACGATTCTCGTTCTGGGTGGCACCAGCGAGATCGGTCTCGCGATCACCGAGGAGTACCTGTCGAAGTCTCCGGCACGCGTCGTTCTCGCTGCGCTGCCCAACGATCCGCTGCGTGAGAGTGCCGTTGCACAGCTCACCGCCAAGGGCGCGAAGTCCGTGGACGTCATCGACTTCGACGCACTCGACACCGCGTCGCATCCGAAGGTCATCGACGCGGCCTGGGCCAAGGGTGACGTCGACGTGGCGATCGTTGCCTTCGCCGTCGACTTCGATGCCGAGCAGCTCTGGCAGGACCAGCGCAAGGCCGTCCTCGCCGCGAACATCAACTACACCGCATCCGTGTCGGTCGGCGTTCTGCTGGGCGAGAAGATGAAGGCGCAGGCGTACGGCCGCATCATCGTCATGTCCTCGGTGGCAGGCGAGCGGGTCCGTCGCTCGAACTTCGTCTACGGCTCCACCAAGGCCGGTCTCGACGGTTTCTACCTCGGACTCGGAGAAGCGTTGCGCGAGTTCGGTCCTCGGGTCACCGTCGTTCGTCCGGGCATGGTGCGCACCAAGTTCAGCGCCCACGTCAAGGAAGCGCCGATGACCGTCGACAAGGAGGTCATCGCGAAGCTCGCGGTGAATGCATCGCGCAAGGGCACCCCGCTCATCTGGACTCCCGCACCGTGGCGTCTGGTGATGATGGTGCTGCGACACGTGCCGCGGCCGATCTTCCGCAAGCTGCCCATCTGATCTCGATGACTGACGGGGTTGCACCGGCTCGCAGAACCGCCTCTGCCGTCGGGGAGATCGTTCTCGGTGCGCTCGTCGCAGTCGTGGTGGCGACGGTCGGGCTGTACGCCTTCTCACTGGTTCAGTGGCCGGCGTTCAACTCGTCCAACGTCACTCGCGCTCTGACAACTCTGGGCCAGGTGGTAGCCGCGGCACTGTTCGCGTCGTCGATCTACCTGTACCGAATTCGCAAGTGGCCGTGGATCGCTCGACTCTCGGCGTGGGTCGGGCTCTCCGGTTTCGTCACCGTCACCCTCGGAATGCCCTTGGCGGCAACCAAGCTGTACCTGTTCGGCATCTCCGTCGACCAGGAGTTTCGCACCGAATACCTGACGCGGCTGACGGATTCGGCGTCGTTGCGCGACATGACGTACGCCGACATCCCACCGTTCTACCCCGCCGGTTGGTTCTGGCTCGGTGGACGGGTCGGCAACCTGCTGGGTATGGACGGCTGGGAAGTGTTCAAGCCGTACGCAATCGGACTGCTTGCCGTCACGTCGGTGGTCGCTTTCGTACTGTGGAAGGCCCTGATCCGCAGCGACTGGGCCGTCGCCGTCAGCGCTGTCACGACTGCATTGGTTGTCGCCTACGCCTCCCCCGAGGCCTACAGCGCCGTCATCGTGCTGCTGTTCGCCCCGGCATTGCTCCTGGCCTTGGGCGCGTTGCATCGCCCCGTCACTCCTGTCTCCGACGGGGCTGGAGCGGCCACCCCCGTCGGGATCAATGTGGCATCCAGTCGGTCAGACGGCAAGAATGGGACATTCATCCCCACGGGGGGACGCGCAGCAGGCGGCTGGGGAGCGGTAATCGGTACCGGCCTGTTCCTCGGTCTGGCCGCGACGTTCTACACCCTGTACCTGGGTCTGGCCGCCTTCACCGTCGTGCTGATGGCCTTGTTCGCCGCCGTTCTCTCCTACCGCGAGCGCAAGACCTGGCGGGCCTTGATTCCCATTGCACTCAAAGTGGCTGCGATCGCTGTCATCTCGGGCCTCATAGCGGCGACGGTATGGCTGCCGTATCTCGTCGACTTCCTCCGCGGCGCACCGTCCACATCGGGCACCGCACTGCACTACCTGCCCGAGGCCGGTGCAACGCTTCCGTTCCCGATGTTCGAGTTCTCGATGATGGGCATTCTGTGCCTCATCGGAACGGTATGGGTCGCAGTACGTTTCTCGTCGTCGCGTCGAGCACAGGCACTCGGAGTCGGCGTCGTCGCGGTCTACCTGTGGACGTTGCTGTCGATGGCGGCCACGGCTGCGGGCACCACACTGCTCTCGTTCCGACTCGAAGCGGTTCTCATCGTATTGCTCGGCAGCGCAGGCGTTTTCGGATTCCTCGAAGGCAGCCACGCGATCTACCAGGCCATCAACGAGCCACCGAAGTTCCGCATCGCTGCCGTCGTCGTCGCGGCCATCGGCGCAATGGCCTTCGCGCAGAACATCCCCCAGGTACTGCAGAGCGAGATCACCGTCGCGTACTCCGACACCGACGGTGACGGCAACCGTGCCGATATGCGTCCGCCGAGCGCCGTCTCGTACTACCGCGAGGTCGACGACGCCCTGACCGAACAGACTCAGCGCCCACGCGACGAAACCGTCCTGCTCACCGCGGACACCTCGTTCCTGAGCTACTACCCGTACTTCGGGTTCCAAGGACTGACCTCGCACTACGCCAACCCGCTGGCGCAGTTCGATCAGCGGGCCGACGCCATCGAGCGGTGGACCGAGCTCGAGACTCCCGACCAGATGATCGAGGCACTCGACACCAGCCAGTGGCGCGCCCCCGACGCCTTCCTGTTCCGCCGCGGTGCCGACGGCTACACCTTGAGACTGGCGGAGGACGTCTACCCGAACGATCCGAATGTGCGGCGCTACACCGTCACCTTCCCCGAGTCACTGTTCGAGGATCCACGCTTCACGGTGACCGATATCGGGCCCTTCGCACTGGTCGTACGCACTGCATAATCGCTGCGCGCGCCGGATCGAGACCGCGGCCGCAGGCCGAGTACGTCACGGCGCAAGCGGGTTACCCACGGCAGGCGTCGGCAGCACCTGGCGAGCCGTGATCTCATCGCCGCACGAGTCACACTCGAGCCTCACATGTGCGTTGCCCCCACAGTCGCGGTGCGTGTAGTGCACGGGGGCACCGTCGGGTGCCATGTACGCGTCGCCCCAGTCCTTGAAGGCCATCAGAATCGGATAGATGTCGTGGCCCTTGCGGGTCAGCCGGTATTCCGCGTAGGTGGAATCGGTCTGCACCTTGGCGAGAATGTCGTGCTCGACGAGGCGGTCGAGTCGATCCTGCAGCCGACTTCGTGAGATCCCCATGGCGCTCTGGAAGTGGTTGAAACGGCGAACCCCTGCGAACGACCACTTCAGAATCACCAGCGTCCACCGGTCACCCAGAACGGACAGAGACCTCGAAATCGAGCAGGGCACATCGGCCAGCTCCGCATGACGCATACCGTCGACCTTACCCAGCAGTCTCGAAACGAGACTATTGCTGCTACTTTGTAGTCTCGAAATGAGACCAGGGGTGTACATGGACGCTGTGACAGACGATCGAGGGCAGCAATTCTCGGCACTCGCCGGAATTCTCGAAGAACGCTGGACGTGCCGACAGTTCCGGCCGGATGCAGTGCCACGCGGCGATATCGAGCGTGTGCTCGCGCTGAGCCAGCGCACACCGTCGTGGTGCAACACCCAGCCGTGGCAGGTCATCGTGACGGAAGGGGAAGGGACAGACCGCTTCCGCCGGACACTCCAGGACCACGTCCGCGGCGGCGGCCCCGTGCAGAGTGACATCCCCTTCCCCACCCAGTACGCCGGCGACTATCGCGACCGTCGCCGTGCGTGCGGACTGCAGCTCTACGACAGTGTCGGCATCGAGAAGGGGGATCCGCGCGCCCTTGCTCAGATGCTCCGCAACTTCGACTTCTTCGATGCGCCACACGTCGCCGTGATCACCACCGAGGCCGATCTCGGCGAGTACGGAGCGATCGACTGCGGTCTGTACGTCAACACCTTTCTGCTCAGCGCACACAGCCTCGGCATCGCAACCGCCCCACAGGCCGCCCTCGCGTCGTACTCCGATTTTCTGCACGACTACTTCGACATACCGGAGCACCGGCGCATCGTGCTCGGCATCTCGTTCGGATACGCGGACCTGGAGCACCCGATCAACTCGTTCCGAACCGAACGGGCGGACGTGACGAATGTGGCCACCTGGATCGGTGACTGATCCGTACATAGGGGTGGGGCGGCGTCGCACTCCAGCCGGTGTGACCCAGCACGTTCGAGTTTTCGCCCACCGTGATCTTTCTGTAACCTCGACGCGATGACCACCCACGACCAGAGCGTTCTCGAGCGGCAGCCGACCACGGCACCGGCTCGACACTCCGGCGTCGGGCAAGGCGACATCGTGGCGGCCGTCGGGTTTCTGATCGCCGCCGTGTACGTCCTGCAGGGTCAGTGGCGCAATCTCAACGGTGGCTACCTCTACAACAGCGGCCAGGACCAGACGATGTGGGAGTGGTTCTTCTCCGTCGCCGCCCATGCCGTCGCGCATCTGGACAATCCACTGTCCAGTGACCTGCAGAATTACCCACTCGGGGTGAATCTGATGGCGAACACGGCGATGTTCGGCATCTCCATTCCGCTGGCCCCGATCACGTTACTTTTCGGACCAACGGTGACCTGGGCAATTGCCCTCACAATCGGCCTCGCAGGCACCTCGTTCGCCTGGTACTGGCTGTTCTCGCGTCAGCTGAACGCGTCCAAGGGTGCCGCCGCAATGGGCGGCGCACTGTGCGGCTTCGCGCCCGGTGCCATCTCCCATGCCAACGGCCACCCCAACTTCGTGGTGCTGTTCCTGCTCCCGGTCATCGCGATGCTGGTCACCCGCATCGCACACGGCGGCGGAACCACCAAGAACACCGTCGGGCTCGGCCTGATCGTCGCGCTGCAGATTCTGCTCGGCGAAGAACCGCTGCTGATCTTCGCGATGTCGTTCGCCATCTTCGCCGTCGTCTACTACCTGTCCCGGCCGCGATCGCTGTGGCCGGCCGTCCGCAATGCCGTACCCCGGCTCGCGGTATCGGCGAGCATCGCGCTGGTCATCGTGGCCTTGCCGCTGTGGTGGCAGTTCTTCGGACCGCAGTCGTATTCCTTCCTCGAACACGGCCCGATGGGCAACGACGCCAAAGCCCTCTTCCAGTTCCCGACGCAATCCATCGGTGGCGTCGCCACCCCGGGACAGAACGTACGGATCAACGCCACCGAGGAGAACGCCTACTTCGGTTGGCCGCTGCTCGTGCTGTGCCTCGTGGCGGCAGTGTGCATGTGGCGTGTTGCCTGCGCCAGGGCCGCGGCTGCCACGGCCACTGTCATGAGCGTGCTCTCGCTCGGCGCAACGCTGATGATCGGCAAGAACGACACCGGCATCACCCTGCCGTGGACGAAACTTGCCGAATACCCACTCGTCGAATCCGTCCTCGAGACCCGCTTCGCCCTCGGCGCGGTCCCCGCACTGGCTCTGTTGCTCGTCCTGGCCACCGATCGGACGTTCCGCAACGGACTACGGCCGTTGCCTGCATTCTGGATCGCCGGACTCGCCCTCGCCCTCGTTCCGCTGATCCCGACGCCGCTGGTCACCGTCGACAAATCCCCCACACCCCGGTTCTTCGCCGACGGCGATTGGCAGAACTACGTCGACGACGGTTCCGTCGTCACCGTCCCTCTCCCACGGCCCGAGGACGCCCGGCCGCTGCGTTGGCAGATGGACGCGGACATGGGCTTCACGCTGGCCGCCGGATACTTCGTCGGACCGAGCGATCAGGAAGAGAAGGTCGCCAAGTACGGCGCCGTCGATCGCCCGACTGCGCTGCTGCTCGGCTCGGTCTACGACTCCGGCACCGTCCCCGAGATCACCGCCGATCAGCGCAGCCAGGCGGCGCAGGACATGAGCTTCTGGGAAGCCGACGTCGTGGTACTTCCGCCGAGCAAGAACACCGTCGCTTTGCGCAGCACGGTCACCGAGCTGCTCGACGTCCAGCCGCAATACACCGGCGGCGTATGGGTGTGGGATGTGCGCTCGCTCGTCCAATAGCATCGCCGGTGTGCCTGCGACCGCTCCGAACATCACGACCGCCCGGCTGATAGCGATCGTCACCGGCATCATCGGTGCCGTCCTGGCCATCGCCACTCCGCTGCTGCCGGTGCAGCAGGACGTCTCCACGCTGTCGTGGCCGCAGAGCTCGTTCGGCAGTGTCAACGCTCCGCTGGTGAGCTACTCCCCGCTCGATCTGGACGCGACAATCCCGTGCAGTACTGCCACTCGGCTCGACGGCGGCGGCACGGTGATGTCCACCGCTCCGATCGCGGCGGCGAAAACCGAGCAGCGAGCATTGACCGTGCGGGTCGACGACGATCGACTGCAGGTGCTGCTGCGCGATCGCGTTCTCGCCGAGGCTCCCGTGTCCGACCTGGCCTCCGATTGCGCGCTGACCATCTCCTCGAACGCCGCTCGCACGGTGGTCGACCTCGGCGGCGCGGCCACCACTGTCGACGGCGACGTCCGACCTCAGGTCGTCGGCATCTTCACCGACCTCACCGCGCCGGTCGACGGTCTGAACGTGCGCGTGGACATCGACTCCCGCTACTCCTCGACCCCGACGACGTTCAAGCTGCTGGCGATGATCGTCGGCGCGCTGGCCGTCGTCGCCTCCCTGTTCGCATTGCATCGCCTCGACAGCGTGGACGGTCGGCGTCACCGCCGCTTCCTGCCGTCGCGCTGGAAGACGGTGACCGGCGTCGACGCCGTCGTCGTCGGAGTGCTGGTGTTGTGGCACTTCATCGGTGCCAACACCTCCGACGACGGCTACCTGCTCAACATGGCACGCGTCTCCGAGCACGCCGGATACATGGCCAACTACTTCCGCTGGTTCGGCGTTCCCGAAGCACCGTTCGGCATGCCGTACTACGACATGCTGGCCGCCCTCGCCAAAGTCAGCACCGCCAGCATCTGGATGCGCCTACCCGCCACGATCGCCGCACTGCTGTGCTGGCTCGTCATCAGCCGCGAGGTCATCCCCCGCCTCGGGCGCGCGGTACTGACCAACCGCGTCGCGCTGTGGACCGCAGGCCTGGTGTTCCTCGCCTTCTGGCTGCCCTACGACAACGGACTGCGCCCGGAACCCGTCATCGCCCTGGGCGCGCTGCTGACGTGGTGCTCGATCGAGCGTGCGATCGCCACCGGACGACTGTTGCCCGCCGCGGTCGGCACACTGATCGCCGCCTTCTCGCTCGCCGCCGGACCCACCGGACTGATCGCCGTCGCCGCGCTGCTCGCAGGCCTCCGCCCGATCGTGATGATCGTCGTCAAACGAGCCCGGCAAGTGGGGTTGCTCGCGGTCCTCGCGCCGCTGATCGCGTCGGGACTGGCCGTGGTGATCGCGATCTTCGCCGACCAAACTCTGAGCACCGTGCTCGAAGCGACCCGGGTGCGCTCGGCTCTCGGACCCAACGTGCCGTGGTTCGAGGAACGAGTGCGCTGGGACGCGTTGATGACCATCTCCCCCGACGGCTCGCTCGCCCGACGATTCGGCATGTTCGCGATGCTGCTGTGCATCGTCGTCTGCATAGCGGTGATGCTCCGCAAGAACGGACGCATCCCCGGTACCGCCACCGGGCCATCGCGTCGGATACTCGGAATCGTGCTGGGCGCACTGGCTTTGATGATGTTCACCCCCACCAAGTGGACCCACCACTTCGGTGTGTACGCCGGTCTCGCCGCGTCTCTCGGCGCACTGGCAGCGGTGGCCGTCACGGCGGCCACCGTCCGATCCCCGCGTAACAGAACGCTGTTCACCGCCGCAGTGCTGTTCCTGACGGCGGTGGCGTTCACCAGCTCGAACGGTTGGTGGTACGTCTCGAGCTACGGCATTCCGTGGTTCGACAAGCCGCCGTCCATTGCCGGCAAGGGCTTCTCGACCATCCTGCTCGGCCTGACCGTGCTGACCCTGCTGTATGCGGCGTACCAACATGTCCGATTGCCTTATCGCACAGCAGAAACCACCACGCGTCGACGCTTCGCCCCCTCCGCATTGACCATCGTCGCCGGCGGTGTCGTCGCATTCGAAGTGCTCTCGTTCGCCAAAGGCGCTGTGGCCCAATACCCTGCGTACTCCATCGCGCGATCCAACTTCTCCGCACTCGCCGGCAACTCGTGCGGACTCGCCGGTGACGTGCAGGTGGAGACCGACGTCAACGGGTCCGTCCTGCAGCCGATCGACCCCGCCGCGGACGCGCTGGGAGCAGGTGGCAGCACCGGATTCACCCCGGACGGCGTCGCCGAAGACCTCACGGCCGACTCCGAGGACACCGCCCAGGGCAGTGCCAACTCCATCCGCCCCGAGGACTCCGAAGAGAGCGCGTCGGCCACCTCGTCGAACTCCGCAGGCACCTCGGGCGGAACCAACGAGAACGTCGGAATCAACGGCAGCACAGTCGCTCTGCCGTTCGGACTGAACCCCGAAACGACCCCGGTCCTCGGCAGCTTCGGAGCCACCGAGCCCGCGTCACTGACCTCCGGTTGGTATTCGCTGCCTGGAGAGGGCGACCTGATCGCCATCGCCGCCGCAGGCCGAATTCGCTCGGTGGACAAGGACGGCATCGTCACCCCGGGCCAACGCGTCGAACTGGAATACGGACGCCGCGACGGCGGCGACGTCCAGGCACTCGGCCGTGTCACGCCTCTCGACATCGGCCCCGCCCCGTCGTGGCGCAACCTGCGGGTACCGATGAGCGACCTACCCGACGATGCGAACGCCGTTCGCATCGTCGCCGAGGACAACGACCTGGCCGGAGATCAGTGGCTCGCCGTCACTCCCCCACGTGTCCCGAAAACTCAGACGCTGAATTCTCTGGTCGGGTCCACCGACCCCGTTCTGCTCGACTGGGCGGTCGGGCTGGCGTTCCCGTGCCAGCGTCCGTTCGATCATCGCGACGGCGTCGCCGAGGTGCCGCAGTACCGCATCCTGCCCGACCGAACCGGAGCCGAATCCACCAACGCCTGGCAGGATTCTTTCGGTGGCGGCCCGCTGGGGTGGACCGAACTGCTGCTCGGTGCCCAGACTCTGCCGTCGTATCTGGCCGACGACTACGCCCGCGATTGGGGGTCGATCGAGAGATACACGCCACTCGATCCGGCTGCCGCGACCGCCCGGATCACCGTCGAGCAACAGTCTCGGTCGGGACTGTCCAGCGACGGACCGATGAAGACCGGCTGATTCCCTGTTTCTCCATCGGATCCGGGGACGGCGCCTGTGTGACCTCGAAGTCACGCTCGCATAACATCGACAATCGTGCCCGACGTCGTGACAGATTCATCAGCTGGTCCCCCCGTCCCCGCTCCGCTCGGAGCCTCGGACGAACTTCGTGCTCAGGTACGGATTCCCCGGCTGATCGCGATGGTGGCCGGCATACTCGGCGTGCTGTTCGCACTGATCACTCCGTTCGCACCCGTCACGCAGACCACCGCGAGTATCGAGTGGCCGCAGAACGGGCTCCTACAGGACGTGGACGCCCCACTGGTGTCCCAGGCACCCCTGCGACTGTCCGCAACCCTCCCGTGCTCTGCTGTGGCCGCACTACCCGCGTCGGGCGGGCTGTTGCTGGCGACCGCACCCCCGCAAGGTGAGGGTGCCGCCCTCAACAGCCTGTTCGTTCGCGTCGGCGAGTCGAACGTCGATGTCCTCGACCGCAACGTCGTCGTCGCGACGGCACCGCGCGCCGACGTCCAGAGCACGCGCTGCGCCGCCATCGAGATCACCTCGAACGACCAGTACACCTCCGCGGCCTTTACCGGACTGACCGACGAGAGCGGCCAACCCGTCCAGGGTCGGCTCGACGGCGATCTCCGTCCGCAGGTCGTCGGCATCTTCAGTGATCTCAGTGGCGCGGCCCCGGCCGACATGTCGGTCACAGTCGACGTCGACTCCCGCTTCTCGTCGACTCCGACCATCCTGAAGTCGTTGATCATGGTGCTGGCGATCGCCTGCACGTTGCTGGCCATGGGCGCGCTCGCACGGCTCGACGGCACCGACCGCCGCGCGCACCGCCGCTTCTTCCCGTCGCACTGGTGGAAGTTCACCGGCGTCGACGTCACGGTTCTCGGAGTCCTCGTCGGCTGGCACTTCGTCGGAGCCAACACCTCCGACGACGGCTACCTGCTCACCATGGCCCGCGCGGCCGAACATTCCGGCTACATGGCCAACTACTTCCGCTGGTTCGGCGTCCCCGAGGCACCGTTCGGCTGGTACTACGACGTCCTGGCCGTCTTCGCCAAGATCTCGACCGCAAGCCCGTGGATGCGCCTGCCCGCCCTGATCGCCGGAGTCCTGTGCTGGATGGTGATCAGCCGCGAGGTGGTGCCGCGACTCGGACGCGCGGTGCGCAAATCGAACGTGGCGCTGTGGACCGGCGGATTGGTGTTCCTCGCCTTCTGGCTCCCGTACAACAACGGACTGCGTCCCGAGCCGATCGTCGCCCTCGGCGCATTGCTGACCTGGTGCTCGATCGAACGCTCCATCGCCACCGGCAGACTGCTCCCAGCCGCAGCGGCCTGCCTCATCGGTGCCTTCACCCTGGCCGCCGCACCCACCGGATTGATGTGTGTGGCAGCGCTTCTCGCCGGAGCCCGGCCCATCGCTCGCATCGTGGTCCGACGTCACCGGCAGGTCGGCACCCTCGCCATGCTGGCACCGTTGGCCGCTGCCGGGGTACTCGTCCTCGTCGTCGTGTTCGCCGACCAGACCTTCGCGACGGTCATCGAATCCACCCGAGTGCGCACCATCATCGGCCCCAACGAGGCGTGGTACCAAGACTTCCTGCGGTACTACTACCTCTTCGTCCAGACCGTCGACGGTTCCGTGGCCCGCCGCTTCGCGTTCCTCGCGATGCTCCTGTGCCTGTTCACCACGCTGTTCGTGCTCCTGCGCCGCCGGCGCATTCCCGGCATCGCGAACGGGCCTGCCTGGCGACTGCTCGGCGTCGTCCTCGGAACCATCTTCTTCATGATGTTCAACCCCACCAAGTGGACTCACCACTTCGGTTCCTACGCCGGAATCGCCGGTGGGCTCGCCGCGCTGACCGCAGTGGCCGTCTCGGCCAGTGCACTGCGCTCACGCCGAAACCGATCCCTGTTCACGGCCGGCCTGATGTTCGTACTCGCACTGTCGTTCTCGGGCATCAACGGGTACTGGTACGTCTCGAGCTACGGCGTGCCGTGGTTCGACAAGACGGTCTCGCTCGGCGGCAACGAATCCGGCTCGCTGTTCCTCGTCCTCTTCGGACTGGTTCTCGCCGTCGCGGCATTCCAATACCTACGTGAGGGATACGCACCGCCACAACCGAAACCGACGTCGGCCCGCGGTAGACGCATTCGCACGTTCGCTGCCGCACCACTGACCGTCATCGCCGGAATCATGGTGCTGTTCGAGGTCCTCTCCCTCGTCAAGGGTGCCGTCTCCCAATATCCCGCCTACTCGCTCGCACGCTCCAATGTGCAATCGGTACTGGGCAATTCGTGCGGACTCGCCAACGACGTGCTCGTCGAAGCCGATCCCAACGCGGACGTATTGAGCCCCCTCCCAGGTGAATTCGATCCCGTCGCAGGCCCCCTCGGCGGAGCCAGCGACACCCTGCGCAACTTCACCGCCAACGGAATCCCCAGCGACCTCAGCGCCGACGCCGTGGAAGTCAAACCAGGACAAGGCAATACCGACCAACAAGCCGTCGGCCCCGCCTTCGAGGAAGGCCAGAGCTCGGGCACAGCAGGAGGCACCGGCGCACTGGGCGTCAACGGCTCCACCGCCGCCCTGCCCTTCGGACTCGACCCCGCCACCACACCCGTCCTCGGCTCCTACCAAGAAGGAATTCAGGAACCGGCCGAGGCCACCTCGAGCTGGTACCAGCTACCCGCCCGCAGCGACGACGCACCACTTGTCGTGTTCTCCGCAGCCGGACGTATCTGGTCCTACGACGACACCGGTGCCCTCACCTACGGCCAGTCGCTGCTGCTCGAATACGGCAAGCGCCAGCCCGACGGAAGCGTCCAGGCACAGGGCACCTACCTGCCTCGGGACATCGGACCCGCACCCTCGTGGCGCAACCTGCGAGTTCCGTTGGCAGACATCGCACCCGACGCCGACGCCGTCCGCATCGTCGCCAACGACCCCAACCTCACCGGCGACCAGTGGCTCGCATTCACCCCGCCGCGAGTACCGGTGATGGAGAATCTGAACACCATGATCGGCAGTGAGCAGCCCGTTCTGCTCGACTGGGCCGTCGGACTCCAGTTCCCGTGCCAACGGCCGTTCGACCACCGCTACGGCGTCGCCGAGGTACCGGGCTACCGCATCCTCCCCGACCGCCCACTGGCCGTCAGCTCCACCGACACCTGGCAATCCGGCGAGAACGGCGGACCGCTCGGATGGTCCGAACTACTCGCCAAGCCAGTTGCCGTCCCCACCTACCTCAAAAACGACTGGGCCAGGGACTGGGGCTCACTCGAGCGCTACGAGCAGTACTACCCCAACGCCGTGCCCGCAGACCTACAAACCGGAGAAACCACGCGATCGGGATTCTACGAAGACGGAAAGCTGCGAGTCTTCGAGAAATAGTCCACCCAGCCTCGCCCGCCCCTCCGCGTGGTGTCGCCCGCTCCTTTTTGGGATCAATGTCCCTTTGTTGCACTCTGACTGACTGAATCCCGCATTCATTCGGACGGGGGTTGGCGTACGGCCGATGGAGCGGGGTTTGGCGCACGATCGATGGATCGGGGGCTTACCACCGACCCCCGACAGTCTTCGCTGCACAAGACACGCCCTCGAGACATTTGTGCACAACCTCGTCGACCATCCACAGGGAACCCCTGAACGGCCGTTTTCGACGTCGAAGTGTCAGTGTCGCGTTCGACAGTCGAGGCATGAAACGGGGAGTTTGGGCCACAGACCTATCAATGCTCGAGGACGTCGCCGATCACGGCGTCGTGACAAGGGCACAGCTTCGCTCGGCCGGTGTCGCGGACGGGACGGTAGCCGGCCGATGCGCAGCCGGCGGACCCTGGCAGCACTTGCTGCCAGGGGTGGTGCTGCTGCACAACGGCTTCCCATCTCACCGACAGCGAATGGCTGCTGCCCTGGCGTACGGCGGTCCACACAGCATCCTCACTGGGAACGCGGCATTGAGTGTGCATGGCTTGGGGCCGAATCCACCGTCGAATGAAGTTCACATTCTCGTCCCGAACGAGATGCAGCGAGCATCCGTCAAATTCGTCCGATCCGAACGCACCTGGCGCATGCCCGAAGCCGTGTTCGACCACGGTCCGCGCTGCGCTCCGGTATCCCGGAGTGTCGTCGACGCGACCCGCGCAGTACGCGGACGATCTCAGTGCACGGCTCTGATTGCGGAGATCATCAGACGGGGTGCGGCATCACTCGAAGAGCTGGCAATCGAATTGGCGGAGGGGCCGAGACGCTACAGCGCATCGACACGGTTGGCTATCCGGGATCTGGAAGGAAACGCTCACTCCGTCGCCGAGGCGGACGCTCAACGGCTCTACCGATCGAGCGGACTCCCACCAATGATTCACAATGCCCGGCTGTTCACCTCGGACGGTATATTCCTCGGTAGCCCCGACGGCTTCCTCGACACAGTCTGCTTCGGGTGGGAGATCGACTCCCTCGCTCATCACCTCTCGCCGATCGATCATGCGAACACGATGGCTCGCCGAGCTCTCCTGCAACGCCACGGCGCAATCGTGGTGTCACATCTGCCGCAAGACATTCGGGACGACCCCCAGCGCGTGCTCGCGGATCTTCGGGCCGGCTATCAACAGGCTCTGGCGCGGCCCCGTCCGAACCTCGTTCTTCGACGGAGCGCGACGTCGACCGGATGAATGTCTCTTGCAAGCACTCCAACTGCAACAAAGCCACATTCATTCGCTACTGGCTCGGGGAGACCAACGAATGAATGCGGCTTTGTTGCAGTCAGAGCGACTGAAACCCACATTGATCCCAAAAGGAAGCGAAGCGACCCCGACGCAGGACGGGCGCGCTTGGCTAGATCGGCAGCAAAGAGTGCTTACGCGGACTCTTGTGTACTTCCTTGTCTTTCAAGATGTGCAGAGCCTTGCGAATTTCGAGGCGCGTCTGCGAGGGCTCGATGACGGCGTCGATGTAGCCACGCTCGGCGGCGATCCACGGCGTTGCGACATGCTCGTTGTAGAAGTTGATCAGTTGCTTGCGCAGCGCCGGAGCGTTCTCGCCTGCTTCGGCGAGTTGCTTGCGACTCATGATGTTGATGGCACCTTCGGCACCCATGACGGCGATGCGGGCGGTCGGCCAGGCGAGGTTGATGTCGGATCCGAGCTGCTTCGAGCCCATCACCGCGTATCCGCCGCCGTACGACTTACGAATGACGACAGTCAGTTTCGGCACCGTCGCTTCGACGAACGAGAAGATGAAGCGGCCACCGCGATGGATGACGCCGAGGGTTTCCTGGTCGACGCCGGGCAGGAAGCCGGGTGTGTCGACGAGGAAGATGATCGGAATGTTGTAGGCGTCGCTGAGGCGGATGAACCGCGCACATTTGTCCGCTGCCTTCGCGTCGAGTGCCCCGGACAGGTGCATCGGCTGATTGGCGACGATTCCCACCGGACGACCGTCGACGCGGGCGAAGCCGGTGATGACGTTCTGTGCAGTCTGGGCGGCGATCTCGTGGAACTCGCCGTCGTCGAAGATGCGCAGGATGATGTCGTGCATGTCGTAACCGGCGTTGTCGGCGTCGGGCATGAACGAGTCGAGCGTGCGATCGGATTCGGTGATCTCCGGCTCGAGCCCCGGGTTGATCACCGGTGCCTCTTCCTGGCAGCTCGACGGCAGGTAGCTCAGGTAGTTCCGAATCCAGTCGAATGCGGCCTTCTCGTCGGCAGCGACGTGGTGCACGTTGCCGTTGATGGCCTGGACGCGGGCACTGCCGAGTTCGTCGAGGCTGACGTCCTCGCCGGTGACGGACTTGATGACGTCCGGTCCGGTGACGAACATGTACGCCTCTTCGGTGGCGACGACGATGTCGGTGTTGATCGGTGCGTACACCGCGCCACCGGCGCATTTGCCGAGGATCAGCGAGATCTGCGGGCACAGGCCGGAGAGCGCCTCATGGCGTCGACCCAGTTCGGCGTACCACGCGAGGGAGGTGACGGCGTCCTGCACGCGAGCTCCACCGGAGTCGTTGATGCCGACGACCGGGCAGCCCATCTTGATCGCGAAGTCCATGATGCCGGCGACCTTGCGGCCGAACATCTCGCCGACGGTTCCGCCGAACACGGTCTGATCGTGTGAGAACACTGCGATCGGACGGCCGTCGACGGTTCCGTGCCCGGTGACGACGCCGTCGCTGTAGAGGGCACCCGGATCGTTCGGGGCCTTCACCAGCGCGCCGATCTCGACGAAACTGCCGGGGTCGAGCAGCGAGTTCACGCGATCTCGGGCGCTGGGTATGCCCTTCTTGGCGCGCTTGGCGATGCCGATCTCGCCGGCCGGTTCCTTGGCCAGTTCCAGCCTCGCCCGTAGCTCGGCCAGCTTCTCCGCAGTGGTGCCACTCAAAATCTACGCTCCGGTTCTTGCAGACTCGATGTTCTCGAGCGTCTTCGACAGATGGGCCGCAATTTTTCCAATGTACGGCTCGTCGACGACCGCGAGGTGGTCGCCTCCGACGTAGACGATCTCGAGGTCCTTGACCACCGGTCCCCAACCACCGTGCTCTTCGCGGGTGGCGTATGCGGGCTCGAGGGCGATCGCGTCGTCGTGGTACTTGTCGGCGAGGTACAGCGTGACGTGCCCGCCGTACTCCTTGAGCTCGGCCGTCTGGATAGCCCGATTGTCGAGCCACGACGTCCGCTGATGCTCGATGATTCCGCCGGGGATCTTTGCCCCACTGAGCTTGACCAGATCGGTGATGATCCGAATCTGGCCCTCGTCGTCGGAGTCGACCAACTTGTCGTACGGGATCGGGTAGTCGACGTTGTACGTCTTCTTCGCGAACGCCGCGTACCGCTCCCAACGCTTGCGGACTTCGTCCTTGGTGTCGGGGATCTTGGTGCCGGGCATGACGGTATCGAGCAGCCCCACGTAGGCGACCTCGATGCCTTCCTCTTCCATCTGACGCGCCACCTCGTAGGCGAGGATGCCGCCGAGCGACCATCCGACGAACACGTACGGTCCCTCGGGCTGGATCGCCTTGATCAACGGCACGTACTCCGCGGCGCGCTTGGCAATGGGTCCTTCGACGCGCTCGAGGCCGTACATGGGCGTGCCTGCCGGCAGCTTCCGCAGCAACGGCTCGTAGGCGACGGTGGAGCTACCGGCCGAGTGGAACGCGAATACCGGTGTGGCCGTGGAGCCCTCGGGACGGGCCCGAAGATTGCGCACGACACCGTCGATCTCGCCGTCCTCGAGATGCGGGCGTACCTTGTCGGCGAGCTGCTCGATGGTCTCCGAGTCCAGTACGTCGTCGAAGGTGATCTCGCCGCCGGCCCGCTCGGTCAGGCGCGCGGCCAACTTCTCGGCCGTCTCGTCGTCGAGGATCGGCAGGGTGTTGAAGATGCCCTTGGCCGATTCCTTCGTCACCACTGCCCACGTTGCGAACGTCATCCGCTCGGCGTTGTCACGTGGGGGCACATCGGATCCGGCGGCCTCGGCGAACGCTTCCTTGCCGCCCAGGTCGGTCTGCGCTGCGACCACCGGTGCGGGTTGGTATTCCGCACTCGGCACCGCGGTCTCCGGTGCGGCGACGGCCGTCTCCAACGCTTCGTCGCGTGCAGTCGCGCCACTCTCGGCAGCCTGCTCGGCAGCCTTTTCGGCGGCCTGCTTGTCTGCCAGCGCCTGCACCTCGTCGCGGTTCTCGATCGCGTAGCGCAGGTACTTCTCCACCTCACGCAGGTTCGCATCACGCACGGCCTGCAATTGCACTGTGGGGATGTCGAATTCGTACTCGACGCGGTTCTTGATCCGAACGGCGCTGAGCGAATCCAGCCCCAGTTCGATCAGCGGCACCTCGGGAGGCAGGTCCTCGGGTGCGTAGCCCATCGACTCGGCGACAATGATCGCCAACCGATCTTCGAGCTTCTGATTGCCGTTGGGATCCCAGCGGTCACCGAACGTCTCGACGACCTCGGGCAACTCTTCCATCGGAGACGAGGATCGCTCTTCCACCGCCACAACGGGTTCCGGCCGCACATCGCCCGAGGTGACGACAGCCTCGTGCAGCAGGGTGAACGCCGAGCCCTCGTGTGCATGGACCTGGACCGACGCCCCACCGAGGTGCGAGGTCAATGTGGTGACGACCGTGCCGCCCGCGGGCACCGATGCATGCGAGACCGAAGCACCCAGAGCCACATCGGAGAACACCTGCGAGGCAGCGGCGGTGACCAACGCATCGAATCCCGAGACGGCCGAGGCCTGAACTTCCCAGACGTGGCGGCCGTCGGGCAACGCCACCCGGGCACCGGGAACGCGAGAGTTACCGCTGGAGCTGACCTGCGAGTTGAGCCAGAACTCCTTGCGCAAGTACGCCGTTCGCGGAATTGCAGCGTACGGACCCGACTCGAACAGCGTCGCCAGTTCCAGCGCGTGACCGTGCACGTACAGCTGCGCCAGCGCGGCGAGGAACGTGTCTGCCTCGTCTTCCTTGCGCTTGAGCGTCGGAATCAACGTGGCGTCGGCCAGGCCGGCAGCCCACGCGGTAGCGGCAACCGACATCAGCGCGACGGGATTGGGGGCGAGCTCCACGAACGTCGTATGCCCGTCTCCCACAGCAACATTGACGGCCTGGGTGAACCAGACCGGGTGACGCATTCCCTTGGTCCAGTAGTCGACGCCGTGAATCGCCGCATGTCCGACGCGGTAGTGCGCCTCACGATCGACCGAGGAGTAGACCCCGGCGGTGAGCTTGCTCGGTTCGATTCCGGCGAGCTCGGCTGCGAGCTCACCGAGCAGTACGTCGACTGCCGCGGTGTGTCCTGCTCCCTTGACGTCGAGCAGCCGGGCCATTTTGCCTGCGGCCTCGGCCTTTTCGACGAGGGCTTCGACCTCGGCGCGGGGCCCGCCAACCGTGGTGTGCGTGGGCGCGGCGTACACGCAGGGCTCCACGTTCGGGAACTGATCGGTGAGGGTCTTGACCTCGTCGGGGGTGTACTCGACGAGTGCCATGGCACCCTGCGAGGCGGCACCGAGGCCGTCCTGGCCCTCGGCCAGCAGCCGCGAGCGGGCGTAGATGATGCGGACGGCGTCTTCGAGGTTCAGGCCTCCGGCAACGTACGCGGCGGCGACCTCACCCATCGAGTGGCCGATGACGGCCGACGGCTCCGCACCGTGTGCGCGAAGCGTTGCGGCCAAGGCGATCTGGATGACGAAGATAGCGACCTGGGAGTTCTCGAACTCGTAGGTCTGCGAGTCGTCGAGGATGATCTCGCGGATGGAGTAGCCGGCTTCGTCGACGAGCAGCTCGTCCACCTTGTCCACCTCGGCGGCGAACACGGCGTTGGTTCGGTACAGCCGCGATGCCATCTTGCGGTGCTGCGAGCCGAATCCGGAGAACACCCACACTGCGCCGTTGGACGCAGGCGAGTCCGCGGAGAACACGCCCGGTCCGGGCTTGCCTGCCGCGATGGCGCGCAATCCGGCGATGGCCTCGGCTGTGGTGGACGCGAGAACCACTGCGCGCGAACGCCCGTGGTTACGCCGAGCCAATGTACGGCCGACATCGACGAGAGGCGTCGTGCTGCCTTCTTCGGTCTCGAGCCAGTCGGCCAGTTCCGACGCCGCGCGCTTACGACGCGACGGCAACGCGGCCGATACCGCGAGAATCACTGTCTCCGGCGCACTGTCGGACTCCGCCAGGATGGTCTCGGCCTCGGCGACCGGGCTGGTCGTCTCGGCGTCGAGCTGCTCCTCGTAGACGCCCTCCACCACCGCGGCTTCGGGATCCACGGCAGCGGGGTCGAATTCGGCCGAGGTCTCACCCGGTACGTACTCGCGTACGACGACGTGGGCGTTGGTGCCGCCGAAGCCGAAACCGGAGATGCCGGCGACGGCCTTGCCGGTGTACCGCGGCCAGTCGGTGGCCTCCGGGATGACCTTCAGGTGCGCCTTGTCGAAGTCGATGTACGGGTTGGGGCCCACGTAGTTCAGTGACGCCGGGAGTTTGTTCTCCTGCATCGCCAGCACGACCTTGATCAAACCTGCTGCGCCTGCGGCAGATTCGAGGTGTCCGAAGTTCGTCTTCGCCGAGCCGAGCAGTGCCGGCTTGTCCGCGTCGCGGCCACGGCCGACCACGCGGCCGAGCGCATCGGCCTCGATGGGATCGCCCAGAATGGTTCCGGTGCCGTGCGCTTCGATGTAGTCCACGCCCGACGGGTTGATGCCGGCGTCGCGGTACGCGAATCGCAGTGCGTCGGCCTGTGCATCGGGGTTCGGCGCGAGCAGTCCGTTGGAGCGGCCGTCCTGGTTGATGGCGGATCCGGCGATGACGGCGAGCACCTGATCGCCGTCTCGCTCGGCGTCCTCGAGTCGCTTGAGCACGACGAGTCCGCCGCCCTCGGAGCGAATCATGCCGTTCGCGTCGGACGAGAACGCCTTGATCTTGCCGTCGGGTGCCAGCACACCGGTCTGGCCGAAGCCCACGGTGATCGGCGGGGCGAGCAGCATGTTGACGCCACCCGCCACGGCCAGATCGGATTCGCCGGTACGCAGGCTGCGCACTGCCTGGTGAACGGCCACGAGAGACGACGAGCAGGCGGTGTCGACGGCGATCGACGGCCCGCGGAAGTCGTAGAAGTACGACACGCGGTTGGCGACGATGGCGGTGGAGGTGCCGGTGAGTGCGTAGGGGTGCACGGCCGGGTCGCTGACGGCGATGAGCTGGTAGTCGTTGGACGAGCTGCCGATGAAGACGCCGACCTGGCTGCCCTTGACCGAGCTCGCCGGGATGTGCGCGTGCTCGAGCGCTTCCCAGGTCAGTTCCAGCGCGAGGCGCTGCTGCGGGTCGACGTTGACGACCTCGTTGGGCGACATCGCGAAGAACTCGGCGTCGAAGGTCTTGACGTCGTCGAGGTAGCCACCCTTGGTGACCGTCGCATCGACGGCTGCGGCGATGACGGGATCGGAGGTGAATTCCTTCCACCGGCCCTCGGGCAGGTCGGTGATGCCGTCGCGGCCCTCGATGAGCAGCGACCACATCTCCTCGGGGGTGTGACCGGTGCCGGGGAAGCGCGACGACAGTCCGACGATCGCGATGTCGTGGGCGTCGCCCGACTGCACTCCGCTGGTGTAGAACGCGTCGTCGACGGTACCCACCGGCTCGTCGGGTTCGCCCTCGATGATGATCTTGGCCAGAGACGCGATGGTGGGGTGCTGGTAGACGACGGTCGCGGTCAGCGTGACCCCCACCAGCTCCTCGATCTCACCGCTCAGTGCGACGGCATCGCGAGAGGACAGACCGAATTCCTCCATCGGACGGTCGTCGGAGATGGCCGACGCGGGTTGACCCGTCGCGTCTGCAACCCAGTTGCGTAGCCAATCCCGCAGTTGGGCGACCGTGAGGTCCGTCCCGTCGGCACTCTGAATCTTGTCTGTCTCTTGTTCAGCCATTACTCACCAAGCTATGTATCGAAGGAACGGGAGGCCCAGAGATCAGTCGGGTAGTTCGGCGTCCGGGAATGCCGTCTGCTGGTAACCGCCGCGCAGGGTGCCCTCGATGTAGGCGGCCTTGCACGCGCGTCGGGCGATCTTGCCGCTCGACGTACGCGGGATGGAACCGGCCGGGACGAGCAGGACGTCGCGGACCGTGACGCCGTGCCGCGCCGAGACTGCGGTGCGCACCTCGTCGGCGATCGGAGCCGGGTCTGCCTTGCCCGAGCCGGGAGCGCGCTCGGCAACGATGACGAGCTGCTCGGAGCTGTCGTCCGAATCCTTGGTCAACGCGGCACCACTGAACTCGAACACGACGTCCGGCAGCTGGTTGAGCGGCACCGCGAACGCCGCCACGAAGCCCGGCCGCAGAGCCTTGCTTGCTTCCTGCGCCGAGAACTCGATGTCCTGGGGGTAGTGATTGCGGCCGTCGACGATGACGAGGTCCTTCACGCGGCCGGTGATGTAGAGCTCGCCGTCGTGATAGACGCCGAAGTCTCCGGTGCGCATCCAGTTGGCGCCCTCGGGGGCCCCGGTGGCGTGCGAACCGTCGGCGACGCGGTGGACGAGCTTGTTGTGGAAGGTTTCGCTGGTCTCGGTCTCTCGACCCCAGTAGCCCTTGCCGATGTTCTCGCCGTGCAGCCAGATCTCGCCGACGTGTTCGTCGGGCACCTCGGTGGCGGTTTCGGAGTCGACGATCGCGGCCCACTGACTCCGGGCGACGGTTCCGGTCGATACCTGCGGGATGGCTCCGGGAGCGTCGGGTGCGACGACGACGAAGTTGCCTGCGTTCAGCTCGACACGGTCGACGTAGACGACCTTGGCCTCGTCGGCGTGCTTGCTCGTCGAGACGAACAGCGTGGCCTCGGCCATGCCGTACGACGGCTTGATCGCGGACTTCGGCAGACCGTACGGACCGAAGGCCTCGTTGAACTTCTTCATCGACGACGTGGTGACGGGCTCGCTGCCGTTGATCAGGCCGATGACGTTCGACAGGTCGAGACTTTCACCGTTCTTGGGCAGTCCGCGCTGGGCGGCGTGCTCGAACGCGAAGTTCGGTGCCGCGGCGAACGTGCCTGCTCCGTCGGAGACAGCGGCGAGTTCCTTGATCCAGCGCCACGGCCGCTGCACGAACGCGCGCGGGCTCATGATCGTGATGTATTTGCCACCGAGGGCCGGGAGGATGACGGTGAGCAGACCCATGTCGTGGAACATCGGCAGCCAGGTGACGCCGCGCGAGTCGTAGTTGATCTCCATGCTGTCGACCATCTGCAGCGCGTTGACGCCGACCGCGCGGTGCGTGATCTCGACGCCGGCCGGGGTTCGCGTCGAACCGGACGTGTACTGCAGGTAGGCGATGTCGTCCAACCCTGCATTGGGCTCGACCCACGTCTCGCCGACGCTGTCGGGAACGGCGTCGACGGCGATGATGCGGGGCCGCTCGGCAGCGGGGAGCGCGCGGAAGAACGCCCGAACGCCCGCCGCGGAGTTGCTGGCGGTGAGGATCGCGCTGGGCTTGCAGTCGCCGAGGACGGCATGCAGGCGGTCGGTGTGGCCGGGCTCGTCGGGATCGAACAACGGCACCGCGATGGTGCCCGCGTAGATCGCACCGAAGAACGCGATGACGTACTCGAGGCCCTGGGGAGCGAGGATCGCCACGCGGTCACCGGGCTCGGTGACCTGCTGCAGACGGGCGGCGACAGCGCGCAGCCGCTTGCCGAACTGTGACCAGGTCAACTCGTGCGCTTCACCGTCCCGTTCCCGGGAGTAGTCCATGAACCGGTACGCGAGCGTGTCGGCGTTCTCTTCGACGTTCGCCTCGACGTGGCGGACGAGTGTCTGCCCTTCACCGATGGTGATGTGGCCGTTCTCATCGATGAAATCATCGAACGTGTGGCTCATTTGCTTCAATCTCCTCCGACACGAATCGCTGCCACACATCGTGCGTGACCTGGCCTTGCATCGACGACGTTCATCGATGCAGACCCCGAACAGCGTTTTATGTTACTAAGTGGTAACTCCAGCGGTGGCGGTTTCGGTCGACCTCGAGGCCGACTCCATGCTACCGACACGCGCCTGCGTCACTCGCCTTTCAGCAAGTCGACAACCGGAGCGAATGCTTCCATTTGTGTGGGGAAAACCCCGACATAGGACATCGTCGTCCGCGCGCGAACGTTACGGATCTGATCGGCGATTTCCTCGTACGTTCCGAAGGCGAGGTACGGCGACGACAGAATGTCCTCGACTGTGAGCTTGACATCGACGTCCACGTTGGGCGGATAACCGTTGTCCAGCGCGGCCAATGCCATCTCGGCCATCTGCTCGCGATCGTCGGTGACCACGATGGTGGTGATCGCCCAGTTCAGCTCGATGTCGTCGAACCGATCCCCTGCGGCAGCCCGGATGAGCTCGACGCGCTCGAGAGTCTTCTCGATGGTCATGCCCGAGAGCAGCAACTTACCTTCCTTCGAGGTGCTCGGCACCACGGAGATGATGTCGGCGTGCTTGGCGGCCAGCGCGAGCATCTTGGGGCCGCCGCCGCCGATGCAGATCGGCGGACGCGGTCCCTGACGCGGACGAGGGCTGCCCTTGAGACCGGTGATCGTGTAGTGCTTGCCCTCGTAATTGCATTCCTGGCCGCGCAGCAACACGTCGAGAATGTCGAGGGTCTCCGCGAGCTTCTCGATGCGGACGCCGGGACGGTCGTAGGTGATGCCGGCCTTGTCGTATTCCTCGCGCATCCAGCCCGCGCCGAGTCCGAGTTCGAGCCGTCCGCCGGAGAGCACATCGATGGTTGCCGCGTCCTTGGCGAGCACCGCGGGATGGCGGAAGCCGTTGGCGAGCACCGCCGTGCCGAGCCGAATCTTGTCGGTGGCGACGGCGAGAGCTCCGAGCGCCGCGATCGGCCCGACCTGATTACCGAGATGATCGGGAATCATGAAGCTGTCGTAACCCAGTTCCTCGGCCTGCTGAGCCAGCTTGATGAACTTCCGAGCCCCGCCCTCCTCCGCGTTTCCCTCTCCGCCTGCAGCGAAGCGGAATTTGCGCGGCCCGGGGGTCGCGGCCTCGGCGGAACTCATCTATTGCTCTCCTCTGGGGTCTGGAGCGGCCGGCACCTGGGGTCTGAGGTGGTCGGTACCGGGGGTCTGGGCACACCGTGCGAGGGAGTCGGCCGGGGCCGATCCGCGCAGGTCCAAGGCGTCACTCTAGCCGCTCGCGGGAGCGGATCCCACCGACTGGGGGTCGCAGACCACAGGTTTGTGCCCTGCACCAGTTGGCGACACGCCGCGTTGTGACCTGTCCGTTATCGATGACACCGGTCACTGCGCTACCCACGACCCCGATCACGCCGTCGTCCACACGACCCGATCACGAGTGCGGAGGCGTCGGCGCATTCTCGATCAGATCGGCCGCCCATGCCGCCGTCCACTGGGTGGCCGTCGTGCCGGAACCGTCGACAACGAAACTGTTGTACGACGCGTGCACCGGATTGCCCGCCGCCCCGATCAGAATTTGGATGCTCTGCGGGATGTTGCGCAGCGACAGTCCATCCGACGGGGACGCACAGATCAGGTCGCCGGGTGCACAGATCTGATTGGTCCGGTCGTCGAGCGCGCCGAATCCGCCGTCCCGACGCCCCGTCATGGTGATGCCGGGGAGGTCGAGTCCCCCGAGGGCGACCTCGGCTCCGACGCCGTCGAGCGGTCCCGGCACGTCGGTACCCGACACTCCGTCGCGGCGACCGTCGGCGATGAGGGTGACACCGAGGACACGATCGGCGGAGATGGGTCCGTTACCCGCGCCGATGTCGGCCGCGATGTCGCCGGAGATGACTGCGCCCTGAGAGAAGCCGGCCATGACGAAGTTGGTCAGTGGGCATCGCGCCGCGACGTCCGACATCTTCTGTACCGCAACGTTTTTACCCTCGGTACGGCTGTTGTTGTACGACTGTTGGCCGTCCGGCGGCAGCGCGATGGGGTTCGAGAACTGTGCGACGTAGGGCACCGTGTAGACGTCCGCGCGAGATCCGGGGAACTGCTCCTGCAGCGGCCGGGTGACGTTGAGCATCAGCGACACCGGATTGGCGGTCGGGTTGTACGGGTCGTCGGTCGACGACGACTCCCACGTACCGGGGATGGCAATGACCTGGACGTCCGGGCAGTCCGCCGGTTGCGAGGTCGGCTGCTCGGGCCCCGGCGGCGGTACCGGTCCCGGTCCGGGTCCGAGACGCCCGGCGAGGAGGTACCACAGGGCCACGATGACGAGCCCGATTATCACCGCGAAGGCGATCACCGGTAGAACTCTGCGTTTACGTTTGGCCATCAGCGCGAACTACGGCGTGCAGTACGTCGCCTGCGCGGCGGCGATGTAGGTCTGGGCAGCCTGCTGGGCCTGCGTCTCGTTCATCTGCGTTCCGGCTGCACTCGCCTCGACGCCGACGTTCGCGGTGACGTAGGTCGTGATTTCGTCGGCTGCGACGCCCTGCGCCTGCGCGGCACAGATGTAGTTGGCCGTCGACACCGCGATGTCGCCGTTGCCCGCCGGAGTGACGCCCTTGCTCTTCAGCTCGTCGAGGAAACGCTGGCCGCGGTTGTCGATCTGGCTCTCCGTCGGCCCCGGGAAGTCGTCCGGCACGGCCTGGGGTTGCTCCGGCGGTGCCGTCGCAGCCTCGCCCGGGCTGGTGGTAGGAGCGACAGTAGTGGTGGTGCTCTCGGCCGCCGACGTCGACGAACTCGCCTCGGTCGTCGTCGCAGCTGCCGTGGTGGTGCTCGTCGGCGCGCCGGTGGCCGTCGAGTCGTCACTTCCACACGCCACCAGCATCGAGCTCGCCGCCACGGCGAGCACGCCGAGTGACAGAGTTCTGGCCAGAGAGTTACGCGTCATCGATCGAAATCCTTCGGTCGTCGGGTCGCAGGCGAGAGTACAGCCACGCTCTGAGAGAACTCTGAAGCCGTGACTGCCTCCGGTCACGGAGCGATCGTGGCCTTGCCGTCCTTGACGGTGATGATGCCGAACTGGAAGTTCTGTTGCTTACCGCCACCGTCGATGTCGAACTGATCGCTGGTGGGGTAGCCGAGGCGGCCACCTTCGTAGCCCACCGATCCCCAGGCGTCGAAGATCGGGCCGTACGGCATGGACCAGGCTCCGCTGACCGGGCTCCAGTAGATGTTGCCGGTCTCGAACTGATTGAACCGTCCGCCGTCCCGGATGGGGCCGATCTCGTTGGACTTGGGGAACCCGAGAGGTCCACTCTCCCAACCCAATTCACCGTACTTGCCGAGAATCATGCCCTGCACAGAATGCACGCCCGCGTCGGGAGAGGTGTAGATCGCGCCGATCTCGAAGCCCTGCACCGAGCCGGGCTTGTTGGGTGTTGCCACCTCGTCGAGCACCGGGTATCCCAGAGGACCGCCCTCGTACCCCTGGGCTGCCCACTCGTCGAGCACGGCACCCTTGACCACATGGGCTCCGGTCTGCGGCGTGAAGTAGACCATGCCGTTCTGGAAGGCGTTGAAGCGGCCGCGGCCGTCGGGAGTGGCGATCTCGCCGGTCTTCGGGAAGCCGAGCGCACCCTCGGGGCCCTTGTTGCCCTGGTAGATGCCGCCGATAGCGCCGGCAACCACCTGCGCCCCGGTGTCGGGAGTGAAGAAGACCCGACCGAACGTGAAGTCCTGAGCTCGTCCGCCTGCCACGTTGTACTCCGCGGTGAGGCAGGGACCCAACCACGAGTTCGCGCCGCTCGCATTGCCGATCATGCCCGCGACACTGCAGGTGGGCTTGTCGACCTCGACGCCGAGTGCCGTGGCGAGCTGCGGCCACAGCTGGTGCAACTCGAACTGCCAGTACGGCCACGAGTGCGTGCCCGACGGGCGGTAGTTGACCTGCGCGGGGATTCCGAGCTGGTTGAGCTTGGTGGCGAAGGTCTGGGAAGTGAGTCGCGAGAGGATCTCGAGCCCCATGCCCGCGTAGTTGGTGCTGACGCCCGGAATCGGCGACGGCTGATCGTACGGGCCGGTCGAGCCGTTGCCACTCGAGATGTAGAGGCTGACGCCCTTGAGCTTGTCGGCCAGCAGGTACGGATCGTGCTGAGCCCACAGCGAGTTGGACGGTGCGCCCCACATGGCCTTGGAGTTGTAGCCGCCGGCGTCGGTCATCGCGTACTGGATGGCCTGCGGCATGCCGAGCGAGGTGGTGGTCAGGATGCCCGACAGCGAACCGGCGAACTTGAAGAAGCCGGGGTTGCGGGCCGCGAGGAACATCGCCGACGTGCCACCCATCGACAACCCGACGACGCCACGGTTGTCGGTGCTGCGCCAGTCCTTGGCCAGGATGGGCGGCAGCTCCTTGGTCAGGAACGTCTCCCACTGGTAGTTCTTGCCGTTGTCCTGATCGACCCAGTCGGAGTAGAAGCTGGACTGTCCGCCGATCGGCAGCACGACGTTGACGTTCTTGTCGGCGAAGTAGGCCTCGGCGTCGGTCTCGGCCGTCCAGCCGTTCTCCTGGTCGGTCGCCCGGAGGCCGTCCAACATGTACACCTGCGGGAACGTGGCCTGCGGGTTGATGTTCCAGTCACGCGCGAGCAGCAGCTGCACCTGGATGGGCGTTCCCATCGAGGGCGACTGGATCCACAGCGCGACGCGGCGATCGGAGAGCCAGTCCACCGAGGTGACGGTTGCTCCACCGGTCTGGGTGTAGGCGGGGCCGGTCTGCGCCATCGGGGCGGCATGAGCAACCGGGGCTGCAGTGGCCAACGTCGTCGTCGCGAAGGGAATCATCAGCGCGGAGGCAACAGTCACTGCTGCTGCCGCTCGCCGAGCCCGTGTGCCGGCCGATGGGGTACGACCGAACCGAACAAGCCCAGTGCGCATGATGGTGACTCTCTTTCCTGTGACGACCGAAGGTCTCGTCTCGAGACATGCTTCGTATGTCTTTCTACACGTGCCCGATGGCCACGAACAGCAGACTCGCTGTGACTGGTGGTGCGAATGTGAATTGGGGAGGCTCGAAGAGCCGGCGCTCGAACCGACAATGCCGCCCGACGCGAGAGCGTGGGGCGGCATTGTCGGAGAGCACGTTACGGAACCGAATCAGGCGTTCAGCGCGTCCAGGATCTGGGTGCGTGCCTTCCACAGCTCGGCACCCCAGTACGGCCAGGCGTGGATTCCGTTGGCCGGGAAGCTGTAGGTTGCCGGGATACCGAGGGTGCCCATGCGGATCTGGAATGCACGGGTGTTGGCGAGCGAGAGTGCCTCGAGCGCCATGCCGTTGGCGGTGTTGTAGAAATCGATCGGAGCGGCCGGGCGGTCGAACTGGCCGGGCAGGCCACTGGCTGCGGAGATGTACAGCGACAGACCCTGCAACCTGGGTGCGAAGACGAACGGGTCGTTGCGCAGCCACGCCGGGTTCCAGGGCGGTCCCCACATGGAGTCGACGTTGAAGCGGCCGGCATCGAGCATCGCGATACGAATCGCCTCACGCATGCCCGGGGCCGAGATGTTCAGGTAACCCGAGAGCGAGCCGGCGAACTTGAACTGGTCGCGGTGGTACGCGGCGAGCGTCAGGGCAGCCGAACCACCCATCGACAGTCCGAGAACACCGTTGTTGTTGCGCGAGACGCCGTAGTTCTCCAGGAACGCCGGGAGCTCCTGCGTCAGGAACGTCTCCCACTTGTAGGTGACTTCCTGGCCGTTGAAGTTCGACGAGGTGTACCAGTCGCTGTAGAAGCTGGACTGTCCGCCGACGGGCATGACCAGCGTCACGTCGTCGTTTGCGAACTGATCCTGCGCGTTGGTCTCGAAGGTCCAGGCGTTGCGATCGTCGCGGGCACGCAGGCCGTCGAGCAGGTAGAGAGCAGCGTTTCCGCCGCGTGCCGCCCACTGGACCTGGACCTTGATCGGACCCATCTCGGACGGGACGATCAGGTCCTCGCGGCCACCGGCCGGAGTCTGATGGACGACGGCAGTGGGGGCAGCGACTGCGACTGCGCCGCCGACGGCACCGGCTGCGATCGGCAGAACGAGTGCGGCAGCACCCACGCCGAGCAGGCGCTGACGCCAGCGTGATGACGCCTTCGGGTTACTGCTGAGGCCGGCAAATCGCATGAATCGTGCTCTCTCTCATCTACGCGGTCTCCGCTGTCGTAGCGGCCCCCGGCAATCGAACAGGGCTGACTGACGGCCCATGAGGCCGGGGTGAAGCTGTGGTGTGTCGAAACGTTGAGGTTCTGCTGCATAACAGGCGAACCGCTCGATGGAGGTTATTCCATCGAGCGGTTCCAAGGCAAAACTGTGATCAGCGTCCCAGTTTCGCCTCTGCGAGTTTCTGAAACAGGAGACTATCCTGCGCGGTCCCCGCTGAACAGCCCTGAAAAGTCGTGAAATATCACTACAGGGCCGAAAGCGGGGACTGCGACAACAAACGCTGCCGGGTGGATCAGTTACCGATGTTGGCGCTCAGGTCCGGTGCCATGACGCGGATCTGCTCGCCCCAGTAGCCCCACTGGTGGGTACCGACGGCCGGGAACGCATACGTGACGTTGTTGGCACCGATGCTCGCCATGCGGATCTGGAAGGCACGGCTGTTCGCCAGGGCGATGGCCTCGAGGCCCATACCGTTCGCGGTGTTGTAGTAATCGATGAAGCTCTGTGGGCGATCGAGACCGCCGGGCAGACCGCTGCCTGCGAAGACCCACACGCGCGTGCCGTTGTCACGCAAGCGAGGCGCGAAGACGAACGGGTCGTTGCGCAGCCACGCCGGATCCCACGGCGGGCCCCACATCGCGTCGATGTTGTAGCGGCCGGAGTCCAGCAGTGCCAGGCGCATCGCCTCGCGCATGCCGGGTGCGGAGATGTTCAGGTAGCCCGACAGCGAACCGGCGTAGCTGAACTGGTCCGGGTGGTATGCAGCCAGCGTGAGGGCTGCGGAGCCGCCCATCGAGATGCCGATGACACCGTTGCGGTTCGGGTTGAAGCCGTAGTTCGCGCGCAGGTTCTCGCGGAGGTTCTGCGTCAGGAAGGTTTCCCACTTGTAGGTGGTCTTCTGACCGTTGAAGTTGGACGGTGCGTACCAGTCGGAGTAGAAGCTCGACTGTCCACCGACCGGCTCGACAACGTTGATGTTCCACGAGGCGAGAACTGCTCCGGCGTCGGTTTCGTGCTCCCAGCCCGAGATGTCCGTCGTGGCGCGCAGGCCGTCGAGCAGGTAGACGACGCGGTTGGTGTTACCGTCCGCTGCCCGCCACACCCGGCTCTTGATCGGGCCCATGCTCGAGTCCGTCCAGACGTCGATGGCGTTGCCGTCGAACGCTGCGTTGGCAGTTGCGCCACCGCCCGCCACGGCCAATCCCAGTGGTAGCACCACTGCCATCAGCATGGATGTTGCGGCGCGGCGTCCCCAGGAGCCCGCTCGCTTGTCCCCGGACCGGCTCTTCCATCTACCCAGCATGCACTCGACCTCTCAGCAGCTTCGTCACATCGGTTACGCAATCAACGATTGATCTCGCAAGTTCATCATGTATGCGCCCGACCCAGGGTCTGGCGCATACATATCCTCCGCACTTATCGCACGAAGTACGTCGTCCGTTACAGGATCGAGACAGCTCATCTTCGCGTCGAGACCGAATCGGCGCAACCCGGTGATCTTCTCGTGTTCTGTCAGCTAATTATCGGCCTTCAATACAGGCGCCGGAAGATCACATCGCTGTATTTCGTATCTCGGCACCCGGTCGAATCGATAACCGGCATAGAACAACGAACGTTTCACATTCCGGACGAACAGATCCTTCGTCAACGGTGCTCGGTAGGACGTCAGAATTTCCTGGGTGTCCGGGCAGGTCAACGCCACCTGAGCTTCGGTCACCCAGTCCTCGTCCATGTACCAGGGCAGGTACGGATGGACGCCGACCAGTCCCAGATCGGCGACGACCCAGTCCGGGTAGAGGTTCTTGTCGTGACCGATGCGGCCGTTCTCGAGGCGTTCGGTGTGCGATGCCAACGGGTACGCGAGCCCCATCTGATCGATGACCCGCACGTCGAGGCCGACGTTCATGCTCGTCATCCCCAGGTTGAGGAAGTAGACGGTGTGACCGAATCCACCCTCGGGGATCGGGAGGGGCGGCGGGACGACATCCCAGTAGGTGAACTGCGCGGACGGCAGCAGCAATCCGCCGTCCGGGGTGTCGTCGATCGCCTGAACCATCGCCCGCATCCGCGGATAGTCGAGATAGTCCGACGCCAGGATCGGATGAGCGTGCCCGGTGTTGAGCGAATAGAACGCTCGTTCGTCGACGATTCCGCTTCGTCCGACGATCGAGCCCTGGGGCATTCCCGTCGTGTTCGCCGCAATCACAGCCCAGACGACGATCCCACCCCAGACGAATACATCCGCGACGAAAACAGCAGTCGCACGATTACCGGACCATCGTTGCGGGAGCGCGACGGGCAATATCGAAATGGGCAACAGCAGCGTGAACAGGGCGGGCAACAATGTTCGCCCGTGCATGAAATCGCCACCGACTCGAATTGCGTAGATCGCGAGCAACAATCCACTGACGAGCACGAATACGACGACAGCGGTCGGCGTGCGCAACGCGGCGAGCAGGCCGCCCACTGTTCTGGGCAGCGTCGGGCGCACGCGCGTCATCGACAGGGCGGCACCGAGCAGGAGCAGCACCAGCGGGAGCCACAGTAGGTACGGTCCCATCAGGTTGGTCAGATACGCCCACCCTTGCGACCACTTGGCACCGCCGGCGTCCTTGGACACTGCGGTGTTGGGGTACGGAAGGCCGTAGTAGCCCATGCGCCAGATTTGGTACAGCACGGGAACCGCGCCCGCGAATGCGAACACGCGCAGCCTCGACAACCACGTCTGTGGGGCGAGGAAGATCATCGCCAGTGCCAGAACCGACACGATGGACAACTCGGGGCGCACCAGCGGGCCCAGGCCCGCGAAGAAGGCCAGCAGCAGCAGCTCGACGCCACCTCCGCGGCGCTGCCCCCAGCGAACCATCAGCAGCCACAAAACCGCCAGCCAGAAGATGACCAGGCAGGTCTCGAGTCCGGACGTGGCGAAGTCACGGGCCGGCGGTACCGCGATGTACACCAGTACACCGGCGGGGAGGAAGAGAGTGCGTGACGCAGTGCGCCCACGCAGGGCGAACGTGCCGATCATCGCGATGACGACGGCCGCTGTGGACAGCACGAGCGCGATCGTCAGGACCACGTACTCGAGCCGGCCGTCGCTGAGCCAGCTACCCGCGTAGACGAGGTACGTCCAGATGGTGCTCGTGTTGGTCTCGACCCGCTCGCCCGCGTTGAACACCGGGCCGTTGCCGGCCAACAGGTTGCGGACGGTGCGCAGGACGATCAGGCCGTCGTCGGCGATCCAGCGACGTTCCCAGGCACCCCACAGAAACAGGGCACCGGTGACGACGGTCCCGACCCAGAAGACCGCCCTGGTCGAGACCGCCGGTGCCGGGGTGTCTTCTCGCGTGTCTCGCTGGTCAGGCGAGGTAGACAGCGACACCAACCACTCCGATCCACGCTATGGCGAGTAGCTGGAGAACCCTGTCTCCCAACGCGATCTCTTCGGGTTCGCCTGCCTCGCCGCCGTCTACGTCCACTGCGTATCGCAGGATTGCGATAGTAAACGGAATCATCGAGATGGCGAACCAGTTGGAGTCCGTTTCGGCGTCCTGCTGAAAAGCCCACAAGCCGTAGCAGATGACGACGGCCGTCGCGGACAGCGTCCACACGAAGCGCAGATATGTCGTGGTGTAGTTCTCGAGCGACTTACGGATCTTCGCCCCGGTGCGTTCGGCCAGTTGCAGCTCGGCGTAGCGCTTGCCTGCCGCCATGAACAGCGAGCCGAACGCCATGATCAGCAGGAACCACTGCGAGAGCGGGATCGAGGCAGCGACGCCACCGGCGATCGCGCGGAGCAGGAAGCCCGAGGAGACGATGCAGATGTCGAGAACGGCCTGGTGCTTGAGGCCGAAGCAGTACGCCAGCTGGATGACGATGTAGACGCCGATGACCAGCGCGAGCTTCCAGTTCGCGAAGAACGACAGGCCGACGGCGAGTCCGAGCGACACCACGGCCATCGCGTAGGCGATCGTGACGGGCAGGACTCCTGCAGCGATCGGCCGGAACCGCTTGGTGGGGTGCGCGCGGTCGGCCTCGACGTCCATGGCGTCGTTGACCAGGTAGACACCGGAGGCGGCGAAGCAGAACACGATGAACGCGAGCGCGACGGACAGCAGCACGTCGCGATCGGTGACCGAGCCTGCCGCCAACGGCGCGGCCAGGACCAGCACGTTCTTGACCCACTGCCGCGGGCGAAGCGCCTTGACGATGCCGTCCGCCAGATTCTTCGGCGGTGCGCCTACGGGTGCGGCATCCTCGCTCATTTGTCTCCTTCGAACTTCACGACGGCAGCAGCCGTCAACGCGCCGAGTGCAGATCCGGCCAGCACGTCGGTGGGGTAATGGACTCCGAGCACCAAGCGCGAGAGCAACATGGGTGGGACGAGGACCGCCGGTAACGGTAGCCCGGTCACGCGGCCGAGGAGAACCGCAGCCGCTGTGGTGGATGTCGCATGCGACGACGGGAAACTCAGCTTGCTCGGCGTCGAGACATTGATCAGGACGGCCGGATCGTGGGGACGCGGCCTGCGCACGATGCGCTTGATGACGATGGACGCGGCATGCGATCCGACGGCACCGACGGCCACCGACGCCCACTGGCGTCGCCGCGGCGCGTCCACAGCAGCGCCGATACCTGCGATCGCCACCCAGCCGAGGGCATGTTCGCCGAAATGCGACATCCCGCGCGCAACGGTGATCGCACCGGGGGCGCTGCCGACCGTGGCCTGCACCTTTTCGAGGATGCGCACTTCGGTCGGCACCTCGGTCTGGCCTTTACGCCTGGTAACGAAAGACACGTTCCCACGTTTCCTTACTGGTCAGGTGCGGCACGGCATCACGGTATCGAGCCTTGAGCGCAGGGAATTCGGCTGCCAACTGCTTGCGCAACGACAGCGCTTCCTTCAGCAACGCCGCCGCCTGCGCGCGGTCGCGCTTGCGGTAGACGACGCCTCGGCCGTCGGCGGTCGTGACGGTGACGCCGTCGACCTGGGACAGCAGGAACCAGCGTGCGTCGAGAG
Organism: Rhodococcus sp. 05-2256-B1; assembly: GCF_002258465.1. Classification (NCBI taxonomy): domain Bacteria; kingdom Bacillati; phylum Actinomycetota; class Actinomycetes; order Mycobacteriales; family Nocardiaceae; genus Rhodococcus; species Rhodococcus sp. 05-2256-B1. The sequence continues at coordinate 246,856 of NZ_NOZA01000041.1, read as the reverse complement.
TCGGCACGTTGAGCTGCGGACGCTCGTGGTGCTGCTCGTGCGCAGGCTTGACGTTGTGCAGCAAGCCCTTGGCCAAACGACGGACCTTGGAGATCGGGTTGGTCGGCAGACCGACCGCTCCGACTTCCTCACCCGATGCGAGCGGCAACTCCGTGGAACTGCCGACAACGACGGCGTCGGGGAATTCCTTGCGCAGTGCATGCACCGTCGGAAGTGCGGTGGGCAGGATCTCGAGGATGTGCTCGGGACCGGCCAGGAAGTCACGAATCGCGAGGTTCTGGATGGCGACCGTCGAGTACTCGAGGCACAGCAAGTGCTTGACGGTGGCCTTGATGGTGTCCAGCACCAGGCCCTTGCCGTCGCCGGGCATGTGCAGCGACGCAACAACGAGACGGTTGCGCAGGTGGAAGTACGCCTGCCAGTCGATGGCGTCGTCCTTGTCGCTCCACGCCATGTGCCAGATCGCGGCACCCGGCAGCGTCACCGTCGGGTAGCCGGCTTCGCGTGCACGCAAGCCGTATTCGGCGTCGTCCCACTTGATGAACAGGGGCAGTGGCTGCCCGAGTTCCTCGGCGACGACGCGCGGGATCATGCACATCCACCAGCCGTTGTAATCGACGTCGATGCGGCGGTGCAGCAGCTTGCTGGTGCGCAGCGGATCCTCGGAGAAGTCGTGGTCGTATTCGACGTTCTGCGCGCCGGTCCACATGAAGTTCCCGCGGTCGATCACTTCACCCATGACGTGCAGGTGACTACGCGCCTGCAGATTCAGCATCTGGCCGCCGACGAGCGTGGGCACCTTGGCGAATCGCGACATCGCCAACGCCCGCAGAATCGAGTCGGGCTCGATCTCGATGTCGTCGTCCATGAATAGAATGTGTTGGCAGGCAGTGTTGTTCAGCGCCTCGTACATGATGCGGCTGTAGCCGCCGGACCCACCGAGGTTCGCCTGATCGTGGATCGCGAGACGGCCACCGAGCGCAGCTGCGGCCTCGTCGAAGCCGGGTTCGTCCTTCGCCTTGCGGGTGCCCTGATCCGGCATGATCACGGCCTGGATCACGTCGAGCACCAACGGGTCCGAGCCAAGGGCGACAAGCGCTTTGACGGCGTCGGTGGGTCGATTGAACGTGGGGATGCCGACGGCGACGGTCGCCTCGCCGGGAGCCTCGATCGGCGCGTACCAACCCGCGCTCTCGAGGACCACCTCGGAGTCGGAGGTGATGTCGAACCAGATCCACCCGCCGTCCTCGAACGGGCCGAGGTCGATCAGAAACTCTTGCGCCGCATCGCCGTCCACGGCCTCGCGGCCCTCGACGTGGATGCGCGACGCATCGGCCTTGGACCGGTAGACGTCGATCCGGCAGTGGCCGGACACCTCGACGCGCAGCACCACGGACTTCAGGATGCTGTAGCGCCGCCAGTAGCTCGCCGGGAATGCGTTGAAGTAGGTACAGAACGACACCTCGGACTCGCCGCCGATGGTGAGCGAGGTACGCGAGAGCGAGTGCGCGCGTTTGGCATTGGTGGTCGCTTCTTCGAGGTACAGCGTGCGCACGTCGAGCGGCTCACCCGAACGGGGCAGCAGTACACGCTGCAACAGCGATATTCCGAGGACCGGCGCGACGTCTGCCACCCCGTCCTCGAGCAGATGCTTGGCGGTCATTTGTCCCCCGCCAGGGCGGTGCCGGTCTCGAAGTGCGGGGCCAGGGTGTTGTCGTACATGTTCAGTGCGCTCGCGATGGCCATGTGCATGTCGAGGTACTGGTACGTCCCGAGTCGACCACCGAACAGCACACCGTTGGAGGCCGTCTCGGCCTTCGCGCGGTTGCGGTACGCCTCGAGCTTCTGCCGATCGTCGGGGGTGTTGATGGGGTAGTACGGCTCGTCGCCGCTCTCGGCGAAACGCGAGAACTCGCGCATGATGACCGTCTTGTCGGTCGGGTACTCACGCTCGGGATGGAAGTGGCGGAACTCGTGGATCCGAATGAACGGCACGTCGCCGTCGTTGTAGTTCATCACCGGCGTTCCCTGGAAGTCGCCGACCGGGAGCACCTCGGTCTCGAAATCGATGGTGCGCCAGCCCAGTTCGCCCTCGGAATAGTCGAAGTAGCGGTCCAGCGGCCCGGTGTAGACGATCGGGGCGTTCGGGCTCTCGGCGACCAACTCGTCGCGAACATCGAACCAGTCGGTGTTCAGGCGGACGTCGATCTTCTCGTCGCGTGTCATGTTCTCGAGCCACGCGGTGTAGCCGTCGACCGGCAGCCCCTCGTAGGTGTCGTTGAAGTAGCGGTTGTCGAAGGTGTAGCGCACCGGCAACCGGGTGATGTTGCCCGCGGGCAGTTCCTTCGGATCGGTCTGCCACTGCTTGGCCGTGTAGTCCCGGATGAACGCCTCGTAGAGCGGACGTCCGATCAGCGAGATCGCCTTCTCCTCGAAGTTCTGCGCGTCCTTGGAGTCGAACTCACTGGACTGATCCTCGATCAGGGCCCGTGCCTCGGCCGGAGAGAAGAACTTTCCGAAGAACTGCGAGATCAGCCCCAGGCCCATCGGGAACTGGTACGACTGACCGTTGTGCAGCGCGAAGACGCGGTGCTGGTAGCCGGTGAAGTCGGTGAACTGGTTGACGTAGTCCCACACGCGCTTGTTGGACGTGTGGAACAGGTGCGCACCGTACTTGTGGATCTCGATACCCGTCTCGGGCTCGGCTTCCGAGTACGCGTTGCCGCCCAGGTGGTGCCGCCGGTCGAGAACGAGAACACGCTTGCCCAGCTGGGACGCCGCCCGTTCTGCCACGGTCAGACCGAAGAACCCGGATCCGACGACGATGAGGTCGTAGCGGCCGGTCGCGGTGGCGTCGGAAGAGGTGGTCTCGGGGCTTACAGCAGTCACGGGCAACCAGGGTATCCGACGATCGTGACGGCTCCACCCCGCCAGGCACCGCCCGGCCGGTCCGGTGTCAACCTGGCAGGCGTCGGAGCAGGTAGGTATCCATCACCCAGCCGTGTGCCTCTTTGACCTCGGCGCGGGCGCGGCGAATGTCGTCGAGCACGGCGTCGAGCGGCCCGGCCACGAGCTTCTCGTCGGTCGTACCCAGGTTGGCTCCCCAGTGGATGCCCCACCCTGCGCCGGTCAGCGCACTGCAGGCCAGGTTGCCGTCGAGCATGACGACGAGGTTGTCCAGCCCGGCTGCGACGTCGCCGGCCAGGTTCCTGCCGGTGGTGATGACGATCGGGCCCCCGATGCGATTGAGCACGAGTCGATGACTCGCCGCCAGCATGGACACGCTGGAGATGCCGGGTGTGACATCGAACTCGATGTCGCCGCGCAGTTGGGCGATCCGCTCGACGACGCGGATGGTGCTGTCGTAGAGCGCGGGGTCTCCCCAGACGAGAAATCCGACGACGGTGCCGTCGGCGAGACCGTCGAGCACGTCGGCGTACGCCCGGGCGCGGGCGTCGTGCCAGTCGAGGACGGCGGTCTCGTACTGCCGGGGAGACCGGTCGCGTGGCGGGTCGGGCACCTCGATGACCTGGTAGCTGCCACCGTGGTGGCGCTCGAGAATCTCCTGCCTGGCTGCTGCCAGATCCCCGACGGACGCGCCCTTGTCGGCCACGATGAACACGTCCACGGCCCGCAGCTTCTCGACGGCCTGGACGGTCACCTGGTCCGGATGTCCACCGCCGATGCCGATCAGATGGATTTTCACGAGCGGTCCCGGCACGCGTCGTACAGGTGGGATTCGGCGACGACGCGACGAGCCAGAGCAGGACCGACGAGGATCACCGCAGCTTGCCGCAGCCCGGCGGCCTCGACCTGATCGGCGATGTCGGCCAGAGTGCCGCGCAGAACCATCTCGTCGGGCTTGCTGGCATGGAAGACGACCGCGGCGGGGCAGTCCGAGCCGTAGAACTGCGCCAACTCGTCGGCGATGATGCGGGTGCGAGTGATGGCCAGATGCAGTGCCAACGTCGCGCGAGTGGCGGCGAAGTTGGCCAGCGCCTCGGTGTCCGGCATCGCCGTCGAGCGGGCCTGCGCGCGAGTGAGGACCACCGATTGCGTCACCTCGGGAACGGTCAGCTCGACGCCCAACGTGGCCGCAGCGGCCGCGTAGGCGGGCACGCCCGGCGTGATGTCCCACGGCACACCCGCGGCGTCGAGTCGAGCCGACTGTTCTGCGATCGCGGAGTAGAGGGACGGATCACCCGAGCACAGGCGTGCGACGTCGTCCCCGCGCTGGTCGGCGGCGACGAGTTCGGCGGTGATGGCATCGAGGTCGAGCTTCGCGGTGTCCACCAGGCGAGTACCGGCCGAGCAATGTTCGAGGATCGCGTCGTCGATGTAGGTACCGGCGTAGACACACACCGGACTGGATCGCAGGAACTCGACGGCCCGCAACGTGAGCAGGTCTGCCGCTCCGGGTCCGGCTCCGATGAAGTGCACAGTCACAGGTGGAAAGCGTAGGGGGGCGGGAGTGGAGCCTGCGGAATGACCCATGAAGGCGGGAGTGGAGCCTGCGGAACGACCCAGGAATGCAAGCCCCGACGCGCCGCGCCATTGGAACTTCCCGGCTGTGGCTAACTGTCAAGCTAAGGTTTAGCCTTGTGTCTGATGGGACTCATGTTGCTGATGTGAATGTTGTTGTTCAGCAGTGGGAGATTCTACGACGCGTACCTACCACCAACCAGGGAGTACCGCCTTGCCGAACCGTCGAACGAAGCCGTCGATCGTTCTCGGTGCTGTCGCACTACTCGCCGTCGCGACCCCGTTTGCGGTCGCAGGGCTGACAGACAGCACGACCACCGGAGTTCGACCGGCCAACGAGACAACCCCGGTCACCGTGCCGACGAAGATCGTCGAGACCGCGCTGAGCGCAGCACCGGACATCGTCGTTCCGCTGCAGGAGCTCACCGGCCTGCCGCTGCCCGATCTGCGGCTCTCCGATCTGAAATACCTGCCGCTGCCGGATTCCATCGTGATCCCGCCGATCGAAATCCCCGACATCCCCGGTCTCACGACGCCGGCTCCGGGTGGCGCAACCGCGCAGGCCCCGATCCCCAGGGTGGACGCCTCGGCACCGGTCAATCCTGAAGCTGCCGACCCCACCGGGCCGCCGCTCGGAGCGGCAGTCAAGGAAATCTCGCAGGACACCCCGTTCAGCATGGTGGCGTTGACCTCCGAGCAGCTGAACGGCGCGAGCGCACAGGTTCGACGTCAGCTCGAGGACGGATCCTGGGGCCCGTGGCTGCAGACCGCACCGGTGGATACCACTGCGAGCGACGCCGTTCCCGCTGCGGAAAAGCAGGGCACCGAACCGATCTTCGTGGGACTCACCAAGGCCGTGCAGGTGCTGTTGACTCCGCTGACGAGCAGCGCTGCTCCCGAAAGCTTTGCAACGCCGCCGGTTCCGGAGGTCCCGGTTGTTCCGCTGCCTTCCGATGCCACTGCACCTGCTCCCGCCGTTGCGGAGCAGCCATTGGGCTACACACCCGCGTCGTCGAGCAAGCCGCTGCGCCAACAGGATCCGGCACCGATAGAGCCCGCTGCGCCCGAAGCCGCTCCTGAGGTGTCGGCCGAGCAGTTGGCGTCGGCAGTGAGCGACATCAGCGCCGTGCTCATCACCCCCGGCACGTCCCCCGCCGATTCGGCGTTGAGCGACCTCGCTACTCCGGTGGCAGGCGATGCAGGTCCCAACGTCATCACCCGCGCCCAGTGGGGTGCCGACGAGTCGATCCGTTGTGCCAACCCGACAATCGACGATTTCATCGGCGGTGCCACCGTGCACCACACCGCAGGCAGCAACGACTACTCGAAGTCCGAATCGGCCGAGATCGTCCGCGCCATCTACGCGTACCACGCCCAGACTCTGGGCTGGTGCGACATCGGCTACAACGCACTCGTCGACAAGTACGGCCAGATCTTCGAGGGTCGCGCCGGCGGCTTGGACAAGCCGGTCCAGGGTGCGCACGCCGGTGGATTCAACGAGAACACCGTCGGAGTGGCCATGATGGGCGACTACTCCACTCAGGATCCGTCGCAGGAGACCGTCGATTCGGTCGGCAAGTTCCTCGGCTGGCGACTCGGCAAGGCAGGTCTGGATCCCAAGGGGACCACGACGATGACCTCCGAGGGAACGGATTTCACGTTCATCGGCAAAGGCAAGACCGTCGACCTGCCGGTGATCTTCGGTCACCGCGACGTCGGCAACACCGAATGCCCCGGTGACGCCGGATACGCCAGGCTCGGGGAGATCCGCGACATCGCGGCCGCGAACCTCGGCGGTGGCGGCGACGTCACACCGGCAGCACCCGAGACCGCGCCCGATGCCACCGCACCGGATACCGCGGTGACCGACCCGGCACCGTCACGCCCGGGCACGGACGTCAGTTCGACTCTGGGCGAGAACATCCCGGCCCTGGTCGCAGAATTGCAGCGCCTGGCGTCGACGAGCCCCGTCGCGCAGAAGTGGTTGTCCTCGGGCGGCGAAACCGGCGCTCTCGGCGTACCGGTCAGCGGCCTGGTTCAGGTCAGCGGAGGCCGCGAGAAGGCTCAGTTCCAGAACGGCGAGATCATCACCAACATGGCCGGCCAGGCCGTGGCCGTCATCGGCAAGATCTTCCAGCAGTACCTGCAGCAGGGTGGCGTCGACGGCGTCCTCGGTCTGCCGCTCACCGACGAGTTCAAGGTGCCGGAGGGCTTCCGAACGGACTTCGAGAACGGTTCGCTCATCTTCAACGAGCTCACCGGCATCGTGACCACGGTGATCAAGACGTACAACGACACCTACAACGCAGAAATGCAGAAGCCGGTCGCCGCGCCGGTGGAGCCGGCACCTGTTGCCGAGCCCGCTCCGGCGGGTTGAGTTTCGACAGACGACAAGGGCCGAGTCACCGTGGTGACTCGGCCCTTGTCGTGTTCGATGCGCCGCTCTACCAGCGAATCACCACCAGCGTTCGAGTACCTGCGCCACTCCGTCGTCTGCGTTGGTGACGGTCACTTCGTCCGCGGCGGCGACGGCGGCCGGATGCGCGTTGCCCATGGCGACGCCGAGGCCGACCATCGACAGCATCGGGACGTCGTTGGGCATGTCCCCGAAGGCGACGATGTCGGCGACGTCCACGGACAGCGTCTCGGCGACCTTCGCCAGGCCCGACGCCTTCGTGACGCCCGGCGCCGACAGTTCGATGAGCCCGTTGTCGGTGGAGAAGGTCAGGTCGGCGCGGCCGGAGATCAGCGGCGAGAGAATGTTCGCCATGTGGCCGCTGGTCGATCCCGACAGCCGTATCAGCAGCTTCACCGCGGGGACGTCGACGACGTCGTCCTCGGACATCTCGACGTTGTCGGGATTGAGCCACGCGTGCTCGTAGCCGGGCGAGCTGACGAACTGCGGCGTGGCCGCGTCGTGCGCCGATCGACCGACGCGCTCGGCGGCGAGACCGCAGCCGGGTAGCGCGCGGTACGCGACGTCGGCCAGCCACTGCAACGTCTCGACATCGAGGGTCTCCGCACTGAGCACGCGATCGGTGGCCGCGTCGTAGATGACCGCACCGTTGGCGCACACCGACATCGGCGCGTATCCGAGACCGTCGACGACGGGGTGGATCCACCGCGGCGGCCTGCCGGTGGACAGCACGAACGGCACTCCGTCCGCTACGACGGCTGCGACAGCTCGCTTGGTGCGTTCACTGACACGTTCGTGCTGGTCGAGCAGGGTCCCGTCGACATCGCTGGCGACGAGGCGAGGGGCGAGGCGGGTGGTGTTCGGCGCGTTGGTCATCGTGACGTCATTCTGCCCTAGTGTCGAAGGACCCTGTTTTCGACATGCACGTCTTCGATGTGGAAGGAACGGTAGATGACATCCGTGAACCGTCAGATCCGCTTGGCTCAGCGGCCCGTGGGGCGTCCCGACGAGTCGACGTGGGATCTCACCGAGGAACCCATCCCCACCCCGGGCGACGGGGAATTCGTCGTCACCGTCGACTACGTCTCCCTCGATCCCGCCATGCGCGGTTGGCTCAACGATGCGCGCTCGTACGTGCCTCCCGTCGGCATCGGTGAGGTGATGCGTGCTCATGCCGTCGGCCGCGTCCTCGAGTCCCGGCATCCGGATTACGCTGTCGGCGAAGTCGTTTCGGGCTCGTTCGGCGTCACCGAGCATGCGATCTCGGACGGGTCGGGAGTGCAGAAGGTCGACGAATCGATCGCACCGGCACCCACCTGGCTCGGTGCCCTCGGCTTCCCGGGATTGACGGCCTACTTCGGGTTGATGGACGTCGGCAAGCTGGCCGAGGGCGATACCGTCGTCATCTCCGGGGCGGCTGGTGCCGTCGGCAGCATCGCGGGTCAGATCGCGAAAGCCAAGGGAGCCACCGTGATCGGAATTGCCGGCGGACCCGAGAAATGCGCCTGGCTCACCGAGGAGCTGGGCTTCGACGCGGCGATCGACTACAAGAACGAGTCGGTGTACAAGGCTCTGAAGGCTGCTGCACCGAAGGGCATCGACGTCTACTTCGACAACGTCGGCGGCGAGATTCTCGATGCGGCGCTCTCGCGCCTGCGTAAGGGTGCGCGAGTGGTGTTGTGCGGGGCCATCTCCGGCTACAACGCCACCGAACCGCAGCCCGGACCCGCGCACTACCTGTCCCTGCTGATCAACCGTGCGTCGATGACCGGGTTCATCATCTTCGACTATCTCGATCGCTACCAGGAAGGCGTCGACGCTCTGTCGGAGCTGCTCACCAGCGGCAAGATGACCGCGCGCGAGCAGATCGAGATCGGCGGAATCACGGCGTTCGGATCGACGCTGAATCTGTTGTTCGACGGTGCCAATACCGGCAAACTCGTCCTGGAGGTCGGCGAACGCACCCACGATTCGGAATTATGAGGACAACTCGTTCGTTGAACCCCACGTATCGCTCGATAGAGAACTAGGAGAGCACATGTCTGCAGCCACCGAAACCGCCATTCTCGCCGGAGGATGCTTCTGGGGAGCCGAGGAGCTCGTCCGCAAGCTGCCCGGGGTGGTCTCCACTCGCGTCGGCTACACCGGCGGCGAAATCCCCAACGCGACGTACCGCAACCACGGCAACCATGCCGAGGGCCTCGAAGTGATCTATGACCCCACCCAGACGTCGTACCGGGATCTGCTGGAGTTCTTCTTCCAGATTCACGATCCCAGCACGAAGAATCGTCAGGGCAACGACATCGGAGCCAGCTACCGCTCGGCCATCTTTTACCTGAACGACGAGCAGAAGCGCGTGGCCGAGGACACGATCGCCGATGTCGACGCGTCGGGCCTGTGGCCGGGCAAGGTCGTCACCGAGGTGACCCCGGCAGGAGATTTCTGGGAAGCCGAGCCCGAGCACCAGGACTACCTGCAGAAGTACCCCGAGGGCTACACCTGCCACTGGGTTCGCCCGGACTGGAAGCTGCCGCGTCGCGCAACCGCCTAGGAGCGGCTGCGCCGCATGTGCGTGGAACTTCGTAGCCTGCTACGAAGTTCCACTCACATGGGTGGGCGTAACGCCCATTCCGGACGGCCGACGGTCCACAGGTAGAACTACCGCGCACGTAGCAGCCGAACTTGCGACACTGATCCGGTGACCTCCGACAGAACCCCTCGGTCGATGGCCGACGTCCTTCGTTCGCCGCGCTTCTGGCTCGCTCCGATCCTTGTCGTCTCGACCCTCATGTCGTTTCTCGCGGCCCTGTATCTGGGCGGCGTTCTCGATCCACGGGGTAACTTGCACGATCTGCCCATTGCGATCGTCAACCAGGACGAGGGCGACACCCTTGCGGGTGAGCAACGCAATATCGGCAACGACATCGTCGACGGATTGATTCAGAACGTCGACTCCGAGAAGGTCGCTTTCCGCGAGGTAGGCCCGGCGCAGGCCGAATCGTTGCTGTCCACGGCCGAGGTCTACGGCTCCATCGTCATCCCCAGTGATTTCACCAAGAGAATGGGAATCCTGGCCGAGGGCAGCATCGTTCCCGGTGATATCGAGAAGCCGATCATCACCGTCTACACCAATCCGCGGGCGGGTAGCTTCGGAATGTCGCTCGTGACCGGAGTGGCCACTCCTGCATTCGAATCGGTGAATCAGACCGTGGGCCAACAGATCACCGATCAGGTTCGCCAGCAGCTCGGCGACACTCCCCTGGCGGGCGCGAGCGCTCTGACGTTGGCGCAGCCGATCAATGTGATTGTTGCCCAGCACGATCCACTGCCCGACGGTACCGGCGGTGGCCTGTCTGCGTTCTACTACGCGCTACTGCTCGTCCTGGCGGGATTCACCGGTGCGACCATCGTCAGCACCCTCGTCGACGGCTTGTTGGGGTTCACTCCAACCGAAATCGGCCCGAAGTACATCCACCGCGGACCCACCCGGATCAGCCGGTTCCAGACGCTGTTGGTCAAGTGGCTGGTGATGTTCGTTCTGGCCATGCTCGTATCTGCCCTGTACCTACTGATCAGCCATCTACTGGGTATGCCCATCACCCATGCGTGGACCCTGTGGATGTACGGCGCGTTCGCGATCACCGCCGTCGGATTCACTGCGCTGGCGGTGATGTCCGCATTCGGCACAGCAGGGTTGCTGGTCAACTTGGTCGTCTTCATCATCCTGGCCCTGCCGTCCTCGGGTGGCACGATTCCTCTCGAGGCAAGCCCGCCGATTTTCACGTGGCTGGCCCAGTTCGAGCCGATGCATCAGATTTTCCTCGGCACCCGATCGATCCTGTACTTCAACGCCTCGCCCGACGCCGGCCTGCTGCATTCGGTGGGTATGACGTCCCTCGGGCTGCTCATCGGGCTCGTGTTCGGCCTGGTGTTCACCCTTCTCTACGACCGTAAGGGCCTCGACAGAAGCCTCGATTCTCCGGGTGTCATCAGCTGACGCCGGTACACTCGATCCAATGCTTGCCGTCAATCCAGCCGGGAGCGTGGCACCCCGACGGGCCGTCCGCGCCTATCTCGACGTCGCCATCGTCGTTCTCGTCCTCGTGGGCACCAACCTCATCGCACACTTCACCACGGTGTGGGCGAGTATCGCGACGGTTCCGATCGCCGCCGTTCTCCTGGTGATCCTGTCGAACCGTCGCGGACTCGGATGGGCCGAGCTGGGACTGTCACCCAAGCAGTGGAAGACGGGTTCGCTCTACGCACTCGGTGCCGTCGGCATCGTCCTGACGGTCATCGCCATCGGTGCATTGCTACCGATGACGCGGCCCTTCTTCATGGCCGATCGCTATGCCACCATCTCTGCGGCGCTGGTCGCCTCGATGATCGTCATTCCGCTGCAGACGGTCATCCCGGAAGAACTTGCGTTCCGTGGGGTGCTGCACGGCACGTTGGGCCGCATCTACGGTGCCCGCGGAGTCTTCGCGGCGGGATCCCTACTGTTCGGTCTGTGGCACATCGCGTCCTCGCTCGGCCTGACCGCCGGGAACGTGGGACTCAGCGGATTTCTCGGCGGCGGGCTGTTCGGGCAAATCGTCGGGATCGCGCTCGCAGTCGTCGCGACCGCAGCAGCCGGGGTCGTCTTCACCTGGCTGCGCAGTCGAAGCGGGAGTCTCATCGCACCCATCGCCCTGCACTGGTCGTTGAACGGACTCGGCGCACTGGCCGCAGCCCTCGTGTGGCACGCATCGACGAGCTGAGCGACATGAAAGACGAGCTGCACCAATACCTTCGGATCGCTCGCCAGAACATGCTGTGGAAGCTCGACGGCCTCACCGAATACCAGAAGCGACGACCGATGACGCCGACGGGAACCAACCTCTTGGGGTTGGTCAAACACCTCGCCATCGTCGAATACGGCTACTTCGGCCTCACGTTCGGTCGTGAGTTTCCAGCTCGTTTCGCGGAATTGGAAGCAGAGGGCATGGCCCGGCTGAATTCCGACATGTGGGCCACCGCCGAAGAATCGTCGGAATCCATTGTCGCCCTGTACCGCGAGGCGTGGACGTATGCCGACAAGACCATCGATTCACTCGACCTGGATGCAGCGGGACGCGTCCTGCACTGGCCTGCGGACAAACAAGAAGTGACGTTGCATCGCGTACTGGTGCATCTGTGCATCGAAACGAATCGACATGCCGGACACGCAGACATACTGCGCGAATTGATCGACAACTCCGTCGGACTGCGCCTCGGCAACGAGAACATGGCCGACGGCGACGCAGCATGGTGGGCAGAGTACCGATCCGAGTTGGAAACCGTTGCTCTAGAGGCTGATCAAGCCCGTCCCGCCGACTGAGCAATTTTCGGCTCGACGGCTATTTTCGCGGTGTACCTGTCCAACCGCGATCGATGACCCGATTCAGCGCGACGACAGCCTGCGCGGAAATCCCGGGCAGTGATCACTGTCCGTCTACCGTTCTTTTTCTCGATTCTCACGGCCTTCCCGGAGCGCAGCTTCGATACCGGTGTCGCCCCTGCTATCGAAGCGAAGACCCCAGCCTGCCCGATCGCGCATCGGATGCACGTCCGACACGGATTTACCCCAAAATGTCTTCGGCAATAATCTGCGCCCGCGGCCAACCACGCGTTGCCCACGCATCGATGCCACGATCCCCGGTGTGGAAGGGGGTGGAATTACCAGGAGAGGGGCAAAGTTTCGGTGAGCGAGACGTGTCAGGAATTTCCGGCCATGGCGATTGTTGGCGCCCACGTGCTTAACAACGAGACCGCCACCGAAACCGAGCTGAGCCCCAAGTCCTGGGTCCGCGAGCTGACCGAGCAGATTCTCGAGCAGGGCACCACCGAGGGGGCCGAGTATCAGGGTCTGCCTGTCGTGCTGTTCACGATCACCGGGGCGAAGTCCGGCAAGAAGCGGTACGTGCCCTTGATGCGCGTCGAAGCCGACGGCAAGTACGCCATGGTCGGTTCCAACGGTGCCGGTGCCACGAACCCGTCGTGGTACTACAACATCAAGGCAAACCCCACCGTCACGGTGCAAGACGGGACGAAGGTTCTCACCCTCCAGGCCCGCGAGCTCGACGGGGCCGAGCGCGAGAAATGGTGGACGCTAGCCGTCGAGTCCTTCGCTCAGTACGCCGAATTCCAGTCCCAGACAGACCGGCAACTCCCCGTCTTCATCCTGGAGTGCCCCCGGCTGTGATCCCACTTCACGCCCCGTGCACGGGCGACACCCGACGTTAGGAACAGCCTTGAAAATCGGAATCTCCACCTTCGTCACCGACGACGGGATCGACCCGGTGTCGCTGGCTCGCGCCATCGAGGAGCGTGGATTCGACTCGCTGGTTGTTGCCGAGCACACTCACATCCCAGCCAGTAGGGAGACGGCGTTTCCCACCGGCGAAGAGATGCCCGACTTCTACTATCGGACGCTCGACCCCTTCGTCACTCTGGCAGCGGCCGCAGCGGTGACATCGAAGATCGAGCTGGTCACCGGTATCACCTTGCTCATTCAGCGTGATCCCATCACCACTGCAAAAGAATCCGCCAGTATCGACCTGATCTCACGGGGCCGGTTCGTATTCGGCGTGGGAGCGGGTTGGCTCCTCGAGGAGATCCGCAACCACGGCACCGACCCGAAGACACGGGGTGCACTGTTGGACGAGCAGATCGAAGCAATCAAAGCCCTGTGGACGAACGAGCCGGCCGAGTATCACGGCAAGCACGTCGATATCGAACCCTCCTACCTCCGTCCCAAGCCGGTGCAGACACCGCACCCCCCGATATTCATCGGCGGTGCCTCCGATGCGACGGTGAAGCGCGTCATCCGGCACGACGCCGGGTGGATAGCCAACCCACAGCCCGTCGATGTCATGTCCGCGCGCATCGATGCGATGCGCGAAGGACTCGGGCACGACGTTCCGTTGCTACAGTTCGGCACCCCCGCGGATCCCGAGTACTGGCACGCCTGCGAAGAGTTGGGATTCGGGCAGCTTGCGCTCATGCTGCCCACCGCGCCGCACGACGAATCGTTGAAAATCCTCGACGAGTACGCCGCGCTGGCGTCCGCGTACCGCGGGAGATAAAACCCTGGGCGCGTTCGGAAGTCGCGCGTCCACCCACACCGGTCCCCGCACCGATCCGGTGCGGGGACCGACCTAGCTTGCGTTCAGGAACCGGACGGCGCTGCCGGCGGTACGGGAGGCGTCGCACCATCAGCGGGTGCCGGCGGCGCGGGCGGAGTTGTGCCATCGGCCGGTGCCGGCGGCGCGGGCGGCGTCGCTCCGTCTTCTGGTGCGCACACCGCTCCCGGGCCACCTGCGCCCGGCCCACCCTTACCCGGACCACCATCGGCCGGTCCGTCCTTGCCCGGACCACCCGCGGGCGGGGCAGGCGGAGTTGCGCCGTTATCCGGTGCCGGTGGTGTTGCGCCATCACCCGGTGGGGTCGGAACTGCGGGAACCGTCGATCCGTCACCGGAATCGGGTGCCGCAGGAGCCGCAGGCACCTCCGATGCATCCACACCGCCACCACCGTCGGTTCGCTGTCCGAGGGCAGACGACGACGCCACGGTCGACACGCCTGGCGAGACGTCGGGTCCGGCGGCTGCGAACACAGCCGCGGTCACCAGGGCTCCGATGGCAAGTCCCGCTGCTGCGGTCGCGGCCAGCGGTACCCGTCCCTTCCACCGCTTGGGCTTGCTCTCCCGAGTTGCCTGGGCGCTCGGGGTGGGCTCGGGGTTCGATGCGGCGGGAATCGGTTGGGTCTGATCGTTCACGTTCACTCCTTGTTCGGACTGCGTCGTTCGTTTCGGTCTGTCACCGACACTGCCGCCGTTAGCTGAAGTCACCCTGAAGCCGAGCGCATCTTCAGGATCACTTCAGCTGGTGGGTGACAATCGAGGCATGACTTATAGTTCCGCTCCCCGGGTGATGGTGGTGGAGGATTCGTTACCCATCAGGGAAGCGCTGGTGGCCGCGTTCGAGGACGCGGGGTTCACCGCCGTGTCCCTGCCCGACGGGGACGACTTCGAGCCCACGATGGCAGGCTTTCGTCCCGATGTGGTGATCCTCGACGTCATGCTGCCCGGTGCACGGGACGGGTTCGATCTCATCGACGTCGTCCGGCAGAGCAGCGACGCGGGCATCATCATGGTCACCGCGAAAGATCAGCTGGCCGACCGGTTGCGGGGCCTAGGCGACGGCGCTGACGACTACGTGGTCAAGCCCTTCCAACTCGACGAGGTGGTCGCCCGCGCAAAATCCGTGCTGCGGCGTCGCGGTCGTTCGTCCGACGCGGTCCAGGTCGGTGATCTACTGGTCGACGAGCCCGCCGGAGTGGTCACTCGGGCAGGTCAGATTCTCGATCTGACGGCAACGGAGCTCCGCTTGGCCACGTTCCTCGTCGCACAACGCGGACGTACTGTCTCCAAAACCTCTATCCTGGAATCGGTCTGGGGCTACGGCGCGTACGACGGTAACCTGGTGGAAGTTCACATCAGTGCGTTGCGTCGCAAGATGGAAGCGCATGGGCCGCGGTTGATCCATACCGTCCGCGGCTTGGGTTATGCATTGCGGGCTCCGCAGTGAAGCGGACGCCGACTCCGTCGCTTCGGATGCGGGTGGTCGCCACCGTCGTCGTATTGTTCGCGGCACTGCTGGTGATTGTCGGCTCGTCGGTGGATGTCGTTCTGGGTCAACAGCTTCGGCGTGATCTGGAGGCGCGGTTGTCGGACCGGGCAACTCGGGCTGTCGAGCTCGTGGAGAGCGGCGTCGGGCCCGGGGATCTGGTCCAGGCCCTGCAGGGCGACGCCATCCGAGTTCGTGTCACCGCTGCGGACGGCACGGTGTACGGCGCTCCCGGCAGCGGACCGCCTGGCCCGGACATCCGGCCTGCCACCCCGGCTCCGCCTGCGGGCCAGTCGCGAACTCCGAGTCCCCCTGGTCCGCCGGATCCTCCTGCGCCCCCGTCCGATTCGTTCGAGATCACCGAACCGTTGCCCGACGGTTCGACGCTGTCTCTCCTCGGCGATACCACCGCCATCGCCGATGTTCGGCGACAACTACGCATCCTCATGCTGGGAGCGGGTGCTGTGACGCTGCTACTGGCCGCCGCAGCACTCACCTTTGCCGTACGGCGAGCACTGTCCCCGCTGGACTCGATGACATCGGTCGCGCGCCGAATAACCAACGGCGACAGGGGCAGACGGCTGCTTCCCACCAAACCGAACACCGACCTCGGCCGCACCGCCTCGGCCGTGGACGAGATGCTCGACGCCCTCGAGGACGCCGAGCGCCGCGAGGCCGCAGCGGCGCGCACAGCCCGCCTCGCCGAGGAGGACATGCGGCGCTTTCTGGCCGACGCCGCACACGAGCTGCGCACTCCCGTCGCCGGGATCTCGGCGTTGGCGCAGTCGCTGCAGCGCGACGCCGAGCATCGCCCCGATCGAGTCGCGCGCTGGAGCGAGCTGCTGGTCGGGGAATCGAGCAGGGCGTCACGCTTGGTGGGCGACATGCTCGATTCCGTCCGTGCGGAGAACACGTCGGATCTCGACGCAACCGATACCGACCTTGCCGACATCACCCGCCGCACCGTGGAGCGAGCAGCTCTGGTCATGCCGGATATTCGGTTCGATGTCGCTGCCGCGCAACCGATTATGGTTCATATCGATGTCGGACGCATCGAACAAATCCTGTCGAACGTGCTGGACAATGCCGGTCGTTTCACCCCGTCCGACGGCACGATTCGGGTAGCGGTCGGCCGGGACACCCACGCATTCGTCACCGTGGACGACGAAGGACCCGGTGTCGCAGAGGCAGACCGTGAGCGCATCTTCGAACGACTCGTCAGGCTGAACTCCGCCCGTGACCGAGCATCCGGTGGCGTCGGGCTGGGGCTGTCGATCGCTCGAACACTGGCGCGCGCCCACGGCGGCGAACTCGTCTGCCTCGCAGGGCCTTCGGGCGCGCGATTCCGGTTGACTCTCCCCCTGAACGCGTGAACACCTGAAGCACTGAAACCCCGAACATGTCGGCTATTCGACGATCAAGTCCATCAGCAGGCTGTCGTGCCAGCCGTCCGGTCCCTTCTCGTACTTGCGCATGATCCCGACCGGCTCGTAACCGACTGCGCTGTAACAGGCTATCGCTGCCGCGTTGTCGGCGGCCGGATCGATCACCAGGCGGTGATGACCGAGATCGACTGTCAGGTAGCGCACCAGTGTGCCTACCGCGTCCTGTCCGACGCCGCGGCCGTGTACAGCCGGATCGAGGAAGATGTCGATCGACGCGTGCCGGTACATCGGGTCGGTCTCTTCGCCGTACTGGATCAAACCGACTGTCGCGGAGTCCAATTCGACAACCAGGCGGGTCTCTTCAGGGTTGTCGAACGGCCAGGTCTCGTCGGCGTCCTCGTCACCCCAGCGCGCATGCACCTCGGGGGTGTGCAGTATTCGGCGTAGCTCCGGCACGTCCTCGGCGGTGATCGGCCGCAACACGACCCGTTCACCGCGGAGGTTCATGCCCGCCGACTACTCGACGCGCTTGGCTGCGCGCGCCGCCAGATCCTGGGCGTCGAGCTTGTCGGCTTCCTCCAGGGTCGGGGCACTGCCACCGAGTCGGGCCGGAACCCAGTACGCGCCGGGCTCGTGGTGGTAGCCCTCCTGAAGCTCGAGCAGCATCTTCTGCATGACCGACCGCAGCTTGTCGGTCAGTTCGTTCGGCGGCCCGACCGGCGCAATCGGTTCACCGACGGCAATGGAGATCGGAGTGTTGGTGCGGCCCAGTCGCTTCGGGTAGCCCTTGGTCCACACTCGCTGCGCACCCCAGATGACCGTTGGGATGATGGGGACGCCGGCCTCGATGGCCATACGCGCTGCGCCGGACTTGAATTCCTTGATCTCGAAGCTCCGGCTGATGGTGGCTTCGGGATACACGCCGACGAGTTCGCCCTTGCGCAGACTGTCGACGGCCGCCTTGTACGACTGCGCACCGGCACCGCGGTCGACGGGGATGTGCTTGAGTGCGCGCATGATGGGGCCGGAGATCTTGTTGTCGAAGACTTCCTTCTTGGCCATGAAGCGGATGTAGCGCTTCACTCGCCGCGGCGGCAACCCGGCGTAGGTGAAATCCATGTATCCGGTGTGGTTGACGGCGATGACCGCTCCACCGGTAGCAGGGATGTGGTCCTCGCCCTCGACCTCGAACTTCAGGCCCTCGAACGCGAACACTGTGCGAGCGATGCCGATGACTGATCGGTAGACGGGTTCCACAGTCGGTTAGCGTAGTCGGTGGACGGGGTCGGAGAAAGGTCCGGCCAGGAGCGCGGTCGGGTCGTGCGCAGTTCGAGAAGCTACGGGGGAGAGAATTCACGTGAAGAACAGAGCGGCTTCACCGCGGCGCAGCCGAGTCTGCCGAACCGCGCTGCCGCTGATAGCGATGATTGCGCTGGTCGGTGCCTGCGATTCCGCGGTCGGGATCCCATCCGAGCAGGCCGCAGCCCCGTCCAGCAGCAGTGCAGGGTCCACCGCCGAGTCCGCGAATGCCGCCGGGTCGAGCACCCCAGAGCCCACCACCACCCCGGCACCGCCGCCCATCCCACCGGGTCCGCCCGTCGGCGAAGCCCCCGGAAATCCTGCGGCCGCCGCGGCACTACGGCCGTTCGTCAACGATCTCACCGGCGGCGGAATAGGTGTCGTCACCGCGAGGTGCTGGACTGTGCCGCCGACCGACATTCCGACGATGTACTTCGACACCGGCGCCATCCTCGCGGCGGTGGCGGCTCCCGCGGTCGACGGTCAGTACGCGGTGACGTGGACCGGACCCACGGCAACGGTCGCCATCAAACGCAGCGAGATCGCGTCGGGTTACGCCTGCCCGACCGTCTATCCCACCGGCACGACGCCGGTGTTCGACGCGACGGACGCGGTCTATACCGTCGACCGCTATCTGGGACGCATCGCCGGTATCCCCGTCAATCGGGGCGACGTCGAAGAGAGCTACCCGCTGGTGTGCGACAGCCGCGGCACGTGGGATCCGAACGGCACCGGGTCTCCCACTGCCCCACCTCTGGCCGAGAACCCGGCAATTCTGCCGAGCATCACCTCGTTCGATCCCGACAGCGTGTTCGTGACGGCTCAGAACGGCGTCTACACGCAGGTCAATGCAGACATCATCGACGCCTCGGGGGTGTACCAGAACCGCACGTTCCTGCTGGCGATCGGCGGCGAGGGCTACTGCATCGGCGACATCGCCTGATCCTGAACTACTTCAGGACATCGGTCCCGACGAAGGGCACGAGGGCTTCCGGAACCCGGACGGTGCCGTCGGCCTGCTGGTGGTTTTCGAGGATCGCCACGATCCACCGCGTGGTGGCGAGGGTGCCGTTCAGGGTGGCGGCGGTCTGAGGCTTGCCGTTCTCGTCGCGGTAGCGCACGCCGAGGCGTCGGGCCTGGAAGGTCGTGCAGTTCGAGGTCGAGGTGAGCTCGCGGTATGCCTTCTGCGTGGGGACCCATGCTTCGCAGTCGAACTTGCGAGCGGCCGAGGACCCGAGGTCTCCGCCTGCGGTGTCGATGACGCGGTAGGGCAATTCGACTGCGGCGAGCATTTCCTTCTCGTACTGCAGCAGCTTCCGGTGCTCGGCCGCCGCGTCCTCGGGCTTGATGTACGAGAACATCTCGATCTTGTCGAACTGATGGACGCGGATGATGCCGCGGGTGTCCTTGCCGTAGCTGCCCGCTTCACGACGGAAGCACGACGACCAACCGGCGTAGCGCTTGGGGCCGTCGGCGAGGTCGATGATCTCGCCCGAGTGGTAGCCGGCGAGAGCAACTTCGGAGGTTCCGACGAGGTAGAGGTCGTCGGCTTCGAGGCGGTAGATCTCGTCTGCGTGTGCTCCGAGGAAGCCGGTTCCCGACATGATCTCCGGCCGCACGAGAACCGGCGGGATCATCATGGTGAACCCGTTCTTGACGGCCTTCTGCGCGGCGAGCTGAAGCAGCCCCTGCTGCAGCAACGCGCCGTAGCCGGTCATGAAGTAGAAGCGTGAGCCCGACACCTTGGCTCCGCGTTCCATGTCGATCAGGTTCAGCGACTCGCCGAGTTCCAGGTGATCCTTGGGCTCGAAGTCGAACTCGGGGACGTCGCCGACGGTCTCGAGCAGCACGAAGTCGTCCTCGCCGCCCGCGGGCGTTCCCTCCTCGACGATGTTGGAGATCGCCCGGTGAGCCGTGTCGAGAGCTGCGTCGGCCTCGGCCTCGGCTGCCTGGGCCGCCTTGACCTTCGCGGCCAGTTCCGATGCCCCGGCCAGCAGCGCGGGACGGTCCTCGGCCGAAGCCTTGCCGACCTTCTTGCCCAGCGCCTTCTGCTCGGCACGCAACTGATCCCCGGCCAACACAGCGGCGCGGCGGGAGGCGTCGGCGTCCAGAAGAGCGTCGACGAGAGCGGGGTCCTCGCCTCGGGTGCGCTGCGAGGCGCGCACTGCGTCGGGGTTCTCGCGAAGCAATTTCAGGTCGATCACGAGAGCAAACCTTACTTGCCGAGCAAGCCCAGGTAGTCCTCGCGTCCGAACATCGTGGCTGCGTCGATCGCCGAGGGGTGGCCGCCGTGTGGGTCGGCTCCGCCGTCGATGAGCAGCCGCACCACCTCGTCCTCGCCTTTGAACACAGCGCCCGCGAGTGGGCTCTGGCCCTTGTCGTTGGCCTTGTTCACATCGGCACCGCGTTCGACCAGCACCCGTACCGCATCGGCGTGGCCGTGATAGGCGGCCAACATGAGCAGGGTGTCCCCCGACTCGTTGTGCAGATTCACCGGAACTCCGGCGTCGACGTAACTCGCCAGACCGACGGCGTCACCGGTACGTGCCATTGCGAACAGTCGACCGGCCAGCTCACTGAGGTCGTCGTCACCCGTTGGGTCGCTCATGTCGACCGAACATACTCGGGCATGATGGAGGGCGATGTCCGCTACAGAACCAGACCCCACGACGAGCGAGAGTCGGAGAACTCTCTCGGCCACCACTGCTCGACGCGGCCTCGCCATGGTGGCCGTCGGTGCAGTCCTGGCCGCGGGGGCAACAGTGTTCCTGTCCGGCGGATTCTCGACTCCCGAGAAGATCACCACGCATTCGACGGCCAGTGGCCCCGCCACCGCAGGTCCGGTGTCCGCGAAGTCCTTCGGTGCCGCCGACCCGGGCGTGTGCCTGCAGTGGACGCCCACCGACGATCCCGAGACCGATCGTCAGGACCTCAGCGAAGTGCCGTGCGCCGACGCCCACCGCTTCGAGGTGGCCCGCGACATCGACATGAGCGTCTACCCCGGTATCGAATTCGGCCCCGGCGCGCCGTACCCGGGAGCGCTGCGCTTCGGTGAACTGCGTGACGAGCACTGCACCGCCGCCGTCGACGGCTACGTCGGTGCCAAGTTCGACCCGAACGGCCGCTACGGCGTCGGCCTGATGTTCCCCAGCCAGGCCGGATGGGCCAAGGGCGAGCGCACGCTGCGGTGCGGTGTGCAGATGCCGTCGAACACCGGTGCGCTGCTCGAGATGACCGGCTCGATCCTCGACGAGGACCAGTCCAAGGTGTGGCCGACGGGCACGTGCATCGGAATCAACCAGAACGTGCCTGCCGACCCGGTGGAATGCTCGACTCCCCACGCGTTCGAAGTGGCGTCGGTGATCAACCTCACGCAGCAGTTCCCCGGCGGGCACCCGTCGGAAGGCGACCAGGACGCGTACCTGGAGAAGACCTGCACCGACGCCGTCAACGGATACCTCGGCTCGGAGAACGCGCTGCGGGACAAGACGTTGACGTTGTTCTGGGACACGATCGACGTCTCGAGCTGGCTCGCCGGTAGCCGTCAGGTGACCTGCTCGGTGGGCAAGGAACTCGACTCCGGTGGATTCGCAACCATCGTTGGCAGCGCGAAGGGCGACATCCTCATCAACGGTGCCGCACCAGTGCCGCCGCCCGCAGCCCCCGACGGCCGCGCCCTCCCGACTCCGCTGCCCGGTGCCGCTCCGATCACCACCGGAGGCTGACATCCCCACCCATATGACCCGCGTCGACTTCGAGGAAGCGGTGTCCGACGCTCTCGACACACTGCCGCGAGAACTCACCGACTTCATGAACAACGTCGTCGTCCTCGTCGAGGAGGAACACCCCACCGAGGACATCCTCGGGTTGTACGAGGGAATTGCGTTGACCGAACGCTACGAATACAGCGGCCACTTGCCCGACGTCATCACGATCTACCGCAAACCGATCCTCGACATGGTCGACGACGAACACGAGGCTCGACGCGAAATCGCCATCACCGTCGCGCACGAAATCGGCCATCACTTCGGCATCGACGACGAACGCCTGCATCAACTGGGATTCGGCTGATCGCGCTCGCCCCCGATCGCCACCCCCACCCCCGTAATGCCACCCCCGGTTGGGATCAATGTGGGTTTCAGTCGGTCAGACTGCAACAAAGGCGCATTGATCCCAACCTGGGGGGGCGGGCAAAACAGGGTTAAGCCGAGACAGCCTCTCGGCGAACAGGTCGCACCGCGCGGTCGGTCAGGAACGCGAATCCCAGTCCCAGGGCCAGCCACAGGGTTGCCTGCGTGGCCAGTGACGAGAGTCGGAATTCCCACAGCAGGGTCGCCGGGAAGTCCGAACCCACTTCGTTCACGCCCGGCAGAAGTGCGTAGCCCACACCGACGATCACGAGGAACGCCACCGTCGGAGCACCGACGCGAACCGCCACCGACGACTGCGACGCCACCGCCTTCGCCACATAGATCGCGACGCCCACGGCCAGCAGACCGAGAATCACCGACGCCAACCACAGCCAGGTGCGCTGGGTGATCGTCTCCGGGTCCCCGACGGCCGGTGGGTTTGCCGGATACTTGAAGAACGGCACCGCTTCGATTGCCAGCCATCCGGCCCCGGCTCCGAGGAGCGCGAGGATCGAGCCCGGGAGCGAGCTGAACCGTCGGGCATAGTGCAGTACCGACGCGAAGATCGCGCCGAGTGCGAGCCCGGCGAGTCCAGTGGCGAGGAAGAGTCCGACGCGTTGCCCGTCGCGACTGACGAGGGCGTCCTCGTCGCCGTGCGAATGCGCAGCAGTCGCATCGGAGTCGGCGTGGTGTGCCTCGCCTGCCGCTTCTTCGATGGAGATGGCCGAATCGACGTGCGGCTCACCGATGACGAAGGCAACTCCGCCGGCGAGCAGTCCCGCGACGAGACCGGCGAGCAGACCTCGCACCAGCAACTGAACGAATGTCCCGGTCAGTGGCATGGCAGGCCCAGCAGGTGGCGGCCGTCGTGCATCAGTTCGTGCATGTACATGCCACTACGCGAGATCGCGCCCTGGTCGAATCCGACGAGGTAGAGCACAACGAATGCAAGCAGTATCGTCGCGGCGACGATGACGGCGAGGGCCGCCGATTCCGTCGTGTTGCTGGGTGCATGAAGTATTGCCATGGGGGTGTCCTCCTGGGATTGTGCGTCCCGTAGTCCCTTCGGAGATGAAGGGACGGCCATGCGATGTACGAGTTTTCTGGCTCTCGAATTCGGACATCTGCCCGACGTCGATCACAGTGGCGCAACCGTTCCGGATTTTCACCGGATTACCTGCGTACATCGCGTCTTACCTGCGCACTGTGGCACCGCGTTCGACTCCGTGTCAATCACTGTCCTCGAAGAACATCGTCCGATGCCACAATGACGCGGTGACTGCGCCTGCGACCCGCCTGACGTTGGTGAGCCACGCCAGAACCGATGCGATGCGCTCGGGCCGCTTCCCTGCCGACGAGCCACTCGACGAGGCGGGTGTGCGCGCACTGGCCGAGGTGACCGATTTTCCGCGTGCCGACCGAGTGATGTCCGGCCCGGAGCTGCGGTCCCGATCCACTGCCGAGATCTTCGGCAGCGACGTCGCCATCGAACCCGCGTTGGCCGATGTCGCGTACGGCCGGTGGTCCGGACTCGAGATGACCGATCTGCCCAACGCCGACGCGATGGCCTGGCTCGGCGACCCGGCATTCACACCGCCGGGCGGTGAATCCCTGGACGCGTTGTTCGCTCGCGTCGAGGCGTGGCTCGACGAGGCCGGTTCGACGCCGGGCCGCACGCTGGCCGTGACCGCACCCGCAGTGATCAGGGCCGCGGTCGTGCTGGTGCTGGCGGCACCGGTCAGCTCGTTCTGGCGGGTCGACGTCGCACCGTTGACGCGCACCTCGATCCATCGCCGAGGCTCGCTGTGGACGATGGATTCGGTGGCACAGAAGTCTCTCTGAATTCTTTCCGGCATCGATGGAACCGATCCGGGCACGGCGGCGTCCTACCTACCGACAGCCCAGTTCGTCGATCGCAGGGAGCGTGCTCATGACCGTCATCAAAGTCGATCCGGTGGCTCTGCAGCTCGCTGCCTCGGAACTCGATGCGGTCGCTGCCCGCTTGCAGGCCGCCGTCACTGCGACGGCACTTCCTGTTCGGCCGTTACCGCCGGGCACCGACGAGGTGTCGCTCTTGACCGATCGCTTCTTCGCCACCGCGGCCGATACCTTCGGTCCCGCTGCCGCACAGGGCATTTCGGAGCTGCACCGAGCCGCCGAGGAACTGCGCAAGCAGGCCGCGGACTACCTGGCCACCGACGACGACACCGCCGGGGGCCTGCCGGGGCTCGCCGGCATCTGACGCACACATCGACCGGCAGCGGTTTCGAAAACGACACGGGGGCTCGAACATCATGGGGGCTGAACAATGACGCTCGGTGTGACAGGTGTGGTGTGGCTACCACGAACTGCGACAGGAAATTCGACGCGACTGCTGGGGCCCGGACCGGTGCCTCTACATGTCGCAGGCGGGGCCTGGGGTTCGGTGGCCGCGGCCTTCACCGAGGCCTCGGTGAGCATCGCCGCCATCACGACAGCCCTGACCGCGGGCTGGGAGGGTGAGTCGGCTCTCCTCGCGCAGGCCGCCCTCGCCCGGTTCGCCACGTGGACCGGAGCCACCGCACTGAAGGCGGCGGCACTGTCGATCGAAGCCCCCGCCGCGGGGACCTCGTACGGCGTCGCACTGGCCACCATGCCGTCGCTCGTGGAGATCGGTGCGGTGCAAGCTGCCAAGGTCACGGCTGCGTCGACCGGCGGTGCGCTCAACGGAAGTTACGAGGCGGCCGAGGTCGCAGACCGATTGCTCGACATCCGCGCAGCCATGGTCATGGAGGGATTCGAGCTGGTCTCCTCGCACCTGATCGCGAAGACGACGTTCGATCATGCGCCCGCCATCGTGTCCGAGTCCGGCAGTGGTCTCGGCAAATTCGCCAACGGTGCGCTGATGACGTCTCCCGTTCAGGCTGCGGTCGGCAGTCTGATGGCCGCGACGCAGAACCCTGGCATCGCAGCCGCAGCCGGGCAGCTCGGCAGTGCCGCCACCTCGATCGCCGGAACGGGCGTGTCCACGGTGGCCACCGCGGCATCCAACCTGGTCTCGACGCCCCCGCCGAGTGGACCCGGATCCGGCATCGGCCACTCCTTCGCACCCGGTGGTTCGGGACCTCACGCCGTCGGGCCGGCAGCCACCCGTCCGGTGGCATACGGCGGACTGGGCGGAAGCATCGGCAGCATCGGCGGCGGACTGGGAGTGCCCGGTTCGGCGTCGAGTCCCCTCGGCGGTGGATCGGCACTCACGGGTGCAGTACAGAGCAGTCCTCCTTCCACGGTCGGCGCACCGACCGCAGCCGAGGGTGGTCTCGCTCAGCGCGGAACCGGTGCCGGTGCTGCGCCCGCATCGGGCACACGGGCGCAGGACGACGACGAACACGACACCCCGGAATACCTGAAACAGTTCGAGCACTTCGCCGACGGCCGCACGGTGGCACCGTCGGTCATCGGAGCAGACCCAGCCCTCCACAACCGAGCCCTCGACAACATCAGTGAGAACGGCCGGTGATCGACTTGGGAACCGTGCCGGTGGGCCACACACTGCCGAGTGCCGCACTCGGTGTCGACGAGATGGATTTCCTGGTCGACGAGCTGTCGATTGCCGAACTACCCGTTGTGCTCGACGTCTTCCCGCGCTTCGACGACGCGACAGCCCGCGACCGTGCTGTCGACCGCGGCCGTCAGGCCCTCGCGGCGGCAGGACTGTGGGACGGCACCGCGGTCCACGAGGACGTTCGCCACTGGCTGCGGGTCCTGGAACAACCCCGCTGGTACGTCTCGGCGCGACAATTCGAGGGCGACACCGTTCCCGTGACTCGGATCTGCATCGCATCCGACGACACCATCGCGGTGTCGGCGGTACGGCGAGAGAACATCGTCACCCTGCGCGTCATCGCCGGGGATCCGGCTCGCGATCTCGTCTCGTCGCTGGGATCGGCACCGCCGTTCGATCCCGGCAGCATCAACGCGCCCACCGACCTGCTGGCCGGGGCACTGGACGCGGCACCGTCCGACGTGGGCGGCACCGCTTCCCGTCTGCGCAGCATCGGAATCGCCGACGACCGGGCCCTCACTCTGGCCGCGGCGATGGCCACGTGCGCGGGCAGGACCGAGATCACGGCCGTGACCCGCAGGCATGGGACTCGGCGCGGGGCCGGGCGTCCGGTGGCCCTGTTCGATACCCGCGCCGGACGGATCGTCGCCACCTCCGCTGTCGCCGCGGACGGCCGTTCGTGGAGCTCGTTGACCGGCGCGCCGGATCACCGGGTGACAGCGGCTCTGACAGAGCTGATCTCGTCGGCCAAGGACCCAGCGACCACCAACCCAGCGACCACGAACCCAGCGATCGGCAATCCAGCGATCAGCTGATCGGGTTGTCTGCCTTGTCGCTGCCCTTGCCCTCGAAGGGCGGCAGGAACGTGCCCCACTTGGCGCATGCCCAGCCACCGTCGGGTACCGGCAACAGCTCGATTGTCTGGGTGTTGTCGAGATGGTTGTCGGCGGCGAAGGTGCCGTCGACACCGGTGAGGGCCGCCGCGACCAGTCGAATTGCGGCCCCGTGGCTCACGACGACGACGTCTCCGGCGGTATCGTCACCCAGGTACTGTCCACGCAGTTCGTCGAGCACCGGGACGTAGCGCGCCAACACTGCGCGCCCGCTCTCGCCACCCGGCGCGGCTGCATCCAGATCTCCGGTATGCCACCGGTAGAAGATTTCGGTGAACAGTCGGTGCGCCTCGGGATCGTCTCGATCTTCCAGCTCTCCGGCGGACGTCTCCTGGATACCGTCGGTCACGACGAGGGGCACTCCGGTGCCGCGCTCGACGTAGCCCGCAGTTTGCTTGGCGCGCAGAGCAATCGACGAGACCAACACGGCGGGAGGATTACCCAGCCGTGTCTGCGCGTACGCCTCGGCTTGCCGGTGCCCGAGCTCGGTGAGTTCGGCTCCCGGCGGCGCTGTGTCCAGCTTCTTCGCGACGTTGGAGACGGTCTGCCCGTGCCGGACGAGAATGAGCTTGCCCATCACAGATCACCCCGACCGGAACGGATTTCGGACAACCACTGCACGTGCTCGTCGATCGGTTGCGGCACCGAACCTCCCGATGTCGTTGCCGTGGGCCATGATCCGAGGAAACGTAGCGGCATCTTCCGATGGAACGCGGTCAGCGCCTCGGCGACGAGGGGATCGTCCACATGCCCGGCGCAATCGACGAAGAACATGTAAGTGCCCAATTGCGAACGGGTAGGCCGTGATTCGATGAACGTCAGATCGATGTTGCGAATTCCGAACTCCGCCAACGCTGCCGGCAGCGTACCCGGGTCGTTCGGCGGCTTCAGCACCACCGAGGTGCGGTCGGCACCGGTGCGGGCGGGCACCGGCTGCGGCGGAGTCACCAGCACGAAGCGGGTGCGCGCACCCTCGACGTCGATGATGCCGTCGGCCAGCGTCGGCAGAGACAATCGCTCCCCGGCCAACCGTGTCGAGACGGCGGCGTCGACCACGCCGGCGGCAACATCTTCTGCTGCACCGGCATTCGAGGTCGCAGACTGCACGACGGCGTCGGGCATCGTGGCCTGCAACCACTGCCGGACCTGGCTGAGGGCGATCGGGTACGCGCTGATCGTGCGGGCCGAGTCGAGAGTGACACCGGGTCCGCCGACGATGGTGAAGGCGACCTCGATCTCCGTCTCGGCGACGATCTGCAATCGCCGTCCTTCGGACAATGCGTCGAGCGTCGGCGGCACGGCCCCCTCGATGGAACTTTCGATGGGAACCACTGCGGCGTCGGCGGCACCGGATCGAACGGCCTCGAGCGCCGCGGGCGGGCTCGCGGCCGACACCCTCTGGACGTCCCCGCTCAGGCCGACCCCGTCGAATGCGCCGAGCGTTTCGAACTGCGCCAGCGCCATCTCCGTGAACGTTCCCGATGGGCCGAAGTAAGCGATGCGAGGCACGTCTCGAGGTTACGTTGTCGACGTCCCCGAAGCGATCAAACCGACGTCGACCAGCCGGGCGTGGGCGGCGACGGCGTCGGCGATCTCGACCCCCAGCAGTACCTCCCGCACGGCCTCGGCGGCCTCGGGTATGAGCTTGCGCAGAGCGTCGACATTCGGCGCGGCCAGAGCCGACGCGATGTCGTCTCCACGCAGCGACGCCACCGTCGCGGCGAGGATCGCGATCACGTCGTCTCCGGTGTCGGCGCGGGCAACGAGACCGACATCGGCATGCGAGACGACGGCGAGCACGTCGGCGATACGCCTCGCTGTGTCGCCGACACCGATGCCGGGGGTCCGATGAGCGGCAACGATGGTTTCCGCGGTCTCGGCCACGTCGATCGCGTCGAACACCGGGAAGACGACGAGGGGCGAGGGCAGTCGCAACCCGAGCGCGTCGGCAAGATGCTCGGAGACTGCGTCAACCTCGAATCTGACGGTCTCGTAGTTGCCTGCGCTCGAGGCGCGGAGCTCGTCCGGGTCGATGTCGAGTCGCACGACGATGCGCCCGAGGTTCGCGGTGGGCGGCAGCGTCAGCAGGGTCGAGGCCAGCACGACGGGCGGGCCGTACTCGGCGGCGCGTGGAGCGGCCTGCACGGCCGGGGCATCGGCGCAGAACGGCTGCAGCAGTCCGGCGACGAGCGCGTTCGGATCTGGTCGGTGCGGCACACCGAGGGTTAACGGAATCGGCACGTCTTCACGGTAGTCCCAGCTTGCCCTTGCGATACCCGCCACATCCGGCTAACTTAGGGGCACGTTACTTAGGTATGCCTCACCTACTGGCCATTCAACTGTACCGATCGCATCGGAGGAGCCCATGCTCGGCGCAACCACCACCACCGGACCGACCACCGCCGAACGCGTGCGCAGCGCCTGCATGCGTGCCGAGGGCGCAGCTCTCGTGATCGACGGCAGCGACCCCGTCGTGACGTCCCTGCACCACCTGCGACCCAACGGCGAGATGATTCTTGCCGTCCCCACCGATTCCATCGACGACGCGATCACCTGGCAGTCCTCCCGCGCCGGCGTTCCCGCCGTCGTCGAGCTCACCGATCACGCACCTCTGGCACTGCGCGAACCGGTGCGGTCACTGGTGTGGCTGCGCGGAGAACTGCGTCCGGTGCCGGAATCGCTGATGCGCCCGATGGCCGGCGCGGTGGCCGCCGAGCATCCCCACGCGGCCCTGCTCGACGTCGGCCACACCACCTCCCTGGTACGTCTGATCGTCGGCTCCGCAGTGGTGGCGGACAGCACCGGAGCCGAGCCGGTCGACGTCGACTCGCTGCTGGCAGCCGAGCCCGATCCGTTCTGGGAGATGGAAACGAGCTGGCTCGAGCACCTCGACTCCGATCATCCCGACCTCCTCGCGCAACTGTCCCGACGCCTCCCACCGTCGCTGCGGCAGGGACGCGTGCGTCCGCTGGGCATCGACCGCTACGGCATTCGTCTGCGTATCGAGGGTGAGTGCGGCGACAACGACGTCCGGTTGGGCTTCGCCGCGCCCGTCGACGACACGATCTCCCTGAGCCGGGCCCTCCGGGTTCTCGCCGGTTGCCCGTTCCTCAACGGCCTGCGCGCCCGGGGCTGACGCCGCCGCGAGGCTCGACAGGGCACACTCGTGCCGTGATCGACTTCAGGAACTGGTTGACGCCACCGCCGCCGGAGAGCGCCGCTCCACCGCCCGATGCTCGCGAACGCACGACCATCAAGGTCGAGATCGCGATCGTGCTGCTGGTGACGTTCGGCCTCAGTGGCATGAGCAGCATTCTCTCGCTGGTCGAGGATGCCCTGCAGACCGCAGCGCTGTCCGATCAGACGGTCGCCCTGAACTCCTCGCGATCGAGCTTCAGCGTCATCGACCTGCTGTTCCAGCTGCTGAGCATCCTGCGCCTGTGCGCATGGGGAGCATTGGGGCTGTACCTGCTGTGGCGAGCAGATCTGGCACCGCGTGCGATCGGACTGGCGAAACCGCGCCTGAAGATCGATCTCGGCCACGGCGTCGCGCTGGCGGCACTCATCGGGCTGCCGGGTCTCGCGCTCTACCTGGTCGGCAACGCCCTGGGATTCAATCTGAACGTCGTACCCAGCGCGCTCGACGACCACTGGTGGCGAGTGCCCGCCCTGATTCTGTATGCGCTGGCCAACTCCGGTGCCGAGGAGATCATCGTCGTCGCCTACCTGATCTCTCGACTGCGCCGACTCGGCTTGAGCGAGAACAAGTCCTTGCTGTGCTCCTCGCTGCTGCGCGGGAGCTACCACTTCTATCAGGGGGTGGGCGGCGGCGTCGGCAACTTCCTGATGGGCCTGGTGTTCGGCCGATACTGGCAGCGCACCGGGAGGCTGTGGCCACTGCTGATCGCGCACGCACTCATCGACATCGTCGCGTTCGTCGGTTACGCCCTGCTGCGCGAACACCTGGCATGGTTGCCGTGATGGGTACAGTCGATTCGTGAACGACGACGATCGCTACGGACGGCACGGCGCGCCCAATCGGCGTACCCCGCCGCCGAGCCAGCCGCCGCCACCGCGTCGACCACCCGGCCAGCAGCCCCCTCCCCCGCCTCGGCGCGCCGGTGGGGCCCCTGGACAGCCACCGCCGCCACCACGTCAGTACCGACCCGGTCCGCCGCCGGTTCCGAACCCCCGTCGGTACAACCCGGAACCTCCCGCGGAGCGAGGGACCCCTCGCCGTCCGGGGCCCGCACCCGAGGGCACCGAATTCATCAGGCGCGACGGTCGCCCGGCCGCACCTCGTCACGGTGCCCCGGTGCCACCGCAACAGGCGTGGTCGCAGGCACCCGAACCCGGCCCTTCCGGTTCCGTTCCACCGAACTCGACGCGCCAGTACTCCCGCGCTGCCGAGGACGAGGCCGGGCGCACCGGGTACGCACCGCGCCAACAGCCGGAACCGTACGTCGACGAGCGCAGGCAGCCACCGGCTTCTCCGCAGCGCGCCTTACGCCGACCGGAACCAGCTCGGCCACAACGTGATTCACGTCCCCCCAAGGTTGCGAAGCCGCGCAAGCGTCGGCGCTGGGGCCGTCGCGTCCTGATCGTCCTGCTCGTCCTCGTTCTGGGCATCGGCGGCATCGTCTACTACGTCGACAGTTCGCTCACGCGAGTCGACGCTCTGACCTCGTACCCCGGCAGGATCGGCGACACCCCGGGCACCAATTGGCTTCTCGTCGGATCGGATTCACGAGCCGGCCTGACGCCGGAGCAGGAAGCAACTCTCGCGACCGGCGGCGAGGTGGGCCCCAGCCGGACCGACACCATCATCATGATCCACATCCCCGAGGGCGGCGGGGCGACGACGATGGTCAGCCTACCCCGCGATTCGTACGTGCCGATTCCCGGCAACGGGGAGGACAAGCTCAACGCGGCGTTCGCATTCGGCGGGCCGTCCCTGCTGGTGCAGACGGTCGAGGGTGCGACGGGTGTACACATCGATCACTACGCCGAGATCGGCTTCGGTGGTTTCGCCGGAATCGTGGACGCCGTCGGTGGAGTCAACGTGTGTGTGCAGAACGCGATCGACGATCCGTTGGCGGGCATCAACATTCCCGCGGGCTGTCAGGATCTCGACGGTTCCGAGGCACTCGGCTTCGTGCGATCCCGCGCGACCGCATTGGCCGACCTCGACCGGATGAACAACCAGCGGGCCTTCATGTCCGCTCTGCTCGACAAGGCAACCAGCGCTTCCACTTTCCTCAATCCTTTGAAACTGTGGCCGTTGGTGTCCGATACCGCGTCGTCGTTGAGTGTCGACGACGGAGACCACATCTGGAACCTGGCCGGGTTGGCCTGGGCGATGCGCGGTGGGCCGGTGACGACGACCGTGCCGGTCGGCGGCTTCCAGGACTCCGATGTCGGCAACGTCCTCGTGTGGGACGACACCAGGGCACCGGCATTCTTCGACGCCATCGCTCAGGATCGGGAAATTCCGGCAGATCTGCTGACCGGCGGCCCCTGACGGGGGCGTGCGGCCGGTACGTTGTGGATCATGACATTGCCGTCGCATGAGCCCACCACCTCGTTTCACGATCTACTGCGCGCCCAGGTTCGGTACGAGTTCACCGCCTCGCAGCAGTACGTCGCCATCGCGATCTGGTTCGACCGCAACGATCTTCCGCAGTTGGCGCACCGCTTCTACGCCCAGTCGGCCGAAGAGCGTCGGCACGCCATGATGATGATTCGGTTCCTCATCGACAACCGACTCGAGGTGGACGCGTCGGGCATCGACGACGTGGTGACCGCGTTCGATTCGGTCGCCGAACCGGTGGAGTTGGCGTTGGCGCAGGAGGTGGCGGTCACCGATCGGGTCACCGCGCTCGCACAGGCGGCCAGAGCCGAGGGCGATTACATCGGGGAGCAATTCATGCACTGGTTCCTCACCGAACAGGTCGAGGAAGTAGCCGCGATGCAGAGCCTCCTCAACATCGTGCGGCGAGCAGGTTCGGATCTGTTCGACATCGAGCAGTACGTGGCACGCGAGCTCGGCTCGGTGACCCGCGCCACCAATGCACCCAAAGAGGCCGGAAGCGCGTAACTAACGCCCTGCTCAGAGGGGACATTTAGGATTCACTGTATTAGGCTACGTTCGCCTCAATAAGGCTCGACTTGGATGACAATGCCCTCTGACCAGGCATATTGTCCTCATCATGAGCGCAGACATCAAAGAAACGAACCACACCAAGTTCCACGCACTTCTTCGCGACCAGATCCGCAACGAGTTCAACGCCTCGCAGCAATACATCGCCACCGCCGTCTACTTCGCGAATGTCGACCTGCCGCAGCTGGCCAAGCACTTCTACGCGCAGTCGGTCGAAGAGCGTAACCACGCGATGATGATCGTCCAGTACTTCCTCGATCGCGACATCACCGTCGAATTGACCGGTGTCGACGCGTCGAAGTCCGTGTTCACGGACCCGCGTGAGGCCATCGCCCTCGCACTGGCACAGGAAGAGACGGTCACCGAGCAGATCATCGCTCTGGCGAGCACCGCCCGCGAAGAGGGCGACTACCTCGGCGAGCAGTTCATGCAGTGGTTCCTCAAGGAGCAGGTCGAGGAAGTTGCCAGCATGAAGACTTTGCTCAACATCGCAGACCGCGCCGGCCACAACCTGTTCGACCTCGAGCAGTTCGTTGCCCGCGAGATGAACACCAGCGTCGTCGCCGATGCAGGCGCACCCACCGTTGCCGGCGGATCGCTGTAATTTCGCTTCACGCGACACGCATCGACGAGTAACGCGAGAGATCTCGCGCTCATATGGGTGGTCGTCGGACAAGCAGCCCCTTGTCCGACGGCCACCCGACGTGCGTTTCGGTGCACCGACTTTCGGGCCGCCGCACCTCTCGGTTGGGCTCGACTGCTCAGCGCAGGGTGACCTGACGGCCACGAAGGCCGTCCCGCGAACGCAGCTGCGCCCCTGTCAGCGGGGCGTCGACGGCAAGAGCCTCGTTCAGCTTCTCCCCGAATTCCTTTGTCGGAGCAGCCCATTCGGTGGGATGCATCTCCGGATCGAGATCGAACACCGGCACCAGCAACCCGTGCGTACGGAACGAGCCTGCATACCGCGAGCCCTCACCGAGATTCAGGTCTCCGGCAGCGTGCAACCGCGCGAGGGCGAGCATGACGTCGTCCTCGCTCTCCGGGCGAACCCACCGGATGTGCGCCTTGTCGCCGGCATCGACCCACCATGCTGCAACGACACCGTCCGCCTCGATCCGCGCCGAGGGCATGATCGCCTGATTCGCGCGCTCCACGGTTGCGGCCACATCGGCTGCGGGAGTGGCACTTTCCGGGATCCACCAATTGAAATCCTGATGCACGGTGATCTCGAGGAGTGAGGACGGGTCGAGGACATCGGTCAATGCGGGGGTGTTCTCGTCCACCTTCGAAGCTTCGAGCGACTCACCTGCGGGGGCGGCGGCGACCCAGCCCAACGCGCTACTGATATCTGCTGCAACGTCTTTCGACTGCGTCTGAACCTGCAGGCCGACGAATCCTTCTACAGTGCCCGCCTCTTCGCGTACCAGAGCGGCGACGGCTCCCGGCAATACCGTTGCCAGAGTGACGGTGCGGCCGCCGGACGTGATCGGCGCGGTGGCGGTGGCCGACGGCACGAATTCGCGCAGCGCTACCAGGTCGCATTCTGCGGCCAGGCCCTCGAACGGCCGCGTCGTCCCCGACTCGAGGCTGGCCCGCTCGGCCTCACGCTGTGCGAGCTTGGCCGCCCGGTTGCTGTCCTGCTTCGGTCCGCTGTTTCTTTTGCTCTTACCCACGCCAGAAAACCTACACGTTCTTCGATTCCAGCCAGGCGCGCGTTCGTCCGGGATGGTTGGTCGCGATCCACCCGACACCGAGTTCGCGGCACAGGTCCACGTCCTCTTTCTCGTCGACCGTCCACACGTAACTGGCACGGCCCGACGCGGCTGCACGATCGACGAGCGTCGGGTGCTCACGCAACGCCCGGATCGACGGACCGACCGCGGTGGCACCGACGGTCGTCGCTGCTCCGCCGCCCAGATAGTGCGAGCTGTCACCGAGGAGGACCGTCGGAAGCATCGGTGCCGAGCGGCGCACTCGCCACACGGCCGAGGGCGCAAAAGACATGATGACCGCCCGCGAATGATCCGCCGAGGCAGGCGCGCCGATGCCGAAGTGGTGCAGCTCGGCCAGCACCGAGGCCTCGATCAGCGAGCCGTAGCGCACCGGATGCTTGGTTTCGATGAAGAGCTTGACCGGCTTGCTGGTCCAATCCAGAATCAGCGCGATCAGGTCGTGCAGCGTCAGAAGTTCGGCGGGTTCGTCAGCATCGCCGTAGTTCAACCGGGCGAGCTCGTCGAAGGTCATCTCGCTGACGATTCCGGTGCCGTTCGAGGTTCGGTCGACGCGGCGGTCGTGCACACACACGATGCGGCCGTCCTTCGTGAGCCGGACGTCGCATTCGACGCCGTCCGCTCCCTCCCGTAACGCGAGATCGTAGGCGGCGAGCGTGTGTTCCTTCTTCGCCGCAGATGCTCCTCGGTGCGCGACGACCAAAGGGCCGCGTCGGTCCGGGCTCACGAGACCGTCACCGCCCGGTCGTCCTTCTCGGCCCCGGAATCCGCACGAGCTGCGTCGGCCGGCTCGGTCTCGGTCTGCTCAGTCTGGGTCTCGGTCTGCTCGGTCGCGGACTGCTCGGTCTCGGACTGCGTGGTCTTTCGCTCGATGCTGGGTGCGATGACCCAGCGGGTGGGACGAGACAACGCCGAACCGCGCAGGGTGCGGCCCTCGAGTCGGCGCATGACGGCCAGGGTCAGCACCGCGGAAACTGCGGCCACGAGCGCCACTACGGCGGCGAGCAGAACGCCGTCGGCGCGGGCTTGCAGTGTGTTGCGCAGACTCCACAGCACCTGCACGACGACCAGCGCGTTGCTCGTCGCCCAGACGACCCACCAGATCCGGATCAAGGTGAGCTCGCGGTACACGTCGCCGTCGGATTCGGCTCGGAGGCGCACGATCTCCGTCAGGTACACCCCGGGCATCACGATCCGAACCAGAGGCAGCATCGAGAGCAGCAGCATCCATCGCACCGACCGCGGCTCGGTCGCACCGACCGATGCGTAGGCCAGCCGGCGTTGCCGAATCAGCCAGCAGGACGTCGTGATCAGCGCGAGCAGACCGACGATGAGCGCGCCGACCTGTGCGAAATAGACCAGCGCATCGGAAATTGCCAGCGTGATCGGCGACAGCAATCGGGTGCGGTTGTACAGCAGAATTCCGTAGCGAAACAGCTCGGCGAACGCCGCCAGCCCCAAGAGCAGCGCCGTGATCCAGACGAACGTCTGCGCGTTGGCTGCGTACTGCTCGACGCGGCCGGCGGGCGTGTGTGCTGCGGGGTCGCGTGGGGTGTCGCGCAGTCCCCACGTGGGCGTCGAGTCGTACCGCGGAGTGGGGGTCGGTACCGCGACCCGGGCGGGACCGACGGCTTTGCCCTTCGACGACGCAGGCCGCGCAACCCACCGAAAATTGCGGCGGCCCTGTGCCGGTGCCCGAGCGGACACCGGCGAGAGCAGCACGCCGTGGCAGCGGGGGCACCACGTACCCGGCCGTGCGCCGACCGCCCAGCGAGTGCTGCAGCGGGCGCAGACCTGGAACGCCTGTGCGCGCCCCTGCGGTGCCGACATCTAGATGATTCTCGCTTCGTCCGAATCGTCGTCGCGCTGGATCGGCCTACCGGCGGCATGCCAGTCGAGCATCCCGCCCTCGACGTTGATGGCCTCGTAGCCCACGCGATTGAGGTATTCGACGACCCGAGCCGAGCGCCCGCCGGCTTTGCAGACGACGTAGATCTCGGATTGGTTGTCGATTTCGCCTGCTCTGGACGGAATGTCGCCCATCGGGATGTGCACGGCACCGGGTGCATGTCCGGCCTGCCACTCGTCGTCTTCTCGGACGTCGAGCAGCACTGCCGCTTCCGGGAACGGCACCGGAAGGCGGTCTACGGTGACGGCGGGCGACTGCTCGGGGTGAGACACCTCTCGATCTTGTCACGGGTGCGATCGCGACTGCCACTCGTGCCCGCCTGACGATGGACGGCCCCAGCTATGACCTACGTCACTTTGGCTCACGAAAGTTATCCACAATATCCACAGGTTGATGCACAGAATCGGGGCCCGCGCCGGTTTCTATCCACAGGTCACGGCCTCACAACTGATTGCCGGTGTATCGAGTACCAACGAAGGCTGTGGATCGATCGTGATTTGACACAGCTGTTGTCTGCGGTCGTTTATCCAAGCTGATTACCCTGGCAAACATGACTTCTCACTCCTCGGTCGAGCTACGCGTCTTCACCGAACCGCAACAGGGCGCCACCTACGACGACCTCCTCCGGGTCGCCACAGCCGCGGAGGAATTCGGCTACGGTGCCTTCTTCCGATCCGACCATTACCTCGCGATGAGCGGCGACGGGTTGCCCGGCCCCACCGACGCGTGGATCACCCTGGCCGGCCTGGCTCGTGAGACGTCGACCATCCGGCTCGGCACGCTCGTCACCTCCGCCACATTCCGCTACCCCGGCCCACTCGCCATCAGCGTCGCGCAGGTCGACGCCATGAGCGGTGGCCGCGTCGACCTGGGGTTGGGTGCCGGCTGGTTCGAGGACGAGCACAAGGCATACGGCCTGCCGTTCCCGGCGCTCGGTGAACGCTTCGACCGACTGGAAGAGTCCCTCGCCGTCATCACCGGGTTGTGGGAAACACCGACCGGCGAAACGTTCTCGCACCCGGGAACCCACTACCCCGTCACCGATTCACCCGCCCTCCCCAAGCCCGTCCAATCGCCGCGTCCCCCCATCCTCATCGGCGGCGGAGGCAAGAAGCGCACCCCGGCCCTGGCCGCGAAATACGCGGACGAATTCAACATCCCCTTCGCCTCGCTGGCCGACACCGAAACGCAGTTCGGACGCGTCCGCGCCGCCTGCTCTGCCGCCGACCGTGACCCCGATTCCCTCGTCTACTCCAACGCACTCGTCCTGTGCTGCGGCCGCACCGAGGAGGACATCGCCCGACGCGCCGCCGCCATCGGCCGCGACGTCTCCGAACTCCGCGAGAACGGGGCCGCGGGAAGTCCCGCCGAACTGGTCGACAAAATCGGCCGCTTCGGGGCCATCGGCGCGACTCGCGTGTACCTGCAGACCCTCGACCTCACCGATCTCGATCACCTCGAACTGGTCGCCTCCGAGGTCATCCCGCAGCTCTGATCTCCTCCGCCCCCCATCCACCCCAGTCCACTCAACGTGACATTCACCCCCGAAAAGGCCACCAAATGTCACATTGACTACCCAGCGGGGGTGAACTACCCAGCGGGGGTGACTACCCAGCGGGCTGGGTCAAGCGGCAGATCGAGTGCGTAGTTGTCGGTATCGCGTGCTGATGTGTCGTGCTGCGGGCAGTTCGATCCAGCGGTAGATGATTTCGGCGAGTGCGGCGGTGCCGGTCAGGAAGGTCAGGACGGCGGCGGTCGGTCCGAAGTGCGGTTCCACGGCTGCGTAGATGCGGTAGAGCACGAGTGTGTGGATCAGGTAGATGGCGTAGCTTCGGGTGCCGATCCAGCCGATGATGGGCCAGCGGGTGATGGGTCCGTCATATCGGGCCAGGATCAGCACGGTGCCGGTGACGACGAGCAGTGACCACAGGTAGGTCTCGCCCATCCAGAAGGTGTGGACGTCGATGGCGAGGCGGATCACTTCGATTTGTGCGACGACGCCGATGACGATCCAGCGCCAGGTGACGAGTTTCGCCCAGCCGAGGTAGAAGATCTGGCCGAGGAACAGGGTGGGCAGTACTCCGGCGACTTTGGTGAGGAACGGGATGGTGTACGGCTGGGGCAGGTAGAGGTTCCAGAGGATCACCAGTGTGCAGAGTGCGGCTCCGATGAGGGGCACGGTGATCGGGCTTGCGCGTAGTGCCGAGCGCATTGCGACGCAGTAGAGGTAGAACACGATTTGCACGACGAGTGTCCAGGTGACGCCCAGTACGGCGACCTCGGGTCGGAGGAAGAAGCCGCCGAGGAAGAAGCTGAGTACGGCCTCTCCGTTGCTGATTCCGGGTTGTCCGCTGAACATGCCGTTGACGCCGAGTTTGACGAGTACGACGGCCAGGGCGATGGCGAACCAGAGGGCGGGCACGAGTCGGGCGAGGCGCGCGACCATGAAATCCCGACGCGATTGCCGCATAGCGGATCGGGTGATGAGCAGCCCCGTGAGCAGCATGAACATGCTCACGCCCACGAAGGAGAGGTGGAGGTTGAGGCCTACGTCGTCGATGAGGACGAGGTTGACGATGTCGAGCATCCACCAGTCGCCGCCGACGTCGTCGAGTAGGTAGAACGAGATGTGCGAGTAGAGGACGGCGCAGACGGCGATGACGCGCAGGAGATCGGCACCGTTCATCTGGACGCGGGGCGCGGTCACGGCCGGTGCGGCGGCGGACTCGTCGACCGAATTTCGGTTCGGACGGTCCCCTTTCACACCCTCGAGTTTAGGTTCCGTTCATGGTGTGGACCAATTCGGCGCTGTTACGCAACTATTTCGTGACAATCGCAGGTTTTCGCAGCCCAGGAATTCGACTGTCTTGTTCACGTGGATTTATTCCGAGAAAAGCATCTCGGTTACAACGGTTGCACAAGGGGTAGGAATGAGATTGGGTTGAACCCTACGAAAGATCCGCAGTAGGACGAACGTGCCCGCATCACGCGATGGGCACGGCGTCGTTAGAGAAGGGAACCACGTGTCCGAGTACACCTTGCCCGACCTTGATTTCGATTACTCCGCCCTCGAGCCGCACATCTCGGGCGAGATCAACGAGCTCCACCACTCCAAGCATCACGCCACCTACGTCGCCGGTGCCAACACCGCGCTCGAGAAGCTGGCTGCAGCCCGCGAGGCCGAGGATCACGGCAGCATCTTCCTGCTTGAGAAGAACCTCGCGTTCCACCTCGGTGGCCACGTCAACCACTCCATCTGGTGGAAGAACCTCTCGCCCAACGGTGGCGACAAGCCCGAAGGCGAACTCGGTGCCGCGATCGACGACCAGTTCGGTTCGTTCGACAAGTTCCGCGCACAGTTCACCGCTGCTGCCAACGGCCTGCAGGGCTCCGGCTGGGCAGTGCTCGGCTACGACTCGCTGGGCAAGAAGCTCCTCACCTTCCAGCTCTACGATCAGCAGGCCAACGTGCCGCTGGGCATCATTCCGCTGCTGCAGGTCGACATGTGGGAGCACGCCTTCTACCTGCAGTACAAGAACGTCAAGGCCGATTACGTGAAGGCGTTCTGGAACGTCGTCAACTGGGCCGACGTCCAGGCTCGTTTCGAGGCCGCCACGTCGAAGACCCCGGGCCTGATCTTCCCGTAGGTTTCGAGATTGCCGCACGACGCGCAATCGCAGACAGGGCCACCGCGTTCGACGCGGTGGCCCTGTCGCATTTCGAAGGTCACGCCCTCCCGGCGGCGGGCACCGACCCGATGGTCGTGACGCCGTGGTCCGGTCTCGCGACGTCCTCGGAACGGCAGGTCGTTCGGCGCGGGGGCTCGGGATCGGGTGTCACGTGTACCTGCACGCTTCCCGACGTCGTCACCACCACAACATCCGACGCGGCGCCGGACGACGTGACATCGGACGGGTGGACGTCGTCGATTCCGGTGAGCCCGTATTCGGTTCGTACTGCGTGTTCGGCGATCTGGGCGACGGTGTCGTCGGTGCAGCGGCCTCGGTAGTGGCGCAGCGTGAGATGCCCGCGGTCGTGGTCGTCCACGACGGCCTGCGCGTTGGTCGGTTCGAGGTTGCCGTAGTAGCTGCCGTCGGGCAGGGCCACCATGCCCGCTGCGTATCGATCCCCGCCCAGGTGCGTCGATTCCCATACCCGCCCGCTGGGTCCGGCGAGGGCCGCCGCCACCGGCCGACCGAGCACCGCGCAGCACGGATCCTTCTTTCCGTGCGTGCAGACGAGGTAGAGGCGCTGGTCGACGCGAGTCCCGATACCAGGTGGGGTGCCCGCCGCGGCGGCTTCGAGAGGTAGTTCGAGAATCTGCTCGACGGTGTCGACCGTGTATTTCTCCAGCCACGGGCCGCGGCGACCCGAGTGCGCAAGAAACACCTGTCCCGTCTCGGTGGGTTCACGCCTGCCGTGCGTTTCTCGCACCAGTTGCGGGCGTATCCCGACGGCCTTGCAGCGACGCGAGAGTTCGGTGCCGATTCGACCCAGCGGACCGTCCGGCCCCCACGGTTCGCGCCCCCACGGGCCTCGGTGCTCGATCAACACCCAGCCGTGTGCGCGTGCAGCTGTCCCGCGAAGCGATTCGTCGTTCTCGCGCGCCACTGCAGCGCAGCCGACCCAGCGTTCGGATGCCGGCACGTCAGCCCCCGATTTCGGTCGCGGTCTCGACCAGGGCCTGGGCGGTCAGCACGTTGCCGAAGAGAAAATCCTTGGACGGCAGCTCGGTCACCCGAGCTCCGAGACCGGTGAAGAGCGGGTTCTGCCGCAGTTGCGCCACGGCGTCCTCCGTCCCGGCATCGGTGAGCAGAAGGATGTCGTCGGCCGCCAGCACGTCGATCAGTTCCGGGCTGACGTCGACCGTCTGCACAGCGTCGGATCCGCGATCCTGCTGTGCGGGCGCGCGGTAGCCGAGATCGGCCAGGACGGCGTAAGGAAACGATCCGTCCTGCGTCATGTACCGCAACGAGTCGGTGCGCACTCGCGCGACGGTCAACGTGCTGTTTTCCCGAGGTGAGCGTGACTCGGATTCGTCGACCGCCTGTCGATAGTCCGCCA
This sequence comes from Rhodococcus sp. 05-2256-B1, assembly GCF_002258465.1. NCBI lineage: Bacteria > Bacillati > Actinomycetota > Actinomycetes > Mycobacteriales > Nocardiaceae > Rhodococcus > Rhodococcus sp. 05-2256-B1. The sequence continues at coordinate 205,196 of NZ_NOZA01000041.1, read as the reverse complement.
GCAAACCGTCGGCGATCTCCTGCCGATCGAAGATTCCCGCCAGCTGCTGCAAGGTGTTCTGCCACGAGGCCGGGGTGTATTCCACGACGACGGTCGGCGCGATCGGGGCGACCCGGTCGTACAGCGCTCGGTTGTCCTCACCCGTCGTTCGCATGACGATCAGGTCCGGTGCGGCAGCCGTCAGAGCCTCGATGTCGACGTCGGCGTCGACGGATCCGATGTCGATCGGTTCGGTGGTGAGCCGATCCCGGACGACGGGTGCGTAGTCACCGGTGAGCGGCGGCTTCACCGCCGCGACGGGCTGGATGCCCAACGCGACGACGGCTTCCAACGTGCGGTCGCCGTCGAGCACGGCCACGCGCTGTGGATCGACGGGAACACTCGTCTCACCGAATGCATGCTGCACGGTGCGAACCTCGCCGCCGGTCTCGCCCGGGGTCGATTCTTCCCGACTGCATGCGGCGACACTCAGCAGTAGCGCAACGGACAGCAACGAGACGACGGTTCGCCGGGCGGATCCTCTGTTTTTCACCGCAGCAGCGTATCGGCTGGCGAGCCGCCGTGGGCCGGCTACGTTTTCGGCTGGCACTCTCCCCATCTTGTGTGCCAGCCGTTTTCGGGTCATTCTTCTCCTTACCCAACGTCGTGTACCCGGCTTCTGCCTCGTACCTGTCTGGGAGGGATGCGCAATGGACGATCGAGATCTCATCGGTGTCTCGCCTTTTCACGCCGCCGGTCTACTGCGCGGGTTCGTGATCTCCGGTCGTTGGCCGGACACCACCAAGGAGTGGGCTCAATTCCTGGCGCTGGCCGTCCGGGTCGCGTCGATGCCGGGTCTGTTGGCGACGTCGACGGTGTTCGGGGTGCGGGAGGAGCTGCCCGAGGATCCGGAGCCGGGGACGGTCGGCCTGGTGTTGGCCGAGGGACCGGTGATCGGAGATTTCGCGTTGGCTCCCGGGCGGTTCTCGGACCATCAGCCGGCCGCGTTGCTGATGCTGCATCCACCGTCGGAGACGACGCCCTCTCTGCCGGAGTGCGCGGGCGCGGCGTCGGGTTGTGTTCTGCTGCCCGGTCTTCCGCATCTGGGCCTCGATCACCGGGCCGCGTGGGTGGAGGCAGAATCCGACGGCACCGTGACGTCGATGATCAGTCGGGTCGGCCTCGATCCGATCAGCGATCCCGACACCGCAGTTTTGGCGATGCTCCTCGCATCCTGACCGCTCCCCGTACACGATTTTTCGGGTCCCCAAACTTATTGGCGCATTGGACAATTGGAGAAACGGCACTTAAAGTCGTCTGCAGCGAAGGGGAGTAGCCCCCAATCAACGTGTCGACATACTGGTCGTTTTCCACGACCCGGCACCTGAACCGGTACTTCCGGTGGGCGAGACCTTCGGTCCGTTCGACGACCGAGGAGTCTGCTGTGCTGTCCGCTCTACTGTTGAGTTTCGCTGTCATTTTCGTGGCCGAGCTGGGTGACAAATCCCAGCTGATGGCCATGACGTTCGCCTTGCGCTACAAGTGGTACGTCGTCATCGGCGGAATCACCGTGGCCACGACCGTCGTGCATCTGGTCTCGGTCGCCGTCGGCCATTTCCTCGGTGTGTCCATCCCCACCGAAGCCATCTCGATCGTCGGCGGGCTCGCGTTCGTCGTGTTCGGTCTGTGGACCCTGCGCGGAGATTCGTTGTCCGACGACGAGGGTGCCAAGGCGTCGCGAGTCACCAAGTCGGCCTTCCTGGCCATCGCGTCCGCGTTCTTCCTCGCCGAACTGGGCGACAAGACGATGCTGGCCACCGTCACTCTGGCCGCCGACAACGACTGGGTCGGAGTGTGGATCGGCTCGACGGTGGGCATGGTCGCCGCCGACGCCCTCGCTATCGTGCTGGGTGCCGTTCTCGGAAAGCACTTGCCGGAACGCATAATTCAGTACGGTGCGGCCATTCTGTTCTTCGTCTTCGGCGCGGTCCTGTTCTTCGAGGGACTGATGCCGGGTACGTCGGCACCGTACGTGGCGGCCGCAGTCGTGGTGGCGATCTCGGCCCTCGTCGTCGCCGCTGCGTTCGTCCGACGCTCCCGCAGCGACGCACCGCAGGAAGTGGAGAAGCGCAGCACCACCGAAGACGTCTGACCTTGGTTTACACTCCTCGCGGAGGGGTGAATGAACGACAACCTGCAGGCGACGGGTAGCGACGCGGCACACCGTTCGACCGATCGGCTCATCAGGATCTTCGGCCGGTTCGTCGGTACCGGCTACGCGGCGTATCTACTGCTGCTCGTTCCCGACATCGCGCGCAGCAGCGTCACGGTCCCCGGGTGGTGGACCCCGGCCGCCGTGATCGTCGTGTTCGGTACCGGTCTCGCGTTCGGAGCCTTCACCTTTCACCCGAGCATCAGGGTCAGCCAGGTTGCGGGTTCGATCGCAGCGTTGGCGTTCCCGGTCATGGCCCTGCTGTGGTGGGTGGCCTGGGACGGGACCACCTTCGATCGGAGCGGAATGTTCCTGTCCGCATTCCCCGGCCTGGCCTCACTCGCGGCCGCGACCGTATGGCGACCCATCCCGGCATTCGTGCACACGGCCGTCTCGGTGGTGATCGTGCAACTGATCAATCAAGCTGTGCGAGAGCCGTTTCCTCGCAGCAACATCATCGCCGAAATATTCTTCGGGCTGATGTTCTGCACGGTGTTCGTCGCGGCGACTCTGGCCGCACTGCGTACCGGTCGCATTCTCGACGCCACCATCAGCGCCACCCACGGCGATGCCGCACGGGCGGCTGCGGCGAATGCACGCGAAGTCGAACGGGAACGGTTCGACGCCCTCATCCACGACGAGGTCATGTCGTCACTGCTGGCGGTCGCTCGCCAGGGCCGCACTGCCAGCCTGGCCCGTCAAGCACGTTCGGCATTGGCCCATCTGGACGGACTACACACCGACACTGCGACACACGATTTCACCGCCGACGACACGATCGCTCTGATGCGGGCCTCCGCATCGACAGTCGACGAGTCGATCGATTTCAGGGTCCGCGAGGACCCCGCCGATTCCTCGGCGAACTACCCTGCCGATGCGGTCCGGTCGATCGCGGGCGCACTAGCAGAAGCACTGCGCAACAGCGTCGTTCACGCTCAGGCGTCGACCAGATCGGTGACGGTCTCGCTGGCCCCGTCGGCAATGCGAGTCATCGTGCGAGACAACGGTATCGGCTTCGATCGACGCTCGGTGCCTCCGCACCGACTCGGCGTCGCCGTCAGCATCGAGGGGCGGATGCGTCAGCTCGACGGTGGTTCGGCCGAGATCGACACCTCCCGCCGCGGAACCACTGTGCGATTGAGCTGGGCGCGATGAACGGCGAGGATGTTCGCGACCTGCTGTCGATGAAGTCGGGGGCCGCGTACGCCGTCGCCGGCTTCTACATCCTCGCGTGCGCCGTGTGTGCGTCGGCGACGCTGAAGGGTATGTCCGCGGTGTGGCCGCCGTTCGTCTCGGTGCTGGTGTTCTCGGCCGCGGTTATCCTGCTGCTCAGAGCGCCGGGGGATCCACTGAGCCCACGGTCCACGGCGTTGCTCACGGTGTCCGGGCCGGTGGCCGCGTCGTTCGTCTTCGCCGTGGTGCCGGTGCCGCTGACCGGCAGTCTGCAGTCCTGGCCTCTGGGTATGTCCGTCGTGATCTACACGTTCATGTGTGTCCGTGGCCGCACGCCGGCCGCGTGGTTCGGACTCGCGCTCACCATGTCTGTCGTCGTCGGTTGGGCAGCCTGGACGGGTCAAGGCGCACTGTTCGGATTGTCGTTCAGCGCCATCAATATTGCTCCGTTGTTGATGGCGACGTTCTTCGCCTTCACCATCCGACCCCTCGGTGCAGCGATCTTCGAGCTCCGTGAACAATCCACCATCCGCATCGCCGCCCAGGCCGCCGCTGCGGCGGTACTCGAAGAACGTGACGCCCGCCTGGCCAGTCTCGATACGCTCGCCCGTCCGCTCCTGCAGCGCATCGCGGACGGCCCCGATCTCACCGACGAGGAAGTCCTGGCGTGCCGACTCCTCGAAGCCGAGCTCCGCGACACCCTGCGGGCCCGCGGGCTCGTACTGCCCGAGTTGGCCAGGGCGGCACGCTCGGCTCGCGCCCGCGGCGTCGAGGTCACGATGCTCGACGACCGAAGCCCCACAGCATTGAGCGAGAAGGTCCGCAACGACATCGCGGCGGGGGCGTCGAGCAGTCTGGACGGTGCCGTGACGGGATCGGTGACGGTTCGCTTGCTGCCTCCGGGCAGACCGGCCGCGGCGACGATCCTGCTCGACGACCTCGGTGACGGCGCTCAGCGAGTCGAATACGACGACTCCGGCCGCATTCTGCCCTGATCGGCGGGCACGGGAGGGAGGTTCCGTCCTGCCTGGTGTGGGGCCGGAGCCGACCCTCATCGGCCGCCGTCCTACTACTCCTGGCCGGATGCGGTTTCGTCGAGGCAGGCCCGTCGCAGCCGACCGAGGCGATAACGTTGGCTGCATGTGATGGAACGACCAAGATTCAGTGTCAACGGGGCACGGGCTCCCGTCGGGATGCAAGGAGTTGGCGATCAATGTTCCGATCGGGACAAGGTGGGTCTTCTTCTGGTCGGCACTGACGCTGCTGTGGGCCGTTGTGTCCGTGAGTCGAACTCAGGACGGTGAGTTTTCGATCTGGTCCTGGGTGGCTACTTGTTTGTTTGCTGCGGCCGCAATCCTGACCGGGCTTCGTACATTTCGCCGCAGAAGTGACGACGAGCATGGACTCACGAATCCGTAGGGAGTATCACCGTCACTCGAAGGGCGGTAGGCCGACCGACCCCTCGATGCGGGAGAGTCGGGTGCGGGAGAGCGGGGTGCCTGGGAGTGGGGTGAGGTCCCCCGCCGGTTATGGTGCAGAACACAGCGTGGTCGCTGCCTGTGCCGCGACCCGACACCGCTAACGAAGGGGATCGTACGACGTGGAGATTTCAGGAACAGCAGCGCTCGTCACCGGTGGCGCGTCGGGCCTCGGAGCAGCAACCGCAACACGTCTGGCAGGCGCGGGCGTCACGGTGTTCGGTCTCGATCTGCCGCAGTCCATCGAGCGCGCCGGAGACAGTGTCCCGGACGGCGTGACCCTCATTCCCGCCGACGTCACCAGTGAGGCCGAGGTCGAGGCGGCGCTGGACACCATCGTCGAGTCCGGTGTGCCGCTGCGCATCGTCGTCAACTGTGCAGGCGTGGGCTGGGCGGGTCGCATCCTGTCCAAGAAGGGACCGCACGATCTCGAGCTGTTCCGCACGGTCATCACCATCAACCTGCTCGGCACGTTCAACGTGATGCGGCTGGCCGCCAACCGCATTCAGTCGCAGTCCACCGTCGACGACGCCGGCCAGCGCGGCGTTGTCATCAACACCGCATCGGTCGCCGCATTCGAGGGTCAGATCGGCCAGATCGCCTACACCGCCTCCAAGGGCGGCGTGCACGCGATGACCATCACCGCGGCCCGTGACCTGGCCCAGGTCGGCATCCGCGTGAACACCATCGCCCCCGGCATCGTCGACACCCCGATGCTCGCCGGTGTCACCGAGGAATACCGTCAGGGCCTCGAGGCGTCCGTGCCCTTCCCGTCGCGTCTCGCGCAGCCCAGCGAGTACGCCCAGCTGGTGCAGATGATCGCCGAGCACGACTATCTCAACGGCGAAACGATCCGCATGGACGGCGCGATCCGGATGGCACCGCGCTAGAAGTCCTTTCGCGTGTGGCCCCGACTTCTCGGGCGCGGGGTCACACGCGAGCGCGCAGGTCCGCCACGGTCGGGATCTCGTGCTCGGCGCGGTCGGACATCCACTCGCGCAACACTTTAGTGGCGAGCACATCGTCCTCGTTGTAGACGAGTAGCCGTTCTCGCTGGGTGTGATCGGGATCGGCGTCGTATCCGACAGCCTCGCGGTACCAGCCCATCGACGCCTCGCCGCCGGCTTCCTCGTCGCGCCAGGAGAATCCGGCCACCGGGGCAATCTTCTTCAGCCCCTTGCCGTTCGGGCAGATGAACTGGTCACTGACGGCCTGATAGATATCCACCCACTGCTCGCTGTCGATGAATTCGCGTATCTGCGCCTCGGTGGGCACTCCGGGGACGTCGGCGAAGCGTCGGGCCGAGTCGAGTAACCACTTGTCCTCGGCTTGTCTCGAATAGCAATACGCTGCAAAGGTTTTGCCGCGAGCCGCGGCATCGGCTCGCGTGTCCATCAACCAGTTCCAGAACACCGCGAACGAGCGTCCCTCGTCGACGGTGGGCAGCGGATCCCACGTGACGAAGCCGCGATACTCCGGCGGCGGTCCGCCTGCCTCGGTGAGGAGCGTGCCCCACAGGTACGCGCCGTGCTCCTGATAGCTCTCCATGTCGACGTCCACCTCCACGTCGGCGCGGTGGACCGTCACGGTCTCCGATCGACGCAGAAGCGGCACGTCGGCGCGCCAGGCCAGCGCCGCAGACACCGCGTCGTCGAAGTTGCCGAAGGGCCACTCCTCGGGAGCCGGACCGGTCCATTGCGCCAGTTCGTCGATCGTCCGCACTCCAGCGCTGCGCAGCACGTCCGCTCGAGATCCCGATGCGACGAGTGAGACGTCGCGGGCCGCCACCAACTGCGGCTTGCAGTCGAACCACCAAGCACACGAACGGCATTCGCTGATCTGCGAGGGAACGGTCACCGCGTCACCGCTCGCGACAGCAAGCCGGTCCGCGAAGCGAATGTCGTATTCGTCGAGCGCGGCAGTCAGGTCGTGTACCAACACGCACTCTCCGCGATAACCCACTGCGCCTCCGACCGGGGTGGCCGTGGCCAAGCCCTCGTGGGCGAGCATGCGGTACAGGTGCGCGAGGCGGAGCTGATCGCGTAACTGGCTGCGCACCTTGCGGGTCTCGTCGACGGCGGGAGCCCAGTGCGTGAGCGGTGTGGTGCGCGCACCGCGCCCGGGGTCGGTCACCTTGTGATTGACGACGATCACCGGAATGTAGCCGCCCGACGCGTCACGCACGAGAAGCTCGCTCCGTCCGCGGCGGCCGGTATCGCGTTCGAGTGGCAGAACTGCATTCCAGATACGTTCGACGCCTGCGCGGCAGGCCGCGATGGTCGCATCGGCCGCAGCACGGGCCGTGGGCTCGTCGATCTCGGTCCACTGCATGGGGTCGGCCGCTGCCAACTGCGCGCGAATGTTCTCGCGATGCGCCTGGGCCGCCTCTCGGCGTTGCCGCACCCCGGGATTCTCGGGTTCACCGCGCAGGAGCGCCCCGTAGGCGGTGTCGAGATAGAGCCGGTGCCGACATCGCGTCAACGATCCGGCGTCGAGCAGCACAGGTGCGTGCGACGCTGCCGCATCTCGTTGACCGTTCACACCGCTAGACATTAGGTGAGCCCTCCGACAGCCGAAGAAGAACAGCTGCCTATCAGGCGGGAGTGGAGCCTGGGGACCAACCCATTAGGCGGGAGTGGAGCCTGGGGACCGACCCATTAGGCGGGAGTGGAGCCTGCGGAATGACCCATTAGGCTGTGTGGAACGCACCGTTACCGCCTAGCAGCACATGTCAGGAGCCTTGTCGATGGGTCTGTTCCGTAAGCGCAAAGGTCGTGCCACTCGCAAGGCGGAGGCGAAGGCCCTCAAGCACAAGGCCACTCTCGAGGCGAAGCTCGGCGCGAAGAACGAGCGCAAGCAGCTGAAGTCGATCGCCAAGGCGCAGCGCAAGCTCAGCGCGGTGGAGGCGAAGTCGCAGAAGAACGTCGAGAAGGCGCAGGTCTCGGCGTTGCGGGCGCAGCAGAAGGCGGCTGCGGCCGGCACGCTGAACGTGGCTCAGATTCGTAAGTATCTCGGTATTGCTCGGCTTCTGTTGCCGGTGCTGGCTCCGATTGCCTACCGCGCTGCCACCGTCGTTCGCGGGCAACTCGACAACCGTAAGGCGCAGCAGCTGGGTGTCGCACCCGATCAGCTGAGCGAGTACTCGGGCCACGGCGGCAAGCTCAGCGCCCGGATCGCCGGTGCCGAGAAGTCGCTGAGCACCATCGGATCGCGTCATTCGGATCCGGAGACCAAGAGTTTCGGTGCCGCGATCAGCGAGCGTCTCGACGATCTCACCACCGCTGTGCGCGCCGCCGAGCAGATGCCGCCTGCACGCCGCAAGACTGCCCACGCCGCCATTTCCGCTGAGCTCGACGGCATCGAAGCGGACGTGCTCGCTCGCCTCGGCGTGCGCTGATCTCACCGACCATCCGATGACCGACGGCTCTGCTGCACCTCTTCGCGGCGGAGCTGTCGGTACGGTCACCGCCGCCCTCGCGGTGGCTGCGCACGGAATGGCAGGCGGCGGCTATCTCAGCGGATCGGGATTGGCTCTGCTGATCGTGGTCAGCCTCGGTGTCGGTGCCATGACTGCCGTTCCGCGTCGCTCGACTGTTCTGTTGCCCGCTCTGATGGGTGGCCAACTCCTCGCCCATACCGCACTGAGCCTGAGCGACATGGCCGGCATGGCCGGCTCACCACACAGTCATTCGCTGCTGCCCAGCGCCGCGATGATCGGCTTTCACGCGGCCGCGTCGCTGGTCGCCGCGCTGTTGATCGCCGCAGCCGAACGTCTCTACGGCCCGATCACATCCATCGTTCGTGCCGTTCTCGCGCTCCTCACTCCCCTGCCCGACGGTTCCGCTGTCGGTCGCGTCCGGTTCTCCGTCGCAATGCCGTCGGTGCACGGTATTGCCCTGGACTGGGCCATTTCTCGTCGTGGGCCTCCGATGTCGATCAGCTCGTAGCTCTGATCCGACATCCCCTTTCCACCTCCGTACAGAAATGACCCAACACTCATGAAGAGTTCCATTCCGCGTGCCTTGTTCTTCGTATCCGGTGCCACCGTCGGCGCACTGCTGATCGGCGCAGGCGCAGCCTCCGCCCATGTGGTCGTCTCCGCGCCCGACGCCGCGCAGGGCGGCTACTCGGTCCTGACGTTCCGCGTCCCCACCGAGTCCGACACCGCATCGACCAACTCGGTCAAGGTCACCTTGCCCGGCCTCAATTCTGCTCGCACCCAGCCCATTCCGGGGTGGACGTCCACCGTCGAGAAGGACTCCGCCGATCTCGCCGTGTCGGTGACCTGGACGGCGAATCCCGGTGCCGAGGTCGGTCCGGGCCAGTTCCAGCAGTTCCTGCTCTCCGCGGGGCCGCTGCCCGAGCAGGAAACCGTGTCGTTCCCGGCCACCCAGACCTACACCGACGGTGAGGTCGTGCAGTGGAACGAGCCGATGACCGAGGACGGCAGCGAGCCCGAATTGCCCGCTCCCACACTGACCCTCGCAGCATCAAGCGGTGACGCGCACGGCGGAGCCCACGCCGAGACGACGGACGCAGCCGAGCAGACGTCCACGTCCTCCTCGGACACCACCGCCCGGTGGATTGCCGGTGCCGGGCTCGTTCTCGGTGCCGTCGGCGCCGGCCTCGGAATCGGTGCAACCGTACGGAGCCGACGCTCGTGAGGGCGCTGACCGTGTCCGCCAAAGCGGTGGTCGTATCGGCGGTGGCCTTGCTGGCACTGCTGATCGCGGCTCCGATTGCCTCGGCTCATTCGCAGGTCACCGGGTACAGCCCGGCCGACGGCTCCTCGCTCGACGCATCTCCGGCGACGGCATCGGTGACCTTCAACGAGGTGCCGCAGTCGCAGTTCGCAACGCTCAACGTCGTCGGCCCCGACGGCAACATCTGGTCGAAGGGCGATGCTCGCATCGAGGGCCAGAGCGTGGTCGTCGATGTCGGTGATCTGGGCCCTGCCGGCGAGTACACCCTCGCCTACCGCATCACCTCGGCCGACGGTCATCCGGTGAGCGGCACGGCTACGTTCACGCTGACGCAGGAAGGGTCCGGAACACCCGGGGCACCGGCCGATGCGTCGGGCACCTCGGAAGAGTCCGAGGACGGGTTCCTCGGCGGCTACGGTCCCATCGTGCTGGTCGTGGTTGCGGTCCTCGCATTCGGCGGAGCGTTGGCATTCGCACTGCGTAAGCCGAAAGACCAGCGTAAGCCGAAGAGCGAGAAGTAGATCCGACGTGGCTGCGGTGAGCGAGAGGAGCGTTCGGCTCGTGCTCGCCGCCGCAGCCTCGGCGGTGGTGGGGGTCGCCGCAGCGTTCGCGCTGGCGTACCCCACCTTTCCCAGCGGGTCGTCGTGGCTCCGCGTCATCGCTGTCGCGTCGGGTTCGGTGGTGTTGGGGTTCGGAATTCTCGCTGTCCTGGACGGTAATTCCGCATCTCGACGCCCCGCCCTCGACTCGCTGGTGATGTGGCGGTCGATCGGGTTCCTGTCGGGTCTGTGGGCGGTGGCCGAGTTCGTCCTGTTGGCAGCGGCCGCAGCCGAGGCCGAGGGCCGAGCAGTGACGGCGCTGTCGCCGAGTGCATTTGCGGCCTTCGTCGCGTCGATCTCCGTCGGTCGACTCGGCGCGACGACGGTGCTCCTCGCGCTAGTTCTGTGCGCCATGGGCGTACTCGGATATCGACGAGACGCATCCTGGTCCCCGGTTCCCGTGGTCACGCTGGCGGCGCTGGCCCTGGTCGCGCGACCGATCACCGGACACATGTCGCAATTCGCATTCGGGTCCATTGCCGTTGCCGTGCATGTGGTGTGCGCCTCGGTGTGGCTCGGTGTGCTCGGCGCGATGGCGCTGAGTCTGCGGACCAAGACAGCCTGGGCGACGCTTTTACCGGCCTATTCCCGGATCGCGCTGTGGTGCGTCGTCGGGGTGGCCGTGACCGGCGTATTCGACGCGGTCCTGAAGTTGGAGAGCCCGGCCGCTGCGATCGAGACAGGTTACGGCCGAATCGTTCTCGCCAAAGTCGTGATGACCGTGATCCTGGTGGCTGTGGCATCTCGAATCCGCCGCACGTGGTTGCCGACCGCCACTGCGCACCGCTCCACGGCGGACTACTCGGTGCGGCGAGCTGCAGCTCATGTCTGTCTGCTGACGGTGGCGTTCGGACTGGCGGCGGCGTTGGCAACCACGGCGTAAGGCCGGAGTGCAGCCTGCGGAATGACCAGGAAAAGCCGGAGTGCAGCCTGCGGAATGACCAGACAAGCAAGTCTGTCGGGGCTCTGTACTAGCCTGAGTGCATGCCGAAGTTGACTGTGGTGCCGGGTGGTTCCTCGGTGTCGGCGCGCGATCGGATTCCCACGGTCGCCGAGTTCTTCGCCGGTATCGGTTTGGTGCGAATGGGCTTGGAGCAGGCCGGTTTCGAGGTGTGCTGGGCCAACGACATCGAGCGCGACAAGCACCACATGTATCGCCAACACTTCGGTGACGACGCGGCCCATTTCCAGCTCGGGGATGTCGCCGGCACGCGGGGCGGCGATCTGCCGGACGGTCTGTCGTTGGCTTGGGCGTCGTTTCCGTGCACGGATCTGTCTCTGGCCGGGGGTCGGGCCGGTCTCGCGGGCAAGAACTCCTCGACATTTCGGCACTTCACTCGAGTGTTGGACGAAATGGGTGACGGCCGTCCCGAGGTGGTCGCGCTGGAGAACGTCGTCGGTCTGGCCACCAGTCATGGGGGCGACGATCTGGCGGCTGCGGTCCGTGAGCTCAACGAACTCGGCTATTCGGTGGACGTCCTCACCATCGATGCTCGACGGTTCGTCCCGCAGTCCCGTCCTCGTTTGTTCCTGATCGGTGCGCAACATCCGCCGGAGGATGCCCGCGATCCCAACAGCGAACTGCGTCCGGATTGGTTGCAGGCGGTCTACGGCGATTCGACGCTGTCGACGCATCGGGCTCCGCTGCCCAGCCCGCCGATCCCGTTGACCAGTGGTCTCGGCGATCTGGTCGAACGAATGGATTACCGCGACGAGCGCTGGTGGGATGCAGACCGCACCGAGGCGTTCGTACGCTCGTTGTCTCCGATTCAGTTGCAGCGCATCGAGATTCTGAAGAAGGCGCGCAAGGTCAGTTACCGTACCGCCTACCGTCGTACCCGCAACGGCGTCGCGGTGTGGGAGGCCCGCCCCGACGACATCTCCGGCTGCCTGCGTACTGCGCGCGGTGGGTCGTCGAAGCAGGCGGTGGTCAAGATCGGCCACGGCCGGTTGCAGGTGCGCTGGATGACGCCTCTCGAGTACGCCCGCTTGATGGGAGCCGGCGACTACACGCTCGGCGGTCTGCGGAACAACCAGGCGCTCTTCGGTTTCGGTGATGCGGTGTGTGTTCCGGTGGTCGCGTGGCTGGCGGAGCACTACCTGATGCCCCTGGTGAACGGGACACTCGGTTCCATCGCGCCGAATGGAACTGCTGCGCATGTCCAGTCACGGTAAGTCCTCGCTGCGGGCGTCGGCGGTCGCGCCGCGCAAGAGCAGTCTGCCTGCGGACGATGTGCAGTCATTTCGAGCTGCACTGCGAGAAGTGCTGAGCGAGAAGGACGATCGAGGACGCGTCTGGTCGGCGGCCAAGTGGGGCGTGTATGCGTTCTACGACTACGACGGCGAGCCGATCTACGTGGGGCAGACCAAGGAGAAGCTCAGCGTTCGGGTGCAGCGGCATCTGACCAATCAGCGGACCGACGCCGTCGCGATGCGAGTGCTGGACGTGTTCGAGGTCGCGGAGATCGAGATCTGGCCGCTCTGGCAGTACGAGGACCTCAAGAAGTCCGACGGCGCAGAACAATTCCGCACAGCTGAACGAGACTTGAACGCCCACGAGTACACGGCGTACCTCGAGGCCATCGACAGGTCGCGTCACAAGGCGATCCTGAACGAGAAGATCCCGCCGGTCTCCGAGCCCATCACTCTGCCTGCGTCACTGCGGCGGTCGCTGATCTCCGAGCAGACCCGAATAGAGCGCGGTCACCCCGACATTCGGATCGCGCGACGCGCGGAGACCATCTCCCGATTGGCTGCGGTCACTCGCGAGCGCGGTGAGGTGTCCGAGGGCCTGCGACGCGTCCTGGTGGTGCAGGCGGTGCGGCTGGCGTATTTGTCTGCGGAGCGACTCGCATTCGTCGAGGGTCACCCCATTCCCGATCCCGCGGCCATCGACGTCACCGCCCTGGTGGGTTCGGTGCTGCACGAACGTAGCGATCCCGAAGATCCGGACGACCCCGGAGACCCAGAGGACCTACCCGAGCCCGACGCCGAGCTGGACCTGTTCAGCGACTACTGACTCCCGTCGCCGTAGGCTCGACCTGTGCCGCTTCCCCCTCACGTTGCCGATCTCACCAGCATCGATCTGTTGCTGTCGGTGGCCGAGCTCGGCAGCATCGGCCGTGCCGGACACGCCCACGGCATGTCGCAGCCCGCGGCAAGTTCTCGCATTCGCGCGCTGGAGCGTCGCGTCGGAGCGCCGTTGTTGAAGCGGGGCGCACGCGGAACGGTGCTGACCGAGTTCGGCGAGCTGGTCGCGAGTTGGGCAGCGCCGGTCGTCCGGTCGGCCGAGGACTTGGCGACGGCGATCGCCACGCTGCACGCCGAGCGCATCGGCCACCTGCAGATCGCGGCCAGTCAGACTGTCGCCGAATATCTTCTGCCGAGATGGCTGGTCACACTGCACACGACGCTGCCCCAGATCGTGCCCACGCTGAGCTCGGGCAATTCGGCGGTGGTCGCCGCGACGGTGCTCGCCGGAGACGCAGACCTGGGGTTCATCGAAAACCCCAGTGTCCAGGACGAACTCACGTACCGCACCGTCGCAACCGACGAACTGGTTCTCGTCGTGGCACCCGGACATCCGTGGGCACACACTGCACCGTCGACGGAAGAGGTGGTCGAGACGGCGCTGGTCACCCGCGAGGCCGGGTCGGGAACCAGGTCCGTGTACGAGAGTGCCGTTGCTGCAGCAGGTTTCGGCCTGCCCCCGACCCCTCTACTGGAAGTGTCGTCGACGACGGCTATCAAGTCCGCTGTGGCAGCGGGGATCGGCGGTGCCGTCCTCAGTTCACTGGCCGTCGCGACGGAGCTGGCGGCGGGCAGTCTGATCGGAGTGCCGCTCCCCGATCTGTCCCTGCACAGAGACTTGCGCGCGATCTGGCGATCGGGCCGTGAGCCCAGCGGCCCGGCCGCGGAACTTCTGACGGTCGCTGGGTCCATCCAGTCATAATCTTCAGTTATGGCTGGATGGCGAATTGCTGTCTACCGGACGTGGGCCGCGTCGCGCACAGTGAAGTCATGACCGTCCTCGAGTCCGTCTCGTATGCACCCCGGCTGTCGCGCAGGCGGACCGTCGAGCACATCACCCCCAACTGGTTCGCCGCCGTCATGGGAACCGGCATCGTCGCCACCGCGGCCGCCACACTGCCCGTCGACCTCCCTGCGTTGCGCGTCTTCGCCGTCGTCGTATGGGTACTCGCTGCCGCAGCACTCGCAGTGATCGGCGCAGCCTTCGTGCGGCACTGGACCGGGTACCGCGCACGCGCAGTCGACTACGCGCAGCACCCGGTGATGATGCAGTTCTACGGCGCACCGCCCATGGCCTTGCTCACCGTCGGCGCCGGGGCCGGCCTGCTCGGCGGAGACCTCATCGGTCCCACGGCGGCCACGGCACTGTTCGCAGTCCTGTGGGTCGCCGGCACGGTCACCGGCCTGCTCACCAGCATTGCCGTGCCGTTTCGCATGATGACGTCCGGGCATCGGCAGCAAGTCACGGCGCTACCGGCGTGGTTGATGCCCGTCGTCCCGCCGATGGTGTCGGCATCGACCGGAGCGTTGCTGCTCCCTCACCTGCCCGACGGCCAGTGGCGGTTGGCGCTGCTGTGCGCGTGCTACGCGATGTTCGGGCTGTCGCTGATCGTCGGAATGCTCACCATGACGTTGATCTACGGACGCCTGCTGCACGGCGGTCTGCCGTCCGTCGACGCGGCTCCGACGGTCTGGATCACGCTCGGGTTGATCGGCCAGTCGGTCACGGCGGCGAACCTGCTCGGCACCGATGCAGCGACGGTGTTCACCGGGACACAGTCGTCGATCGCCGTCGGGCTGCACGTCGTCGGGATCGGCTACGGACTGATCATGGGCGGATTCGGCGCGCTGATGTTCGCACTGGCCACTGCCCTGACCGTCCATGCGGCACGCAGGAAGCTGACCTTCTCACTGACGTGGTGGTCGTTCACGTTCCCGATCGGCACCTGCGTCACCGGAGCGACCGCACTGGGCAATGCCCTCGATTTCGGCGCGGTCCGTGCCCTTGCCGTACTGCTGTACGTCGTGCTCGTGACGGCCTGGATCACTGTCGCTGCTCGAACCCTCCGAGGCGTGATACGAGGAAACCTGCTGCAGCCCAGCTGATCTCACATGTGCGCGAGCACGTTCACCACGTTGCCGCCCGCGTCTCGGAAGAAGAATCGGCGCACGCCCCACTCCTCGTTGGTGATCTCGTACACGATCTCGAAATTCGCATCTACCGCGGCGCGGTAAGCCGCGTCGACGTCGTCCACTTCGAGAGACGCCGACGGATTCACCGGGCCGGTGGGGTCGACGGTGATCAGACTCAGTTGCGCGGTGCTGTCTCCCGGTGACGCCAGCGTGGCGATCCAACCGTGGTTCATCACCACCTCCATGCCGGTGACCTGGACATACGCGTCCAGCGCCGCATCGAGATCGGTGACCGTGAGCAGGGGCATCGCGCGCACAACGTCCATGTTCGGACTGTATCGCGCCGAAAGCGTCCCCGCGGGGACGTTCTCGACGGGCATCTCGCACATGGGGGACGATGTTTCGATGCTGACGATCAAGGTAACTCTGGCCGACATCGAACCAGCGGTGTGGCGGCGGTTCACCATCAATTCCGACGCCACACTGCCCGAGCTACACGACGTCATCCAAGATGTCATGGGCTGGGAAGACCGACACCTGCACATGTTCTTCGTCGGCGACGATCCCTATCGAACCAGTCGACGCTACGAGATGAAGTCCGCGCTCGAAGAGTGGGACGACGGCGCCGGGACGCTCGAGGACGGCGTTCCAGTGGACGAAGTCCTCGGTGCCGTCGGGGATCGTCTCGGGTACGAGTACGACTTCGGTGACGGATGGACACACCACCTGGTCGTCGAAGAAATATCGACCGTTGCCGGTACTGCAACCTGCCTCGACGGCAACCGCGCCTGCCCACCCGAGGACTGCGGTGGCACGTCGGGCTACGACGAACTGCTGAAGGTTCTGGCTGATACCGATCATCCTGAGCACAACCATATGAAGCAGTGGGCGGGCAGCTTGGAGGAACGCTTCGCGGTGGCCGACGCGAACAACAGAATCGCGTTGCGGCGCGCGGTGACGGAGTTGGCCGGCCGCGTGCGGGAGCGGCTACCCAAACTCGGCTCGCTTCTCGAACGCGGGCCCCTCGAGTATCACCCCGATCTGCCCGATGTCCTCGCACGCGTCGATTTCGATGTGGCACAGCTGGACCCCGTAGCGACGGCATCGGCAATGGAAAAGCTGACATGGATGCTGGCGCGGGTGGGCGCAGACGGAATCACGCTGACTGCTGCGGGCTATCTCCCACCCAAAGACGTTGCTGCGATGCGTGCAGAGCTCGAGTGGGGTGCCGAATGGTTCGGAAGCTCCAACCGCGAGGTGGACCATCAGCAGGTGCACTGGCTTCGGGCTGCAGTGACGCAACTCGGGCTGGTTCGCGTGCTGAAGGGACGGCTACTTCGCACCCGGTTGGGCAACACCCTGGCCACCGACCCGCTCCGCCTGTGGTCGCACGCCGCGGCTCGGATGCCCTTCGGCCGCGAGCAGTACGAGAAGGATGCAGGCCTGCTGCTGCTGGTGTCGGTTGCAGGGGGTTGCTCTGCGACCGAACGCAATTCGCTGATCCTACGAAGCCTCGAGACCATCGGGTGGCGAATCCCAGAAAGCGAAAGACGCTACGCCCAGTACCTCGCTCGACCGACCTTCGACTTCCTCACTCTGATCGGCGCTGTGCCGTCGACTTTGGGTCGCGACGGGGCCGTACCGGATTGGGGACACACTTTTGCCGTACATGCACTCGGCTCGTGAACCAGAAGGTGCTACCGGCCGCTCGTCAGGTCATGCTGCGCGCCCTACGCGCCGCAGACGATCTCGATCGAGCGCCTCGAGCAGCAGGGGTGCCAGAAGGTCAGGTACGCAGAACTTGTCGTTCACCTTGACGAGCAATCCGAGGTCGAACATCGACATGAACCGGAGTGTCGCGACGGTCTGAATCACCTTGCTGTCGGACATCGTTCCCAGGACGACACCGTCGGATTCCCCTACCGGATCACCGACGAGGCTGCGCACGAGCACGGTGGTCGCCAACGTCGAGCCTGCCACGAGCTCGGACTGCACGGAATCATCGCCGGAGTCGTACACAGGCGTCAAGCAGGATGCGTACGCCTCGACCACGGCTGCGCGAGTTCGGTCCGCACTTGGAGACACCACCCAAGCTCCGGCTTCGGGTCCGCGGGTGTAAGTCTGGCCCGCGTGCTCGAGAACCCCGACCCTACGGGCGGTATCCAACACCGACCGATAGTTCACCATTGCCATGAAGTCAGGTTGTTCAGGGATGCTGTCGAAACCCGGAATCCCGAGCGCGGCAACGATCTCGGCCGAGTCGTCCCAGTAGTCGATTCGGGCCGATGGCGCGCGGCGCTCGGTCGCAGCCCACGATGCCAACCGTTGCAGGAGTGAGACCATTATCGGTGTACTCAGTGGGCTCGAGCGCCCCGGCGATATCGGAGAACTGGGCACCGACGCGAATGCAGACGGGAACCCGATCTCTCTCGAGATCTCTTCGTTCTGAGATGGCGACAACCGTTCGGCGACGACGAACGTGCCGAACAGATCGATGGCGCGACGAATCTCGTCGCGCTCCCATGGCGACCGCTCATAGTCATCGAGGTCCAAGTACTCGTGATCATCGAGACAGAACATGTCGATCGGAAAATCTGCGCCGTACACGCTCACGTTCCTCTCGCGGACCGACCGATCGACTGTCATTGCTGTCGCAAAAGCCGTCAACTGATCTGCGACCCAGGCATTCTCGATCAGCCAATCGGAGAAGTGAAGAAGTGCGCTCGGCCAAAATAGAGGTTCCCTTTCACGCTGAACCTGACTGTGGGCCTCGCGACTGGTCTTTCTGCTGCGCGATCTACGGTTGCTCATGATGTCCCCCCCGGATGTGTGTGGTCGAGAGAGTAGGCGAGGGGTACGACAAGCGAGCGAAGGCGCTGATGACCCGGAATGCCGAGGATCTTCGAGGTATCGAGCAGATCGGCTCACCCGAGGACGTGGTGCGTGCTCCGACATCGGCGTTCGTCGCGCGTTTCCTGTCCGACGCCACCCTCGTCGACGGCGTTGTCGCAGACGGCACCTTCACTTCGGCTCCCTCACACTCGAGGCGGAGGGCTCCGGACCCGGGACGCTCGCAATCCTGCCGACCGACATCGACATCGTGCCCGGATCTGCGGACGACACTGGTGAGGTCAGTGGCACCGTCACGTCGTCATTGTTCGGCCGCGATGCGAGCGACGTCCTGGTGCACTGCGACGACGTCGACTTCCGCTGCTCGACGCGCGGGCCGCGGCCCGAGGTGGGCGAGACGGTCGGCCTGTCCGTGCGGCGATCCTTCTTCTATCCGCACTAGCGTCACCGGCCCGAAGGATCTGGCCATCCCCACATCGACGCTGTGACCCACCAGACAGGAATATTGTTTGCTTAGCGCATGTATGTATATATATGGTTGCAGACAGCAAGTAAATCGAACTCAGCGTTGGAGTACTCATGGCAGTTCAATCCACGACAGCGGAATCGCTCGTCGAAGAGGTTTTCCTCTTCGGGCGCACGCTGAAGCGGGCCGTGACCACCGGAGTCGAGGATTCACCGTTGCCGCAGGCGCTGACCGGAGTTCTGGCCATCCTCGCGACAGAGGGTGAATGCAGACAGACCGACCTCGCCAGCAGGCTCTGCGTCAGCCAGTCCGCCCTCAGCCGGCAGATCGCGGACCTGGTCGAACTCGGCTACATCGATCGGCATCCCGATCCGGACGACAGAAGAGCGTCCCGGGTCTGCGTGTCGGACGAAGGCCAAGCTCGACTGAAACAGATTTGGGACAGGCGAGCTCGTCGCCTGGCAGAGATGTTGAGCGAATGGAGCGAAACCGAGGCGCTCGATGCCCTCGATTCCATCCGCAAGCTCAACGACACGTTCACCGAAGACGCCCACGCCCAGCACCAGGACGTGGCCCGCATTGAATTGATTGCGAGATAAGACATGACCACCACATCCGCGGAGAATCCGCCGAATCAGGCAGTCGCCGATCCCGATGCGATGACGCATCGCCAGATCCTCGAAGCCCTCACCGGTCTGCTGGCCGCGCTGTTCACTGCGCTGCTGAGCACCACCATCGTCTCGACCGCACTTCCGACCATCATCGGTGACCTGAAGGGTTCGCAGACCGCGTACGCCTGGGTCATCACCACCGCCCTGCTGGCCAACGCCGCGTCGACGCCCATCTGGGGCAAGCTCGCCGACCTGTTCAACAAGAAGGTCCTGGTCCAGAGTTCGATTCTGATCTTCGTCGCGGGCTCGCTCATCGCTGGCTTCGCGCACAACGTTCCGCTGCTGCTCGCCGCACGTGTGGTGCAGGGCATCGGCATGGGTGGCCTGACGGCACTCGTCATCGCCATCATCGGAACCATCGTTTCCCCGCGTGATCGTGGCCGCTACTCCGGTTACACCGGTGCCGTCA
This sequence comes from Rhodococcus sp. 05-2256-B1, assembly GCF_002258465.1. Taxonomy (NCBI): domain Bacteria; kingdom Bacillati; phylum Actinomycetota; class Actinomycetes; order Mycobacteriales; family Nocardiaceae; genus Rhodococcus; species Rhodococcus sp. 05-2256-B1. Next base: position 185,493 of record NZ_NOZA01000041.1, on the reverse strand, counting down.
TGGCCGTATCGATGTCCGGTGGCCCCATCCTCGGCGGCGTCATCGTCGACAGCCCCCTCGGGTGGCGCTGGTGCTTCTTCGTCTGCGTCCCGTTGGCTGTCATCGCCCTCGGCCTGCTGCAGAAGACGCTGCACATCAAGACCGTCCGCAAGGACAACGTCTCCATCGACTGGCTCGGCGCACTTCTGCTGACCGCAGGCGTGTCCGTTCTCCTCGTGTGGGTTTCGTTCGCAGGCAAGGCCGACTACTACGCCTGGATCTCTCGTGAGACCGCGTACCTCGTCGGCGGCGGAGTTGCGCTGCTCGTCCTGACGATCATCGTCGAGGCTCGACACAAGTCGCCGATCATCCCGCTCAAGATCGTCACCGAGCGCACCACCGGCCTGGCCATCATCGCGTCCATCGCGGTCGGCGTCGGCCTCTTCGGAGCCACCACGTTCCTCGGCCAGTACTTCCAGACTGCTCGCGGCTACACCCCCACCGAAGCTGGATTGCTCTCCATCCCACTGGTGTTCGGCATGCTCGTCGCCTCCGTGGGCTCCGGTCAGCTGATCACCAAGTTCGGTCAGTGGAAGCCGTTCATCGTCACCGGCTCCATCTTGCTGGTCATCGGATTCCTGCTGCTGGGCACCATCGACCACGCCACCAGCCTGGTGACGGTCGGCATCTTCATCACCATCGTCGGTCTCGGTACCGGCATGCTGATGCAGAATCTCGTTCTCGCAGTGCAGAACACGGTCAGTGTGCAGAACGTCGGTGCAGCATCGTCGACGGTTGCCTTCTTCCGTACCTTCGGCGGAGCGATCGGCGTCTCGGTTCTCGGTTCGCTGCTGGCAACCCGTGTCGCCGAGAAGTCGGCAGCCGGTCTGGCGCAGCTCGGTGTGGACGGTTCGGCCGGAGGCGGCGGATCGCTCGACCTCACGGCACTGCCTGCTCCGATCGTCAGCGTCATCCGCACCGCATACGGCGACGCGACCGGACGCATCTTCATGATCGCCGGCTTCGTTGCGATCGTCACGCTCATCGCAGTGGTCTTCATCCCGAATCGCCCGCTGCGCAAGACGATCGACATCGCGTCGGCACCGGCGCAGGGACCCGTCGCCGATCTGGACCAGAACGATCTCGACGCTGACGCTGACGCTCAGGCACAGCCCGAGCGTCGGGAACAGCTCGCCGAGATCCCATCCTTCGGGGCGACTCAGGATTACGTCGGAGCGCAGTACGGCAACGAACGGCGCTTCGAGCGTCGCAACGAAGGTCGCCACGAGGCTCAGCCGGGTCAGCGTCCCTTCGATGGACTGAGCACCGATGCCCGTGATCGACTGCTCACGCTGCTGCTGCCCCAGCCCGAGGACACGTTGACCGCACTCGACGAGGCCGAGGCCATTCGCGCCGAGGTGATCGAGCTGCAGCAGGAACTCGACGCCAAGATGCTCGACTTCGATGCAGTGTGCGAGCGACTCCGCCGACTCGGACTCAGCGAGCAGCAGGTGGCCCGGGTGTTGGGAGACAACCACATTCCCGACAGCCACAATCACTACGCCAACGCCGGACTGAACGGCCACAGCGTCAACTGATCTGCCACAGAACAGCGAAAGGCCCCGCACACCCGAAAGGGAGTGCGGGGCCTTTTCTCGTCCGTCTACCGACTACTACCGGCCGGGTATGTACTTCAGCGCTTTGACGAAGGGAGGCATGATCTTTGCCCACAGCTTCGGCGGAAGTCCGCGCGGTCCACCGAGATTGAGCAGGCGGGTCGTCGCGATGGTCTGCGGCTCGGTGTACTTGAGCAGTCCCTCGTTTCCGTGCCTACGGCCCATTCCGGAGACGCCCATTCCGCCCATCGGCGCACCGGTGGTGCCCCACGTCGGCGCGTAGCCCTCGTCCACGTTGACCGTGCCCGCGTGCAGACGTGCCGCAATGGCCTCGCCCTGAGCCTTCGTCTTGGCCCAGACACTCGCGTTCAATCCGTAGTCGGTGTCGTTGGCCTTCGCAATGGCCTCGTCGACGTCCGCGACGGGGTAGATCGACACCAACGGCCCGAAGGTTTCGGTCGCCGCACACTCCATGTCCTCGGTGACGTTCGTCAGCAACGTCGGCTCGTAGAACAGCGGGCCGATGTCGGGACGCGCCTTGCCGCCCGCGACGACGGTCGCGCCCTTGACCTTGGCGTCGTCGACGTGCGCCGAGACCGTCTTGATCTGGTCCTCGGAGATGAGGCTGCCCATTTCGATGCCGAACTCGTAGTCGGCACCCACGGTCATGTTGCGTACCCGCTGGCCGAACTTCTCGGTGAACTCGGCGGCGATGGACTTCTCGACGTAGATGCGCTCGATGGAGATGCAGAGCTGACCGGAGTTGGAGAAGCAGGCGCGCACTGCCGCGTCGGATACTTCCCGCAGGTTGGCGCCCTTGGCGACGATCATGGCGTTCTTGCCGCCGAGCTCGGCGGAGAAACCGATGAGTCGACGCCCCGCCTGCTCGGCCAGGAGCTGACCGGTGGCCGTGGAGCCGGTGAACATGACGTATTCGGTGTTCTCGACGATTGCGGTGCCCACCACCGAGCCGGGGCCGGGGACCACGGCGAACAGGTCGCGGGGCAGACCGGCCTTGTAGAGCAGCTCGACGCAGGCCAGCGCGCAGTACGGCGTCTGGCTGTCGGGCTTGAGCACGACGCCGTTACCGGCCAGCAGCGCCGGAATGGCGTCGGACACCGCGAGAGTCATCGGGTAGTTCCACGGCGAGATGATTCCGACGACGCCCTTGGGCTGGTACCGAACGCGAGTCTTGGTCAGCACGGGAAGCATGCCGGTGACCTTCTTCGGGGCCAGCAGTTTGGCGGCCGTGCGTGCGTAGTGCCGCGAGGTCATCGAGATGTCGAGGACTTCCTCGAGGGCGGCGGCGCGGGACTTGCCCGTCTCGGCCTGCGCCATGTCCATGAGCTCGTCGCGGTGCGCGAGCACCAGGTCGCGGTAGCGGTGGAAGATCTCTGCGCGCTCGGAGACCGGGCGCTTGGCCCAGGCCGCCTGAGCGGTACGGACGCGCGCGATCGCAGCCAGAGCATCTGCAGCCGTACCGACCGGAATGGTCGCCAGCTCCTTACCGGTGAACACCTCGGTGATCGTCTTGGTGGGACGCGAGTCCGCGTCGGGAATGGCGATGAGATCAGCGAGCCGGGAAAAGGTCGCAGTGGACGGAGCAGGCATTTTTGCATCCCTACTGATGAGTAGTGTTCGGAGTAACAGACAACCTACCTGGTCTTCGGCTCAGTTCACAGGGCCGATGTTCCCTGGCCCTGTGGCACGATGGGCGGTGGTCTACTCCGACGTCGGGGCGTTCGGAAGCAACAGGGTGGGGAATCCATGCGCAAGGCACTAGTTCTGGCCGGAGCAGCAGCACTGATGGTGGCATTCGCGGGGTCTGCGCAGGCAGATCCGGTCCAAGATTTCATTGCTCCACCGAGCGATCCGGCTGCGTATCTCCCCACGTCACTCGGCGATCCGTGGTTCGATCCGCCGGCGGGATACGAGAATCTCGTGCCCGGCACTGTCCTCGCTCGACGCGATGTCGCGGTGACGCCCGAGGCCTCGTCCGTCCAATTGCTCTTCCGCTCCACCGATTCGAAGAATCGTCCCATCGCAGCGGCGACGACGGTGCTGACTCCCACTGCGCCGTGGACCGGTGGTGGAGATCGCCCCGTCATCGCATACAACGAGGCGACGGATTCACTCGGCAACAAATGCGCGCCGTCGTACACCCTCCCGCGGGGCAACAACAAAGAGATCGATCAGGTCCGGGTCCTCCTCGGCCGCGGTTACACCGTGGTGATGACGGACTATCAGGGGCCGCGTCAGGCATATTCGGCCGGTCTCGTGTCGGGGCACACCGTGCTCGACGGTCTGCGTGCCTCCCGGACTGCAGGCGTGAGCGCGGATGCACCCATCGGCATCACCGGATATTCCGGCGGTGCGATCGCCTCGGGCTGGGCGGCCCAGTTGGCCCCCGAGTACGCACCCGAGCTGAACATCGCCGGAGTCGCGTTCGGCGGCCCGCCGACCGATTACAAGATTCTGCAGACGTCGCTCAACGGCCAGATCGGATCGGGCTTGTTCACTGCGGCGACGATCGGACTGTCCCGGGAGTACCCGGAGATGCGGCAGCTCGCCAACGACAACGGCAAGCGACTGGCGCTGGCGCAGAAGGATCAATGCGTGGATGTGTTGTCCTACAGCGGACTACTGCTGTTGGACCAGCGAAATCTCTCCAACGTCCCGGACGTCTTCGCGCATCCGATCACCACGGCCGTCGTCGAGGAAAACCGCATGGGCCAGACGAAGCCGGACGCGCCGGTGTACATCTACCAGGGCCTGCAGGACTTCCTCATTCCCAAAGAAGGTGCCGAGGCAGTGCAGGATCAGTGGTGTGCAGCGGGAGCGTCGGTACATCTGGAAGAGGTGCCCGGCGACCATTCACAGGCCCAGACCAACGGCCGTCCCGGTGCCTACGACTGGCTGGCGCAACGACTGGCCGGAGTACCCACCTCGGGTTGCGAACGTGTGATTCGCTAGAGGTCCATAACGAATCGTTTTTTCGTCTTGACCCTCACGCCACGGGAGGCAGCACAGTGTCCTTCGTGAGTGATTCGTCCGCGAACAGTTCGGTTGACGTCCAGGTCGGCATGCAGGTCGGCGCGGTCTCGAAGTTGGTGGGTGTCAGCGTCAGAACGCTGCATCACTACGACGAGATCGCGTTGGTGGTGCCGTCGGGGAGAACTCCCAAGGGCTATCGGACGTATTCATCGGCCGATGTCGAACGGCTGCATCAGGTATTGACCTACCGCGAGCTCGGGTTCCCGCTCGAGGTCATTGCAGCGTTGCTCGACGACCCGGCGGTCGATGCCATGGCGCATCTGCGGCGGCAGCGAGAGTTGTTGAATGAGCGGATCGATCACTTGCACGCAATGGCTGCGGCCGTGGACAAGATGATGGAGGCGAAGAAGATGGGTATGCAATTGACTCCCGAGGAGCAGCGAGAGATCTTCGGCGACAACTGGACCGGCGAGGAATACGCTGAGGAGGCCGAGCAGCGCTGGGGCGAAACCGACGAGTGGAAGCAGTCGCAGCAGCGTACGGCGTCGTTCACCAAGGACGATTGGAAGGCCGTCAAGGAAGAGACGGACCTCCTCGAAGCCGATCTCGCTGCCGCGATGCAGCGGGGTGTGTCGCCGAATTCCCCCGAAGCCGGGGTACTGGCCGAGCGTCATCGCGCGTCGGTCGAGCGGTACTACGACTGCGGCTACAAGATGCAGGTGAACCTGGCGGAGATGTACATCGCCGACGAGCGATTTGCCAAGCACTACAACGGTATCGCCGACGGTTTGGCGCAGTATCTCCGTGACGTCATCGTCGCGAACGCCGCTCGTCAGGGCTGACTCGTCTCGATCCGCACCCCTTTTCGGAATCCGCGCCTCCTGCAGGGGGTGCGGATTCCGACCCGGGGCGTAGATGTCCGGGCGAACGCTGCTCGTCAGGGCTGACGCGAGCGGCAGGCGGCATTCATCTGCCAATCCCAGTGCCCTGAGAACGGTTGTAGTGCTTGCGCTTTCATCGAACTCCCGTACGGATCAGACACTCAACAGACTGCGGGCATTGTCGGATGTTACGGCGCGCCAGTTCTCCAGTCCACCGTCCGCGGCACCGGCGTCGAGTAATCGCAGTTGTTCTTGCACAGCGGCGATCGGCGTGAAGCAGTAGTCGCTGCCGTACACCAGACGATCGGGCCCGACCGTCGAGAGCAACGCCGGCAGCTGCCGCGGAACCGGCGTACCGGCGAGGTCGAACCACAAGCGCTGCAGTACATTCGGCGTCGACGGGGTACCGAGACCGACCTGCGTCCGGAAGAAGTCGACCCGATCTGCCAACAGCGGCAGCACTCCGCCGCCATGAGTGAACACCCAACGGATGTGAGGGAACCGATCGACCACGCCCAGCAGAATCAAGTCGACGACCGTTCGTGCTGTGTCGAAAAGGAATTCGACCATCGGAGCGGGCCTACCGAGCTCTACCGCAGCTGCATTCGGCGGTGAGGTGGGATGCACGAAGACCACCGCCGACCGCGCATCGAGCGCCGCGAGCAACGGCGTAAGCATGGCGTTGCCGAGATACATGCCGCCGGCGTTCGACATCACGGTGACCCCGTCGGCACCGAGCTGATCGAGAGCCCGAATGGCCTCGACCGTCGAGTCGACGACGTTCGTAAGGGGCAGCGACGCAAAGAAACCGAGGCGTGGCTGACCCTGGACAACTCCGGCTCCGAAGTCATTGACCCGTCGGGCCAGATCGGCAGCCTTACCGTCGTCCCCGAAGTGCACCCCTGGGCTCGACACGGACAGGATCGCCCTGTCGATCCCACACCGGTCCATCATCTGCAGATGCTCGGTCACCGACCAGGACGGCCACTTCGGCATGCCGTCGGGAAAGACGATGCCGGACGCGAGCGCTTCCCGCAGGTAGAAGTCGGGGACCATGTGCGAGTGCACGTCCACTACTCCCCCGGCGGCAGGCTTCGGTGACGCCGACGCGGTCGCTGCGGACAGGGCGACGCCCGAGAGCGTGGCTGCACCGAGCGCGCCGAGCAAGGTTCTGCGGTCGATCACGATCTACGTCCTTGTCGTCGACACCACCCGGTCCGAACTGACGCTATCGTCACATATGAGATTATCCGCAGTCAACGGTGACTTGTACCAACTGATGTAGGACTAACATGGCGCGATGACGACCGAACGTACGAAGCCCAGTCCTGCGCAATTTGTGGGGTACTCGTTCGGTCAGGTCCTGCCCCCGTCGATGCAGGATTGGGTCCGAAACGACCTCGTCGGCAACGGTGCCCAAGTGCGCTACCTGGCTCGATTCACGGTTCCCGTCATCCCGTTGCTGCTGCTGTTCCTGCTGATACCCGGCCCACTGTGGATGTCGCTGGCGATGATGGCATTGCTGTTCATTCCGCTGGTGTACTTCGCGATAGCGCTGATGAACGTCTATCGGCGGCACCGGTTGCTCATTCACGGCCTCGATCCCCAGTTGATCAACGCCAAGGCGCAGACACGCGTCGACCGCACCCGGGACGACTACGAGCGACGTCACGGCCGCGGCTGACGATCGGACGTTAGTCTTCTGCGCATGACTTCACCTGTGGTATTCAAAGCAACCGCTGATCTGGCCGACGAGATCGGTCCCGACATCCGCAGCTGCGACACCCAGTTCATCCAGTTCGGCAAGCACACCGAGTTCGCCGGACCCATCACCACCATCCGCTGCTTCCAGGACAACTTGCTGGTCAAGCAGACGTTGAGCGAGCCCGGCAACGGCGGCGTTCTCGTGGTCGACGGCGACGCCAGCATCCACACCGCGCTCGTCGGCGACATCATCGCCGGGCGGGGTGTCGACAACGGCTGGGCAGGCGTCATCGTCAACGGCGCTGTGCGGGACTCGGCGATTCTGCGCACCCTTGACATCGGCGTCAAGGCACTAGGGACGAACCCACGCAAGAGCACGCAGACGGGATCGGGCGAGAAGAACGTGCCGGTGACCTTCGGCGGCGTCACCTTCACCCCCGGCGAGATCGTCTACAGCGATCACGACGGAGTGGTCGCAGTCTGATCCGACGCGAAAGGGACGGCCGCGGTGCCGTCCCTTTCTGTTGCGTCTTGTACGACGTCGGTGCTACTTCACGAACGCGAGAAGCGCGTCGTTCACTTCCTGGAAGTGTGTCCACAGCAGCCCGTGGGGTGCGCCGTCGACCTCGACGTACGTTGCCTCCGGGAACGCCTCGTGGAACGGGCGGCCGGTGGAGTCGATCGGCAGGATGTTGTCGGCCGTGCCGTGCAGGATCAGCGTCGGCTTGCCCGATTCGCGGACCTTTGCGACGTCTCCGCGGAAGTCTTCGAGCCAAGTGGGCACGACGGCATAGGCCGCGACGGGCGCGCTGGTGGTGGCGGTGTTCCAGCTGGCGCGCACGGTGGCCTCGCTGATGCGGCTGCCGAGGTTCTCGTCGAGGTTGTAGAAGTCCTTGTAGAAGTTCTCGAACCAGGTGAAACGATCCTCGCGCGCTGCGGTCTCGATGCCGTCGAACACCGACTGCGGAACGCCGGTGGGGTTGTCGTCGGTCTGTAGCAGGAACGGCTCGAGCGAGGCGAGAAACGCGAACTTGGCGACGCGATCGGTGCCGTACTTCGCGGCATACCGAGCCAGTTCTCCTGTGCCCATGGAGAATCCGACGAGGATGACGTCGTTCAGGTCGAGCTCGGTGAGCACCTTGTCCAGGTCTGCAGCGAAGGTGTCGTAGTCGTAGCCGACGGTGGGCTTGCTCGACTGCCCGAATCCACGGCGGTCGTACGTGATGACGCGGTAGCCGGCATCGAGCAGCGCACGCGACTGGCGCTCCCAGGAGTTGCCGTCGAGCGGGTAGCCGTGGATGAGCACGACCGGCTGGCCTGAGCCGTGATCCTCGTAGTAGACCTCGACGGGGGTGGAGTTCTCGGTTCCGACGTTGATGTACGCCATGATCCTGCCTTCCTGTGTCCTGAGCATCGAGCGGGAGAACGGTCGTTCTCTCCGTGTGTGGACTACTGTAGAGAACGTTGGTTCTCTCGGCAAGGGGTAAGCGATGACCAGTACGGAAATCGGACGGGCACAGGTGGTGAACGCCGCGGACGAACTGTTCTATGCGCGCGGCATCCAGGCCGTCGGCATGGATGAGCTGCGCACCGCAGCGGGAATCTCCCTCAAACGCATGTACACACTGTTTCCGTCCAAGACGGCCATCGTGGCCGAGGTCCTCCGTGGCCGCACTGCCCAGTGGAACGACGGGATCCGCGCCGAGGCGGACCGACACGACACGCCGCGCGGAAAGCTGTTGTCCATCTTCGACTTCCTGGATCGATGGTTCCGAGAGGACGACTTTCGCGGGTGCGCGTTCATCAACTCCTTCGGCGAACTGGGCGCAACCATGCCCGAGGTCGCCGACGCCGCGCATCAGCACAAGAAACGTTTCATCGAGTACGTCACCGCCTTGGCCGTCGAAGACGGATGCGAGCCGACCGTCGGTCTGCAAATCGCACTGCTCGCCGAGGGCGCTCAAACCACCGCCGCCATCACCGAACTGGCCGAATCCGCCTCTGCAGCAAAGACTGCGGCCGAGGTTCTGTTGAATTCGAGCGCGAAGTGACCGGCATCGCGATCACTGACATTTGACACTGAAATTGTCCGATTCGGGACGTTAGTGTCGAATCCATGAGCAAGCTACGAGTCCTCGCCGCCCTCACCGTCTCGACGGCCCTGCTGGTCAGTGGATGCACGTCGTCCGACGAGCCCTCAGCCGTGCAAGCGACCTCTACGACGACGTCGAGTGGGAGCATCAGGACCGACGACGTCCAGGCGGCTCTGGACGCCCTGGTCGATGCAGGGTCCGTCGCCGCCGTCGCGCAGGTGCGCGACGGCGAGGATTCCTGGTCGGGAGCGGCAGGACTCGTTGAGCGTGATGGCACCGAGCCGGCGGCTGCCGATGATCCGGTGCGCATTGCAAGCGTCACCAAGTCGATGGTCGCGGCGGTGGTGCTGCAGCTCGTCGACGAGGGAAAACTACAGCTCGATCAGCGGGTCGACGAACTCCTTCCGGGCCTGCTGTCCAAGTCCGTCACCGTCCGACAACTGCTCGACCATACGAGCGGAATACCCGACTACCTCACCGGACTCGATACGGCGCAGCAGATCGCTTCTCGCGCCGATGATTCCGTCTCCGACGATGAGCTGATCTCGAAGGCATCGGCCATGCCGTGGAGAAGTGAACCGGGCCAGGAGTTCAGCTACTCGAACACCAACTACGTTCTACTCGGGCGGATCGTGGCCGATCTCGATGGGAAGCCCGTCGGACAGTCGCTGCAGGACAGGATCTTCGAACCTCTGCAGATGACCGACACCACTTACCCCACCGACGCTGTTATCGCCGGCGACGCACTGCACGGCTACGTGCTGGAGAACGGGATCTACACCGACGTCACCGACTACGACGCGAGTATCTGGTCCTCGGGTGCTGCTGTGGTGTCCACGGTCGGCGATCTGAACACCTTCTTCAGAGCGCTGTTCGACGGCATGCTCATCCCGCAGAATCTGATCGACGAGATGCAGGTCCTCACGCCGTCCGCGTATGGACTCGGACTGCTGCTCGGCGGCGATGCCTGCAATCCCGGTTCCGGGGAACTGGTATTCGGTCAGCGCGGCAACGGCTTCGGCTACAGCACTCTCGCGTTCGCGAGTCCGGACGGGGAGCGCCAAGTCGCACTGTCGTGGACCTCCGCGGCACCTGACCCCACAACCGATCCCCTGTTCCAGTACGCCAGCGCCGCGCTCATTGCCGGACTCGAGTCGACCTGCCCCGCCTAGCGGCTACAGCACACTCACCCAGCCGTGCACTTCGTCGCTCGTTAGTGCAGCCTGGTGACGCTTCCGCAGAGTGAGAGTCGCCGGTCCGGTTTCCTTGGTTCCTATTGCACGGCCGTCGATTTCGTACACCGGGGCAACCCCGGCCGACGTGCCACACACGAAGACCTCGTCGGCGATGTACAGCTCGGTGAGGTCGACGGTGCGCTCCTGAACCGTCATTCCTTCTTCGCGCGCCAACGTCAGGAGTGTTCGACGGTTGATGCCATCGAGAATGTCGCTGGTGACGTCAGGCGTGATGAGCACTCCGTTTCGGACGAGGAAGATGTTGGCGGCACTGAGCTCGCAGACGTGTCCGTTGATGTCGAGGAAGATGCAATCGTCGAACCCACTGTCGATGGCATCCTGCTTCGCCAGAACGGAATTGACGTATGCCCCGTTGACCTTCGCGCGCGACGGAATCGCATAGTCGGGGATGCGACGCCACACACTGGTCTTCAATCGCATACCGTTTTGCGGCACAATGGGATTGGCGTCGTAGAGGAAGATCGACACTGTTGTGTGCAGGCCACGGACCCGCGTACCGGGAATGGACTCGTCGACGTGGACGGTTGCCCGCACGTACACCTCGTCGGTCGGGGCGTTGGCGGCGATCACGTCGCGTGTCGCCTGTATGAACCGCTCGAAACTCCACTGTGACGCGAACGTGTCGATACCGATGATCTTGCAGGACTCGACGAGTCGCTGGTAGTGATCGAGTAGCCGAAATGCGGTGCGCCGATCTCCGTCCACCTGCACCGGAAACACGGTGTAGACACTCAGGCCGTAGAGGACGGCCGAGGTCGCGACCCCGAGTGTCGCGTCCTGCGCATCGACCAGTCTGTCGCCGAAATACACCTTCGAGTGCGGGAGTGCCATGCGGCGATGCTAGTCGCCCGGTGAGTCCAAGCGACAACGCTTTTACTTCTCTATGGTCGAGTACATGAGCGAACGCACAGTATCCTGGCCACCCCTTGGTCGTTCCGCAGGCTCCACTCCCGCCCGCACACTCTGGAACGACGGCCCCGAGGTGGGTGCCATCGGCTTGGGCTGCATGGGAATGACCTGGGCATACAAGGCAGACGACCAAACGGAGTCCCCCGATCGCGTCATCGGGCACGCCCTGGACCTGGGTGTGAACTTCATCGACACGGCCGATGTGTACGGACCGTTCACCAACGAGGAAGTCGTCGGCGCAGCCATCGGCAGTCGACGCGACGAAGTGGTGCTCGCGACCAAGGGCGGATTGACCTCCCACATCGGCGACGCCGGAGAGCCGGTCATTTCCGGCCCCAACGGCAAGCCCGAGCATCTACGGTCTGCCATCGACGACTCGCTCCGACGGTTGGGCGTCGACCACATCGATCTGTATTACCTGCACCGTCCCGATCCCGAGGTCGACGTCGAGGACAGCATCGGCGCGATGGCCGAGGCCGTGCAGGCCGGAAAGGTTCGCGCACTCGGTGTTTCGGAGTTCACCGTCGAGCAGCTCGATCGGGCTCAGCGGGTGCATCCGATATCCGCTGTGCAGTCGGAGTTGTCGTTGTGGACACGCGACCACCTTGCAACCTCGTTGACATGGACGAAGGACAACGGTGCAGCCTTCGTGCCGTTCTCGCCGCTGGGCCGAGGGTTTCTGACGGGAAACTTCCGCGGAACCGCTCCCGCTGCAGATGATTTCCGCTCTCGACTGCCGCGTTTCAGTCACGACAACCTCGATGCGAACCTCGTCATCGTCGACGCCATCGCGGCCATCGCCGACGAGCTCGGTGCGACGCCTGCGCAGGTGGCCCTGGCATGGGTGCTGGCGCAGGGAGAGCACGTGGTGCCGATTCCCGGCACTCGCCGCACTTCACGTCTCGACGAGAATGCCGGTGCCGCCTCGCTCACGTTGAGCTCCGAGCACCTCGCCGCACTCGACACGTTGCCCGAGCCCGCTGGTGGCCGGTATTGAGATAGCGCAGGTCGATCCGTCGACGGATCGGTTGTCGGCCGAGAAGATCCTGGCCGTACAAAGGAGTGCGTACGCTGTCGAGGCCGAGCTCATCGGCGACGACCGCATCCCACTACTGCACGAGTCGGTGGACGATCTGTGTGCAGCACAGGTCCACTGGCTCGTCGCGCGTGATCTGGACGAAATCCTCGGTGCCGCAGCGTGGTCCGGATCCGAGATCGACCGTCTGGTGGTGGCTCCACACACACATCGGCAAGGCATCGGACGAGCGTTGGTCGAGTCGATGCTGAATTCAATTGCCGGACAACGACTGCGAGTCGCAACGGGACGCGACAATGCGCCGGCGCGACGGCTGTACGAATCCCTCGGCTTCGCGCACACCGAGAATCAAGAGGTGCTGCCGGGACTGTGGCTGGCCCGCTACGAACTCAACCGTTGATCGGTATCGGAGTTACGCGGGCGAGCGACGAACCATATCAGCGCGCCGGAGATCGGCATGATCAACACGAGCAGACACCACCAGAACGCGGATCCCCGACGAGCCTGGTTGCTCCGAAGTATCGACACCCATGCGACAGCGACGAGCAGCAGCCACAACACGATCCCAGCCATCCATGCGAGATCGAACCATAACGGCAGAGCCGGGTTACCGTCAGCATCCATGGTCTTCCGACTCCTTTCACCTCAGGGCAAGACTAGCCACGACGCAGGCATAAGGTGCGACCATGACTTCTGCCGGCGGCGCGATTGCATTGGCTCTCTTCGGCATTGCTCTCGTGTCGATCGTCCGTGACACAGCCTCCAACTGGCTCATCAAGCTGGCATGGGTAGTGATGACACTGATCCTGCCCATCGTCCGCCCGATCCTGTGGTTCGCAGTCGGGAAGCGCTATCCGTATGGGGTGAACGGCGGCAACAGCTGAGAGTTCAGTGTCCAGTCGCATTGCGTAGGTCGATGTTGATCAGATGGCTTACCTGGTCGCGGAGCCATTCAACCGTCTGCGGGTTGGGGGCGGGTGTGTGGGCCAACAGCGTCCAGCGAAGTCGGGTTGCTGCGGTCAGATCGAACTGCACCAGGATGTCGGGAAGACTCGGCCACGGCGAGCTCCACACCACGCGGTCGAACTCACTACTCTCGACGATGCGCGGCAGAGCGGCACCCTCGAACATCACCGGCCAGGCGAACCCTTGATTCTTCGGATGCACATCTGGGCGCATCAGTGCCTTCCAGACGAAGAAGACCGGCGGCGACAACTCCGCAGTCCTGCTGGCGAGAACCATCATGGGGTCACCGTACGCGGGCGCCGACTCGGGAGCCCTCCTATTTTTCGCGCACGCCGGTGCGGTCGGTCGCGATGTACTGACAACAGACAGAGCTGTGCACTGACGCTTGTGTGGGTCGTCAGGCGGGTTGTCGTGGTTCTTCGTCGCCGGTGTCGCGGGTGTTGTCGCAGTGGTGGTCGGGTGGGTAGAGCACCTCCTCGGGGTGGTGTGCGTGATTGATCAGCCCACGGCGTGTGGGGTCCATCCCGGTGGGTGGATGCCACAGGGTTCGGCCCGGGTATCTGTGTCGCGCTGTGGTTTTGGTGGTTGCCCACTTTCCGGGTCCGGTGCCGACGAGTGCGTGGTGCATGTCGCATCCGAAGGTGAGGGAGTCGATGTCGGTGGGTCCGCCGGTGGTCCAGTCGTCGAGGTGGTGGGCTTGGCACCAGGTCGCGGGGCGGGTGCAGGAGGGGAAGCTGCAGCCGCGGTCTCGGGCGATGAGCACGATGCGTTGGTCGGCGGAGGCGATGCGTTTGGATCGGCCGAGGTAGAGGGCTCTGCCGTTGTCGTCGAAGATGGTGAGGTAGTGGTGGGCGTGCGAGGCCATGCGGATGGCGTCGCGGATCGAGACGCGGGATCCGGTGGCGGTCATGGCGTAGCCGCAGCCTGATTCGAGGTCTGTGAGGGTCATGGTGACGATGGCGGTGACGGGCAGCCCGCGGTGGGTGCCGAGGGTGCCGGAGGCGAGGGTGTGACGGAGCGCCATCTTCAGGGCATCGTGACGGCGTTCGTTCTGGGTGCGTCGATCCCGCGCGGCGGCAGCGTCGCGAGCAGCGGTGTCCGACGCGTCGGCGTCGGTTTGGCCGCCGGGTTCAGCAGCGCTGCCGGAGCCGGCATCGTCGTTGGTGTCGTTGGTGTCGTTGGTGTCGTTGGTGTCGTTGGTGTCGTTGGTGTCCTTGGTGTCCTTGGGTGCCGCTGCGTCCTTGGCTGCAGCTGTGCCGTCGGACCCTGTGCCGCAACCACAGTCGTCACCGTCGCACTCGCCGCAGTCGTCATCGCAGCAATCCTCGTCACCGCAGTCGTCGTCACTGTAGTAGTTCGTCTCATCCCACAAGCCCGCATGACTGGACCCGGCATCGCCAGGAAAGGGCTCGGGCGTCGGCGTAGTAGCGCTGCCGTTCCCGCCGTTGTCATCACCGTCGGCCTCGTATTTGTCGTCGTCACGTTCATCCTCGTGGACGATCGATGTCGGGTCGGCAGGATTGTTCACCCCCGGCTTCGCGGCTTTCGAGAACAGGGCTTCGAGGTAGGCCCGGAGCTCCGAGTCGACGCAGAACTTCCCCTCGGACATTCCGTCGGAACCCTGCTCACCGAGGTAGAAGAACGCATCCCGTTTCCGTGGCCTCGGCTTTCCGTTCTTGTCCTCGTCTTCGTCCTCGTCGAAGTCGCCGTCGGGGTCGAGGATCGAGTCCAGATGCGCCACCAGTGGCGCGAAGTCGTCGGGCCGCCTCGTCGAGGCGAGACCCACCAACTGCTGTTCGGCGCGATCGCGAGTCTGCGGATCGACACTCGACGGGAGGTGCCGGAAGAATTCACGGATCATCTGCACGTGCTGGGCATCGAGCAACCCTGCCCGCACCGCTGCAGCGGTGTGCGGCAACAACGGAGGCAGCACTTCGCCGGACAATGCGGTGCGATCACCCAACTCCGCGGCCAGACGCACCCGCGCACCGGCCGCGCGTGGGGTGATCCGCAGCATCCATGCCACCGAACACGGCACCGACCCCGGATACACATCGAGGCCGTGCTGTGCGATCAGCTCGTTGAGCCAGGTGTGCGAATACGCCGTCACAGAGCGCGACACAGTTTCCATGCGTTGGATCACCGCACGCCGGTCGGCATTCGACCACGATACCGACGCCTGCCCCGCCAACTCCGCGACCGCCAACTCCACCGCCTCGACCAACCCAGCCAAGTCGGGGTCGGACACGTCAGGGGCAGGCGGCACCGTGTCGATGCCGTCCACCCCTGATCCGCCGTCCCCCGAAAGCATGAACAGAATCTACCGCGACCCACCGACAAGTTTTCGAACACACGTTCCTATCCAACTCTGTCGCCTCAGGCCGCGGTGACGACGGGCACCACTTCGTAGGGCCAGCTCCGGTAGTCCCGGTCCACCTCATGGATCGGTAACGTCGCACTAGCGCAAGCCCGGTATCGACCCAGAAAGGGCGCACCATGACCGTGCGACCATCCAGCGATCTCACTGCCGCCGACTGGCTCGTCCACGCTGATCGAGATTGGTGGGACCTCGCCACCAGAGGTCCACTGGGGTACGAGAGCTACGCGCGTCTCCGGTTCATCCCGGATCCGACGCACGCGGATCAGCGTGAGGGCGAGGCCGACATTCCGTACGACGAGCGTTCGGAGACAGACCAATTGGCGATGGTCGTTGCGACGCTGGCCAAACACACAACGACACCAGCGGACTGCTACTTTTGCGTGTGGGAGGGGTGGGGTGGTCTCGAGGTGCACGGTGCCGCGCGAATCCACCTCCCGGAACGGGAAGCATTCTTGTTCCGGGGACCTGCCCTGGACCTACTGCGCTGGGAGCAGGCACTCGATCCCCCTGGTCCCGAGGGTCTGCCGATCCCCTCGTTCGTCTGGCCCGCCGACCGAGCCTGGTGCATCGCCAACGACATCGATCCCCACTTCGCCACCATCGGTGCCAGTTCAGCAGCAATCAACGATGTTCTTGCCGACCGTCGAGTCGACACGGTCATCGACGATCCTGACCGTCCACAACCCTGGTACAGCCATTGAACGCCGCACGCGCGAAGTGGTCGAACACTGATCTGCAACAGGATGTCTCGGAAGCAGAGTGGGTGGACTACAACCTCGACGGCGTCGCCACAACCACGGTGGGCTCGCTGGTCCCCACTGTGTTCGACGCCTATGCCCGCATCGCGTATCCCGCTCGCAACGGCATGCCACACCGTACAACGCCGGCGAAACCCGTTGCAGCCTGGCATGTTCAGCTGATGTCCATCATCGAAGTACTCACTCGAAATACGACAACACCCAATGACTGCTGGTTCGCCGTCTGGGAAGGCAACACCGCGCTCGACGACATTCGCGTGATGGCACCGACCGCAGAAATCGCCGGCTACAACTATTTCCTGTTGAGGGGTCCGATCGAACGCGCAACGGACACCCTCGGAGAAGGATTGTCACCGAATCTGTGGTGGCCCAACGACCACGCGTGGTGTGTAGCTCAGCACTTCGACTTCCCGTGTGCATATATCGGGGGCAGCAGGGATACCGTTGCGGACCTTCTCGCGCTCACAGAGATCGATTCGTCGCTGGTCCGCGTCGACCAGATCAGCACTGCAGCCTACGACGAGAGTGATTAGCCCCCGCCGACAAATCTCGACAACCGACGCAACGTCAGAACTGCGCTCTCGGTGCCCCCATTCCCGGGTCGATTTGGAATGGCCCGCTGGCGGACGGCGCTATCGGGAAATCGAAGATTGCGGTGGGGATGTACACGGTGGCACAGGAGTTGGGTATGTCGACCACTCCGGACAGGCGTCCCTCGATCGGGGCCGAGCCCAGCAGCAGGTACGCCTGCTCGGGGCTGTATCCGAATTTGGTGAGGTAGTCGATCGCATGCATGCAGGCGTTCTGGTAGGACAGGTCGGAGTCCAGATACTTCTGCTCGCCGTCGACGGTGACCGAAATGCCCGAGAAGGCAATCCATTCCGAGTACTGCGGTGCGGTGTTTCCTGGCATGAAGATCGCGTTTTCACTGACCCCGTACGTGTCCATGCCGCCCTTGATCAGGTCGACGTGCAGGTCCATGAAACCGCCCATTTCGATGGCACCACAGAAGGTGATCTCCCCGTCACCCTGCGAGAAGTGCAAGTCTCCGAACGACAACTTCGCCCCCGGTACGAACACCGGATAGAAGACGCGAGTGCCCTTGGTGAGATTCTTTATGTCCTGATTGCCACCGTTCTCTCGTGGCGGTGCCGTACGTGCGGCTTCGCCTGCGACACGCGAGAACTCGTCGCCGCTCAACGATCCCAGAATTGCCCCGTCGAGTTCGGGTGCCAAAGCCAGTGGCGGAACACGATGGGGATCGGTGGCGATCAGAGCACCTTCACGGGCGTTCCACTTGGCCAGCAGAGCAGCCGATGGCGCGGTTCCCATCAGGCCGGGATGAGTGATGCCGGTGTACTTCACGTGCGGAACGTGGCGAGATGTGGTGGTCTGGCCGGAAAAGTCCCAGATCGCCTTGTACGCGTCGGGGAATCGATCAGTGAGGAATCCGCCACCGTTCTGCTTGGCGAAGATCCCCGTGTATCCCCAGCCCTGACCGGCCAGTGGGCCCGAATCTTCCTGCGGGATCGGACCGACGTCGAGAATATCGACGATCAGCAGGTCCCCGGGCTCGGCTCCCTCGATGTGGAACGGCCCGGACAACGTGTGCACGTTGTTGAGTGGCGCATTCAGAATGTCCTCGGCGGAATCGTTGTTGTGGATGGCCCCGTCGAACCATTCACGGCAATGCGCCCGAAAGGACGTACCGGGCTTCACTGTGACCGCGGCCGGTATGTCGGGATGCCATCGGTTGTGACCGACGATCTCCTGTTCGGTGAAACTCTTCGTCGAGTCGAGCGGAAACAGCAGTTCGGGCACGAGGCACCTCCGGTTGCGCGGATTCTCCTGCGTCGATCATTGCACCGTCGTGGTGCATTCGGCCCGGTATGACGTGTAAATGTTGTATGACGTTGCGCCGGAACGCCACTGACACGACATCTCACGCTACCCTCGTGTGCGTGCCCACCTACAGCTTTCGCTGCACACAGCGTTGCGAACCCGTCGAGCAGAGATTCTCCATGGCCGATGTCCCCTCCCAGGTGACGTGCCCGGAGTGCGGCGAAACAGCTGCACGCCGGATTTCGTCTCCTGCCCTCGGCAGGGGGAACAGCGCTGCGATGAAGGCACACGACGCCTCGCGGGCCACCGCCGACTCACCGACGGTAGTCACGTCTATCCCACAGCAGGGGCGGGCGGCGAGCCCGACGACGTCGAACCCGCTCCACCGTCGCCTGCCACGTCCCTGATCTCGGCGTTTCTCTTTCGTGCCGACGGGGAAGTCCGGGTGCATGTCCCAGCTCCCCGCTCCCCCGTCGATCGCCGACGGCTTCACCACCGACGACGTCGTTTCCTGGGTTGCCGAGCATCTGGGCGACCTGACGCTCGAGCGGCCGGACGGGATTGCCGCCGGCGGCATTCGCGGCGGACAGTCGGCCGCCGACATGGCGCTGGCCGGTCTGGACATCACCGGCTACGCCCGCGACCGCAGCACTGTCCTTCCTGCGAATCGTCGTGGAGCCAGTCGAATGTCGCCGTACATCCGGCACGGTCTGCTCACTCTCCGTGAGGTGTGGGACGCCGTAGCGGACGCCCCTGCGCGCGATCGCACGCGGTACCGGGACGAACTCATGTGGCAGGAATACGCCCGCCACCTCTATGCCCGCGTCGGAACCGATCTGGGGAGATCCATTCGTCGTGAACAACCACGACCGCACAACTGGACTTCCGAACCCTGGCCCGACGAGATGAACTGCATGTCCACGGTGGTGGGCGAATTGCACAGTGACGGTTGGCTCGTCAACCAAACACGCATGTGGCTGGCGTCCCAATGGGCTGTGCGTGCCGGCGCGACATGGCGCGACGGCGAGGACGAGATGTTCACCCACTTGCTCGACGGCTCACGGGCGGCCAATCGACTGGGTTGGCAATGGACGGTCGGTACCGGAAGCGGCAAGGTGTACGGCTTCAGTCGGTGGCAGGTGAACAAGCGCGCACCATCCCTGTGCCGCAACTGCGCGCTGAAAGACGCCTGCCCCATCGAGAATTGGCCCGACGACGATCTCGGACCGGCAGTCGACGGACCCGATCTCAACAAGGCACCGGTACCCGCGGGCCCTGCGAGCATGGAAGGTGATGGTGCAGAACAGGTCTGGCTGACCGCCGAATCGCTCGGCACCACAGACCCCGCCATGGCTGCGAATTTCGAGCGACCCGCCGTCTTCGTGTTCGACGAACCACTCCTGCAGAAGCTTCGGCTGTCCGGAAAGCGACTGGTGTTCCTAGCCGAGACTCTCGGCGAGATCGCGTCGACCCGGCCGTTGGAGGTACGTCGCGGCCGAGTATCGGAGGAGCTTTCCGGACGGTCTCTGGCCGCCACCTGGGCACCTGTTCCCGGTTTCTCTCGCATCGCCGACGCCATCGCCCCGGTCGAATTGCATCCATGGCCCTGGCTGACGCGTCCCACCACATCCTCGGTCCGGTCGTTCAGTGCGTGGCGGCGCAGTCACTGACGTGCCCGCACCGTGATCTGCCCTTCCTCGCTGGTGGCGGAGACCGTCTTCGACGATCTGGGGTCGTTGATCACGTCGACGACGACGTCGCCTTTGTCGGATGCCGCGTCGACGGCATAGAAGTCGGCGGGCGGAAGCCCGATCGTCGTATCGCCGATCACGTTGCGCGCCTTGACCGATTCCGGTGCAGTACGCGATTCGACGCTGATCTCGCCGAACGTCGTGCTCACATCCACGATGGACGCAGTTGCATCACTGATCTTCACGTCGCCGAACCGTGTGTCGACCCGGATGGCTCCCGCCGATCCACGAGCGAACACCGATCCCGACGCTGTCGAGACGGACACGTCTGCACCGACATCCGACAGCACGACATCACCGCCCGCACCGTTCACCGCGAGGGTCAGGCCTGTGGGTATCTGCAATTCGACGTCGGCGTCACATGTCTTGTACCTGCCGTAGGAACATTCCACAGCCACGCTCGACCCGTCCGCACCGACGTCGATCGTGGGGGCGTCCCCTCGGTAGATCCCGTGCGCTCGAACATGCAGCGAATCATCGGGACTGGGCACGAACTTCAGGTGCGCGAACCCGGTCGTCACCGTCAGCTGCGAGCCGTCGATCGCGTGATCTACCGAGTAGTCGTAGTTCTGAGTCTTCGGAACGGAGAAGCCGAGCGCGATCGCCGCAGTGGTGCCTGCTCCGGCCGCACCGACCACGACGGCCGCTGTGGTGATCGCCAACGTGTAGCGCAACAATGGAATTCGATTCATCGAATAGCTCCCAGGTATCGTAGGACTGCCATGACCCGGCGGTGATCCGCACTGTCGCCGAGCAATCCGAGTTTGGCGAAGATGTTTCCGATGTGCTTCTCGACGGCTGCTTGACCTACGACCAGAGCGGCAGCGATGCCGGCATTGGACTTACCTTCGGCCATCGCCGTCAGCACATCTCGCTCTCGCGGTGTCAGCGAGTCGAGTGGATCCGATCGTGGTGCGCGCGCCAGAATCTGTTGCACAACCTCAGGATCGATGACAGTTCCGCCGTCGGCGACCGTCTTCACCGCGTCGGAGAATTCGTCCACATCGGCGACACGATCCTTCAGCAGATATCCGACGCCGTCCGTGCTCTGCCGAATCAGTTCTGCCGCATACCTTTCCTCCACGTACTGCGAGAGCACCAGTACTCCGACATCGGGCCAACGCTCACGAATGACCAGTGCCGCTCGCAGACCCTCGTCGAGAAAAGTCGGAGGCATCCGCACGTCGATGACGCAGACGTCGGGCAGGGGCTCGGTAGACGACATCAGCGTCAACAGCTGCGCCGCGTCACCAACTTTTCCGATCACCTCGGCACCGGAGTCGACCAACAAACGCGCAACACCCTCACGTAGCAGTACCGAATCGTCGGCAATGATCACTCGCACGGGATGGTCACCTCCACTCGTGTCGGGCCGCCCGACGGCGAAGTCACCGTCAGGGTTCCGTCAATTCCGCTGAGCCTGTCGGCCAATCCGGCCAATCCGCCGCCGGGCTCGAAATGCGCACCGCCACAACCGTCGTCGACCACGGTGACGGCGACGGAGGACTCGCCGCGAGCGACATCGACCTGCACGTTTCCGGCGTGGGCGTGCTTGCCGACATTGGCCAAGGCCTCGGACACCACGAAGTACACCGTCGACTCGGCGGTGGCGTTCAGACGTCGCTCGCCGGTGAGGGCCGGGTCGATGTCGATCGTCACCGGAACTGTCGACAACGCCGCGACCGACGACAGCGCTGCGTCGAGTCCGCGATCGGTCAGGATCGGGGGATGCAGTCCGCGCGTCAACGTTCGGATCTCACCGATCGCGTTCTTCGCCTCCCGATGTGCATCGTCGAGCAAACCCTTCAAGACCACGTCGTCCGTAGCCGACGCGCGAGACTTCGCTTGTCCCAGTGACATTGCCACCGAGACCAGCCGTTGCTGGGCACCGTCGTGCAGGTCCCGTTCGATGCGTCGCCGCTCGGCATCGGCGGCGTCGACGACGCGAGCACGGCTCATGGTCAGCTCGTTCACCCGCTTGCTCGACTCCGACTGCCCGAGAAGTGCTGCAGCGCTCCACCAATCGAGCTTGGCAATCAGGGTCGTCAGTGGCGGAACGCCGGCAACCAGGACTACCAGAGCTGCCACTCCGATTACCGCAACCAGCGGAAAGTCCACTCGTTCGGCTATCTCCAACCCGGTGCCCTCGGGATCGGTGACCAACCACGCGACCGGGGCGGCCGCCAGAACCGGAAGCGCCAGGAAGAGCGCAGGCAGCAAGAACAGCAGCGCAGCCGAGATCGGAATACGAATGATCCAGTAGACGAGCGACTTCCACAGCCCGACGTCACGAACACACCACACCAACTTTCGCCAACTGGTCGGATAGACGATGGTGTCCGGTTTCGTGATCTCGATGCCACTGGTCAGGTCGATGCCCGCTCGCGCCGCGATGTCCAGCCAACGAAGGACCACGATCGTGAACACGAAGATGAGCACACCGCTGAGGGCGAACGGCAACGCGAACACCGCGAGCAGGAGCAGACCTACGATCAGCCATCCGCCCAGTCCGGCGAACGTCGTCGCCAACAGCGACGCCATTGCCAACCACCACTGCTGCGAAATCCACGCTCTGAGCGGATTGAGGGGAATCGGTAATGCCTGGTTCATGCGGATGAGCCTAAGTGGGCAGTCGCCGGGGCGTCCTCACTGCGAACCCACGAGGTGAGGTAGGGCCAGCCCTACCCTCGGCGCGCAGGTCCGTGTGAGTTCGCCCAGCTCAGGCGTCGAACACGCCCTTTGCTTCCCGAACTTGTCGGTAGCCGGTGATATCAAGGAAGTACACGACTACAGAAAGGGTTCCCATGTCCGCCAGTGTCGATACCTGCCACGGAACGCTCGTGATCCACGCAGTCGGTAGTGCGGAATGCACGGAACCCGATTGCGTGGATCTCGAGTACGTTCGCCACTTCCTGGTGCTCGAGTGCGAGGAGATCACCGGCGGCTGCCAGTGCACAGCGCTGGTTGAGCTCGCTCAGGCGTCCTGACGCCGGACGACCGGCTGCTGCAGCTCCGTTACCCAGTTCTCCTGCGGCGCAGGCTCGGAGACCAGGTAGTACTCGCGGCAGATGCCGGAGAGCTCGTAACCGTTGGCGTCGATCCAGGCCATGAACTGCTCCCAGGTTTCCCCGATCGTCGCCATCGAGCCGTGGTGCACTGTCGTCAGCGCGAGGTCGATCGCGGGTAGCTCGGTGACGTCGTAGTCCTCGCCTGCATCAACGTCGGGGGTGATCTCGAACGCGGCATGCACCGTGATGCCGGTGCCGTCTCCGTCGTCGACGGCCTCGTACAGGGCGATCGACGACGGTCCGAATTCGACTCCGTCTCGTGCCAGAGACGACGCGAGCCGGGCGTACATCGGACCGATCACCGGGCCGATGTTCTGTGGCCCGTAACCGGCAGCATTCTCGGTGACGACGGCGACGCGGGTGGCCGGCAGCGACTTGGTGTCCACAATGATCATCGAATCTTCTCCCTCTACGGCGCGGAGGCGCGCATCGATCCGACGCAGTCGGGCGGCGTCGAGATCGAGTCGATGGGCGACGTCTTCACGTTTGGCGACGAGCATCCGACGCAATCGGTCGGCGCTGACCTGCGCATGCACGATCTGCTTCACCTCGTCGAGCCGAAATCCCAGGTCCTTGAACATCAGGATGCGGCCCAACTCCTCGAACTGTCTACCGTCGTACGACCGATATCCGGTGAACGGATCCACCCGTGCCGGCGTCAACAGCCCGATCTCGTCGTAATGCCGAAGCATGCGAACCGAAACCCGGCCGATCGATGCGAACTCTCCGATACTGAACATGACCCTCCGAGACTGCCGTCTCACACTGTGTGAGGGTCAAGTATCGCGCGCCGTGCGGTGGCTCGACCCGTTCTGCGCGCACCGATCAACCACTTTCGCCGGTCGTCGCATCGATCGAGTGCGCTCCCTGATAGTCACGAAAAATTCGGACCAGGCCATTCGCCAGGTCTACGGCACCCCAGCGGTCACCGTAGCGCAACAGGCGTTGAGAAACCAGGCCTGGCAGTGAATTCCCGACACATCCCGATACGGCCTCCCGGACCCGCCTCGATAACCGACCGGGCGTCTGTAATCAAATGTTGAACGACCCTGTGAATGCGACGTCGCAGCGGTTATGGTTCGTTTCGATGCTCCTCCCCCGAACCCACAAGGACTCGCCATGAAGAGACGCCTGATCGCCTATTCCATTGCTGCACTTGCCATCTCCACCACAGCAGTGGCGCTTCCCACCGGAGTGGCCTCGGCCGCGCCGTGTTCGGATGTGGACGTCTCGTTCGCTCGCGGCACCGGGGAACTTCCCGGCCTCGGCATCACGGGTACTCCTTTTGTGAACAGCGTCAAATCGCAACTCTCGGATCGCTCGGTCAGCACGTACGCCGTGAACTACGCCGCCGACTTCACCCAGGCCAGCGCGGGACCCGGATCTCGCGACCTCGTGGCTCATCTCAATTCCGTTGCGGCATCGTGCCCGTCGACGAAATTTGTGATCGGCGGTTACTCGCAGGGGGCGACCGTGGTGACCAACGCAGTCGGTCTGCGCACTCCCAGCAGCTTCACCGGTGCCGTCATCCCGGCCGCGATCGCCGACCGCATCGAGGCCGTTGTGGTGTTCGGCAACCCATTCGGGCTCACCGGCAGGAAGATCGAAACAGCCAGCAGCACATACGGTTCACGCACCAACAGCTTCTGCAACTTCGGCGACCCGGTGTGCCAGATCGGCGGCTTCAACACCTTCGCTCACCTGACCTACGGCACGAACGGCTCGACGACGCAGGGTGCCTCGTTCGCGGCCGCTCAGGTACGGAGCTGAATCGACTCACCGAAATCGGTGCGCGGGCCCCGATGGTTCGGCGGATAGAAAAGTCGGTTCCGGTAGCCCGGATTGCTGTGCGCTCGTGAAGATTTCCTCAGCGACTGCATCGACCCGAGCTATCGGAACCAACGCAATGGCCGAACCCCCGAACCCCCCACCCGTCATACGGGCCCCGTATGCCCCGGCTCGCAGCGCAGCATCGACGGCGCTGTCCAGCTCGGGGGAACTGACCTCGTAGTCGTCTCGAAGCGAGACGTGCGACGCCGTCATCAGGTCGCCGAGTTCGGTACCGATGTCACCGCCGTCCAGCAACGCTACTGCCCGCTCGACTCGTCGTATCTCGCTGGTGACGTGACGAACTCGGGGAACGAGAGCCTGATCGACGAGCCCCGATACCGCCCGCTCGGGGTCGAGTCCGCGCAGCGTCGACACACCCAGCTCCAGGTAGGCCCGGTCGAGGGCGGCCCGGCGGGCACCGTACTGGCCGTCGACCAGACGGTGCGGAGCGTTGGTGTCGATCACCATGATGCGAGCACCCGACGCCGCGACGTCCAGTGGGATCTGCCGGGTCGAGCCGTCGAGGCAGTCCAGAAGCAGGGCGTGTCCTCGTTCGGCAAGCATCGCGATGGCTTGATCCATTCCCCCGGTCGACGCGCCGGCCACATCGTTCTCGGCCCGAATGCTGGCGTCGATCAGTACCTTTCGATCGACGTTCAGATCGAACAGATCGCTCAGGGCCAAGGCGAACGAGCACTCGAGGGCCGCCGAACTCGACAGGCCCGAGCCCACCGGTACCGAGGAGTGCACGGCAACATCGACTCCGCCTATCCCGTGCTCCTGCAGCGCCCAGGCAACGCCCGCGACGTACGCGGCCCATCCCGACGGACTTCCCGGTCCGATGTCACCGAGTTGCCCCGTCCACGTCTGGTCGGTGTGCGTCGAGACCGCCCGCATCGTGGCATCCTCGCGCCGCCGAACAGCGACTGCAGTGGCGAAGGGCAGCGCGAACGGCAACACCAGACCTCCTGCGTAGTCGATGTGTTCGCCGATCAGGTTGACTCGCCCCGGTGCGAACCAGACGCCGTCCGGCTCCCCGCCGTACGCGGTGTCGAACAGCCCCGAAGCACCGTCGGCGAGGCTCTGCTCGGACACGACGCTCAACCAGTTCACACCAGCACCTCGCGCAATCTGTCTGCGATTCTCTCGGGAGTCGTGTCGTTGATCCATGCGCCCATCGCCGACTCGGATCCGGCCAGAAACTTCATCCGGCCCGGTGACCGCATCATCGAGAACAGTTGCAGGTGAAGTCGTCCCAGCTCTCGATCGGATCCGACGGGGGCCTGGTGCCACGCCGAGATATACGGCACCTCGTCCACGCCCTCGAAGAATGCGTCGACGCCCCGCAGCAATGCGCGGTAGACGCCGGCCAGCTCGTCGCGCTCCCCGTCGTTCAGTTCGGCAAGATCTGCGACGTCGCGGCGCGGAGCAAGATGCACCTCGAGCGGCCACCGTGACGCCGCGGGGACGTACGCCACCCAATGCTCGACATCCACGACGATCCGTCGACCCGAGCGCAATTCGGCGGCGAGTACGTCGGCCAACAGAACTCGACCGGTGTTCTCGAAGTGCGTGCGCGACTGCCTGATCAAAGCATCGGTACGAGGAGGAAGGTAGGGGTAGGCGTAGATTTGGCCGTGCGGGTGCGTCAAGGTGACACCGATCTCCTTGCCACGATTCTCGAAGCAGAACACCTGTTTCACTCCGTCGATCGCCGAGAGCTCCGTGGTCCGGTCTGCCCACACGTCGATGATCGTTCGAACCCTCGACAGTTCCAGCGAGACGAAAGACGCGTCGGGATCACTGGCGAAACAGACGACCTCGCACCGACCGGTACCTGCCGCCAGTGGCCACAGCGGCTCACCGTCGACCGCTGCCGGAAGAGTCTGTTGTGCAGCACTTCCCGCCAACGACGGGAAACGGTTCTCGAACACCACGACGTCGTAATCCGAGGCCGGGATCTCGGTCGCCGGCCGGCCCGGACGGCTGGGGGCCAACGGGGACAGGTCGGCGGGAGGCAAGAACGTGCGGTCCATCCGCTGGGCAGCCATGACGATCCACTCACCGGTGAGTACGTCGAACCTCATCTGCGAGAGCGACACCGACGGCGGCAGCGGCCGCGAGTCCACGAGCTCCCGGGTGGCACCACCGGAAAGGTAGGGCTCGGTGTCGTCGTAATAGACCAATTCTCGACCGTCGGCCAGCGTGGTCGAGGTCCTGCGCATGGGATGGGTGGTGTCCTGCGTGGTCATCGACTGCTCGCTTCCTGGGTGGTCCGCCGGGGCTCGGCGGGGCCGGTTGCGACGACCACGTCATCGACGATGTCGGTCAGCGCGTCGCGAATACGTTCGGGCACATCGACATCGGTGACGATCACATCCACCTCCGACAACGCAGCGGTGGTTGCGAGGGCGCGAACACCCCACTTGGTGTGATCAGCGAGGACCGCGACGCGTCGGGCCGAGGCGACGAAGGCCTGATTGGTCTGTGCCTCCAGCAGATTGGGGCAGGTGAGGCCCGCATCGATGTCTACTCCATGCGTGCCGAGAAACAGAATGTCGACGTGCAGCGTCTGCAACGCGCCGACCGCCAACGGGCCGACGAGTGCGTACGACGGGGTGCGTTGGCCTCCGGTGAGCAACACGGTGTGGTCTGCTCTGCCGCCGGCATGAAGGACGTCGGCGACGGGCAGGGAGTTGGTCACCACGGTGATGTCGGGTACACGAAGCAGTTCCCGCGCCAGCGCGTGTGTCGTCGTACCTCCGGAGATGCCGATGGTCGTTCCTGGCCGGATCAATCGTGCGGCGGCGCGGGCAATGGCGGCCTTGGCGTCACGGCTCTGCTCGGACTTGACCGGAAAACCCGGCTCGAACGCGCTCGCGGAACTCGGCGCGGTGATGCCGCCATGCACTCGCTCGACCAGGCCCTGGGCGACCAGTTCATTGACGTCACGTCGAATGGTCATGTCGGACACCGACAGAGCAGTGCCCAACGCGGCCACCGTGACGGCTCCCTCGGACAGCACCCGGTCCAGAATCTTCTGCTGACGTTGATGGGCGAGCATCACACCATCACCAGACTTGATTCCATGCACTCAACATTCACCAGATAACAACAAATGTCAACAAAAGCGAACAGGGTTCGGGGATGTGGTCAGAAGTCGTCGTCGCTCTCGGACGCGGTTCGTGCACGACCGATCCGTGTCAGATGCACCCGTCGCGCCAGTCGAATCACGGGACGGATGAGCAGCTCGATACTCCCCAGCAGGAAGAGCCACGTACCGATGACCGTCGTGCTCTCCTGAAAGAAGAGGATGCTGCCGGCGATGAACCAGACCGCAACGAGAATGTCGTTGATGATGCTGACAACTTCCCACCGCTGGCGAATCACCAGCTCCTCGTGCCCGATGGTGAAGGTCAGGTCGTTCATAGCGGCTCCTTCGTAAAACGTCGGTGTACCCAGTCCGACTACCCGGATCCCTCCCAATCGACCCGGGCTGCCATCTCGAGCAGTTTGCGACGGCGTGTCTCGCTGGTCTCGCCGATCCGCGCGATACGTCCGTACACATGGGCACGGAAGTCGGTCAGATCGTCCCGATTCTGTTGAACTGCACCGCTACCGATGCAGTTGTGCAGTAACGCGCGGAGGTTGTCGTACTCCTCTCGCGGAACTGCGGGCCACGCATTGACCACCAGCCCGGTGAGCTGTTGGCGTTGATGCGCGCGCCGCACTCGGGTCTTGTCGGGATGAATCGTGAAGCCCTCGTCGTGCGCGATCTGGGACACCACCCACAGCAACTTGTCGACGTCGAGCTCGGCCGGACCGGAGAACGCCAGGTCGTCGGCGTAGCGGGTGTAGCGGGCACCCATGGTGCGGGCGAGCCCGGCAACTCGAATATCGAGTTGGCGGGCAGCCAGGTTGGCCAGGGCGGGCGACGTCGGTGCGCCCTGCGGCAAGTGGGTGGTGCGAAGCCTCGCCGCCGTCGCGCGGTCCATGCCCGTCAATTCGCCGGCCGGGGTGACCGTTGTGCACAGCGCGGCAAGATTCGCCGCAACTCTTCTGGGATAGCCGACGGCCTCGAAGATCGCCACCACTCGATCGAACCCGATGGACGGAAAGAAACGACGTAAGTCGACCGAGACCACCACCTCACGCTCGGCGTGGGGCGTCGCGAACGTGCGGGGGCTGCGCCCTTTACGAAAACCGTGCGCGGCGGGATGTGGCGGAATTCGATCCAGGATGCGGTGCAGTATCTTTCGCTGAATCTCGCGCAGGCGCGGTTTGGGCACCTCCAGCAGTCGAATGCCCTGACGTTTGTCGAGGCGAGCAGATCGATAGTGCTGCAACGGGAACGGCGCAGTACGCAGCCTCCCCTGCAGGTCGGCAAACCACTCGATTTCGGAAATGGTCAGATCCAGTGATTGCGCGAGCTGGCCCGTCGTCTCGTAGCGAGGCACCTCGAACCGCCAGGGTACGACACGGCCACGTATCGGCGATCGCTGTGACGACTTCGACGACGGCGCAATCAACGGAAGATCGCGCAGCAGAACGAATATCGACGCCTCGCCGAACGGCGGACTCGGGTACAGGTCGATGATTCGATCGGCCAACCTCGGGGCCTTGGCCGGCATGAATCGAGAGAACGCCTCCTCGAGCCCCGATTGCGTCCACTCTGCGTCTGCAGCCAAACGAGCCAGGGTTGCGGCGGCGCGCGGAAACAGTTCGCGGTCGTTCACGTCGGTCGCTCCAACGGGTCTCGAGCGAGAGAATGCAGCGGCGCGCGGCGACCGAAATCTTTCGTCCTCGGAGCTGCCAAGCACGCGTAGCGTGCAGACCAGCTTCGGACGCAGTGCTCGATTCTCAATATGTACCCAGGGGTTACCCCTGAGACCGGTCCCGCGGACCAACTCTCGCCCACGCGCCGCTGCATCCCACCACAATGCCAAACCGACGCGGATCTGTCAGCGGGATGACTCACTAGTTCGACCGACCGGTCGGGTTTTCAAGTTCTCGTGAGTTGCTCGATTACGAGCCGGAGCTCTCGAGTCCGGAGCAGGTGAACGGAACCAGCGCCGACTCCGTTGCGTCCAACCCGTAGATGGGCTCTTGGGAAAGGACAGTGCACATGCATCGAAACAGTCGATGGGCGGCAATCGCAGTAGGTCTGCTCCTGCTCACCGCATGTTCGACGGGCCAAGACGGTACTGCAGTCCCCGAAGTCATCGCAACAACCAGCACGGCCGTCGCAGCACCGACGCCCTGGGATCCATGCACCATCCCCGACAACGCCATCGAGCAGGCGGGATTGAACGTCGACTCCAAGGAATCGGGGGTGTTCGGCCGCGATCAAAACGGATTCAAAATTTGCGGATGGGTAAGTCGCTCGCCAGCTGACGCCTACTTCCTGCGCATTTTTGTTGGGCTGCAGAGCTTGGACTACATCGACGATCCGAGCCATTTCGATCGACTCGAGCCTGTCCGAGTAGGCACTCGGGATGCCACCCAGTACCAGCAGATAGCCGCCGATGCATCCCGCAACTGCGGCATCGCATTCACCGCTGGAGCTGAATTGATCAGAGCAACGTTCATTACAGGCCAATTGACTGGCAGCTCACCGTACGACCCATGCACAGAGCTCAATGCCGTAGTGACCAGACTCGATTCCGAACTGCCCAACTGAATTTTCCGTCTATCGAAGGACACACACACCGTGGGCCAAGTGAAGCCTGACCTCCTCGCACAGTGGCAGGACATGAACCAACGAGCCGACTCCGGCACCCTCACCATTCCAGCCGACGTCGCTGCAAGATGCGATGCAGCCTGTGTCACCTACCTGGCTCACCTCAAGAAGATGCAGGTCGACTCGCTTGCTCTGACCGAGGTCGAAGACTGGGGCAACTTGCCATCCGCCCAAGCGTTGCGTGACAAGTTTCTGCGCCTTGCGACGGGCAAAGACACGTCACTCGACGTCATACTGCAGCAGCACATCGACGTCATCGATTCGATGCGTACGTTGTTTCGGCGCTACTTCGAGGACACGGCCAACACGGATGAACGAACTGCTGCGAACATCGTCGCGCTCACTCCGGAGAATTGACGGCCTGCAGCACTATTCGCTGGACATCGACCTCGCGGTTGTCGTTGTCCAGTCGCCGGGACACCGGCTCGCAACTGCGAGAACGCCACCACTCGATCCGCGCCCTCAGCCGACAGGCACACCCCACCGACGAGGTGTGGATCCCGACGATGGGCGTGAATCCCCGCTCCCCCGCGTTTTCGTCGCGTCCGGAGCGTAGCTGCAAGCAAGCCTCCTGAGACGGATCAAGGCCGCCCAGGTTGGAGCCACACCTAGAGGTTCGTGTGGTGGAGACTCAGCCTCCGTGCGCCTCGACGGCCACGGGCTGCCATTCACGCCAGTTCGCCAGGCGTGATTCGTAGTCCTTCGTCGCGATCTGGAGCGGTGCCTCGCCGAAAAAGACTCGCAGTGGCGGCTTTTCGGCGTCGACGACCTTGAGCAGCGCCGAACGCGTAGCTACCGGATCGCCAGGAGTCGCCTGCCTTGCACTCCGCAGTTCGGCGGCCTTCTCCCGAATCGGGTCGTACGCGGCGATGTCTGTGGACTTCTTGGCGGACGGACCGGCCCAATCGGTGGAGAACCCACCCGGCTCGATCAGCGTCACATGGATACCGAAGTCCTCGACCTCCTGCGCCAGGGCCTGACTGAATCCTTCGAGGGCCCACTTAGACGCGTGGTACGCACCGACATTGGGGAATGCGGAGATTCCGCCGATGGACGACACCTGCAGGATGTGGCCGCTGCCCTGCTCACGCATGAACGGCAACGCGGCCTGAGTGACCCACAGCGCTCCGAAGACATTGGTCTCGATCTGCGCGCGGGCGTCCTCCTCGGAGATCTCTTCGATCATCCCGAACTGGCCGTAGCCGGCGTTGTTGACGACGATGTCGAGCGATCCGAAGGTCTTGTGCGCCAGGGCGACTGCTGCGAAGTCGGCAGCGCGGTCGTTCACATCCAGCTCGATCGGCAGAATCGCGTCGCCGTATTTTTCCACGAGATCGTGCAGTGTCGCCGTGTTG
Organism: Rhodococcus sp. 05-2256-B1; assembly: GCF_002258465.1. Lineage (NCBI taxonomy): Bacteria > Bacillati > Actinomycetota > Actinomycetes > Mycobacteriales > Nocardiaceae > Rhodococcus > Rhodococcus sp. 05-2256-B1. Next base: position 153,335 of record NZ_NOZA01000041.1, on the reverse strand, counting down.
CGAGCGGTGGCTGCGACTCGATCACCGCGGTCGAGGGCTGCAATAGCCCACACGCGTCCGAATCCCTTGGAGGTGCCGGTGATGAACCACGTCTTGGCTGCCATGAATCTCGTCCCTTCGCTACACGGACAAAAGTAAGGACGACGTCCGCTGCAAACGCCTCTCGGCGAGTGGTCGCTCGTAGCGACAAATGGGGTGAGGCCCGGGGCTTGCCAAGCGAACGCCGTCGAAAGAGTCCAACGGGGTACGTCCGCCGACTATTCCCCGCACGTCAACTGCGTTCCGTTCAGCTGTGCTCGGTGATCATCACCGCCATGGTGTTCGGCTCCAGCGCCTCGAAGATATGCAGCGCGTCGCCGGGGTAGGCGACATAGTCGCCGGGCAACAGTTCGACTGCCTCGCCCACCGGCCCCACCAGCGCTCGTCCGGCGCTGAGCACCACGTGCTCGACCACGCCGGGGGAATGAGGGTCCGAGCGCCTGGGCTCGCCCACGTCCGCACTGACCAGATAGATGTCTCGTCGCGCGTTCGGCGGAGACGACGCCAGCAGCGTCGCCGAGTAGTCCGCCCGGTCCGACGCGAATCTCGGCCCCTCCCCCGCACGGATCAGCCGGACCGACTGCTTCGCGGGCTCGACCAGTCTGGAGAACGGCACATCCAGGGTGACGCTGAGCGCCCACAGAGTTTCCAGACTTGGATTCCCCGTACCTGATTCCAGTTGCGACAGAGTCGATTTGGCGATACCCGCACGACGCGCCACCTCGGCCAGCGAGAGGCCGACGCGTCGTCGTTCCTGCTGCAGAGCGGCAGCGATGGCCGCGATCGGTGGTCCGGCGTCCGCCATTCGTTCACTCCATCGGTACGTTCGTTTGATTTGACGAACAGCTTAACATCGTCCACTATAACGACCATGCGTTCGACATGGCGAACCCTGCAGGGGGTCAACATCCGCGACATCGCGTTGGTCTGTCTGGCCGACGCCTTGGTCGGGGCCTCGTTCGGTGCCATCGCCGTAGCCGCCGACCTGCCACTGTGGCTACCAGTGGTGATGTCCCTGGTGGTCTTCGCGGGCTCCTCCCAATTCATCTTCGTCGGCATCCTGGCCGTCGGCGGCAACCCCGTCGCCGCCGTGGCGAGCGCGTTGCTCGCAAACACTCGGCTCGTACCGCTCGGATTCTCCATAGGATCCGTTTTCGAGAACGTCTCGCCATGGAAGCGACTGCTCGGCACCCACCTGATCACCGACGAAGCGGTCGCATTCAGCGTCGCCGAAGAAGACGAAGGACGGCGTCGAACAGCGTTCTGGCTGTGCGGAATCGGACTGTTCGTCACCTGGAACATCGGGGTGGTGATCGGCACTCTCGGTGGTGGCGCAATCACCGATACCGCCGCACTCGGACTCGACGCCGCATTTCCGGCAATCCTGCTCGGACTGATCATGCCTGCGCTCCGAGATCGGGGCACGCGCAATGCCGCACTCGTCGGCGCAGGGATCGCCCTGGCAGCGTCGATGTTCCTACCGAGCGGACTGCCGGTGCTCCTCTCGCTGATCGCCGTGGTGCCCGCACTGCTGTCCGCCAAGCCCGCCGCACGCGAGGAATCCGCATGAGCCTCACGATTCCGCTGATCGCCATGGTCGTCGGCACTTTCGCGCTCCGCCTCATCGGCCCGGCCCTGCGCTCGCGCATGACCATCTCGCCCCGCATCGACCGCGTCATGTCCACCTCGGTCGCCGTCGTGTTCGTAGCCCTCATCGCCACCTCCACCCTGCTCGTGGGCAAGGACTTCGCGGGCTTCGCGGCCCCCATCGGCGTGACCGTGGCCGGAATCCTCGCTTGGCGCAAAGCACCCTTCGTCGTCATCGTGATCGCCGCTGCCGCGACCACCGCTGCCCTCCGCTGGATCGGTGTCGCCTGACCGAACCGCGGCACCCCAAGTCCACTAGATGTGACATTAACCCCCGAAAAGTCCACCAAATGTCACATTGAGTGCATCGGATGGGGAACACGGGTGACAGCCATCGCCCCTTCGCGGACTACCGACTCGGCAACAAGCCCGTTGCCACCCGGGCCACCTCGCTTACCGACCTGAGCGCCCACTATTTCTCTGCATCCACGGGATCCCGCCTTTCGAGCCGAATTGTGGGCGCTGACATCAGTTGGCCGGCGCAGCTCGGACCGCCGGCCCCAACTGGACCCACCTGCCTCGCGCACCGCTCCCCGTTCACCGGCACCCCGGGTCCACTAGATGTGACATTGACCCCCGAAAAGTCCACTCGACGTCACATTGAGTACCCCCGGGCGGGGACAATGGAGAATGAACACAATGTCTCGATGTGGGGAGCAGCAATGACCGCGCTGGATGCAGTACGACGACGCTGGCCGAAGACGATGCCACTTCAGCCGCTTCCGTCGGAGTCGTGGGCCAAGCAGGAGCCGACGTGGAAGGGTGCGAATCCCCAGGTCATCGAGTCGGCGTTGAAGCGTGCGAAGACTCGGACGTCGGGTAATTGGTTCGTTTTCGCTGCGAGTCGTGACGTGAAGGCCGACAAGCCGTTCGGTCGCTATGTCGGTACCACCGAGTTGGTTGCGTGGCGGGATTCGGCGGGCAAGGTGCATATCGGTCCGGGTGCGTGTCCGCATCTCGGGGCGGCGCTCGATACCGCGAAGATCGAGTGCGACGCGTTGGTGTGCCGGTGGCATGGGCTGGCGTTGGGTCCGAAGGGTAAGGCTGGCTGGCGGCCGGTTCCTGCGTTCGACGACGGTGTTCTGGTGTGGGTCCGGCTCGACGAGCTGGGCGGCGAGGAGCCGACGCCGGTGCCGGTGGTACCGATCAGGCCCCCTGCGTCGACGTCCATTCCTGGTGTCGTCACGTTGATCGGGAAGTGCGAACCGGACGACATCATCGCCAATCGCCTCGATCCGTGGCACGGCGCATGGTTCCATCCGTACTCGTTCGCGAGGCTGAAAGTGGTCAGCGCGCCCACCGACATCGATGTGCCCGAGGAGGACGATCGCTTCCTGGTCGATGTCACGTTCCGCGTCAGTCGCGGCATCGGTGTTCCCGTTCGAGCCGAATTCGTCTGCCCCGGCCCACGCACCATCGTCATGCGCATCCTCGACGGTGAGGGGGCGGGAAGCGTTGTCGAGACTCACGCGACTCCCCTGGCTCCTGCGCCCGACGGCACCCCGCGGACGGCGGTCATCGAGGCGACGATCGCGAGCTCGGATCGACCCGGCTTCCAGATGGCGCGCAAGGTCTCGGGATTGCTGCGTCCGGCGATGAATTTCACCGCCGCACGTCTGTGGAAGGACGACCTCGATTACGCCGAACGTCGTTACGAACTGCGCTCGACGGGTCGCGCGTGATCTAACTTTCGACGAGCGCGGCGAGTTGGCCGATGACGGTTCCCCATCCGTCTTCGAAACCCAACTCCTCGTGCATCTTTCGGTCTTCTACGTTGCGGTGCATCACGTGCGCCCGGTACTCCGTCCCGTCGGGATGGTCGGCGAACGTGATCACCGCGGTCATGAACAGTTGTGGGGCAGGTCGCCAACCTTCGACGAGGGAGTTGGTGAACACGATGCGTTCCTGATGGTCGACGGCGAGGAAGCATCCGTCGATGTGCGGTTCGAAGTCTCCTCCGGGTTCACTCATCAGCGTTCGGAATGCGCCTCCGGGCTGCAAGTCCCACGCATCCACTCGGCACAGAGTAGGTGCGGGAATCCACCATTTCTCGAACTTCGACGGGTCGGCCCACGCATCCCACACCGTCTCGCGCGGAACCGCGATGATGCGGGAGATACTCAGGTCGAGTTCGGGATCGAAGGAAGTCATTGCTGCTCACTCTCTTTCGAGGATCGGGTGACGAACTGTTCGAGACGGTCGGTTCTGGATTCCCACACGGACCGTTGCTGTTCCAGCCACGTGGAGGCCGCATCCAGGTTGGTTCGCTCGATCGTGCATGCGCGTACACGTCCGGTCTTGTGGGTGCGAATCCATCCGCTGCGCTCGAGTACATGAATATGTTTCATGAACGACGGCAGAGTCATGTCGAATGGTTCGGCCAGTTCCCCCACGGTGGCAGGCCCGGACCCCAGCCGGCCCAGTACTGCGCGTCGCGTGGGATCGGCCAACGCCTGAAACACGTCGTCGAGGACCTCGGAATACTGAGCCATATGGCACAGTATCTCGACTGATCGATATACACAAGAGCTCTGCACCACTCCTGCTGCGCCGCAGCACTATTGGGTCGAAAAAATTTCCGAAAATGTGCCGTAAAGGTCTTGGCACTCGCTGCATTCGAGTGCTAATTTTTGTGTTGCACAGTTGAGGAGCGCCTCGCCACAGGGGCGAGCGCATCTGGGTACAGGAGGTGGTTGCTGTGCTTCGTTTCGATCCGTTCCGTGACGTCGATTCGCTCACCTCGGCATTGTTGGGTGCGTCTACCGGTTCGGACCGCGCACCGCGATTCATGCCCATGGATCTGTACAAGGTCGACGATCACTACGTACTCAGTGCCGACCTTCCCGGCGTCGACCCGGGATCCATCGACGTCGACGTCGATCGCGGCACATTGACGCTCACCGCGCAACGAACCGTGCCGGAAAGCTCCGGCGTGCAGTGGATTTCATCGGAACGGTTCGCCGGAACGTTCCGTCGACAGATCTCACTGGGTGACGGCGTCGACTCCGAGCGAATCTCGGCGTCCTACGACAACGGCGTCCTGTCGATCACAATTCCGCTTGCCGAGCGAGCGAAGCCGCGCAAGGTAGACATCGCTCGTGCAGAGCTGACCGGCGAGCAGAGATCCATCGAACACCAATCGACCTGATCCGTCACGCGCACAAGCACATCGAGCACTGTCGAACTACTCAGGGAGGGTGATGCATATGGAAACGGATACCGTGGTCTGGCCGGAATCTCCCGATCGTGACCAATGGTGGCGCACGGTTCTCGGGGTCGGGACCGAGATCCGTGAATGCGCCACGGCCGATCTACTGGATCAGCAGCGCGCAGAACCGGTCGACGACGACCTCTACCCGCACGTACCGCGAGAGCCCGTCGCTGCGTGATCCGAACGACCGCAAGGCCGGCACCGACATTCGGTGCCGGCCTGCGTCATTGCCGCACCGAGTAACTGGTCCCGAGGCCAGACATCACAGGACCAACGAGTAGAACGTGCTCGACGGGTCCACGACGTAGTCGCCGAACGGGGGCACTGCGACGAATCCGTGTCGCTCGTAGAGGCGTCGAGCTGCGGCGAAGTAGTCCTGGGTGCCCGTCTCGAGGCTGACGCGCTCGAACCCCAGTCGTCGCGCCTCCGTCAGTACGTGGTCGAGCAGTCCGGACGCCACCCCGCGGCCTCGCGCGAAATTCGAGGTGCGCATCGATTTCAGTTCTCCGTGTTCAGGAGTGAGTGTCTTCAGCGCGGCAATGCCGAGCAGTGCCCCGGCCTCCCACGCCGTCCACACCCGCATATCCGGCCCGCGCAGACCCGACAGATCCAGTGCGTGAACACTCTCTGCCGGTGACGTCGCGTGCATGTCCGCAAGGTGCTCGACGAGCAACGCACCGACCTCCGGCCGCGACAGATCGTCGACCTCGAGACGCATGCAACCTCCTGTCGTGAGTGGAAGTTCGACCCCTGCTACGAAGTACCACTCACCTGCGGCGAAGCCGCTCCAAAGCATCGAACATCTTGAATCGTCCACTCGTGGGCACGGTTTCGATGTCGTGGCCGGTGACGCCCCAGCCCGCCAACAGGGTGTTCGCTGCCTGCAGTCCGGTGGTGGCGGCACGTTCCATGAGAGCAACGGGCAGATCGATCCGAATGCCGTCACCCGCGAGTACCAGCGAGGGCTCGGGGGTACGCACGGTGGGCCGCTCGGCGAATGCTCCGAGGCCGAACATCGGGCAGTCGTCTCGCCATTCGGATCGTTCCGCGATCACCTCTGCCGCAGCGGTTTCCGGGTAGATCTCGTGCATGCGAGCCATCAGCTGCGCGCGGGTGACCTCCTCGGATTCCTCGGCAGCGTAGGCATGCAGTTCGACGACCGAACCTCCGGTCCTCGCTGCCCACTCCGCGGCCTCGTCCTCGAACCGCTCGAGCACACTGATGTTGTCGATCGGAGGCATGCCGCCGGTGCCGATGAACGCGGGACGATCGGCATTCACCGCCTTGCTCAGCCACACGCGGTGGACCATGAAAGGCGGGGTGTTCTGCAGCGCGCCGATCTGCTTGCGCCACGCCGGCGTCCCGAGCTCGGGGGATTTCTCGAGCACCCGCTGCAATCCGGCGATGTCGGTAGCGAGGACCACCGCGTCAGCGTCGATGATTCCGCCGGCGTCGACGCGGAACTTGCGCAGGCCACCGCGGGTGATCTCGCCACACGGAGTAGACGTTCTGATGTCGACACCGAGACCACTGAGATACTCCCCCAACGGGTTCCACAGTGCCTGTGGGTAGGGATCGCGGGGGACGTCGAAGATCAGACCCTCGGAGGAGCCGAGGAAGTAGATGTGGAACATCATCGCCAGTTCGGCAGCCGACATCTCCTCCGGGTCGGCGAAGAAGCTGCGTGAGAACACCCCGAACGCCAGATGGCGTGCCGCTTCGGGAAAGTTGATGTTGCGCAGGAACTCCGCTGCGGGAGTGGTGTCGAGTTCGTCGAAGGTCTTCGGCACGCTCACCGTCATCAGTGGCAGGGCGGCGATTCCGTTGAGGTCGGTGAGGTCCTTCCACCGGAACGTCGGACTGCGCTTGACGAACGCGAACGCATTGAGCGGTGGCGTCTCGGGCAGCCCCTTGAATCCGTCGATACGTCCGTCGCCGTCGATCAGCGGGTAGTCGTCGACCGGGCGTAGACGCGCCAGGTCGGGGTCTGTGCGGCGCAGCAGGTTTCGCAGGTTGTAGTACTGCCGGAAGAAGGCGTGGAAGCCGCGGCTCATCGTCGCGGGCGAGCCGTCCTCCAGCGTCGTGTCCCATCCGCCGACGCGGCCGCCGAGGTAGCTTTCGCGTTCGACCAGATGAACCTTGACGCCGCGTTCGGCCAGCGCGGTCGCGGCGCTCAGTCCCGCGATACCGCCGCCCACCACCACCACATGCGGGACGTCGGCCAGCTGGCCTGCGTCCGAATATCCTTGCACCGCAGCATGGGTGACCTTCTTGGAATCGGTCAACGCTCTTCCTTCGCGGGTCGAGAGCCCAGGAACGTGTGCACCACACCGTTCTGCCATCCGGTCATCGTTTCTCGGGCGACACCGCTGTAGCCCGCACGCTGCATCCGTCGCACGAACGCCGATGCGCCGTCGAACGTCACAACGCTCCGCCACAGGTGCCGGTACAACGTGGCGTCTCGCGTCGCGAGCCAGCCGAGCGGGATGATGATGCCCCAGCTCACGACGTTCCAGGAGATGCGAGCACGCAGTGAATCGTGCACCGAATACTCGTGGAACGCGATCGTCGAACCCGGACGCAGCAGCGCCAGTAGCGATTTGAGTTCGGTGTCGGGGTCGTCGACGTTCCTGATCAGATATGCGGCCAGGATGGCGTCGAACGGTCCGTCCACCCCGTTCACGGCCAGATCCTCCACCCGCGAATGCACGAACGTGACGTTCGACGGCCAGTCCTTGCTCCGGGCGACCTCGAGCATCTCGGCGGACGCGTCGGCGGCGACGATTTCGGCGTGCGGTGCCGCTTCGAGCAGCGCTGCGGTGGACGCACCCGTACCGCAACCGATATCGAGCAGGCGCAGTCCGCTTCCGAGATCGGGAATGCGGAGGCGTTGCGCAGACTTGACGAGGTGCTCGTGGTAGCCGGGGTTCGCTCCGACGAGTCGGTCGTACGCTTTGGCACCGACGTCGAATGCGCCGGGAACTTCGTTTCGCGGCAGACCGCGCTTACCGACCTTCACAGTGCCTCTTCCTTGCTCACGCGGGCAGCTGGCCCACCCTGGACCGACACGACATCTCCGTGCTGCAACTGCCGTCCGCGGCGGATGTCCACGTCCCCGTTGACGCTGACCAGGCCGTCGGCGATGATGCCCTTGGCTTCGGCACCGGATTCGATCAGGTTGGCGAGCTTGAGGAATTGGCCCAGCCGGATCGATTCGTCGCGGATGGGGACATCGTGTGCGTCGGACATGTCTCCATCCTGTACTAGCGGGCCGCTCGCTGCTACCAACGAGTCACATCGCGGCGCGGAAGCGGCGCAACCGCAGGCTGTTGCTCACCACGAACACCGAGGACAGCGCCATCGCAGCCCCGGCGAGCATCGGGTTGAGCAGGCCCGCGGCCGCGAGCGGAATCGCTGCGACGTTGTAGGCGAACGCCCAGAACAGGTTGCCCTTGATGGTGCTCAGCGTGCGACGCGAGAGCCGGATCGCATCGCCGACGGCCCGTAGGTCGCCGCGGACCAACGTCAGATCGCTCGCCTCGATCGCAACATCTGTACCGGTCCCCATCGCGAGGCCCAGGTCCGCGGTGGCCAGCGCTGCCGCGTCGTTGATGCCGTCGCCGACCATCGCCACTACCCTGCCTGCGGCCTGCAGTTCACGAACGGCATCGACCTTGCCCGACGGCAGCACTCCGGCAACGACCTGCTCGATGCCTACCTCCGCAGCGATCGTTCGGGCGGCGGCCTCGTTGTCGCCGGTGAGCATGACCGGCGTCAGGCCCAGCTCGCGCAGTTCTGCGACGGCCTGCTTCGACGTCGGCTTGACCGAGTCGGAGACCACCAGAACCCCGCGGGCCTTCCCGTCCCACCCGATCGCGACGGCGGTACGTCCCTGGCGTTCGGCGTCGTCGAAGGCATCGGCCAGTTCCGGTGGCAGGGGCATCGACCAGTCGGCCAGCAGGCTGCGACGGCCGATGACCGAGGCGCGACCCTCGACGACGCCCTGGACACCGAGACCCTCGAGGCTGGTGAACTCCTCGACCGACTGGGACAGTGCCCCGCCTGCGATGGCCCGCGCGATGGGGTGCTCCGAACCCGATTCCAACGCTGCCGCCACGGCACGGACCACGTCCTCGTCCTCACCGTCGGCCACGTGCACCGAGTGCAGTGTCATCTCACCGGTGGTGACGGTGCCGGTCTTGTCCAGCACGACGGTATCGATGCGGCGGGTCGATTCGAGCATTTCGGGGCCCTTGATCAGAATCCCCAGCTGCGCCGCCCGTCCGGTGCCGACCATCAGTGCTGTGGGGGTGGCGAGCCCGAGTGCGCAAGGGCACGCGATGATCAGGACGGCGACCGCCGCCGTGAAGGCAGCGGCCACCGAATTTCCGGTGCCGAGCCAGAATCCGAGCGTTGCCACCGAGATGGCGATGACGATCGGCACGAAGATTCCCGAGATACGATCGGCCAGACGCTGGGCCTGAGCCTTGCCGGTCTGCGCATCTTCCACCACCTTCGCCATCTGCGCGAGCTGGGTGTCTGCACCGACTCTGCTGGCGCGCACGGTGATTCGACCACCGACGTTCACCGTGGCTCCGGTCACCGCGTCGCCGGCCCCGACCTCCACCGGCACCGACTCGCCCGTCAGCATCGACCGATCGACGGCCGAGGATCCACTCTCGACGGTTCCGTCCGTGGCGATCTTCTCACCCGGACGAACGACGAACAGATCGCCGACGGCGAGCTGATCGATCGGAATCTGCTGTTCCTCATCGCCTTTCAGCACAGCGACGGTCTTGGCACCGAGGTCCATCAGTGCGCGCAACGCCGCACCGGCCTGCCTCTTGGACCTGCTCTCGAACCACCGGCCGGCCAGGATGAAGGTGGTGACGCCCGCAGCCGCCTCGAGATAGATATTGCTCGCCCCGTCCATCCGCGCGATCGTGAACTCGAACGGATGCGTCATACCGGGCTCGCCGGCTGTACCGAAGAACAGCGCATACAGCGACCAGCCCAGTGCAGCAAGGGTTCCCATGCTCACGAGGGTGTCCATCGTCGACGTCCCGTGCTTCAGGTTGGTCCACGCGGCCCGGTGGAACGGCAGCGCTCCCCAGACGACGACCGGCGCGGCGAGAGTCAACGACAGCCACTGCCAGTTGGTGAACTGGAGAGCCGGAATCATGGCCATCGCGATGACCGGAATGCTGAGCACTGCCGAGACGACCAACCGCTGTTTCAGCGGATCGGTAGGGAGATCGTCCTGTGGCTCGGCGGCGGGCAGCGTGGCGGTGTACCCGGCAGCTTCGACGGCGGCGATCAGGTCTTCGGTAGCAACACCGTCACTGGTGACGCGCGCCTTCTCGGTGGCGTAGTTGACCGTCGCCGATACCCCGTCGAGCTTGTTGAGCTTGCGCTCGATGCGGTTGGCGCACGACGCACAGGTCATGCCGCCCAGAATCAGTTCGGTTTCCGTACTCATCCCTGATTCCCTTCTGCCTCGATGACGAATGTGGCCGTGCGGACGACACCCTGATGCTGGAAGTCCGGATGAAGCGCAGATGTTCCGACGTGCGACTCGTGGTCGGAATGCGTCGGTTCGCTGGGCGACCCGTCGGGTCCGATCGCGTGGCCGACGAACAGGGCGAGAAAGAAGACGAGGGCTATGCCGACGACGAATCCGACGAGCTTGGTCGGGGTGCCGAGTTCCTGTCGTGTGGAGTTCACATCCCTACCCTACCCCCCCAGGGTATCTAGTGGGTAGTGCCGATCGCCTTCTTGAAGCCGACGTGTGAGGCAGTGAAGCCCAGACGGGTGTAGAACCGGTGGGCATCCACTCGACGCGAGTCGGACGTCAGCTGCACCAGAGCGCACCCTCGCCGCGTGGCCTCCTCGATCGCCCACTCGATCAACGCGCCACCGAGCCCGCGGCTGCGCCAGGTAGCGGCCACCCGTACGGCTTCGATCTGAGCGCGCAACGCACCACCTCGCGCCAGTCCCGGAATGACCGTCGACTGCAGAGTTCCCACCACCTCGTCACCGTGCACGACGACGACCAGCACGTTCCGTGGATCAGAGGAAATGTCCTCGAAAGCGGTGCGATATCCGTCCATGTTCTGGACGGATTCGCGCGTCGCGCCCAACTGGTCGTCCGCCAGCAGCGCCACGATCGACTCGAGGTCCGACGCCACCGCCTCACGCACGAGGCAGGTCGATCCATCGGTCAGAGCTAATTCCATCGGTGTCATTCGGGCGTGAAAAGTCATGTCCACGACGGTAAACGAAGCGTTTTGTAACGCGAACCATCCGAGCGACGAAATGCCGGGTAACCCACTGGCAATTGCAGTCGGGATCGGTTCGGGCGTGGATGATGGGGATCGAAAACATGAATGGTGGCAAGTCGAAGCGTGTGCGCATCGCGCTCAGCGCGTTTGCGATCGGCGCACTCGGTGCCGGAGTGCTGGTAGCAGCACCCTGGTCTGCGTCGGAAACGAGTGTCGAGGCCTCCGTCGAGCTGGTCTCGACATCGACCTGCTACGACATGGTGAGCATCGCCATCGGCGGACGCGGAGACACCCCACGCGAGGGCGTCAAGTGGCTGACCAAGCCCGACGGCACCCGCCTCCCCGCAGCGATGTCCGGTGACTACTCGAGCGACTGGATCGACCAGGCCGTGCGAGCTCCGAACAACGGCAACGTGGTTCCCGACTCCTACGCCGCGGTCTACGTCGAGTACCCGGCCGACCTCGCGAGCTACGAGAACGCCGTGCAGACGGGCGTCACCAACTCGCAGACCATCATGAAGGAAATCTCCGCGTCCTGCCCCCAGACTCGCTTCGCCATCGTCGGCTACAGCGAAGGCGCAGACGTTGCTCGCCGCACCGCCATGGAGATCGGCAACCAGGCCGTTCCCGAGGACGGCAAGTACGGCATCATCGACCCCTCGCAGGTCGTCGGCGTCGTCATCTTCGCCGACGCGGGACGCGTCGCAGGCGAGGGACCGTTCCCCGGTGCCGAGAACCCGTTCAGCAACCCGGACGGTTTCGACACCAAGTACCAGAACGGCAACAACGCCATCCCCGGACAGGGTGCATTGCCGGGAACGTCGGGCGGCTTCGGCGCACTCGACGGACGCGTCGCGTCCTTCTGCTCCGACGGTGACCTGACCTGCGCACTGCCCGCCAACACGTCGCTGATTCACCTGGCCGCCAACGTCGGTCGACAGGTCAACGCCGATGCGCTGCAGAACGAGAACCTCACCCCGGCCACCGGAGCCGACCTGGCTCTGGCACTGGGACGCATCGCAGTCAACGCCTTCAACGACATTGCGTCGCAGCCCAATTGGATGCAGAGCGACGAGACCTTCCTCGACGTACTGATCAAGGTGTCCGAGCCCAACTACAAGCCCGGCACCGCAACGACCCCCGTCTCGGCCAAGGTCGACGGTGAAGAGCCGATCGAGACCGGCCAGATGGTCGACATGGTGTACCTGCCGCAGAAGATCTTCAAGGAGATCACCGGGTTCATCTCGTCCAACCAGAACACGATCCCGGTCATCATGAACGATCCCTACGGCCTGACCCTCGGGCCCGGCTCGGGACACCACTTCGACTACTGGCGCGACGCCGACGCCGCCAACGGCAAGCCACTGACCTCGGTCCAGTACGCCGCAGCCTGGCTGACCCAGCTGGCCGAGCAGGCCAACCGGGGCGAGCCGGTGAAGACCAAGGAAGTACAGGAGAAGGCAGGCCGCGCAGCAATCCAGGCCATCGCCGCCACACCCGAGACCACCACCTCGGCAACGGCAACTCCGACGGCAACGACGCCGGCACCGGTCACCACCAGCCCCGCTGCGCCGGCCGCCCCCGTTGCGCCTGCTCCCGCCCCCGCGGCCGAGGTGCCGGCACCCGCACCGGCACCGGCTCCCGCTGCCGAGCCTGCAGAACCGGCCTGCACGACTCCGGCCGAGGGTGAGCCACCCGTCGAGGGCGCACCGCCGGTATGCGTCACCGCGCCCGCCACGGAAACGCCGGTCACCCCCGAGGCCGCAGCTCCGACGACGACTGTCGCACCGACCCCGTAGGTGTGTGGAAACTCGTAGCCCACTACGAGTTTCCACGCACGACGGGTGAGCGACGCGCCAGCAGAACAGCGGCACCCGTCACCACAGCAAGAACCACGAGCCCGGCCACCGACAGCACCAGGTGGTCGGGCTCGCTTGTGCGTGAGATGACGGATTCATCCATGGACAACGACGGTGTGTAGCCGGCGGACACCACGGTCACGGGCAGGGCCATGACGAACACCGCCGGCAGTGAGATCGCCAGAGATCCGGACGACGTCGCCAGCGCGGAGACCAGAACATAGGCCGCAACGAGCGGCAGAGCGAACTGCGAGACGATCGGAATCTCGACGTAGTTCTCCGTCAGGCTCGTAGCAGCGATGACGAACAGGCCGCCCAGCCCGATGTACAGCTGCGGCCACCGGTAACCGATCCCGGCTCCCGCGACCAACAGTGCTGCGCTCGCGCACAACCGAGCGGCATCTCCCGCGGCGAAGCCGGAGGTGCCCAGGGCCGTCGCCGATACTGCGAACAGCACCAGCAGCAGGCGTCCGTCGCGCCCAGGAACTAGGAACGACGCCAGCAGCGCAGTAGCCGTCATACCGACGAGAGCCCCGAGCCACTCGACACTCCGCGTATCGGCATCTGCCGCAATCCAGCTCAGGACGCTGGCCACGACGGGCAGCGACAGGCCGACGAGCAGAATCCGCGAGGTCTCGGGTGGCTGCGCCACCTCGTGGCGGCGTGCCAGGAACAACGTGACTGCCGCGGCCACTGCAGCGATCACCATGACGATCGCGCGCTCGGGAGCCACATCGTCCTCGGCACCGACCACATCCCAGACGAAGACGGGACCGTCGTTCGCCTGCATCAGCGCATCGAGCCAATAGCCCAGCAACCCGGCGCCCACAACCGAGACACCCAGGGCGGCCTGTGCACCACGGTGGTGTCCCGACAAAAGCGCGGCCGCACCCAGCAGCACACCGGTGCCCACTGCAGCAGCCCAGTGCCCGAGTATGCCGGGCACCATTCCGACGGTCTGGAACACCACGACGAGCAGCGCTGCCATCGCCACGATGGTTGCAGTTGGTGCACTGGCCCGGGCCGCGGCGACCGCCGTCCCACAGGCAGCGACGGCAACGACTGTGAGCCCGTTGACAATCGACCAGAACGACCCGAATTCCGCAGTGCTGTTCACCAGTGACTCGACGGGGCCGATGTCACTGATGGCATAGCCGAGAACGAAACCGGCCAAGAGCATCGACAGTACTTTCATACTGCCGATCATGCCGTCAGCCGAATTTCACTCCCTGCGCCAGGGGCAGTTCGTCGGAATAGTTGACCGTGTTCGTCGCCCGACGCATGTAGGCCTTCCATGCGTCCGAACCTGATTCGCGTCCGCCACCGGTTTCCTTCTCGCCGCCGAAAGCACCGCCGATCTCGGCACCGGAGGGACCGATGTTGACGTTCGCGATGCCGCAGTCCGATCCCGCAGCCGACAGAAAGCGTTCCGCTTCACGCAGGTCGGTAGTGAAGATTGACGACGAAAGTCCCTGCGGCACATCGTTGTGCAGGGCGATGGCCTCGTCGAGGGTGTCGTAGGTGAGCACGTACAGGATGGGCGCGAACGTCTCGTGCCTGACGATGTCGGTCTGGGCGGGCATCGTCACGATCGCGGGCTGTACGTAGTACGAATACTCGTCGACGACATTCACGCGCTCACCGCCGACCACCACCGTTCCGCCGTCGGACTTGGCGGCCACGAGCGCCTTCTGATAGCCGGCGAACGCGCCCGCGTCGATGAGCGGACCCACCAAAGTGTCTCTCTCCAAGGGAGATCCGATGGACAGCGTCTCGTACGCCGCGACCAACTTGGCCACCAGTTCGTCCGCAACCGAGGAATGCGCGATGACGCGTCGGAGCGAGGTGCACCGCTGACCGGCCGTACCCGCAGCCGAGAACACCAGCCCGCGCGTCGTGAGATCGAGGTCTGCCGACGGCGTGACGATCGCCGCGTTGTTGCCGCCGAGTTCGAGCAGCACGCGCCCGAATCGCTGCGCAACCCGCGGCGCAACAGCCCGGCCCATCCTGGTCGAACCGGTTGCCGACACCAGAGCGACACGCGAATCATCCACCAGCGCTTCACCGGACGCTCGGTCCCCGATCACCAACTGAGCGATCTTGGGATCGACACCTGCAGCGGCAGCAGCACGCTCGAACAGAGCCTGCACGCCGACGGCAGTCAGCGGGGTCTTCTCCGACGGCTTCCAGATGACGGTGTCCCCGGCAACCAACGCCAACGCCGTGTTCCAACTCCACACCGCGACAGGGAAATTGAATGCCGTGATGACGCCGACGACACCGAGCGGATGCCATTGCTCCATCATGCGATGCCCGGGGCGTTCGGTGGCAATGGTGTTGCCGTACAGCTGACGTGACAGGCCGACGGCGAAGTCGCAGATGTCGATCATCTCCTGCACTTCCCCGAGCCCCTCGGAGACGATCTTTCCGGCCTCGATGGAGACCAGGGCGCCGAGGTCCTCCTTGTGCGTACGCAGCAGTTCCCCGAGTTCTCGGATCACCTGACCCCGCGCCGGTGCCGGCACCTGCGACCACGAGACGAAGGCCGCAGCTGCGTCCGCGATGACACCGTCGACGTCTGCGGCAGAGGCCGATGCCAGCGACGCCAGATTTCCGCCGGTGATCGGCGATCTCGCGGTGATCGCGTCGGGACCGGCCGGCACGTCGAGCGCGATCGTCGCACCCAGCCGGTCGAGAATGGCGCGCGTACGCACACTCAGCTCGTCGTGGGTGATGGATGCAGACATGCGCGTACACCTTCCGTGGAGAGAATCGAACCGTCGGACATAAGCCTACCGACGGGGGTTACAACAGTATTATTTCCTGCCTAATGGTCTTGCTTACGGAATATTAACGCGTAAGTTCGTCATCATGACGCAAGTATTACAGCGCACCGGAGTGCCCATCGACGCCTCGACCGCCCGCGGCGTGATCGGTGAACACCTACTGGCCGACGGTTTCGAGCTGGTCCTGGACCTCGACGCCTCTACCGGGTCCACCCTGGTCGACGCCCGAGACGGCACTCGCTACCTGGATCTGTTCACCTTCTTCGCGTCCAATGCCCTGGGTATGAACCACCCCGCCCTGACCGACGATCCGGATTTCCGGGCCGACCTGCTACAGGCGGCGATGAACAAACCCAGCAACTCCGACATCTACACCGTGCCGATGGCACGCTTCGTCGACACGTTCGCCCGGGTGCTGGGCGATGCTCGGCTACCGCACCTGTTCTTCGTCGAGGGCGGTGCATTGGCAGTGGAGAACGCATTGAAGGTGGCATTCGACTGGAAGTCCCGGTGGAACGAGCGCAAGGGCATCGATCCGTCCCTGGGCTCGCAGGTGATGCACTTCGAGCACGCGTTCCACGGGCGCACCGGGTACACAATGTCGCTCACCAACACCGACCCGAACAAGGTCGCGCGCTTCCCGAAATTCGACTGGCCCCGAATTCCGTCTCCGTTCATCAGATCCGACGCGAACATGGACGAGCTCGAAGACGCATCGTTGACGGCCGCGCGGCTGGCCTTCGAAGCAAATCCGCACGACATCGCCTGCGCCATCATCGAACCCATCCAGGGCGAGGGCGGGGATCACCACTTCCGGCCCCGCTTCCTGCAGAAGCTGCGCGCACTCTGCCACGAGTTCGACGCACTGTTCGTCATGGACGAGGTGCAGACCGGAGCCGGAATGACCGGTACCGCATGGGCTTTCCAGCAGCTCGACGTCGTCCCGGATGTGGTCGCCTTCGGTAAGAAGGTCCAGGTCTGCGGCGTGATGGCGGGCGGTCGCGTCGACGACATCGACGACCACGTGTTCGCGGTCAGCTCCAGAATCAACTCGACATGGGGCGGCAGCCTCACCGACATGGTGCGATCGCGTCGAATATTGGAGGTCGTCGAAGCCGAGAACCTCATCGAACGAGCCGGCCAAATCGGAACAGTGCTGCTGAAGCAGTTGCAGGAGTTGGCAACTCGACATGCGATGGTCTCCGAGGTTCGTGGCCGCGGACTCATGTGCGCCTTCTCCCTGCCCGACGCTACGACCCGCGACCGAGTGATCGAACTGTTGCGCACCGAGGAGCACGTACTCGCGCTCGGCTGCGGCGACGCGGCAGTGCGATTCCGGCCGGCACTGACAGTCACCGAAGCCGAACTGACACAGGCAATCGAGTCGATCGATCGGGTGTTGAGTCGGCTCTGACCCACCGCGTCAGGTAATCCTTGACACCAGCCGTAACCTTCTGCCAGGATCAACCTGACATAGGAGGTGGATCGTGGATCCGATCGAGCTGGCCGCCGAGGCCGATATCACTGCGGCAACACGGGCGGTCGTGGCGGCCGCAGCCACCGAGGCCGGTCGCAGTGCCGACGAGATCATCGGCACCGGCCCACTGCCGGGCACACCGGAATGGGAGGCAGAGCAGTCGACCGACCTGCCTGCACGACGGAGCCTCGCGTGGCATCTGTTGAGTCTTCGTGTGCAACTGGCGGCGGGGCTCGACGGCATCGAAACCGTTGTGGTGCTGCGCGTTCAGGGTGCGACGTGGGCGATCATCGGCCAGGCGGTTGGCATGTCTCGTCAATCGGCGCACGAGCGGTGGGGTGCCCGCGCGGCGGCAATTCTGGATCCCGTCGGCGATGGGCAGCCCGACATCGTTCCGAACGACAGTCCGGCGTGACTCACCGCAGCACGGTCGCTGCGGCAGCTGCCACCGCGTCGGCCGCTCGCTGCAGTGCAGGCGAGGACAGCGACCACTGCTGCCAGTACAGCTGAACGTCTTCGATGCCGTCGGCGTCGAAGCACGTCAGCGATTCACAGTTCTGGAGGTCCGGGATCATGCCCCAGCCGAAGCCGAGTTCCACCGCCCGCGCGTAGTCCGAGGACGCCGGAACGAGGTGGCGGGGCGGAGTGTGTGAATCGACGCCTCGGTGCCGTAAGTAGTTGTCCTGCAATCGGTCGTCGGCGTCGAATACCACCACCGGTGCGGTGCTCAGTGCCTCGATCGTCGTACCAGCATCGAACCATCGCTCGACGAAGTTCTCGGTGGCCGACGGCCGGTAGCGCATGGCACCGAGGGATCGGACGGTACACCCGCGAACCGGCTCGGACACCGATGTGATTGCGGCAGAGACGATTCCGTCGTGCAAGAGCTGGGCCGTGCGGTCCTGGTCCTGGCGATGCAGATCGAAGGTCGTCGTACCGGCGAGTGGCGCGAGCGCAGGCAGCACCCACGTCGCCATCGAATCGGCGTTGACGGCAATCGAAATGGGGGCCGAGACGCCGTCGTCGTTGAGCTCGGCCCTCGTCTGATCCGTCAGCGTATCGATCTGACGAGCCAGGCGCAGGACCGCCGCACCCGATTGGGTGGCCACCACCGGTTTCGTCCGCTGCACCAGGGTGCGCCCCAACGACGCTTCGAGCGACTTGATTCTCTGACTCACTGCCGACGGGGTCACATGCAATGCACGTGCGGCAGCCTCGAATGTTCCACCGTCGACTACTGCTTTCAACGCTCTGAGCTGCTCGATCTCCACAATATGAAGCTACACTTACCGATGGTGAAATACATTCGCTGGCTCTAATGCTGGTCGCCTCCTAGCGTGAACAGCATGACCTCGCTTGCCGCAGCACAATCGACATTGACCGGACTGGGAGTCGGCCTGTCCCTCATCGTCGCCATCGGTGCGCAGAACGCGTTCGTCCTGCGTAAGGGCCTGCAACGCACGCATGTGTTCCCGGTGGTTGCGGTGTGCGCGCTGTCCGACGCCGTGCTCATCGTCGCCGGGGTGGCGGGCATCGGCGTCCTCGTGGACCGGTTTCCGCTGGCGTTACGCGTCGTCACCGTGCTCGGAGCGCTGTTCCTCTTCGTCTACGGAGTGATGGCGCTGAACCGCGCCCGCACCCCAGCGGCGATGACCACCGACGGCGGCGGCGGGGGCTCGCTGATCGCCGCTGTCGCAACGTGTCTCGCGTTGACGTGGCTCAACCCCCACGTCTACCTCGATACCGTCGTGTTTCTCGGGTCCATCGGTAACCGGCAGCCGGGCGAGCTTCGGTGGTGGTTCGCCCTCGGTGCCGTGCTGGGCAGCGTGCTCTGGTTCACCGCTCTCGGATACGGATCGCGCGTGCTCAGCCCCCTGTTCGCGCGGCCGACGGCGTGGCGGGTCCTCGATCTCGGTATCGGAATCATGATGCTCACCCTGGCCGCGCTGCTGTTGTTCGGCTGAGTCTGCCGCGCCGACGGAGCGCGAGCAGTGAGCTGAGTGTCCACAATTCACGATCGCGGCCCTCATCCCGATTTCGCATCCACAGAATGGACACGCAGCCCACCACCCGATACGAAGGACCCATGGCACAGCTGACGACGTTCCCGGAGCCCGATTCCTCCTTGTCCGATCCCGCCGACCTGTTCGTCGAGTACCTGCGCTTCTACCGCGGTGAACTCGCCCGGCGGATCACCGCGTTGAGTGACGACGCGCTGGCCACGTCGGCTGTGCCGTCGCAGTGGACTCCCCTCGAGATGCTCATCCATCTTGTGTACATGGAGCAGCGCTGGTTCGTCTGGGGGTTTCTCGGGCGCGACGTCGACGATCCGTGGGGGGACAAGAAGGACGGCTCCTGGCATGTGCCGAACCACGTGTCGGCGACGGCATTGCTCGCTCGCCTCGACGACGGCGCTCGGCTGACCGAGCAGGTGCTGCGGTCTCATCGCATGAATGATGTGGCCACCCTGGGTGGACGATTCACCGAAGAACAGCCCACCCTGATCTGGATCTGCTTTCATGTACTGCAGGAATACGCCCGCCATCTCGGCCACCTCGACGTCGCCGTCGAACTGACCGGCGGGCCCACAGGCGAGGGGCCGCAATGAGAATCAACATCACCAGTGTGTTCGTCGACGATCAAGACAAGGCACTGGCGTTCTACACCGACGTATTGGGCTTCGTGGTCAAGCACGACATTCCCATGGGCGGAACAGATCGCTGGCTCACGGTCGTATCTCCTCAGGAGCCGGAGGGCACCGAGCTACTGCTCGAGCCCAGCGGTCATCCGGCAACCGGCCCGTTCAAGACGGCACTGTTCACCGACGGCATTCCGTTCACCCAGTTCGCCGTCGAAGACATTGCCGCCGAACACGATCGGCTTGTCGGACTGGGTGTCAGGTTCACTCAGGAGCCCACCGAGATGGGCCCCGTGATCACCGCCGTATTCGACGACACCTGCGGCAACCTGATTCAGATCATCGCTCCGGTGAGCTGACCGGTCACACGTTCGCGTACAGATCGACGGTGGTGCCGTCGGGATCGTGCACGACGGCATAACGCTGCCCCCAGAACGCATCCCACGGCTGCAGGTGCCCTGTGTACCCCGCGTCGGTCACTGCCGCCCACGCCGTGTCCACTCCGGCGGCAGTGCCGCAGTCGAATGCCAGCGCGACGCGGTGGCCGCCGCTGGGCTCGGTCCACGTCGGATCGAACGAGGTGATCGTCGAGGGTAGGTCGAACAACAACCGAACCCCACCGAGGTCCACCTCCACATGTTGCTCGGCATCGGCGTCGGCCGGAATATCCAGTCCCAGAACGCGGTAGAACGCCAATGCAACTGCCATATCGGCGACGACGATTTCGATTCCTGCCAGACGTGGTTTCACCCGGACAAGGCTAGCCACGTCAGCCCCAGTTCGCGGCATTTGTCAGGCAGAACGGATGCCCGGCCGGATCCAACAGCACACGCCAGGTCTCACCCGGTTGCTCGTCGGGCACAGTTGCGCCCAACTGCACTGCGGCTGTCGCGGCCGCGTCCAGATCGTCGACCGCGAGATCGAAGTGAAACTGCTTGCTGCCATGGGTGTTCGGCCACTCCGGCCGCTGATAGTTCTCCACGCGACCGAATCCGAGCGCGCTGGAGGGCCCCTCCAGCATCGCGTAATCCTTCTCCGCGTGGACGACGGTCCAGCCGAGCAGCGCAGACCAGAACGTCGCGCTGGCCTCGGGATCTCCGCAGTCCAGCGTGACCATCTTCAGGGTTGCCACGGGTGCATCGTTCATGGTGTTTCTCCTCGACAGCGTCGATCGTTTCTCGAAGGTGTCGGACCAGACTCCTACACTGACGCCCGTGCCGGATAGGAGAAATGCGACAGCCACCCACGCCGGCGTCCTGCGACCGGATCAGCTGGCGCAGTATGTCGACCTGGTCCGGCTGCCGTGTGCGGCGTCGTTGGAACCGTGGGTCGAGAATTACTGGCAACTGCGGTGGGATCTGCCGTCGGGGACCTCGTATCGCAGCTCTACCCTGCCCCACCCGGCATGCACGCTCAGCGTCGAGCACGGCTGGACCCGCGCCGGCGTCACCGAGCCGGTGGTCGTCACAGGAGTGTTGACCCGACGGTTCGACGTCGAACTCGCCGAGTCCGGGTGGGTGTTCGGCGTCAAGTTCCGACCCGGCGGCTACGCGAGCTTCACCGGAACCGTGGCCCGAACTCTGCGCGACGTCCCAGTAGCTCCGCCCACCCCCTTTCGATCGGAGACCGTCGCCACGTTGACGCAACTGGACGCACAGCATGACGCCGACCACTGCCGAACCGTCGTCGACGCGGTTCTCGCGCCCTACACCCACGATGTCGAGCCGGAGTACGAGATCGTCTTGGATGTCATCGGCACGATGCTCGGTGATCGGACGCTGATACGCGTCGGCCAGGTGGAGGACAGATGTGGCATCGGGACTCGTCGGCTGCAGCGGTTGTTCGAGCGTTATGTCGGTGCGACGCCCAAGTGGGTTCTGGGCCGATATCGGATTCACGACGCCCTCAGTGATCTCGACAACGGATACACCGGGTCGCTGGCGGAACTGGCCGCGCGATACGGCTGGTTCGACCAGGCGCATTTCACCCGCGAGTTCACCGAACTGGTCGGTGTCTCTCCCGGTACGTATCAACTGTGAGTAACACCTTCGTCACGCAATGCGACTTTTGCCGATTCGTTTGGCACAGTATCCCGCGGTGCTCGGTAGCACCCGGTGGGCAACCGCAGCACAGAGGAAGAGTGGGCTTCAACGCATGATCAACATTCTCGTCGCCGGTGGAATCGCATTGGCGGTCTCGATTCTGTTGACGCCATTTCTCATCGCGCTGTTCACCCGACAGGGCTTCGGCCAGGAGATACGCGTCGAAGGCCCGGCGAGCCACCAGGCCAAGCGAGGAACGCCGACGATGGGCGGCGTCGCGATCATCGTGGGTCTGTGGGCCGGTTACCTCGGTTCCCACCTCGTCGCGATGGGAGGCGACGGGCCGTCGGCATCGGCGCTGTTGATCCTCGGTCTCGCGACCGCCCTCGGCATCGTCGGCTTCCTCGACGACTACATCAAGCTCCGCATGAAGCGAAGCCTCGGCCTCAAAGCCACTGGAAAGTACGTCGGGCAGATCAGTACCGCAGTGATCTTCGCGGTTCTGGCGCTGCAGTTTCGCAACGGCAACGGGCTGACGCCGGGCAACGTCGAACTGTCGCTGGTGCGTCAGTCGACGTTCTTCACGATGGCTCCGATCGTCTTCGTGCTGTTCTGTGTGTTCCTCGTCGTTGCCTGGTCCAATGCCGTCAACCTCACCGACGGGCTCGACGGTCTGGCGGCGGGCTCGATGACCCTAGTCCTCGGTGCCTACACGGTGATGACGTTCTGGCAGTACCGGCAATCGTGCGCCACCAATTCGGTGGCCGGGTGCTACCAGGTGCGTGATCCCCTCGACCTCGCTGTCGTGTGCGCGGCGGCCGCGGGAGCATGCATCGGATTCCTGTGGTGGAACGCAGCACCGGCCAAGATCTTCATGGGCGACACCGGCTCCCTGGCACTCGGTGGTCTGCTCGCCGGCCTGTCGGTCGTCAGCAAGACCGAGCTGATCGCGGTCGTCTTCGGAGCCCTCTTCGTCGCCGAGAGCGCGTCGGTGGTCATCCAGGTCGCGTCCTTCAAGTCCACCGGCAAGCGGCCGTTCCGGATGGCACCGATCCACCATCACTTCGAGTTGGGTGGCTGGGCGGAAACAACGGTCATCATCCGACTGTGGCTGTTCGCGGCCATCGCGTCGGCGCTGGGGCTCGGATTGTTCTACAGCGAATTCCTCGCGGCCGTCGGCTGACCTCTACGATTCCGATATGACCGACGAACTGTCTCCGCTGGCCAAGGTCGATGCTCTCGCCGCCGAACTCGAGACCCTCGATGCTCGACGCGTCGCCATCGGAGTCGAACTCGTCAACCTTCAATTCGGACTCGACGGAAACGCAAAGATCCGCGCCACCGAGGTCTTTCACAGCGACTACCTGGGCAGGCTGTTCACGTTGGTCGACGAACTGCGCACGGACGAGTAGGGCTCGCTAGAGCGCATCCGGGTCCGATCGCGACACCGCAGTCAACCGAAAATCCCTCAGCGACAACGTCCATGCCGCAACCGCTGCAAGGACAACACCGCCGACGGGAAACACCGTCCACGGACTGCCGATGATCGGGGTGAAGGTCGACGGTGACGCGTCGTCGACAGCAGCATCAGAACTGAAGAGATTTCCGACGTAACCCTCATCGTCCTGAATCCCGATGCCGGATATGTCCGCGGGTGCGGTGCCGAACGACGACTGCGGGACTTCGGTTGCACCACTGTGAATCACGATGTACCGAGCCCACGCCGCTGCGGGATCTGGAGCTCTCTCCAACTGCTGCGGCGGCCAGTGGGTCCACGCGAAGGCACTGCCCGCTCCCAGCGCGGCACCGACGACGATCAGCAACGTGAACAGGTGGGCGGAACTGTACTGACGGTCTCTGACGACGCGCATTCCGGAATCGACGAGAAACCACGCCACCACCACAGCCAGAGCCACCCCGGCGGCAACGAGATACAGCGACACGGGGAACCAGCTCGGTCGCAGATGTGCCGTCCCAGGAGTGTCCGGCGGTTCGGTGATCGCAACGTGCCACACCACCGCGGCCGCAGCCCCTGTGGCCGCGCCGACGCCCCCGAGCACTGCGACGAGCCCTTTGCCGGATGGTCTGTCCACGCGCGAGACTCTACCGGCCAGTCGGTCTCTTGACCTCGAGCATTGTTCAGGTTCTACCGTTCGATGCATGACGACACAGCGCCCCATGCAACCACCCGAGAAGCAACCCATCGGCTTCTGGACCGTCCGCGCCGGGGAGGCCGTCCGCGCTCGAACACGCGGAGCGCTCCGCGACATCGGCATCACCCAGGCCGAATGGTGGCTCCTGCATCAGATTTCACTGCATCCCGCTGGTGCCGATCGAGCGAGGACGATCGACACGATCGGACACAACGACACCCCTGGCGCGATCGTCGACGCAATCGACTCCGCTACCGAGAAGGGGTTGATCACCGAATCCCATGCACGACTGAAGTTCACGCCTGAGGGCCAGCGGCTATTCGCCCGCGCCGCGGACATCCAACGGATGCTGCAGGACGAACGCATGCAGGGAATCAGTCAGGACGATTTCGCGACCACCATCCGCGTCCTGCAAGGAACCATCGAGAACGTCGGCGGCGACGCATGGCACTGGTAGGGCAGTCGCCCGGAAACGACAGCGTCAGCGTCGCTTTCTGGTGAACAGAACACCGACAACGAGGCCGAGAACAGCGCCGAGGATGGGTAGGCCGAAGACAACGAACGCCGTTGTGTAGGTGATTCCCAACGAGCGGATGTAACTCGAACTGTCCACGACGAACGCGTAGTTGACCCGTCGCGGCCTGATCTCCCAGAGCAAGTATCCGAGCGAACCGATCAATCCGAGACACAACCCGACCAGGGTGCTCAACCTACGCATTGCCGTGCGTCCCGCGGGCTGCGTCGGCGAACTCTGCCATGCTCGGGAACTGCACCGCAAAACCGTAGTCGCCGTTCGGCTCCGGTGTTGCGCCCCACCCTGGCCGATCGTGTCTGCGATCGATCCACACCGACGCAAGGCCGTGACGCCGCGCCGGGACGTGATCGTGGAACAGACTCTGTGCCACGTGCAGGAGACGTGATTTGGGCACACCGAAGTCGTCGAGGATCGCGTCGAGCGCATCGAAATGGTTGTCCGCCGGCTTGTATGCGTGCACATCCTCGGCTGTGACGATGGCATCGAATTCAACGCCGAGCCGACGGTTGCTACCGGCAAAACCCGCGCGGTGCACGTTGGACAGAATCACCAGCTTGTAGTGCTCGGCGAGTGATACCAGTGCGTCCGCCGAGTCCGGAAAGGCCGGCCAGTCCGGAACGGAACCGGCGAGTCTGCCTGACCATTCCGGGGTGACCGGAATACCGAGCGCGTCGCCTGTTCGTCCGAATGCGTCGGCCAGGATGTCGGGATAGAGCATCGACGGTGAATCCTGCTGCGCCTGTGCTTCGTTGGGGGCATAGGCGGCGAGCAATTCGTCTTCGGACATCGGCGATCCTGCATCCGCAGCCCATGCGCCGAGCACGTCGCCGATCCCCGACTCCCAATCGATCAACGTTCCATAGCAATCGAAGCTCAAGACGTCGTAGTCGGCCAGGTTCATCGGGCTCCCTTGGGTATTCGGTGGCGGTCGGATCCGGATGCCTCTATCGTCTGCAGGTCATGTGCATCGTACTGCGGTTGGCCGACCCTCGACCGATCGATGGTCGGCGGTTGTGACGTCGACCCGGCTACGGCCGGCAGCCGCCACGGATGCCGAATTCCTGTACTCGATGGCCTCGGACGCCACAGTCATGCGGTGGGTGGGCGACGGAAAACCCTGGACAAGAACCTGTTTCGATGGTCGATTCAACCGCGCACTGGCGACGACGGACCTCGATACACCCGACCTGCCGATGTGGTCGATCGGCGTCGAAGACGCGGTACCGGTCGGAGTGCTGAGCCTCATCCGTCGCGCCGATCACGTCGAGGTGGGCTACTGGGTGCATCCAGAGCACTGGGGATGCGGCTGCGCAGGACGGATGCTGGGCCAGGCCCGCGAGACCGTGGGCAACCTCGCGTCGGTTGCGACAGTCGCACGCGGCAATGCCGCGTCGCAACGAGTGCTGGAGAAGGCACGTTTCACGGTCGTGCACGACGGTGATCCGTTGACCTATCGTCGATCACCGTCGTCCTGATTCGACTGCTCACCAGGTCCGATCACCAGGTCCGCAGTGGGCGTGGGCGCACCGACGTCCGCCCGCTCGTGACCCCGCGGACCATCGGACGCGCCAGGAATTCGTGCGGAAACCCCATGTCGATGGCGCTGACCGAATGCAGCCGCATCAACTGCGACTCGTCGAAGACGACATCGAGGGCACCGATGTTGTGCCGCAACTGTTCTGCCGTCCGCACACCGACCAACGAACTGACGACGGCGGGATGCAGCAGCGTCCATGCCAACGCCACCTGGGCCGGAGTCGCACCCAACTCTTCTGCCACCTCGACGACGACGTCGGCTGTGCGCACCATCTGAACCCGACCCAGCCGGGCTCGAAAAGTCGAGCCAGCCGTGCCTGCGCCTCCCTATCGTTGTCACCAGAACGAAGGAAAGGCCACCGGCACATGCTCGAACGATGGAATGCAGCACTCGATTACATCGAGGACAACCTCGACCACGACATCGACCCGGCACAGCTCGCTCGCATCACCCTCACGTCCGACTATCACTTTCGACGCGTGTTCTCCGCGCTGGCCGGAATCCCACTGTCGACGTACATCCGACAACGGCGAATGTCGTTGGCAGCCGCAGACATTCTCGCCGGCATCGGGGTGCTCGACGTCGCGACCAAATACGGCTACAGCGGCGACGCATTCACTCGCGCATTCCGAGACATGCACGGGGTCACACCATCCCACGCCCGCAAACCAGGGACCACCCTCCGCTCCAGACCACCACTGGCATTTCACCTGACCATCGAAGGAAAGAGCACCATGGACTACCGCATCACCGAACTGCCCGCATTCCACATCATCGGCAAATCGACGCGAATCCCCCTCACATTCCACGGCGAGAACACCGCCATGACCCAGTTCCACCAGACCTTGCCCACCGGATTCGGCGAACAACTCCGCCGACACGCCGACCTGCCCGAACTCCCCCACATCCTCTTCGTCAGCGATGGCTTCGAGGCCGACCGAACCGACGGCAGTCTCTTCGACTACTACTTCGCCGTCGCCACCACAGCCCCCATACCGGCCGACCTGGACTCCCTCAGCGTCCCCGCATCGACATGGGCGGTCTTCGAAACACGCAGCGACACCGCACTCGCCCCAGCACTACAACAACTCTGGGCCGACGCATTCAGCGAATGGTTCCCCTCCCACCCCTTCCACATCACCCCCGGCCCGGAAATTCTGACCGTCACCGACAACACACCCGACTGGTCATCGGGAGCCGGAGAACTCTGGATCCCGGTTGCCCGCAACCAATGACTCCCCGCCCGCCCTGGCTACTCAATGTGACATTTGGTGGCCTTTTCGGGGGTCAATGGCACATCCGGTGGACTGTGGGGGCGGGTGTCGCTGCCAACTCATGACTAATCTGGCGTGATGTCCAGTGGTCGCCGGAACGCGTTGCGGCGAAGGTATCTGTCGCTCGGCCTGGGTGAGCTGTCCGCCGCAGCGGTGTTTGCTTCGATTGCGCTCACCATGGCAGAACCACGACTCGACGACAGAGAGGACTCACTCGCCATGTGGTCTGCTCTCGTCCCGTTGCTCGCCGTCCTCGTGCAGGCGGGAGTTTATTGGTTGATGGCGCGATCCTGGGTCGAACTCAACCCGATGCCACCGGTCATTCGCGCGATCTTTCGCGTATGTCGAGTCGCAAACGTCCCACTGTTGGCGGTTGGGCTCATCGGTGTCGTCGTATGGTTCCCGTCGAGCGCCGGAATTGGCGTCGCACTGCTCGTCGTGTGGCTGTTCGCCGTTGTCGAATTCGTCAACTACTTCGTGGTTCGACTGTCGTATCCCGCACACCGCTGGTGGTCGACAGTCGGTCAGATGCGCACTCCTCGGCTTGTCCTCGACATCAACACGCGTCGCTGATCGAAACAGGGACCATTAGCACGACATCCCGGTACTCAATGTGACATTCGGTGGCCTTTTCGGGGGTCAATGGCACATCGAGTGGACTGCATGGGTGCGGACGCACCGCCGAGAATCAGGAGCTGCGGCGGGAGAGGATGCTGGTGATTTCCGCCAAGGCCGGCAGAGCTGCGGCGATGGCTTCGCGGTTGTGTCGACTCAGTTCGTCCAGTGCGTCCGCGAGTACTCGGGAGCTCGCCGCGTCGTATTCGGCGAGGAGCTTCACAGCTTTCGGCGATGCGGTGAGTGTCGCCCCTCGAAGGTCACCGGCGGTGATCGATCTTTCCACCAGGCCGGCGTCGACCATCGCTCTGATCAGGTTGCTCACGGTGGATCGGGCCAGGTTGAGGCGGGTGGCAAGGCGTCCCGGACTCATGGACGGTTCTGCTGCGAGGGCTCGCATCACCTCGATGTGCGAGTCGGCGATGTCGGGCAACTGCGCGACATCCCGCGTCGCCCGGAGCAGTGATCGCCGCAGGGGCCCCAGCTGTCGGCCCAATTCCGTTGCGGTGGAGTCCATACGTCGATGATCGCACAGATAGTTTTGCCGCAAACATAGTTTTGTGACAAAATTAAGACCATGACCACAGTCGAGAACCCCATCCCCAGCCAAGATCTGAGCGGCATCGTCGGGCATCGCTTCATCTACACGTACGCCAACAGCTGGCAGTACGAGATGTATGTCAAGAACGCGACCACGATCGACTACCGAATTCACACCGGCATGGTCGGCGGACGCTGGGTCAAAGACCAGGAAGTCGATCTCGTCAAGCTCGACGACGACGTCTACAAGATCTCATGGAACGAGCCCACCGGAACCTCGGTCGTCGTCAACGTCATCCCAGGCAAGCGTCGTCTGCACGGAACCATCTTCTTCCCGCAGTGGATCGAATTGGACGGAACCAAAACGGTCCTCTACCAGAACGATCACCTCGACGAAATGCGTGCGTACCGCGACGCCGGACCGACCTACCCCATCTATGTCGTCCCCGAGTTCGCCACGATCACGCTCTTCGAGAACGTCGGAGCCGACGACGAGACCATCGTGTCCGTCGCACCTGGCGATCTTCCCGACGGCTTCGCGGACCGAACGAACTGACGTGCGCCCCGATCTGACGTTCGTCGCGCACTTGTCCGTCACGGTCGGGGAGCCCATCGATCTCGGCCAGGTCAGCGACGGACATCGACGCCTCGTGCCGATCCTCGGTGGGACCGTCGACGGGCCGGTGATACGAGGACGCGTCCTGGCCGGCGGCGCCGACCACCAGGTCCTCAGATCGGCCACTGTCACCGAACTCGACGCCCGATATGCACTCGAGACCGACACAGGCGAACGGATCTCGGTCCACAACGTCGGGGTTCGCACCGGCAGCGAACAGGACATCGACGCATTGACTCGCGGCGAGCAGGTTCCCGCCGACCGAATCTACTTCCGCACCCTTCCCCGACTGTCGACGTCCGCCGACTCCCTCAGCTGGATGAACGGGACACTCTTCGTGGCCACCGGTGAACGTTTACCGAATTCCGTCGAACTGGACGTCTACCAACTCACATGACAGAGGCGGATGTGCACCGACCCCAGTGCACTCAGTGGCACATTCAGTGGCCTTTTCGGGGGTCAATGGCACATCGAGTGGACTGCCTAGGCGATCAGGTGAGGCTTTCGCCGTAGACGTGGTCGACGGCGATGGTCACCAGAACTCGGCGATCCGCGGCCATTGCGGCGCGGTATTCGTTCCAGTCGGGGTGCTCTCCGGCGGCGGCGCGGTAGTAGTCGACCAGCGCATCGATTTCGGGGCTGTTCGGGTTCGCGCCCGGTCCGGTGAGAATGACGGATCCTTCTGCTGTTGCCCAGGCCTTGCCGTCGGCGCTGGTCACTTCGAGTGCAGCGCGCGGGTCTCGGCGTAGGTTGGCCGTTTTCGCTCGTCCTTCGGTGACCGAAATCTTGATTGTTCGCTCGGTGCGATCGTAGAACGGCGTCACCGGCGACAGTTGCGGCAGGCCGCTCGCTTTTATCGTGGCGAGTACGCCGAGTCGGCTGCGCTCGAGGAGGTCGTGTGGATCGAATGCTCCGCTGGTCATGGCTTCACCTCGGGGTCGTCGAACGAACTGGCACGATCATGGTGGGCAACACGGTCGTCGGTGCCGCTGTTCCTCGGCCTGTCGGTAGGGAGGTCGTCGGCATAAGTTCCGATTGCGCGACGGTATGTGCCGAGCGCAGGCTTCGCTGCCTGCAGTGCCGCCTTCAGCGCGCCAGCACCATCGCCCAGATCCCACAGGATCAGGGCAATGAATGCATCTCGCGCAGAGGAGAATTCGTCGGAAAACTCGAAGTCTTCCAACACACGCGACGCCTCCTGGAGTCGGCCGACATTACGCAGCGAACTGGCGAGCTGAATTCTGGCCTTGCTCTCGTGCGCGGAATCGAGCCCACTCGACAGCGCCGCCTCGTACAACGGAATCGCAGCCGATTCTTCGCCCAGAAAATCCTCGAGCGACGCACGTTCGAACAGTGTCTTTGCTCGGGAAAGCCTTGTCGCCGAGAGCAACTGATTCATCTCCGACCGCATCAGAGCAGGCTCGCAGTCATCTGCGTGGCACCAGAACGCAGCTATGGAGTCCATCTGGGCCCCCCGGGATTCGGCCGGACCGCTACCGACGAACGACATGCGCTCACGTTCGTCCCCTCACCAGTCCATCCTTGCAGAGCATGCCTACGCTTGGAACCTTCACTCTGCGATGTTCTCTGAACCGAAGCGAAGTACACGATCGGTGTGAGTCGTCATCGACGGTATCGGCCGGGCTGCGAACTCGAAAAGATGGTGAACAGCACCACCACCGACCTGGGTGAAGCCGGGTCTCGAAACGTCCCACTCGATTGACACGTCGGTGAACGGTAAGCAAACGTATAGCCATGCAACTGAGATTTCTGGCCGGCATCTCGACGGCCTTCGCATGCAAGCTTCTGCTGATGCGAGTGCTGACCCTCAAGTTGCAGCGAGACATCGAGGCGCTCAACAACGGAAACTATCGCCCACTGCTCTCGTCGTTCCACCGAGACGCGGTGCTCAAATTCGCCGACGGTGACAGCCGATGGTCGGGCACCCACCGCGGACGACCGGCAATCGAAAAGTTCTTCCAGGACTTCGTCGCCGCCGGCATCCGCGGGCAGGTCACGGAAATCTACAGCGGCGGAGCCCCCTGGCGCATGACCCTCCTCGTCCGCTTCGACGACCAAGCACACGCAGCCGACGGCACCGAGTTGTACAGCAACCGAACGGTGCTCCTGGTCCGCACCAGTTGGGGCAAAATCGTCTCGCAAGAGGACTTCTTCGAGGACACCACACGCATCGACGCATTCGAGCGGAAATTGCGCCAACTCTAGATTCGGTCTCCCCTCCCCCCAGTTCGCCCCTTCCCCCCGGTACTCAATGTGACATCTAGTGGCCTTTTCGGGGGTCAATGTCACATCGAGTGGACTCCGGGGGCGGTCGGTCGGGGGCGGCGATAGGTCACCTGGGGGTAGTCGTCGGTATGCGAGACGCTGGCGTGCACGTTGTACACCTCGCGCACCAGGTGTTCGGTGATCACTTCGTGTGGGGTTCCCGATGCCACGATGCTGCCGTTGTTCAGAACGATGATGCGGTTGCAGAACATGGCGGCGAGGTTGAGGTCGTGGAGGGCGATGTAACTGCTCAGGGGTAGTCCTGCGACGAGGGTGAGGATGTCGAGTTGGTGTTGGATGTCGAGGTGGTTGGTCGGCTCGTCGAGCAGTAGTTCGGTGGGTTGTTGCGCGAGGGCCCGTGCGATCTGGGCGCGTTGGCGCTCTCCGCCGGAGAGGGTGTGCCAGCGTCGGGTGGCTTTCGACGCCATGGCGGTGTCGGTGAGTGCCTGTTCGATCGCGGCGTCGTCGGCTGCTGTGTCTCCGCCGAGGATGCCGTGGTGGGGGATGCGGCCCAGGCGTACGACGTCGCGGACGGTGATGTCGACGTCGGTGTCGGAGTGTTGGTCGACCATCGCTACGCGGCGGGCGATGCTGCGACGACGTTGGGTGCGCAGGTTCTTTCCGTCGAGCAGCACGTCGCCGCTGTCGGGTGCCACGATGCCGGCGAGGATTCGTAGTAGCGACGATTTGCCGGAGCCGTTGGGGCCGATGAGCCCGATGGTCTCGCCCGGTTCCGGCGCGAAGCTGATGCCGTCGAGAATCGGGTTCCCGCCACGGGTCCACCGGATGTTGTTGACGTGCAACGTCATCGGGATCTCCTGAGTCGAAACAGAATGAGCGCGAATGCCGGCACGCCGATGAGTGCGGTCACCACTCCGACGGGTATCTCCTGCGGGGCGAACAGCGTTCGGGCGATGGTGTCGACCCACACCATGAAGATCGCGCCGATGACCACCGTCGTCGGCAGCAGCCGTCGATGCCGTGCGCCGACGAGAAAACGTGCGGCGTGCGGCAGAACAAGACCCACGAACCCGATGGCTCCGGCGGCGCTGACGAGCGAGGCCGTGATCAGTGCGGTGATGACCAACAACAGAATTCGCACCCACTTGACCGGAACACCGAGAGACGCGGCCGCGTCGTGCCCAAATGTGAAGGCGTCGAGGGCCGAGGTGTTGAACAGACACACCACCATTCCGAGCAGCGCAACCGATCCGCACAGCACCACGTCCGACCAGTCGGCACCGCTCAGCGATCCGAGAAGCCAGAACAGCACGCCGCGTGTCTGTTCGGCGTCGGCCGAGGAAATGACGATGAACGACGTCAGTGCCGAGAACAGCTGCGTCCCCGCGACCCCGGCCAGCACCACGCGGTCGTTTCCGCCGCCCGCCCCTGCGGCCAGCAGCATCACCAGGACGAACGAGAGCAGCGCACCGGCGAATGCCCCTGTGGACAAGGACAATGCACCACCGCCGACGCCGAGAACCGCGACGAGGACCGCTCCGGTGGATGCACCGGACGAAATGCCCAGGACGAAGGGATCGGCGAGAGGGTTGCGCAGCAGTGATTGCATGATCGCACCGCACAGCGCAAGACCCGCACCGCACACGGCGGCCAGCAAGGTCCGGGGCAGGCGCAGCTCCCAGACGATTCCGTCCTGGATGCGACTGACTCCCGAACTCCCGATACCCATGTGCGTCAATATCACTCGATATACGTCGGGCACCGAGACGTTCGCAGGTCCGATGGTGACGGCGACGCCGATCGAGAGCACCAACAACGCCGATCCTGCGAGCAGCAGTGGGACGAGCACCCCGCGATCGGTGCGGCTCATCGCGACGCCATTCCCCAATCCTGCAGCGCGGCCGCAACTTTCTCGACGCCGTCGATCGTCCGAATGGACGGGTTCAGATCGGCACCGTTGACGACGATGTACCGCTTGTTCTCGACGGCGGGCATCCGGTTCGTGACCGAGTTCGACTCGAGGAAATCGATCTTGCTGTCCAGGGCGTCCCCGGCGATACTGCGTCGGCTCAGATCTGCGAGCACCAGTGCAGTCGGGTCGCGATCGAGCACACTCTCCCAATTGACCTGTGGCCATTCGTCGGTGGTGTCGGCGTAGATGTTCTCGGCACCGACGGAGTCGGTGATGATGCCCGACGATCCACAGCAACCTGCCATGTACGGCGTGTCGGTGTCGGCGAACCAGTAGGCCAACGACACACCTGACGCGTCGACCGAGCCGGAGGCTTTCTCGAACCGATCCTGCAGTTCGGCGACCAGACGCTCACCGCGGTCTCGTACGTCGAAGACCGCCGCGAGATCGCGAATCTCCCGATAGACGGTGTCGATCACCAGCGGCTCCGTGCGGGCACCGTCGGAATTGACGCTCTCTTCCGTCTTGCCTTGACAGTCGGTGGGCGAGAGGTAGTTCGGCACGCCGAGTTGCTCGAATCTGCTCCGATCTGCGACGCCCCCGGGTCCGAGTGTGCCGCCGAAGGACGCGGACACGAAATCGGGCTCGGTATCCAACACGACCTCGAGCGACGGCTTGTTGTCCGCCAGCCTCGGCACCTTGGCGTTCTCGGATTCGAGGTTCGAGCGGACCGGGTCGGTCCAGGTTGCGGTGCCCACCATCCGGTCTGCGAGTCCGAGCGAGAGCAGTATTTCGGTCGAGCTCTGGTTCAACGACACCGCACGTTGCGGTGGTGCGTCGACGACGACGTCGCGTCCGCAGTTCTCGATGGTCAGGGGATAGTTTCCGGAGGTGTCGGTGGACGCGTCGGGGGTCGACGTGGTCGAACAACCGACCAGAAGGATGGAGACAGCGCCTAGTGCGGCGAGAGAGGTACGCATCGAAGAGCTTCCTGCTTGGGGCTCGTGTCGCGGAGCCGCGGGTGGGTTCGATCACGACGTCCGAGCATTCGGACTTCGAGCTCTCACCCGTCACCGTTGCGCGCCAGCTCCGGAATTGCACCGGATTCCCTCGTTCGTCGCGTGCTGACCCTATCGTGCTGGAGGGCCGAGAGGTCAGTGCGCCGGTGTCGAGACCGGTACCGACGGATACGAGCTCGGAAAGGCTCTGCGCGCGACCACTACGACGGTGAGTGCCACAGCCACCAGGATCGTCGCCGCAGCGGTCACCGCCCCGATACCCCTGGCGTCGACGACGACGCCTCCCACCAGGGCCCCGGTGGCAATGGCCAGTTGGAAGGCGACGACATAGATAGCGGACGCCTTGTCGGCGTCGGCGGGGGCGGCCCGAACCACGGCGGACTGGATGCAGACCGGCAGTGTGGTGAAGGCCAGACCCCACAACGCGATCGCCCCGACAGCAAGGACGGCCAGGCTGCCCGGTGCTGCGCTGAGGGTGCCCCACAGGATCGCCGTCGCGGCCGCGACGGCACCCAGAGCTGCGATGGTGGAGGGCCGCGGCCAACGGTCGTACGTTCTGCCGATCACCCAGATACCGACGACCCCGAACAAACCGTAGAGCATCAACATCAGCGTCAGAGTGGTTCCGGCCGAACCGATTGCGCGATCGACGATGAGCGAGAAGTACGTGTACGCGGCGAAATGGCCGAGGACGGCCAGGAACGTCACTCCACACAGGATCGCCAGGGTGCCGTCGAGCACCCGCGGTGATTTCTTGTTGCCCGCAGCTGCTCGGGTGACCGGTAGTGCGGGGAGGACGAAGTAGAGCGCCACCGCGATAGCGGCGGCGACGACACCGAGAATCGTTGCAGCAGTACGCCACCCGAACCACTGACCCATGGCCGCGGTGATCGGATTTCCGGCGACCAACGCCAACGAGGTGCCGGCGTACACCGTGGCGATCGCTTTTCCTTGCTTACCGGGAAGTGCGAGTGACGCCGCGACGGGTGCGACCACGGCCCAGAAGACTCCGTGGGTGGCCGCGCACAGCATCCTCGACAGCACCAGCATCGGGTACCCGACGGACACCGCGGACAGCAGTTGCGAAAAGGCCAGTGCTGCAACGGTGATGACGACGACCCGTCGCCGCGGCCAGTCGCGTACGAACCTGATCAACGGCATGGTCATGACGGCGACGCCGTATGCGTAGAAGGTCAGCAGCAGACCGACTGCGGATTCGCCGACGCCGAGATCGCCCGAGATCTCCGGAAGCAGACCCACGGGCAACGTTTCGGCCGTGACATAGATGAAGGCGGCTGCACCGAGGACCAGCAGCTTGGGGAGGGGCGACGACATGGTGTGTATCGTTACACAGATGGTCGACGCACGCTAAGGTGACCCCGTGAACAATCGGGTGACGATGGCCGACGTCGCGGCGTCTGCGGGAGTCTCCACCATGAGCGTCTCGTACACCTACAACCAGCCCGACCGCGTCTCGCCTGCCACCCGAGACCGCGTCCACGCAGCGGCGGCGGCCCTCGGATACGCAGGTCCCAACCGTGCGGCACGCTCGCTCCGCAGCGGAAAGCACAACAGCATCGGCGTCGTACTCGGTGAAAAACTCACCTATGCCTTCGAGGATCCCCAGGCCCGACGGTTCCTCTCGGGCATCGCCGACGCGTGTCTCGACGCCGACACCGCGCTGGTGATGTTGCCGAACCTGCACCGCGACAGCGACATTGCGAGAATTCGCGACGCGCAGGTCGACGGCTACGTCGTCTGGACCACCGGCGTCGACGACCCCGTCCTCGACGTGCTCGTCGGCACCGGTCGACCCACCTGCGTCCAGGGCGGCCCCCAGCATCCGGGATTGAACTCCATCGGAATCGACGACCGCGCTGCAGCTGACGCGATCGCCACCATTGCTCTGCGCAATCGACGTCGGCCCGCGATCGTTGCGCTGCGACCCGATTCGCGACGCGAATCGACGGTGGTGCACGGCGCCGACGCGTCGGACATCTCGATGCCGGTGACCCGCGCACGACTCGAGGGCTACCGCGATGCGTGCATGCGTCGAGGAATCGAGTGGTCGACGGTACCGACGCTGTTCACCACCCACAATTCGCGCGAAGAGGGCACACGGGCAGCGCGACTGTTGTTGCGCGACAACGTCGTCGATGTGATATTCGCAATGAGCGACGAACTCGCCTTCGGCGCACTCGACGCGGCGACGGGTGCCGGGATCGACATTCCCGGCCACGTCGCACTGACCGGATGGGACGACTCCCCTGCAGCGGCGGCGGCCCACTTGACCACCGTCGCGCAATCG
Source organism: Rhodococcus sp. 05-2256-B1 (assembly GCF_002258465.1). Lineage (NCBI taxonomy): Bacteria > Bacillati > Actinomycetota > Actinomycetes > Mycobacteriales > Nocardiaceae > Rhodococcus > Rhodococcus sp. 05-2256-B1. Next base: position 116,599 of record NZ_NOZA01000041.1, on the reverse strand, counting down.
TTGTTCGACCAGGGCCGATCGGCGGCCCGGTGGGTGCTCGGTCTCAGCGACGCCGTCGACGCGGCGGTGTGGAACATCGAGACGCGAGGGTCGACGGGCACGCTGCGTGAGGTCCAGTAAAAAGGGCGTGCTCCCCGTTTATAGGCGTTAAGCAAACTCTTCGGCTAGTATCGCCGGTGGCCGTCCGGCTACGAGGGGGCACTGTGAGTCGAGAACACGACACGCCGCTCCGCCGTGCCGACCCCAACCCGACGCTCGACGCCCTCACCGGGCTTGCGAACCGGGACGAAATCCTGGCCACCATCACCGCCGCGCTGGTCGACCTGGGTCCTGACCAGCACTTCAGCGTCCTCCTCGTCGACATCGACGGCTTCCGCGAATTCAACGACGCGCTCGGCCCGGCCCAGGGCGACGAGCTGCTGTGCATGGTCGCCGACCGACTCACCGCATCGACCCGACCCGGCGACACCATCGGCCGACTCACCGGCGACGAATTCGTCATCGTCGCCTACGGCTGCCATTCCCTGGCAGCCCGAGCGATGGCCGCGGGATTCGCCAGCATCTTCGAGCCCCCCTTCGAGCTCGGCGGCCGTCAACTCACCCTCACCGCCAGCGTCGGTGTCGCGTCCACCACCGGCAGCACCGATCGCGCCACCCAGCTGGTACACAACGCCACCGCCGCCATGCATGCCGCCAAAGCCACCGGCCGCAACCGGCATCACATCTTCACCGACGAGCTGCACCACACCAACCGCACGCGGCTCGAGCTCCTCGAACGACTGCGCGGAGTCGCCATGACCGCGCGCGAGCTCACCATGGTCTACCAACCCATCGTCGAACTCGCGACCGGAGCCGTCGTCGGAGCCGAAGCCCTCATTCGGTGGAACCACCCCGAACTCGGACTCCTGATGCCCGACGCCTTCATCCCCCTCGCCGAAGACAACGACCTGATAATCCCCCTGAGCATGTGGATTCTCACCGACGTCGCGACAACCATTGCCGACTGGCAATCCCGAGCGATCATGCTCCAGGTCGGTGTCAACGTCAGCCCCGCACACTTCGCCGCAGGAACCCTGGCCACCGACGTCATCGACATCGTCGACACCCACGGCATCGAACGCGGTCGACTCGCACTCGAACTCGCCGAATCGCAGACGCTGCACGACCTCGACGCCGTGCACTACCAACTCCGCGACGTCCAACGCCACGGCGTCCTCATCGCCATCGACGACTTCGGCTCCGGCTTCTCCTCCCTCGAACGACTCGCCACCCTCCCCGTCGACATCCTCAAAATCGACAGATCCCTCACCCAACACCTCGACAGCACCAACCTCCACCGACGCCGCGCCATGACCACCCTCTGCACCGCACTCGTCGACGTCACCACCACCCTCGGCAAAGACACCGTCATCGAAGGCATCGAGACCACCGAACAACTCCGAATCTGCACCGACATGGGCGTAACCTTCGGCCAAGGACACCTACTCGGACGACCCATGCCCGTCGCCGACCTCGAGCAATACATCACCCGACACAGCAGCCACAGCGAATCCGCATGAGGAACCGAACGTGAAGATAGACAACGAAATTCAACGCTTCACCGACGCACCCCGCGCCCAACTCTCCACCATCAACCCCAACGGCACCCCACACCTGGTCCCCATCGTCTTCGCTGTCGCGCCCACCGGCGATCGCATCTACACAGCCATCGACTGGAAACCCAAAACCACCCAGAAACTGCAGCGACTCGAGAACATCCACGCCGATCCCGCCGTCAGCCTCATCGTCGACCACTACTCCGACGACTGGTCCCAACTCTGGTGGATCCGCGCCGACGGCAACGCCCGCATCGTCGACGCGGGCAGCGCCGAAGGCACAGTCGGTACCGACACCCTCGTCGCGAAATACAGCCAGTACAAGAACAACCGACCCGAGGGCCCGGTCATCGTCATCGACAAACTGTCCTGGAGATCGTGGTCAGCTTCCTGATCGTTTTCCTCCTCTCCACAGCATCGCCCACCCACCGCCTGACCACTCAATGTGACATCTGGTGGCCCTTTCGACCGTCAATGGCACATCGAGTGGACTGCACGTGGGTCGGACGGCACCGAAAAACCAGTGGAATCGGCAGTAGCAGGGAGTCAGACTGTCTCAATGGTCAGCAAACCTCCCGTTCGGATTGTCACCGACCGTCTCGTGGTTCGACGCGAGACGGCAGACGATGCTGTCGTCATTGCCGAGGCGATCGAGCGAAATCGGGTCCGCCTGCTGCCGTGGCTCGGTTGGGCCACCGAGGACGCTGCAAACAGGTCGGCGCAGATCGTCCGCATCGCGGAAAGCCGGAAGCTGTGGGACGCCGACGAAATGTACGACTACGGGATTTTCGGTCGATCCACCAGCGCATTCCTGGGGAAGATTGCATTGCACCGACGAGTCGGACCGGGTGGGATCGAAATAGGGTACTGGCTCGACAGTGCAGCCGAGGGTGACGGCATCATCTCCGAAGCCACCGCGACCCTCACGCAAGAGGCATTGAAACTCGCCGACGTCGATCGCGTCGAAATTCATTGCGATGCAGCCAATTCGAGGAGTCGAGCCGTTCCGCAGCGGCTGGGTTTCGTCCTCGACAGGATCGAGCCGCGAGGCTTGGCCGCTGCGGCCGAAACCGGGGACCACATGATTTGGGTGTATCAGCCCGATCGGCGGTAGGACGGGTCGACGGTGACGTCGGGGCGCGGACGCGCGAGCGCCTGTCGGTACCGGGACCGCAGGTCGGAGAGAACACGTTCCGGATCGTCGCGAATATCGCTCGGCAGGTGAGTCACGACAATGATGCCGGCGTTCTGAGCGCGCTCCCGTCGTTCTACGGTGGCGCGGTGCGCCGCGGGTGACAGGTGATATTCGAGCGAGTCGATCTCCCAGTCGAGGGCGACGTCGTCGAGCCAATTGTCGGCCACCAGCAGCAACCTGCCCGACTCGTCGCGTACCGCGACATTGTGAGTCATCGGGGGAAGACCACTGCGCGCGTACAACTTCTGCGCGTGTGCTTCGGCAACGGAGTGCGCGCCGGCGGCCAGTTCGCGAAGTACTCGACGAGGCATCGCGGTGCCGCGCGTAGTGCCGGCGTCCAGTTCCTTCATGATCGCCTCGATCGTTGCGGCACCCCGCTGAACGACACTGGCAACGAGCGCCATGCACTGCTCGGCGTTCTTCATGCGGCGAATCGCGTCGCACAAACACCGAACGACCGGCGCGACAGGAAGACCCGACTTGCTTTCCGCCGTCGGCATCCGCCACGTACGTTCCACCGCGGCGAAGCTCACGGACCTGCGGTGCTGCGCCTCGGGAATGAGCACGAACGTCTCCTCGTACGAGCCGGATGTACCGAGACCATGCAACGCCAGCCCGGCCCGACCACTGATGACGCCATCACGACCGCAGTAGATGGACGCGGCAACCGCCCGCTCCAAGGGCGTCAGCGAACGGTTCTTCAAGAACACCAGGCCAGGTAGCGCCCGTGACCAGATACCGTCCGGCAGCGTGCGCCGAACAATCGTCTTCGACGCGACGCCGAGTTCGAGAAGATGAGCAGTCCGCACCAGCCCGCGATCCGATGCGGCCGCAATTACCCTCGCATCGACCCGTGCGCCGCCCCTCTTCATACAGACGATCCTGCACGCTCGGCCGGACACCGATCGCACCCGACGTCGCACTATCAACAGCCCTGTGGATAACCGAATACCTGTGGACAAACGCATACAGGAAGGGTGGCCCACACTCTGACTCGAGCAAGGCCAGGCGCGCTCTCGTGACCGGACGCGAGTCCACTCGATGTGCCATTGACTGCCGGAAAGGCCACCAAATGTCACATTGAGTGGACGGCGGGGCGGCAACAGGCAACCCACCCACCTCAGCGGGGATACCGTCTATCTTGCAACTCGTGCGTTCTTATTTCGGGAGTGAGACATGACGGCGACAGCAGTTCCCTCGGATCGGTCGGGTACCACGGCACCACGGTCGTTTTCGCCGCCGCAGCGCGGTCGGTTGAGTGAGGTTCCGCATATAGCGGGGCTGGTGCTCGGTGTGTTCGCGGCGGCGTTGTTTCTGTGGAGTCTGTCGCCCACTTTGCGGTATCTGGTTCATGCGCCGCGGGAGTATGTCGACACGTATTACTTCGATGCTCCGGATACGAGTTTGTCGTGGGCGTTGGTTGTCGGGTTGTTGGCGGCGGCGTTGGCGAGTCGGAAGCGTATTGCGTGGTGGTTGCTGACGATTTATTTGGTGTTGTTGGCGATCACGAATGTCGCGGAGGGCATCGAGGACAAGAACGTCAGTTCGTGGATTGCGTTGGCGGTTCATGTCGTCGTGACGGGTCTGCTGATCGCGTCGCGCAAGGAGTTCTACACGCGGGTTCGGCGCGGTGCGGTGTGGAAGGCGCTCGGGGTGCTCGTGTTGGGAGCGGCCGTCGGCACGATTGTCGGGTGGGCGTTGGTGGCCTTGTTCCCGGGTTCGTTGCCGGAGGGTCAGACGTTCCTGTGGGCGTTCAACAGGGTGACGGCGTTGGCGACGGTGGACAACGAGCAGTTCGACGGTAGGCCGAACGGTTTCGTCAATACGGCGTTGGGACTGTTCGGAGCGCTGGCGTTGCTCGGTGCCGTGGTCACGTTGTTTCGGTCGCAGCGGTCGAGCAATGCGTTGACCGGGCGCGACGAGTCGGCTCTGCGCGGCCTGCTCGACAAGTGGGGTGCCGACGATTCCCTCGGTTACTTCGCGACCCGCCGCGACAAGGGCGTCATCTTCGCCACCAGCGGCAAGGCGGCGGTGACGTATCGCGTCGAGGTCGGGGTGTGTCTGGCCAGTGGTGACCCGATCGGCAACCCCGAGGCGTGGCCACATGCGATATCCGAATGGCTCGACCTGGCCGAGAAGTACGGCTGGACCCCAGCTGTCATGGGGGCCAGCGAGATCGGGGCCACGGCCTACAAGCGGGCCGGCCTGAGTGTTCTCGAACTCGGCGACGAAGCAATCCTGAAAACCAAAGATTTCAACCTCAATGGACGCGAGATGCGTCCCGTGCGTCAGGCCGTCAACCGGGCTCGCAAAGCGGGTGTCGTGGTCACCGTGCGTCGTCATCGCGATATTTCGGTCGAGGAGATGGACGAGATCATTGCCTGCGCGGATGCGTGGCGCGATACCGAGACCGAGCGTGGCTTCTCGATGGCGCTGGGCCGGTTGGGCGATCCGCTCGACGGCGATTGTCTTCTGGTGCAGGCGGTTCAGGGCGAGAAGATCGTCGGTGTTCTGTCGCTGGTGCCGTGGGGTCGGACCGGCGCGTCGTTGGACCTGATGCGCCGCGATCCGGCGTCGCCGAACGGTGTCATCGAGTTGATGGTGACCGAACTTGCCACCGGCGCAGATCATTTCGGTGTCAGCAAGATTTCGCTGAACTTCGCGGTGTTCCGTGCTGCGTTCGAGGAGGGTAGTCGGATCGGGGCCGGTCCGGTCCTGCGAATCTGGCGCAGCGTATTGGTGTTCTTCTCGCGCTGGTGGCAGCTCGAGGCGCTGTATCGCTCGAATGTGAAGTACTTGCCGGAATGGGAGCCGCGCTACCTGTGCTTCGCCGACAATCGGGTGCTGCCGAAGGTCGGTGTCGCGTCGGCCATCGCCGAAGGCTTCTTGACTCTGCCGACCTTTCGGCGCGCCTCGAAGCACACCGGGTCCCACGTCGCGGTGCCGGCAGCGTTGGTCGACGCCGAGGACATTCATCCCGACGGCAGCGGACCCGAGACTCCCGCAGACGACACCGTGCCCGGCCGCAAACGTCCCGACCAGGTACGCGTGCGCATGGCCAAACTCGATCGTCTCGAAAGTGACGGCATCGAGGGCTATCCCGTCGCCTATCCCCCGACACACACCGTCGGTGAAGCGGCGGCTTCGCCCCAGGGCACGACCGTCCGAATTGCGGGTCGAATACTGCGCATTCGCGACTACGGCGGCGTGTCGTTCGCCGTCATCCGGGACTGGTCGGCCGATATTCAGGTGCTGTTCGACCGCGAACGCGTCGGCGACAGAATCGAGGAATTCGATGCCGACTTCGACCTGGGTGACCTCATCGAAGTCAGTGGCACCATCGGATACAGCAGGCGTGGTGAGCTGTCGCTGCTCGCCACCGAGTGGCGAATGAACGCCAAATGCCTGCACCCTCTACCCGACAAGTACCGCGGTCTGACCGATCCGGAAGCGCGAGTACGGCAGCGGTACGTGGACCTGGCGATCAACCGCGATGCGCGCGCGCTGATGATCGCACGCTCGAATGTGGTGAAGTCGCTTCGTGATTCACTGAGCGATCGCGGCTACATGGAGGTCGAGACACCGATCCTGCAGCAGGTACACGGCGGTGCGAACGCTGCCCCGTTCGTCACCCACATCAATGCCTACAACCTGGATCTGTACCTGCGCATCGCACCGGAGCTCTATCTCAAGCGGCTGTGCGTCGGCGGCATGGAGAAGGTCTTCGAGATCGGGCGAGTGTTCCGCAACGAGGGAGCGGACTTCAAGCACAATCCGGAGTTCACGATCCTCGAGGCGTACGAGGCACACAGTGACTACGAGCGCGCAATGGTGTTGTGCCGCGAACTGATTCAGCGTGCAGCCGTGGCAGCGCACGGCCGCGAAATCATTCTGCGTCCCGACGGCCCGGACGGCGAGATGATCGAGATCGACATCTCCGGAGAATGGCCCGTCAAGACACTGCACGGTGCCGTCGCCGAAAAATTGGGTGTTCCCGTCGAGCCGTCGACGCCCCTGGACGAGCTGCAGCGGCTGTGCGACGAGAACGCCATCCCCTACGAGAAGTCGTGGGACGCGGGTGCCGTCGCCCAGGGCATGTACGAGCACCTGGTGGAGGACTACACCGAATTCCCCACCTTCTACAAGGACTTCCCGACGTCGATGTCGCCGTTGACGAGACCGCATCGGAGCATCCCCGGCGTCGCCGAAAAGTGGGACCTGGTGGCGTGGGGGGTCGAACTGGGCACGGCCTACAGCGAGCTGACCGATCCCGTCGATCAACGTCGACGCCTCACCGAGCAGTCGTTGCTGGCTGCGGGTGGCGACGAAGAAGCGATGAGCTTGGACGAGGACTTCCTGCAGGCGCTCGAGCACGGGATGCCCCCGACCGGCGGCCTCGGCATGGGCGTCGACCGCGTCGTCATGCTCATCACCGGCGGCAGCATTCGCGAGACACTCGCGTTTCCGCTGGCCAAACCGCGTCAATGACGGTCCTCCCGAGGCGATCCTTCGCGCGAAAGTTGCAAAACGGGGCGAATAATGGAAACTGGAGACTCAAACAGACCTTGAGTCGGCTATGCATGGTGGGGACGAAAACATGGATCACGGGAACCGAACTGAGCGCGAGGCATTGTTTCCCGTGAAACATCCTCCCGGGCAGTACGTCGAAGTAGACGGGCAACGTCTGCATCTGTTCGTCCGGGGAACCGGCCCCACGATCGTTCTCTGCGGCGGCCTGGGCAGTAACTGGTTCGACTGGAACGACACCGTCGATATCTTGAGCGCCCGCCATCATGTCGTGGTTCTCGACCGCCCCGGCTTCGGACTCAGCGACCCTCTACCCGATGGCGCCACTCCCAACGTCCGCGGCGAGGCCGACAGGATCGTCGGCGTCCTCGACGCGCTCGGTGTCACCGAGCCGGCCGTCGTCGCGGGTCACTCGATTGCCGGCTTCTACGCAGAAGCAGTGGCCCGGCTGTACCCGTCGCGCATACGTGGTGTTCTTCTCCTGGACTCGAGCGCCGAGTCCGACCCCCGCCGCATCCTTCCGGCGGCTCTGCGAGTGCGCGCAGCGCATTCCCTGTCGACGCTACTGAGCCGCACGGACCTTCAGCGGCTCGTCGGCCCGCGCGTCCGACCGATACTCAACCAGGCGACGCCGCCCGACGGGACACCGAAGGACGTCGTCGACTGGGTCGACGACATCTACCGCAGGCCTACCTATCTCACGGCTGCACTCGTCGAAGATGTCGTCTACCCGGACCTCGCGGCCGAATTGAACCGACTTCGGAAGCGATTGCCACTCGTTGTTCCCGTTATCGTCGCGGCCGCCCACACCGGACGCCCGTCCCCGTGGGGACGCAGATGGATCAAGACCCAGCGCAAGCTGGCCACATACTTGCGAGCGGATTTCACCGTCGTCATACCCGCCCATCACCACGCCATGATCGACAAACCCGCCGAGGTCGCGGCGCTCATCACCGAACTGGTGTGAACCTTTCCCGTCGACGCACGTAACGTGTGTCGACGAGCCCGTAGCCCAAGACCCGAGCCGAAGCTCGGCGATGGCGCGGTAGCACGAGAGGAAATTGAAGATGGGTGCGATCAGCACAACGCAAGGTCGACAGTCGAAGATGCTCGGTCTGGGCGTTCACCGCCCCGAACGAATAGTCACCAACGATGAGATCTGCGAGTTCATCGACTCCAGTGACGAGTGGATTCAGACGCGATCGGGCATCAAGAACCGCCGATTCGCCGACCCCGAAGAAAACGTCGTCCAGATGTCGATCTCGGCAGGCCGAAAAGCACTCGAAGCCAGCGGCATCTCCGCCGAGCAGGTCGACACCGTCATCGTCGCGACCTCCACACACCTCGAACTGACACCCCAAGCAGCCGCCAAGGTTGCCCACGGACTCGGCACCAAAGGACCGGCCGCGTTCGACATCTGCGCCGGATGCGCAGGCTTCTGCTACGCACTCGCCGTCGCATCGGACCTGGTCAAGGCCGGAACCTCGCAGTATGTCCTCGTCATCGGAGCCGAGCAGCTCAGCGTCACCACCGACCCGTACGACCGCACCACCCGCTTCATCTTCGCCGACGGCGCCGGAGCCGTCGTCGTCGGACAGAGCGACGAAACCGAAATCGGACCCGCCGTATGGGGGTCCGACGGCTCGCAGTCCGACGCCATCGTGCAGACCACGGACTGGTACGAATACATCACGACAGCCAACATGGAACGACCCTGGATCAGGATGAACGGAATCTCCGTCTTCCGCTGGGCTGCATTCGAGATGGGCAAGGCCGCACAGAAGGTACTCGACGTCGCCGGCATCAAAACCGACGAACTGCACGCCTTCATCCCGCACCAGGCCAACAGCCGCATCACCGACCTGCTGGCGAAGAGTCTCAACCTGGACGAAGGCACCGCCGTCGCCAACGACATCGCCGAAACCGGCAACACCTCGGCTGCGTCCATCCCCCTGGCAATGGAAGAACTACTGCGCACCGGAAAAGCCAAAGCCGGAGACACCGCACTCCTGCTCGCCTTCGGTGCAGGACTGTCCTACGCCGGACAAGTCGTCAAACTCCCGAAGCTGTAATCACTCCACCTGTCCGCAGCCCACACCCACCCGCAGTCCACCTATCCGCAGTCCACTCGATGTGACATTCAGTGGCCTTTTCGGCAGTCAATGTCACGTTGAGTGGACTCGGGCCGGGTGGGGTGGGTGCGGGTGGACTCGGGCCGGGTGGGGTGGGTGCGGGTGGACTCGGGCCGGGTGGGCGGTCCGCCGAAGGTCTGGCCGAGTCAGCTCTCGGGTCGTAGTGTTGGTTCATGCCCAAGCCTCCGTTGCCCATTGATGCTGTCGAGTTGCTGAAGAAGGCGAATCCCGCTGTCATGGCGGTGGTTCGTGCCGATGGAACTCCGATCACCGCGCCCACGTGGTATTTGTGGGAGGACGGGAAGATCGTGCTCAATTTCGATGCTTCACGTAAGCGGCTGGAGCACATTCGGGCGAATCCCAAGGTCTCGATTTCGGTGATGGACGAGGCCAGTTGGTATACGCATGTGACGGTGCACGGTTCGATCGAACTGCAGGACGACCCGGATCTGGTGGATATCGATCGCATCGCGACGCATTACACCGGCGAGCGGTATCCGGTTCGCGATCAGCCGCGCGTGACCGGCTACGTGACCGTCGACGCGTATGTGGGCTGGGGCAAGGTCGGTTCGTAGACCTCGCCTTGCCGCTTGCGACGGCCCAATTCAGGTGCAAGACTCCCGCAATGGTCAATCCGCAGGGTGAAGGTAGCGACGCGTTCGAGAAGGACGAGCCGTACGGGGGTCAGCAGTACCCGCCGTATCAGGACCCGAACACGAGCTACCAGAACCCGCAGCACGGACAACCCCAGTACCAAAACCCTCAGTACCCGAACCCCCAGTACGGACAACCCCAATACGGGCAACCCCAGTACGGACAGCCGCAATACGGTCAGGCCCCGTATGGCGGAGCGGGTTTTCGGCCGGCACCCGCGACGAACACGTTGGCGATCGTGTCGCTCGTGTTGGCGGTGTTGGGTCTGACGTTCATCCCGCTGATCGCGTCGGTGTGTGCGGTGGTGTGTGGCCACGTTGCGAAGGGCCAGATCAAGCGCACCGGCGAGGGCGGGTCAGGATTCGCGACGGCAGGTCTGATCGTCGGCTACGTGTCGATTGCCCTGTTCGTCCTCGTCGTGGCTGCGATTTTCATCTTCGCGATAGCCGCCTCGAATTCATCCACGTATTGAGTTCGGTTGCTGCGCCAGTCGGCCGTTCATCGCTGCGGCCCACAGGCCGGCGATGACTGCCAACGCAATGACGAACAGCGCCAAGGCGTTCCATCCGAGTGACTGAAAGACCACTCCGCCGAGCCAGCCCACGACGGACGATCCTCCGTAGTAGAACAGGTTGTACAGAGATGTCGCCTGCGCCCGTCCGTGGACGGCTCGCTGGCCGGTCCATCCCGACGCGATGGCGTGGGCGGCGAAGAATCCCATCGTGAAGATCACCAGCCCGGTGAGGATCACGGCCAGGTTCGACGCCATCGTCAGTGCGACTCCGACGATCATGGTGGCGGTCGATCCGGCGAGGACGATCGATCGGCCGTGCTTCGTCGCCAACTTCCCCGCCACTCGCGAGGACACCGTGCCACTGAGGTAGGCCACGAAGATCAAGCTGATCAGAGACTGTGGAAGACCGAAAGGCGCTGCCTCGAGCCGGAATCCGAGGAAGTTGTAGATCGCGACGAACCCTCCCATCAGCAGGAACCCCTGACCGTACAGCGCCAGCATCCCCGGCTCTCGGAGATTCACCCACAGCCGACCGGGTAGATCACGAATTCGGCTGTGCACGAGGGTGGTTCGCGGCCGCGGTGCCAACCACACGAACAGTCCCGCTGCCAGCGCCGCGATGACCGACACGGTGAGGGTTCCGATTCGCCAATTGGTCTGTTCTGCAACGGGTCCTGAAACTATTCGCCCCAGCAGGCCGCCGAGTGTCGTACCGGACACGTAGGTCGCCGCTGCCAGCGCGGTGTGATTGCGGTGCACCTCCTCGCTGAGATAGGCGATCGCAATGGCCGGAAGTCCACCCAGCGCAGCACCTTCGAAGAATCGCAGGACCAGCAGCACCTCGAGAGAAGGCGACAGAGGCACCAGCAAACCCAGTGTCGTCGCGACGAGTATCGAGGCGGTCATCGCTCGAACGCGTCCGATTCGGTCCGCCGCTACCGACCACGGAATGACCGACACCGCGACGCCGACGGTCGCCAGGCCGACGGCGAGCGAGGACTGCGACGGGGTGATGTCGAGACTGGACGCGATGAGCGGCAGAATCCCCTGTACCGAGTAGAGCTGCGCGAACGTCGCCACTCCGGCGAACAGCAGCGCCAACACGAGACGCCGGTACTCGGTCGATCCCTTGGGATGCCCCTCCCACTCCAGGACCTCGGGCTGCGTCGTAGTCATGTCGAAGACGTTAGAAGCGCTCACGGTATACGTCCAATGCATGAGACCCCGGCAATCGATACGTCAGCGATATGCTTCGCTCATGCGCCGCGAGACCACCGAGCTGCTGCCGCTTCTGCCGACACTTGTCGCGGTGGCGGACACCGAGCACATCACCGACGCCGCCCACGTCCTGGGAGTCCCGCAGCCCACCGTCAGTCGACAGGTCGCCCGCGCATCGGCGATCCTCGGCGTCGACATCGTGGAACGACGGGGTCGCGGCATCGTGCTGACCAGTACCGGCCGCGTCCTCATCCCGTATCTGCAACGAGCCCTGAGCGACATCGACGCCGGTATCGACGCCATGACCGAGCACGACGCCCGAGCGCGTGGCCGAATAGCCGTCGCGTTCCAGAACACACTCGGTGAGGACGTCGTGCCGGCACTGATCCGGCACTTTCGCGTCGACCATCCCGCGGTGACGTTCGATCTCGACCAAGGCGCACGCGCACGCTGCCTGGACCGGCTCGCAGACCGCACGTCCGACCTGGCGTTCGTGTCTTTGAGCGCCGAACACACCGACACGAATTCCTTTCAGCTGTACGACGAGCGGCTGATGCTGGTGGTCCCCGAACATCACCGCCTTGCGTCGCGGACGACGGTCGATCTCGCCGATACCGCCGACGAGAACTACATCGCCATGGGCCACGGATACGGAATGCGCTCGATCTGTGACGAACTGTGGGCCGATGCCGGATTCAGCCCGCGCATCGCGTTCGAGGGACAGGACACCCATACAGTGCGCGGACTCGTCGGCGCCGGCCTCGGCATCGCCATCCTGCCGCGGATCCGTGCACACGGCGCCGAGGGTGGAACGGTCGACGTGGGACTCACCCAACCGACTGCGCGCAGGCGAATCGGCATGGTGTGGGAGCCGGGGACGGACATGCCCCGCCAGGTGGCGGCCTTCCGCTCGATGGTGCAACGCAGTGGACGCACACTCGTGATTAGGTGAGTCGATGCAACTGGTTCTGGTACGGCACGCCCTTCCGCGACGATCGGAGTCCTCGGCCGATCCCGATCTCGACGAACTGGGCGTCGAGCAATCCCGCCGAGTGCCGGATGCGCTGGCACGCTTCACGGTGTCCCGAGTCGTGTCGAGTTCGCAGCAACGCGCGATCCGGACCGCGCAGCCACTCGCCGAACGGCTCGGTCTCGAGATCACGACCGACGACCGTCTGACCGAGTACGACCGGGACTTCGGCGGCTACGTCCCGATCGAGGCCGCGAAGACCGAATTTCGCGACGCCTACGACCGCATCAAGGCCGGTCACCTACCCGAGCAGGTCGACGAGCAGGCCTTCCGCCGGCGAGTTCTCGCCGGAGTGGCCGAAATCGTCTCGACCGCCGCGCACTCCGATACCGTCGTCCTCTTCGCTCACGGCGGCGTCGTCAACATGCTGTTGCAAGACATTCTGCAGACCCCGAAGGTGCTCGGATTTCCCATCGACTACTGCTCGGTGACGCGTGTGCTCTTCTCCCGCAGCGGTGCCCGATCGGTCTCGTCGGTCAACGAGACCGCCCACGTGTGGGACCTGTTGCCGCGCAACCGACAATCCACAGAGACCTCTTAAAGTCCCTGGTAGAGGGGCAGAACGGCCGCTGTGGATCGCTCCGAGTGGTCGGTGCGGCCGGCGGTGGCAGTTAGCCTCGAAGTCATCATGGGTGAAATGCGTATCTTCCGACGTCCTGCCGTTGCTCTCGTCGCACTGGCGTTCCCTCTGGTGGCTGTGGGTGCGTTCGCACTCGGCACCGGCTACGACCTGGGCGGAGAATCGACCACGACGACCGCCGTTGTCGCAGACACTCAGCAGGCCCCGGCCGAGGCACAGCAGACGGCCGATCCCCTGTCCAAGGCCAGGAGCAGCCTCAACAGCGCCTCGCTCCCGATCACCTTTCTCTCCAGCGGCATCGGTCAGCTGACCGAAGGCGGAACGCAGCTCAACGACGGCGTCGGCCAGCTCGCCGACGGCATCACCCAGGCTCACGACGGAACCATCCAGCTCGCCGACGGTTTCGGCCAGTACCGCGACGGCATCGGCCAGCTCGGTGACGGCGCATCGCAGATCAGCGGGGGTGTCGACCAGGTCGTCGACCAGCTCGCCGGATTCGGAGCTCTGCAGGCCGACTTCACGGCAAAGCTCGCCGCCACGGCAGACACGGTCGATCGCTTCCCGCATCCGGGGTCCGACGCGATTTCCGGCGAGATCCGCGGAGTGATCGACAACCTCAACACTCAGGCGTTCGGTCCCGATACGCTCGCTCAGCTGCAGACCCTCAAGGGTGGTGCTCAGCAGCTGTCGACCGAACTGAACGACCCCAACAGTCAGTTCCTCGGTGCTACCGCGCAGCTCGGCGACGCAACCGTGCAGTTGCGTGACGGACTCGGCCAGCTCGACGACGGCGGGCAGCAACTCAAAGCCGGCACCGATCAGCTCGTGACGTCGGTGAAACCCGTCGAGGGAATCGTCAACGGCATCGCCACCAATGTGCGCGACGCCTCCGCCGCCCTCCCGGCAAAAGCGGCGGCCACGACCGATGACGCGACCTCCGACCAGAGCGTTGCAGCGACGGCGACGAGCACCGGTACCGGTGCCACCCCGTATCTGATTGCCGCCCTCGTGGCACTCGGAGCTCTCGGCTGCGTCAGCCTCGTGCGGGTCCTGGGCAGGGACACCAAGCCGCGGTGGCTCGCCGTCGGAGCGGCCGTCGCCGCAGTGGGTGTCAGCGCGGCCGTCGCATTCGCCTTCGCCACCGACGCCGCCCTCGGACCGGTGATCGGAGCCGGCGCGTTCCTCATCGTGTCGGCCGCGGCTTATCTCGCCACCGCAGGCGCAATTCAACGAGTCCTCGGTGCCGTCGTCGGGCAGATCGTCAACGTCGTCGCCCTCGTGGTGCAGGTCGTCGTCTGCGGATTCGCGTACGCATCGACGGCACCGATCTGGGGCGACCTCGCCGCCTTCATGCCGATGAGCTACACCGCCGCCGGTGCCCGCATCGTCGCGTCGGGAGAGATGAGCGGGACCGGGTGGCTGGCGATCGGTGCCACGGTGGCGCTGCTTGCCGTCTCGGCACTCGTGTACGTCAGCGCGCGGGCAGGCTCAACCGACGGGCCGGAGCGGATGGATGGCGGGCGGGGCCGCGAGATGGGCACCGAATTCGCTTAGCGCCTGCTGCAGGTGCGGGGTCTGCATGTGGCCGTCGAGGTCCTCCTGCGACTTCCATACCTCGATGGTGATGAAGGTGCCCGGCTCGACCGCCGACTCGAACAACTTGTAGGAGACGTTGCCGCTCTCCTTGCGTGACTCGGCGACCAGAGCCACGAGCCCGTCGCGCACGGTGTCGATTGCGTCCGGCTTGGCGGTGATCGTCGCGACTACCTCGAGATCGTTGATCATGCGAAATCGGTTCCTTCGTTCGGCGAGACACACTCTTCCTCACCGAACGTACTCCCGACCCACCTAAGGTGAGGTGTCCACGCGGGAAGGGAAGAAGCAGTGAATCAGACGGCAACCGAGGATCGCGCCACGAAGAAGGAATGGCTCGGCCTCGCGGTACTGGTGGTGCCGATCCTCGTGGTCTCCATGGACATGTCGGTGCTGTATCTCGCACTGCCCTTCATGACGGCCGATCTCGAACCCACCAGCAACCAGACCCTGTGGATCCTCGACATCTACGGATTTCTGCTTGCCGGTCTGCTGATCACCATGGGCTCGCTCGGCGACCGCATCGGTCGGCGGACCCTGCTGATGGTCGGCGCGGTGGTCTTCGGCGCGGCATCACTCGCCGCGACGTTCTCCACCTCCCCCGAGATGCTGCTCGTCGCACGTGCTCTGCTCGGAGTGGGCGGAGCCACCATCGCGCCGAGCACACTGTCGTTGATTCGCAACATGTTTCACGACCCTGCACAGCGCAAGGAAGCGATCGGCCTGTGGACCGCCGGTTTCGCAGGCGGCGCAGCCGTGGGCCCAGTTGTCGGAGGCGTTCTGCTGGAACACTTCTGGTGGGGTTCGGTCTTCCTGATCAACATCCCCATCATGGTCGTGCTCTTCGTTGCGGCCCCGCTACTGGTCCCCGAGTTCAAGGACAGTGACCCCGGAAAGTTCGACCCGATCAGCGTGATCCTCGCGATCTCGTCGATGCTCTCGATCGTGTTCGCCATCAAGCACGGGGCCCAGGACGGTATCGACGCCACGACGATCACCACCGCGATCCTCGGCCTGGCACTCGGCTTCGTGTTCGTCATCCGGCAACGCAAGGCATCGAACCCGCTCATCGACGTGACGCTCTTCGCCGAACGTGCTTTCAGCGCTGCAGTCGTCGTGCAATTTCTGGTCATCTTCTCCATGACCGGCTTCAGCCTGTTCGCCTCTCAGTACCTGCAGCTGGTTCTGGGACTCGGACCACTCCGCGCCGGACTGTGGTTGCTGATTCCCGCTGCCGCAGCGGCGGCCGGTGCCGTCACCGCACCGACGATGAGCAAGGTGATCCCCACCGGCACCATCATTTCGGCGGGCCTGCTGTCCATCGTCTTCGGCTGCGTCGCACTGATATTCGTGCAATCCGACTCCGGCCTGCCGCTGCTGCTGACCGGAATGGCCCTGGTCACGTTCGGGATCGGAGCAGCATCGACTCTGAACTCCGACATCGTGCTGACCGCTGCGGCCCCCGAAAAGGCCGGGGCTGCATCGGCATTGTCGGAAACCGGGGCCGAGCTCGGCGGTGCCGTCGGCATCGCGATTCTCGGCACCATCGGCAGCACCGTCTATCGACACCGCATGGAGGACGCCATCCCGGCGGGCACACCGGCCGAGATCGCCGATCCGGCCCGCGAAACCATCGGCGGCGCAATAGCAGTGGCCGACTATCTGCCGGAGCCGTTCGCATCGCAGTTGACCGATGTCGCGCACTCGTCCTTCATCGACGGCTTCAACCTCGCCGCCGGTACGAGCGCCGTGCTGATGTTCGTCAGTGCCGTCGTCGTGTTCCTGTTGCTCCGTCGGGTTCCTGCTAGTACGTCGTAGTCAGACCGCGTCGGCGAGGTAACGCGCCAACCACCGCGTCGCCGACACCCCGTCTCCGACGTCGTAGGTCTGATATTCCTGGTGGATGCCCGAACGGTAGAAGGCCTCGATCTCCCGCTGACGCTGGGCGTTGGCCTGATCCGACAGCTGCCCCTGCAGTACGGGTAATCCACCGGACGCAGCGAGGTCGGCGATCAACGATTGTGCTTCCTGGGTGTACTGATCTGCGACGTCGGGCGCAGGGTTGGACGACACGGCGAGGAAGCCCGCGAGTCGCGCCACGTAATCGTCCTTGGGCGTCGAGCAGTACAGATCGCCGACGGCGCAGAACGTGCGCACCACCGGACTGACGTAGCCGAATCCGCCGACCCTGGGTCCACCGACGCCGGTACCCACCACAGGGGGACCGACCAGGGCGTCGGTGTCCGACCGCTTCGGGTCGGAGACGAGCCCGACCGCCACCACCTTGTCGGCCGGAACCACCCCGAGACCGGTCCCGATGGACGCGGCGAGATCACCGGCCGCGTCCGCTCCCTGGCTGTAACCGATGATGCCAAATTTCGTTGCGCCGCAGCGATCCGCCATCGCCTTCAGCATGCCGCCTGCGTTGGTGACGGCAGCAGCACGCGACTGCCCGTACACCTCGCCCTCCCACGGGAACGCGGTGGCGGGATACGAAACGTACTCGGTGCGGATGTCCCCGCCGAGACGATCGGTGACGTCAGTCAGCATCCCCGGCTTCGGCGCAGCACCGGAGCTGGTCTCCCACGTTCCCGGAATCGCGACGACGTACATCGAGGGACAACCGCCGGGATCGGCGACGGCGGGTGACGCCCCGACGATTAGACCGGACGCAACAGCTGCAGCGACGCCGACACCGGCGCAGAATTTCTTGACACTCATGGGGAGGGGGCCTCACTGGGTGATCGAACGCTTCTTGTGTTCGATCACCACAATGACAGCGGCCTGTGACCATCCGATGCCCACATGGTTAACGGACGTAACCGTGCGTCACACAGTTCGCCGCCACCCGTCGGGATCGGTCGCCGCCCGTCGGGATCAATGCGGCTTTCAGTCGCTCAGAGTGCAACAAAGGGACATTGATCCCGAGGGGGTGCGTCGGAAAATATCTACCGCTGCGGCGCCTGGGTGGGCACGATCGGCGACGGCAGCGCGGTTGCTCCCTGCAGGAAGGTGTCGACGGCGGCCGCGCAGGAGCGGCCCTCGGCAATGGCCCACACGATGAGCGACTGGCCGCGGCCCATGTCTCCGGCGACGAAGACGCCGGGCACGTTGGTGACCCACTCGTTGGTGCGTTCGACGTTTCCGCGCTGGTTGAAGTCGACGCCCAGGTCGGTCAGCAGACCGCCCTTGTCGGGCCCGACGAAGCCCATGGCGAGGAGCACGAGATCGGCTTCGAGGGTGAACTCGCTGCCTTCGATCTTCTCGAACTTGCCGGCCTTGAATTCGACCTCGCAGGCTTCGAGTGCGGTGACCTTGCCGTTCTCACCGACGAAACGCTCGGTGTTGACGGAGAAGACGCGCTCGCCGCCTTCTTCGTGTGCGGACGCGACGCGGTACATCAGCGGGTACGTCGGCCACGGGGTGGAGGTGGCACGCTCCTCGGGCGGACGCGCCATGATCTCGAACTGGTGGACGCTTGCCGCGCCCTGACGGTGCGAGGTGCCCAGGCAGTCGGCTCCGGTGTCGCCGCCGCCGATGATGACGACCTTCTTGCCCTCGGCACTGACGGGTGGCGCAGCGAAGTCGCCCTGCTGGACGCGGTTGGCGTGCGGCAGGAACTCCATGGCCTGGTAGATGCCGTCGAGTTCGCGGCCCTCGATGGGCAGGTCGCGCCAGGCGGTGGCACCGCCGGAGAGGACGACGGCGTCGAACTGCTCACGCAGTTCGTCGGCCGAGATGTCCACGCCCACATCGACACCCGTGCGGAAGACGGTGCCCTCGGCCTCCATCTGCGCGAGCCGACGATCGATGTGGCGCTTCTCCATCTTGAACTCGGGAATGCCGTAGCGCAGCAATCCGCCGATGCGATCGGCACGCTCGAACACCGTGACGGTGTGGCCGGCGCGGGTGAGCTGCTGCGCTGCAGCAAGTCCCGCGGGTCCGGAGCCGACGACGGCGACGGTCTTACCGGTCAGGTGCGTCGGGTAGACCGGCGTGACCCAGCCTTCCTCGAAGGCCTTGTCGATGATCTCGACCTCGACCTGCTTGATGGTCACCGGATCCTGGTTGATGCCCAGGACACACGCCGCCTCGCACGGAGCGGGGCACAACCGTCCGGTGAATTCCGGAAAGTTGTTGGTGGCGTGCAGGCGATCGATGCTGTCGCGCCAGCGGTCCTTGAACACCAGGTCGTTCCACTCGGGAATCAGGTTCCCGAGGGGACAACCGTTGTGGCAGAACGGAATGCCACAGTCCATGCATCGGCTGGCCTGGGTGCGCAGAGTGTCCTTCGAGAAGTCCTCGTAGACCTCTTTCCAGTCCATCAGGCGCAGATCGACGGGCCGCCGCTTGGGTACTTCGCGAACCGTGTTCTTCAAAAATCCCTGTGGGTCACCCACGAGCTGCCTCCATGATCGCTTCGTCCACGTCCGCGCCGTTCTTCTCGGCTTCGGAGATGGCCAGCAGTACCTTCTTGTAGTCGCGAGGCATGACCTTCACGAAATGGTTCACCTGCTGTGACCAATCCGCGAGGATCCGCTCGGCCACCTCGGAGCCGGTCTGCTCCTGGTGACGAGTGACGATGTCCTTCAACCAGGTGAATTCGTCGCCCTCGAGCTCGTCGATGTCGACCAGCTCGGTGTTGAGGTTGGCCTCGAACGTCTTGTTCGGATCGAAGATGAACGCGACGCCGCCGGACATGCCGGCACCGAAGTTTCGTCCCGTCGTGCCGAGGATGACGACCTTGCCGCCGGTCATGTACTCGCAGCCGTGATCGCCGACGCCTTCGACGACAGCAACGGCACCGGAGTTACGAACCGCGAACCGCTCGCCGACGACGCCGCGGATCAGGGCTTCACCGCTGGTGGCACCGAACAGGAACACGTTGCCGCCGATGATGTTGTCCTCGGCCACGAATCCCTTCGGAGCGTTCAGCGACGGCCGCAGCACGAGATGTCCACCGGACAAGCCCTTGCCGACGAAGTCGTTGGCGTCACCGTTGAGGCGCAACGTCATACCGGAGGGCACGAACGCACCGAAACTGTTGCCGGCCGAGCCGGTGAACGTGATCTCGATGGTGTCGTCCGGCAGGCCGACGCCGCCGTAGGCCTTGGTCACCTCGTGTCCGAGCATCGTGCCGACGGTGCGGTTGACGTTGGTGATCTTGGACTCGAACGCGACCTTCTCGCCCTTGTCCAACGCATTGCGGCTGGCCGAGATGAGCTGCTGATCGAGGGCCTTGTCGAGACCGTGATCCTGAACGCCTGTGTTGTACAGGTTCTGGTTCATGAACGCCGATTCGACCTCTTCGAGGATCGGCGACAGATCGAGCTTCGACGCCTTCCAGTGCTCCTTGGCCGCGGTCGTGTCGAGTAGACCGACCTGGCCGACGGCTTCGTCGAGCGTGCGGAAGCCGAGCTCGGCCATGAGCTCACGCACCTCTTCGGCGATGAACATGAAGAAGTTCTCGACGAACTCGGGCTTGCCCGCAAAACGCTTGCGCAGCAACGGGTTCTGTGTCGCAACACCGACGGGGCAGGTATCGAGGTGGCAGACGCGCATCATGATGCAGCCCGACACGACGAGCGGAGCGGTGGCGAAACCGAACTCCTCGCCGCCGAGCAGAGCAGCGACCATGACGTCGCGGCCGGTCTTGAGCTGGCCGTCCACCTGCACGACGATGCGATCGCGAAGACCGTTGAGCAGCAACGTCTGCTGGGTCTCGGCCAAGCCGAGCTCCCACGGTCCACCTGCGTGCTTGACCGACGTCAACGGCGTCGCGCCGGTGCCGCCGTCGTGGCCCGAGATGAGCACCACGTCGGCGTGTGCCTTGGACACACCCGCCGCAACGGTGCCGACTCCGACCTCGGAGACCAGCTTGACGTGAATACGAGCCGACGGGTTCGCGTTCTTCAGGTCGTGGATCAGCTGCGCCAGATCCTCGATCGAGTAGATGTCGTGGTGCGGCGGCGGCGAGATCAGACCGACACCCGGCGTCGAGTGCCGAACCTCGGCGACCCACGGGTACACCTTGTGAGCCGGAAGCTGGCCGCCCTCACCGGGCTTGGCTCCCTGCGCCATCTTGATCTGGATGTCGGTGCAGTTCGTCAAGTAGTGCGAGGTGACGCCGAAACGTCCCGACGCGACCTGCTTGATGGCACTGCGTCGCCAATCGCCGTTCTCGTCCGGCTCGAAGCGCGAAACGTCCTCGCCGCCCTCACCGGAATTCGAGCGCCCGCCGAGACGGTTCATGGCAATGGCGAGGGTCTCGTGCGCCTCGGCCGAGATGGAGCCGTAGCTCATCGCACCCGTGGAGAAACGCTTGACGATCTCGCTGGCCGGCTCGACCTCGTCGATCGAAATCGCCTGTCGCTCTTCGGTCTTGAAGCGGAACAGACCGCGCAGCGACGCGAGCCGCTCGGACTGGTCGTCGACCATCTTCGTGTATTCCTTGAAGATGTCGTACTGACCGGTGCGGGTGGAGTGCTGCAGCTTGAAGACGGTGTCGGGGTTGAAGAGGTGGTACTCCCCTTCCCGACGCCACTGGTACTCGCCGCCCGTCTCGAGCTCACGGTGTGCGCGTTCCTGACGGTTGTCGAGGTACGCGACGCCATGTCGCGCTGCGACGTCGTCGGCGACCTGATCGAGATCGATACCGCCGAGATGGCTGTTGAGCCCGGTGAAGTACTCGTCGACCAGTTCCTGCGACAGGCCGATGACCTGGAACAGCTGGGCTCCGGTGTACGACGCGAGAGTCGAGATGCCCATCTTGGACATCACCTTCAGCACGCCCTTGCCTGCGGCCTTGATGTAGTTGCCGACGGCCTTGTCGAAGTCGATGCCGGTGAGGGCACCGCGCTCGATCATGTCCTCGATCGACTCGAAGGCCATGTACGGATTGACCGCTGCCGCACCGAATCCGATGAGCAGAGCCATGTGGTGGACCTCGCGGGCGTCACCGGCTTCGATGATCAGACCGACCTTGGTGCGGGTCTTCTCACGAACGAGATGGTGGTGCACTGCCGAGGTGAGGAGCAGGGACGGAATCGGAGCGAGCTTCTCACTGGACTCTCGGTCGGAGAGCACGATGATCCGCGCCCCGCCCGAAATGGCAGCGGAAACCTGAGCGCGGATGGCCTCCAACGCCTTTCGGAGACCTTCACCACCCTCGGCAACCGGGTACAGGCCACGCACGACCACCGAGCGCAGCTCTTCCTGCGTGCCCTCGTCGTTGATGTGGACGAGCTTGGCGAGGTCGTCGTTGTGCAGGATCGGCTGGGGTAGCACGATCTGCTTGCAGCCGTCGGCACCCGGGTTGAGCAGATCACCCTCGGGACCGATGGTGCCGCCGAGGCTGGTGACGATCTCTTCACGGATCGCGTCGAGCGGCGGGTTGGTGACCTGGGCGAACAGCTGCGAGAAGTAGTCGAACAACATCCGCGGACGTGCCGACAGCACGGCGATCGGGGTATCGGTACCCATCGAACCGATGGCCTCGGCACCGGACTTCGCCATCGGCGAGACCAGCACGTTCAGTTCCTCGGTGGTGTATCCGAAGATCTGCTGGCGGATCAGCACGCGATCGTGCGGCATGTGCACGTGCGGCCGCTCGGGTAGATCGTCGATCGACGTCAGGCCCTCGTCGAGCCACTGCTGGTAAGGGTGTTCGGCGGCGAGCTCGTCCTTGATCTCGTCGTCGGAGACGATGCGGCCCTGTGCGGTGTCCACCAGGAACATCCGGCCCGGCTGCAGACGCACCTTGCGGACGACCTTGGACGGGTCGATGTCCAGCACGCCGACCTCGGAAGCCATGACGACCAAGCCGTCGTCGGTGACCCACAGGCGGCTGGGGCGAAGACCGTTGCGGTCCAGAACTGCGCCGATGACGGTGCCGTCGGTGAAGCACACCGAGGCCGGTCCGTCCCAGGGCTCCATCAACGAGGAGTGGTACTTGTAGAACGCCCGACGCGCGGGGTCCATGGATTCGTGCCGCTCCCAGGCCTCGGGAATCATCATCAGCACGGCATGCGGCAGGCTGCGGCCGCCGAGGTGCAGCAGTTCGAGCACCTCGTCGAAACGTGCTGTGTCACTGGCTCCGTGGGTGACGACGGGGAAGATCTTCTCGAGCGCTTCCGAGCCACCGAACACGTCGGAGGTGATGAGGGCCTCGCGGGCGCGCATCCAGTTCTCGTTGCCGGTCGCGGTGTTGATCTCACCGTTGTGTGCGACCCGGCGGAACGGGTGGGCCAACGGCCACGACGGAAACGTGTTGGTCGAGAAACGCGAATGCACGAGTCCCAGTGCACTTTCGACGCGCTCGTCCTGCAGGTCGAGGTAGAAGCCCTTGAGCTGGGGCGTGGTCAGCATGCCCTTGTAGACGAACGTCTGCGAGGACAGTGACGGGAAGTACACGGTCTCGCGACCGGGGCCGTCCTTGCCTGCGCCCTCTTCACCCAACTCGTGTTCGACGCGCTTGCGAATGACGAAGGCACGACGCTCGAGTTCGAGGTCGGTGATCGCCGCGTCGGGAGCGGAGAAGAACAACTGACGGAACGTCGGCATCGCGTCGCGCGCCAACGCGCCCAAGGAGGAGTCGTCGGTGGGGACCTCACGCCATCCGAGGACGGTCATGCCTTCGCTCTCGACGATGCGCTCGACACCCTCGCACGCGCGTGCGGCGTCGCTGCGGCCCTGCGGCAGGAATGCGACACCTGTTGCGTAGGCACCGGGTGCGGGGAGCTCGAAATCTACGACGGCGCGGAAGAACGCGTCCGGTACCTGGATCAGAATGCCCGCACCGTCGCCGGTGTTCGGTTCGGAGCCCGCGGCACCGCGGTGCTCGAGGTTGACCAGTGCGGTGATCGCCTTCTCGACGATGTCGCGACTGCGGCGACCGTGCATGTCCACCACGAATGCGACACCACAGGAGTCGTGTTCGTTGACGGGATCGTAGAGGCCTTGCGGGCCCGGAGTGTGCTTCATACCTAGCCTTCGGATAAGTCCAGCCTTGAAACTCGTCGGCGACGGTGTGGTGTAACCGGCTGCTCGAACGGCCTGCGGTGCGTCCTCGCCGTTGAAGCAGCACCTGTCGATCTTCCACGCTTTCCTCTGCACGGGCGGGTGGGCTCGTGGTAGAAAAGTGAAGGTCTCGACGGATCAGGCCGTGGTGAGGCCGATCCAATTACGAACGATAAGTCAGTACCAGGGTGCTCTCGCAAATAAGGTAAGCCTACTTCGGGCTCTCACCTGCGATTTTCCACCGAATCGACGGGGTCCGGAATCCGGCTCTGCATCGACACGTCGACATCGTTGTCGAACTACACGAATGTAAGGCATCACCCGCGCTCACACGCCGGGGTTCGAAGAAACTACTGGCCGCAGCGATCGAGATCAGCTGCGGCCAGTGTGGTGGGCGGAGGGGGACTTGAACCCCCACGTCCCGAAGGACACTGGCACCTGAAGCCAGCGCGTCTGCCATTCCGCCACCCGCCCGGGTGACGGCGAGAACACTAACACGCACCCCGCCGTGCTCGAAAATCGCCGTCTCGAGCTGCCCCGAGCAACCGGCGGCACAGCGTTGCTGTCGGCCGCACCGTATATCATGCTTGCAGCGCGACTTCGTGATGACACGCGGCCGTCGCACCGTTGTAGGCAACAGGCACCACAGGGTGGAAGAACACAGTGAGAGGAGGGGTCACGATGGGCATCGTTCAGCGTTTCGAACGCAAGCTGCAGAGCGCTGTCGGCGACGTCTTCGCCCGCGTGTTCGGCGGCGGCGTCGTACCGGCCGAAGTCGAGGCGGCGCTGCAACAGGAGGCGTCCGATCTCGTTCGCCCCTTGGACGGCGGTCATTACCTGGCACCCAACAACTACGTGATCACGATCAACAGCTCGGATCACGAGGAACTTGCCGGTGATCGCGAGCTCACGGTCAAGGCTTTCTCGCGTCACCTGGACGATTACATCCGTGATCAGGGCTGGCAGACCTACGGTGACGTGGTGGTTCGCTTCGAACCGTCGCCCACCCTTCACACCGGACAGTTCCGGGCCAGTGGCTCGGTCGATCCCGATGTGGGACGATCGGCGATTGCTGCGCAGAACAGCTCTGTTCAGCAGAACGCGTCGGCACAGCCAGCCCGTCCCGTCCCTTCAGCCACGCAGCGACCGACTGCCCCACCGATGTCGATACCAGGAGCCGGCCACATGACGCAGAACCCAGGCTACGACCCGCAGCGCGACCCCGCGGACGGACATCGTCCGGATCCGCGCGCGCGCAACGGATACGCCGGTGGCCAGGATCCCCGCTACGCGGCGCGTGAGCAGAACGGATACGACGCGCAGGGTTACGCGCCCGCCGATCGAGATCAGCGCTACGACCAGCAGCCGTACAACGCCCAGGGCTACGAGAACCAGGGCTACGACGAGCAGCCGTACGCCCAGCACGGCCAGGCCTACAGCGCCGCCGGCGGCCCGGAGCAGGGATACGACCAGGCCTACGGAGCACCCAACGGTCAGGAGCAGGGTTACGACGCCCAGGGCTACGACCGAGCGGGCTACAACGCGCAGGGTTACGACGCTCAGGGCTACAACGCCCAGGGTTACGACGCGCAGGGCTACAACGGTGCCGGTTACGACTACAACGGTGGCGAGCAGGGCGGTGCCTACAGCGAGGCTCCCTATCAGGAGCAGGCGTACGGCGAGCCCGCCGGCCGCTATGCCGAGCCGCAGGGTGCCGGTTACCCACAGCAGGGCTACCAGCAGCCCGCCTACGACTACCCGCCCGCCCAAGCGCCCTACGGCCGCGGCTACCCCCAGGGTGCCGGTGATCGCGGGGACGGCTACGGCTACGACCAGCCGGCGTCCTACGCAGGTCAGCCCCAGGCGCTCGCCGCGACCCTTCAGCTCGAGGACGGCAGCGGCCGCTACTTCCAGCTCCGGGACGGCCAGAACATCATCGGGCGCGGCCAGGACGCCCAGTTCCGCCTCCCCGACACCGGGGTGTCACGCCGACACATCGAGATTCGCTGGGACGGCCGAGTGGCCATGCTGTCCGATCTAGGATCCACCAACGGAACCACCGTCAACGGTGCACCCGTCCAGGATTGGCAACTGGCCGACGGCGACGTCATCCGCGCCGGTCACTCCGAGATTCTGGTCCGGATCGTCTGATCACCGGAGTGGCCCGGCCGACCGAGATGTTCGTCTCCTCGACTCGCAGGTTCGCCCACCCGTATGTCGTCCACACGAGCGACTGCACCCTATGATGCTGCGAGACAACCATGTCTGTCGCGCCGCCGCGTCGGATTGTGGGGGATGCAGGTCCGATCGCGAAGGAGGAGGTGAATCGTCGTGCAGGGATTGATTCTGCAACTGACCAGGGCAGGTTTCCTACTCCTGTTGTGGTTCTTCGTCTGGGCCGTTCTTCGGACGCTGCGCAGTGACATCTATGCCGCAGCCGGTATGCGTGTGCCCGCCCGCTACTCCGGTGGCTCGAAGGTGCTCCCGTCGTTCAACAAGCAGAAGGTGGCGAAGTACCTCGTGGTGACCCAGGGCGGCCTCGCCGGCACGCGCATCTCGCTCGGCACTCAGCCGGTTCTGATCGGACGCGCAGACGATTCGACTCTCGTTCTGACAGACGACTATTCGTCCACCAGGCACGCTCGCCTCTCGCCTCGCGGCGGAGATTGGTACGTCGAAGACCTGGGCTCGACCAACGGCACCTACCTCGATCGAGCCAAGGTCACCACCGCTGTACGCGTTCCACTGGGAACTCCGGTTCGCGTCGGCAAGACCGTGATCGAGTTGCGCCCGTGACCCTTGTTCTCCGCTACGCCGCCCGAAGCGATCGCGGTCTCGTTCGCTCCAACAACGAGGACTCCGTCTACGCAGGTGCGCGACTGTTGGCTCTGGCCGACGGCATGGGCGGTCACGCCGCAGGCGAAGTGGCCTCGCAATTGATGATCGCCGCGCTGGCGCACCTCGACGACGACGAACCGGGCGAGGATCTGCTCGGCAAACTCGAAGCCGCCACCCGCGAGGGCAACGCCTCCATCGCCGACCAGGTGGAAGACGAGCCCGAACTCGACGGCATGGGAACCACGCTGACCGCAATCCTGTTCGCGGGCAAGCGAATGGGTCTGGTGCACATCGGTGACTCGCGTGCCTACATGCTGCGCGACGGCTCGCTCACTCAGATCACCCGCGACGATACGTTCGTCCAGTCACTGGTCGACGAAGGCCGCATCACCGCCGAACAGGCGCACACGCACCCGCAACGCTCACTGATCATGAGGGCGCTGACCGGTAACGAGATCGAGCCGACGCTCACCGTCCGCGAGGTCCGTGCCGGCGACCGCTACCTGTTGTGCTCCGACGGTTTGTCGGACGTCGTGAGCGACGAAACAATCGAGAACACCCTCGCCGAGGGCGAGACCGGGCCGTGCGCCGACCGCCTCATCGAACTAGCCCTGCGCAGCGGCGGTCCCGACAACGTCACCGTCGTCGTCGCAGACGTCATCGACCTCGACTACGGCCAGAGCCACCCGATTCTCGGCGGCGCAGCCAGCACCGAGGACGAAGAAGACGCTCCGCCGCCGAACACTGCAGCGGGCCGCGCCGCCGCCATGCGTCCCCCGCGCACGACGCCCAAGCGCGTGACCGCCCCTGTGGTGACACCGGAGAAGAAGTCGCACAAACTGCGGTGGTCGCTGATCGCGCTGACCCTGATCGTGTTGGCCGGAATCGGTGTAGTGGTTGCCAATTCGGTGATCAAGGGCAATTACTACGTCGGTGCCGACAACAGCAAGGTCACCGTGCTGCGCGGTCTCCCCGGTTCCGTTCTCGGGTACTCGCTGCAGAGCGTGGAATTGATCGGCTGCCTCGACGACAACGGTGGCGTCACACTGACCGCACCCGACGCCGCGCCGGCCGATTGCGTCCCGTTCGAGATCGACGACCTGTTGCCGGCCGCGCGCGAGCAGGTGACCGCAGGACTCCCGTCGGGCTCTCTCGACGACGCCCGCGGTCAGGTGCAACGGTTGGCCTCGGGAGACCTACTGGAGGTCTGCGAGACCGAGCCGGCAGTGACCACCACGGCCGCACCCGCCCCGACGACGCCGATCATCGCGCCCCCCGGAGTGCCGTTGCCTCCGCCCGCGCCGGAGCCCGTTCCGGAAGCTGCCCCGACCACTACCGCCGTGCCGACACCGACCGTCGCGCAGATCCCAGGCCAGAACTGCAGGACCGGTACTCGATGAGTTCCAATCCGTCCGCAGGAGGCTCCTTTCCGAGTCCTCCCGGTGGGTTCGCTCCCGCACCGATCCAGTCGAATCGTCGCAATGTCGAATTGCTGCTGCTCGGTGCCGCGGTCCTGATCACCACCATCTCGTTGATCCTCGTCGAAGCCAGCCAGGAACAAACGATCACCTGGGACCTGGCCAAGTACGCGCTGGCCTACCTCTCACTGGTGACGGTGGCGCACTTGGCCGTACGACGGTTCGCCCCCTATGCGGATCCGCTGCTGCTGCCGATCGTCGCGCTGCTCAACGGTCTCGGCCTGGTGCTGATCCATCGACTGGACCTGGCCGATCAGCAACAGGCGCAGTACCTCGGCAACCCCATTCCCTCGCCCGACGCCAACCAGCAGGTGCTGTGGACGACGCTGGCCATCGCCGGCTTCGTGGCACTGCTGGTGCTGCTGCGCGATTACCGCACCCTGGCTCGCTACGGGTACACCCTCGGCCTGGCCGGCTTGATCCTTCTCGCCATTCCCGCGCTGCTGCCGTCGGCGTTCTCCGAGGTCAACGGATCCAAGATCTGGATTCGGTTGCCCGGCTTCAGTTTGCAGCCCGGTGAATTCGCCAAGATTCTGCTGCTGATCTTCTTCGCGTCACTGCTGGTGTCCAAGCGCGAACTGTTCACCACGGCAGGCAAACACTGGCTCGGCATGGACTTCCCGCGCGCTCGCGATCTCGGGCCCATCATCGTCGTGTGGATCGTCTCGGTCGCGGTGCTCGTGTTCGAGAAGGACCTGGGCACGTCGCTGCTGATCTTCAGCACCGTTCTGGTGATGATCTACATCGCCACCGAACGTGTCGGCTGGATCATCATCGGCAGCGGTCTGCTGATGGTCGGATTCTTCTTCGCCTACCAGGCGTTCAGCCACGTGCGCGTGCGGACACTGACCTGGCTGGACCCGTTCGCGGACTACAACGACACCGGCTACCAGATTTCCCAGTCGCTGTTCGGTCTGGCCACCGGTGGGCTCGCCGGCACCGGCCTCGGCAGCGGTCGCCCGTCGCAGGTTCCGTTCCCCAAGACCGACTTCATCATCGCCACCGTCGGCGAGGAACTCGGCCTCATCGGTTTGGCCGCAGTGCTGATCCTGTATCTGCTGTTCGTCATTCGCGGAATGCGTACTGCGCTCGCCGTCCGAGACAGCTTCGGCAAGTTGCTCGCCGCCGGGCTCTCGTTCACCGTCGCCGTGCAGCTGTTCGTCGTCGTCGGCGGCGTCACCAAACTCATCCCGCTGACCGGTCTGACCACCCCGTACATGTCGTACGGAGGATCCTCGTTGCTGGCGAACTACCTGTTGGTCGCCTTGCTGATCAAGATCTCCGACGCAGCGCGTGAGCCTGCGACCCCCAAGAAGAAGCCCGCTGTGGCCGCCCCGATCGCCGAGGCGCCGACCGAAATGGTGAAGCGCGCATGAATACTCCCCTACGCCGCGTCTCCATCGCCATCATGGTGATGGTGGTCGCCCTGCTCGCCAACGCGACCTACGTTCAGGTCATCAAGGCCGACGACCTGCGCACCGACCCACGGAACTCCCGCGTTCTGCTCGACGAGTACTCACGTCAGCGCGGTCAGATCTCGGCCGGTGGCCAGGTTCTCGCATCGTCGGTTGCCACCGACGATCGCTACAAATACCTGCGCACGTACCCGCAGAATTCGATCTCCCCCGCGAGCCCGCAGGCCAACGCTCCGATCACCGGCTTCTATTCGATGCTGTACTCAAGCACCGGTCTCGAACGCGCCGAGGACCCGGTACTCAACGGATCCGACGACCGGTTGTTCGGCGGACGCCTGTTCGACCTCATCTCCGGCCGTGATCCCCGCGGCGGCAACGTCGTCACCACCATCGACCCGGTCGTCCAACAGGTGGCGTACGACCAGCTGACCGCCAAGGGATACACCGGCTCCGTCGTGGCCCTCGACCCCGCCACCGGCAACATTCTCGCCATGGCCAGCACACCGAGCTACGACCCCAACCTGCTGGCCAGCCACGACGGCAGCACCACGTCGACCGCCTGGGAGAACCTGAGCGACGATCCGGGCAAGCCGCTGGTGAACCGCGCGATCTCGCAGACCTACCCACCGGGATCGACGTTCAAGGTCATCACGACCGCCGCTGCGCTCCAGGCGGGTGCCACTCCGGACGATCAACTCACGGCCGCGTCGAACATCACCCTTCCGGGAACGTCGACGACGCTCGAGAACTACAACGGTTCGACGTGCGGAGGCGGTCAGACCGCCTCGCTACGTGAGGCATTCGCACGGTCGTGCAACACCGCCTTCGTCGAACTGGGCATCGACACCGGTGCCGACAAGATGCGCGAGACCGCCGCCAAGTTCGGTATCGGAGAGGACACCAGCATCCCGCTCACCGTCGCCGACAGCACCATCGGATCGATCGACGACGACGCGGCTCTCGGCCAGTCCAGCATCGGTCAGCGCGACGTGGCGCTGACCCCGCTGCAGGACGCCGTCATTGCCGCGACCGTCGCCAACGGCGGTGTACGGATGGCCCCGAACCTGGTGCAGCAGTTGCAGTCTCCCGACCTGTCGGACCTGTCCAGTTACCAACCCCAATCGATGGGTGAGGCGATCAGCCCCGATACGGCCTCGACCCTGACCGATCTGATGATCGGTTCCGAGAACAACACCAGCGGGGAAGGCAAGATCCCCGGGGTGCAGATCGCGTCGAAAACCGGTACCGCAGAACATGGTTCGGATCCTCGCAACACCCCGCCCCACGCGTGGTACATCGGATTCGCACCGGCGAAGGACCCCAAGGTCGCCATCGCCGTCATCGTCGAGGACGGCGGAGATCGAGCCCTCGCCGCCACCGGCGGTTCGGTGGCAGCACCCATCGGCCGCGCCGTCATCGCCGCCGCATTGCAGGGGAGGTGAGCATCGGTGCCACTGAGTAACGGAGCCGTCATCGCGCAGCGCTACAGACTGCTGCGCCTCATCGCCACCGGCGGCATGGGACAGGTCTGGGAGGCGATGGACAATCGCCTCGACCGCCGTGTCGCCGTGAAGGTACTCAAAGCCGAGTTCTCCGAGGACCCGGAGTTCTTGCAGCGCTTCAGGTTCGAGGCCCGTACCACCGCTCAGCTGAACTACCCCGGAATCGCCGGGGTGTACGACTACGGCGAGACCCGCGACGGTGCAGGCGAATCGCTCGCCTACCTGGTGATGGAACTGGTCAACGGCGAACCCCTCAACGCAGTGCTGGGTCGCATGTCGCGGCTGCCACTCGGCCACGCCCTCGACATGCTCGAGCAGACCGGGCGCGCGCTGCAGATCGCGCACACCGCAGGGGTCGTCCACCGCGACGTCAAGCCCGGCAACATCTTGATCACCCCCACCGGGCAGGTCAAGATCACCGACTTCGGCATCGCCAAAGCCGTCGACGCCTCCCCGGTCACCAAGACCGGAATGGTCATGGGCACCGCCCAGTACATCGCTCCCGAACAAGCCCTCGGCGAAGAGGCGACCTCGGCATCCGACGTCTACTCACTCGGCGTCGTCGGATACGAAGTACTCGCGGGCACACGGCCTTTCGTGGGCGACGGCGCCTTGACCGTCGCCATGAAACACGTCCGCGAAGCACCGGCACCCATGCCGGTCGACCTACCACCTGCCGTCCGTGAGCTCATCGAGATCACGATGGTCAAGGATCCGGCCGCCCGGTACGCCAACGGCGGTGAATTCGCCGACGCCGTCGCCGCAGTTCGGGCCGGCCGCCGGCCGCCGGCACCCGGCAACTCGCGCGGCACCGGAACCGGGAGAGTCATGATGCCCGGCGTCGTGCCCAGCCCGCAGCCGCCTCCGCCGTCGAGCACCCAGATGATGCCGACCTCGCAACGGGATTACCGGGGCCCGGCTACCGGCACTGCAGCTGCAGCGGTTCCCGAGCAGACCGGCATGTCCTCGGCACAGAAGGCGTTGGCCTGGGGCGGCGGCGCGCTCCTGCTGTTGGCCATCCTGATCGGCGGATACGTACTGCTGACCGGTGGCAGGGACGACTCGCCGACACCGTTCGTGCAGCCCACGACCACCACGCAGCCGACGACCACGACCACAACGACCACCGAGCCGACGACCACCACCGAAGAAACCACGACCACCGAAGAAACGACCACCACCACCACGACGACCACGACCACCTCGGAGGAGCCGACGACCACCGAAGAGAGCACGACGACCTCGGCGCAGCCCACCCAGACGACGACTCGCAGGCCGCTGATCGAGATTCCGTTCCCGCAAGCACCACAAGGACAACGATGACGACTCCCCGTACGCTCTCCTCTCGCTACGAGCTGGGCGAGATACTCGGTTTCGGCGGTATGTCCGAGGTTCACCTCGCTCGGGACACCCGACTCGATCGTGACGTCGCCATCAAGGTTCTGCGCGCCGACCTCGCTCGCGACCCCACGTTCTACCTGAGGTTCCGACGTGAGGCACAGAACGCTGCTGCGCTCAATCACCCCGCCATCGTCGCCGTCTACGACACCGGTGAAGCGGAGACCGAAGCCGGTCCGCTCCCGTTCATCGTCATGGAATACGTCGACGGCGACACGCTGCGCGACATCGTGCGCGCCGAAGGACCCATGGAGCCGCGTCGGGCCATGGAGGTCATCGCCGACGTCTGTGCTGCACTCGATTTCAGCCACCGCAACGGCATCGTGCACCGCGACGTCAAACCCGCCAACATCATGATCAACAACGCCGGCGCGGTGAAGGTGATGGACTTCGGCATCGCCCGCGCCATCGCCGACTCGTCCTCGCCGATGACTCAGACCGCGGCCGTGATCGGAACCGCGCAGTACCTCTCGCCCGAGCAGGCCCGTGGAGAACAGGTCGATGCGCGTTCGGACGTCTACTCGCTCGGCTGCGTGCTGTTCGAGATCCTCACCGGCGAGCCGCCGTTCAAGGGGGATTCGCCGGTCGCCGTCGCCTACCAGCACGTCCGTGAAGACCCCCAGCTGCCGTCGCTGGTGAACGACACCGTCCCACGCGAACTCGATTCGATCATCCTCAAGGCAATGGCCAAGAACCCGGCCAATCGCTACCAGAGCGCCGCCGAGATGCGTACCGACCTGGTCCGCGTTCTGGGTGGACAGCGCCCGAGTGCGCCCATGGTGATGAACGACGAGGATCGAACCACCATCCTCGGCTCCGTCGATTCCCGTCAGGCCGATTTCTCCGGCAAGGACAAGCCCGCCGCTACCGCGGCACCTCGGTCGTCACGCCACACGGAGGACTACGACGAACCGAAGAACCGCCGCGGCCTCAAGATCGCGTTGATCTCGGCGGCCGCGATCATCGTCGTCGCTATCGTCGGTGCCTTCCTGTGGTCGCTCGGTCCCGGTGCCGACCCCAAGACCGTCGCCGTGCCCACCGTCGTAGGACTGTCCGCAGACGAGGCACAGCGTCAACTCGAAGAAGCCGGCCTGCGAGTGAGCATCCAGGAGAAGCCCGACGCGGCGATTCCGGAAGGCTCGGCCATCGGCACCAATCCGGCGGCCGGATCACAGACCGAATCGCCGGGGAACATCCAGCTCGACGTGTCCTCGGGACCGCAGCAGGTGCAGGTTCCTCGACTGACCGGCCTCACCCAGCAGCAGGCGTCGGATGCACTGAACGAGGTGGGCCTCCAGCTCGATGCCACCGTCGCCCGTGCTCCGTCGTCACCCGAGAACCTCGACAAGGTCGTCGAGCAGAATCCGTCCTCGGGCGTGAGCATGAACGCGAACTCGCAGGTTCGCATCACCCTGGGCACCGGGCCGGCGCAGGTGCGGATGCCCGACGTCGTGGGGCAACTCGTGAACGTGGCGCAGCCGAACGTCGAGGGAGCCGGACTGCGCGTCCAGGTGCAGAACATCGACTCGGGACAGCCGACGGGTCAGGTCGTCTCCACAGACCCCGTGGGCGGCACCAATGTCACCGAGAACACCGTGGTCACGCTGCGCGTGTCGAACGGCGACAAGATCCCCATGCCCGACCTCGCCGGTCTGACCGAGGCACAGGCGTTGGCCGCGCTGCAGTCGGCCGGCTGGACGGGCACGGCAGCGGAACTGACGGCGACAAGGGAAGCGACGCTGGATCCGTTGATGGTCGGGCGAGTGGTGAATCAGACGCAGCCGGCAGGGTCCGAGATCAGCAAGTCCGACACCGTCACGATCAGCATCGGTGCCCTGGGTATCCCCGGGCGTTAGCGATCGACGATCAGGCGAAGGCCTCGGCGACCTGCGCCTCCAGGGTTCCCACCAAACCGGAATCGGTGGGCATACCGCACACTGCGAGCCAGTTGGCCAGCATCCGGTGCCCGCCCTCGGTGAGGATGGACTCCGGATGGAACTGCACGCCGTGAATAGGTAGCTCGGTGTGCCTCATGGCCATCACCAGGCCGGATTCGGTACGGCCGATGATCTCGAGCTCCGCGGGGATGGTGTCCTCGCGGACGGTCAGCGAGTGATAGCGGGTGGCCGTGAACGGCTCGCCCATCCCCTCCAGGACGCCGACGCCGGTGTGATGGACGAGGCTGGTCTTACCGTGCAGCAGCTCCGGGGCCTTCTCGACCGTGGCACCGAACGCGGCTCCGATGGCCTGATGGCCCAGACAGACACCGAGCAGTGGGGTTTTGGCCCGCGCGCTCGCCGAGACCAGGTCCATCGTGGCCCCGGCGCGCTGCGGGGTTCCCGGGCCCGGGCTGAGCAGAATGCCGTCGAACTCCGCGGCGACAGCGTCGCGATCGGCGAGTCGCTCGTCGTCGTTACGCCACACCTCGACCTCGGCGTTCAACTGGCCCAGGTACTGGACGAGGTTGAAGACGAAGCTGTCGTAGTTGTCGACGACGAGAATGCGCATGTCGACAGCGTACTCAGCGCGGCTCCGCGAAACGCATGCGCACCGATTCGGTGTACGCCGGAACCGAGAGGTTCTGATAGGCCGCGACCTCGTAGCGGAGGCCATAGCGCAGCGCATACTGCTCGTACAGCCGCACCCCGGGCTCGTTGTCCAGCGCCGCCCGCAGTCGATCCGGGTCGCCGAGAGCCGTCATCACGTACGGCGGACTGTACGTCCGGCCGCCCAGTAGCAGCGTGTTCCCGATACACCGCGGCGCCGACGACGCCACCAGACGCTGATCCTGCATCGCCATCGCCGACGCACCACCGGCCCACAGGGCGTTGAGGACACTCTGCACGTCGACCTGATGAACCACCAGGTCGTCCGGAGACGCGTCGGACGCATACGACCCGTCGGGACCGCGTGGAGCGTCGGCCATCGTCACCGTCAACCCCGTGCCGGACGCCTCCTCCCGGCCCGCCGCGTCCGAGAGGGCGTCGACCCGGGCCAACGCGTCGGCCACCTCGGAGTCGCCCGCCGCCGTACGCTGCTGCAGGAGATCGACCTGCTGCTCCAGCGCATCTCTACTGCGCAGCGCATCGTCGCTGCTTCTCTGGGCCGAATCGACCAGATCGGCGAGCCGTGTCGTGTCACCGCCCCGCAACTCGTTGCCGTCCGAGGCATGTCGCGTGGTTCCGAGCAGCAGACCGACCACAGCGCACACCGCCACAGCGAGCACCCACCATCGGGTCTCGGAGGAATCGGTCGATCGTCGTCTCACAGAGTGCTCGCCACTGTTCGGTAGGTCGGTGCTGCGCTGATCTGAGTTAGCGTGTACTACAAACCGGGTGGATGACCGCCACGGCTCTCCGGGAGACAATAACCTGGGGATGCACGCAACTCGATCGATCCACAGGTTGTCACCGTCAGTTGTCCACAGGCACGGCGCACGCCGATGACCGTCAAGAACACGAAGAGGACGCAATGCCGAAGTCGAAGGTACGGAAGAAGAACGACTACTCGATCAACCCGGCCAACCGCACGCCGGTGAAGGTCAACGCCGGCCCGTCGCCGGTCTGGTACGTGGTCCTGATGCTCGGATTCATGCTGGTAGGGCTGCTGTGGCTGATCGTGTACTACCTGGCCCAGGAAGACATCTCGTTCATCGGCAACCTCGGTGCGTACAACTTCCTCATCGGATTCGGCTTCATGGTCGTCGGCCTCGTCATGACCATGCGATGGCGCTGAGAGCCGGCCGAGTTACACCCATGTCATTCATCCCCAATGTGGATAAACCCTGTGGATAACTTTCCCAACCATCCACAGGGTGTGTACGAACAGCGGTGGGCGACGCCGGCCGTAGCCGTCGGCGCGCTGGTGGCAGGCGGTATCGCACTCGCCATCGGTGCCGTCCTCGCCTCCTCGGACGCCGCCGGAACCTTCCTCGTCGGACTCGCCGCCGTCGGAACCTGGGTGATGGCAGCCCTCGCGGCCGCACAACGCCCCCGACTCGCCATCACACCCGACGGCTCCCTGGTGATGAAACGACTCACCGGCACACGTACGTACTCGCGCGCCGACATCGTCCAAATCAAAGTGGTCCGCTACCCGAGACTGGGACGACGAGTGCCGATGCTCGAACTGGACGTCCGCCCACCCGACGAGGACGACGATCGACTCATCATCTTCGGTCGATGGGACCTGGGAGCCGACCCACGCGACGTGTTCGAGGTACTCGACACCTACGGTCTGGTGCCGCCGAACAACTGACCGCCCACCGTCCCCGACCCCCTCCGGGGTACTCGATGTGACGTTCAGTGGCCTTTTCGGGGGTCAATGGCACATCTAGTGGACTTCAGAGGCCCATCTGCGCGCGGAGGTCGAGGACTCGGACCGCGATGGTGCCCAGAGCTATCAGGGCTACTGCGGCCACGGAGAGCCAGGCGAGGGATATCCCGGCACGAGGCTGCGCGCTGTTGCGGTTGGGTAGGAACACCAATCCGGCGGTCGCTGCCGCTCCGGCGACAAGTCCGCCCATGTGGCCCCACAGCGAGATGCTGGGGATGGAGATGCTGATGAAGATGTTCAGCGCGATCACGATCAGGACCGGGGTCGGGGAGCGCTTGAGTCGCAGCAGAATGACGGCCTGCGCACCGAGCAATCCGAATACGGCACCCGACGCGCCGGCGGTGGCTGCGAGGGGGTTCTCGAACAGCATGACCGATGCACTGCCACCGAGCAGCGACAGGAAGTAGACGGCGAGATAGCGGCTGCGGCCCAGCACCAGTTCGACGTCCCGGCCGATGATGTACAGGGCGAACATGTTCACCAGCAGGTGAATGGGTCCTATGTGGATGAACCCGCTGCTGAGGAGGCGCCACACATCGCCGTCCGCGACCAGCAGGCTGTTCAGTGCCCAGGCGTCGGCCAGCGAGGATCCGCGGAAATTGCTCATGAGGTCGCCGGATTGAGCGGCGGTGAGGCCGAAGATCACGACGTTGATCGCGATCAGCGCGAAGGTCAGGGGTGTCTTGGCGGAGCGTGTCATCGGCGCGCCGGCGACCGTACGTGCGGTCCGGACGTTCTTGTTGCCGTCGCGCACACAGTCGACACAGTGTTGCCCTACGGCCGCGGGCTGCAGGCACTGTGGGCACGCGGGCCGGCCGCATCGAGAGCAGGCCAGGCCGGTCGGGCGATCGGGATGTCTGACGCACACCGACTGGGGTGGGTTGGGCTGGTCGCCGTACGCGCCACCCCAGCCGGGGTTTGTCATCGTGTAATTCCTTCTACAACCGAATCAGGCGATGGTGATGCTGTTGATGACGACCTCTTCCACCGGGCGATCGCCGCGGCCGACCTGCGTGCTCGAGATGGCGTCGACGACCTTCTTGGACGCCTCGTCGGTGACCTCACCGAAGATGCTGTGCTTGCGGTTGAGGTGCGGGGTCTTGCCGGTGGTGATGAAGAACTGCGAGCCGTTGGTGCCGGGGCCTGCGTTGGCCATGGCCAGCAGGTACGGGCGGTCGAAGGAGAGCTCCGGGTGGAACTCGTCCTCGAACTTGTAGCCCGGTCCGCCGGTGCCGGTTCCGGTCGGGTCGCCGCCCTGGATCATGAAACCGTCGATGACGCGGTGGAAGACTGCGCCGTCGTAGAACGGTCCGGTCTTGGCTCCCGACGCGTTCTGCGTCGTGTATTCCTTCGACCCGTCCGCGAGACCGACGAAGTTCGCGACGGTCTTGGGGGCGTGATTGCCGAACAGTTCGATGACGATGTCGCCGCGGTTGGTGTGCAGCGTTGCCGTTTGGGTCTTGTTTGGTGAAGTCACGCTCACCATCGTGCCATCTCGAGCGACCGGGTAGTTCACAGGTGGTGTATTGGGAGGGTCGATCGGGGCGCTGTTGTGGAACAGTGAGGGCATGACGAGCACAACGAAAACCGAGCGGGTTCACTCCTCCACCGGTACGGCGGCGTCGACGCTGCTCGGTGCCGCTTCCGTCGTGAGCAAGGGCCCTGCCGGAGTGGGCCTGCTCCTCGCCAAGCGCGGCTACGGCCTGGCGCGTAAGCAGGCTGCGCAGCGTCGCGCGGCAACCGCCGAGCGGATTGCCCGGGCCGATCTGACCAAGGCAGCTCTCACGGCTGATCGGACGCCGGGAAACAAGCGTCGCGTCCTGGCGCTCGGAGCTGCCGCTGTCGCCGTCGGAGGTGTCGTGTTCTACCTCAGCCGTCGCCGCCACGAAGTGCCGCCGCCCGCAGATGCGCCGCCCAGCCTGGTCGATTACGAAGACGAGTCGACGTCACAGGTATAGCAGCTTCTGTAGTAGATCGAACAGGCCCGGCCGGGGCCTGGTTTCTGCATCGTCACCCCGGCCGGCGACGACCAGCGCGACGTTGTGTTCGACGCTCGAACCGTCCGTGAGGTAGTCGCCGTGACCTGTGGTGCCCGGACGCCCGTCGCCCTCGTCGGTCGCCAGTTGGGTCACTCCATCGAGTGTGCCGGGATCGCGACCGAAGGCACCGATGTCAGCAACGATGTCCCCGCGCGCCTCCGCCGCGAAAACGTGACCGTCGGGAACCTGTAGGTCGGTCACACTGTCGGTGCCGAGGCCAGGTGATCCGAGGGCCACGAACTCGTCGACGCCGGTGCTTTCGTGCAGGGCAGCGGCTGCGGTCAATGATCCGTACGAGTGTGCGAGCACCGACAGATGTGGATCGTTCGACCGGGCCGCATCGAGGCCCTCCAGAAAGGGCGCCAATCGCGTCGCCCCTGCGTGCGCTGCTGCGTCGGATACGACGGTTCGATGGGGATCGAGCAGGCCCCATCCCAGCTGTGGTGCCTGGTAGTTCATCCACGTCACGGCTGCGACGGTGGGCGGCGGATCCTCCGAAAATGTCTGTTCCACAGTATTTTTGAGGTTTTCCAGGTCGCCGTCGTAACGTACCGCGTCTCCGTGGACGGTCGAGCCGAGGCCGGGTACGAACACCGCCACGTGTGTTGCTGTGTCGACGTCACCTATCGCAATCGCGGCAGTGGTCTCTGCATACGTCGAATTGTCGAGCGCCAACAGTTGCCTGTCACCCTGCGCCAGAGTGCTTTCGATCGCGTCGAGCGAACGCAACCGTGTTAGCGTCTGTTCCAAGCCGGCGTCGGCATCACTGAATATTCCTCCGAAAGTGTTGTCCTGCAACTGTTTTCTGAGTTCACCCGCCACAGCCTGCAGTCGGAGGCGCTCACTGGCAAGTACCCGACGGTTCGCTGAATCCCGAATTCGACCCGGCACGCCGTCGAGATTACCGATGAGAGCCGGGTGCTCGACGAGCAGTCGAGTGCGCTCGGCGGGCGAGAGAGCGCTCCAGAACGCCGCATTCGTGGCCGGGCTCCCAGCGACCGGCACTTCCGATACCCCTGCTGTTCTCACGCTCCCCGGTGAGATGTCGCCGGCGAGGCGTCGGGCAAGGTCGTCGTCGAACGCGGTCGCGGCTCGCATCAGTTGGGTGATGCGTTCGGCCAACTCGGTGTAGCGGCGACGGCGATCGCGAATGGTCGACGACAGGTCCTGCTGCGCAACCGAATACGACGTCAGCAGGTCGGTCACCGAACCGTCGCGTCGGATATCGAAGTGCTCGCGCGCGGCGTCCGCTTCCAGAGCGGTCAGCGCCGAGACGAGTCCGGCCATGTCGATGGCCGCCGGAGTGGTGCACAGCGCTACCCGCAGTAGCTCCGTCGCACAGTCCCCCACCTGCGCACGGAGAGCTCCGATGGCATCTCGGTATGCCGTTGCCGCGGGGCCCTGCCATCCGTCGTCGACGACGGTCTCCAGCAGTGAGCTGTGCACGGCGGTCAATTCACGCCAACGGTGCATGAACTTATTCGAGACGGCGGTCAGCGCCTGACTGTCCCATGATCTGACGTCATCGAGCGTGACCATCGCAATCCCCCCGCAGAGTTGTCGTCGTACTCGACGAGTCAACGTCAGCGAGACGGTGCAGCGAGGAATCTATCCCCAGGCTGTGGATGAAATCTGGGGATGACGGGCATATCGGTGTATCGCTACACGATTCTGCGTACCGGCCCGCGATGTCCGTCGCCGGGCTCGGTGGGGCGAGACGCCTTCGGGGGACGACTCCGCTTGGCGCGGTACAGGTCTGCGTCTGCAGCGCGGTAGATTTCACCCCACCGGCGGCCGGCAGGCATACACGCCAGACCGACGCTCCACTCGGCTCGATGGGATCGGCGCAAGCCGTCGATGACCTGCCAGGCTTCGGCCTCGAGAACCCCTGGCATGAACAGGACGAATTCGTCTCCGCCGAGCCGGCCCAGAACGTCCCGTTTCGTCAGTTGCCCCTTCCACGCCTTCGAGACGCGAGTGAGCAACACGTCGCCGGCAATGTGGCCGTACTCGTCGTTGATCTCCTTGAAGTTGTCGAGATCGAGCACCGCCAGACTGACCGTCAGACCACGAGCGGCGCACGCGGGCAACATCTTCTCGATCTTCGACTCGAAACCGAATCGATTGAGGAGGCCCGTCAACGCGTCATGTGTTGCCGAATACCGCATTCGACGCGCGAACACTCCGAACACTTCCGTTGCGCCGACGATGCCCAGGGCGACCAGAATGTAGCTGATGAAGGGCGTGCCGTAGGGGGCGACGGCGGCACCCACGACCGCAGACACGGCCAGCACCGCAACCCATATTCCAGCGTCGCGCTCGGACCAGAATGCCCCGATGTGCATGCCGAGGAACATCGCCGCTTGCACGCAGATCAAGAACGCGGGCATCGTGTTACTACTACCCAATGCACAGGCAAGCGCGCCCACCGACAGAGCGGTGGCGGTGCCGACCGCATGCTTGGGACTCGGCGCTCCTGCCCGGGCGAGAACAACGATCGCCGCCGGCCCCAGAACCACTGCGAGCGCGGCGAAGAGCTGCTGCGGGCCGGACAGGTCCGACCACGATGCAATGCCGTTCGCGATGTAGAGAACCGTGGTCACCGCGGCGAAAACCGCCAGCATCCGGCCGGACTCGTCGAACCCGAATCTTCTCACCAGCAGACACCGT
Source organism: Rhodococcus sp. 05-2256-B1 (assembly GCF_002258465.1). Lineage (NCBI taxonomy): Bacteria > Bacillati > Actinomycetota > Actinomycetes > Mycobacteriales > Nocardiaceae > Rhodococcus > Rhodococcus sp. 05-2256-B1. The sequence goes on along the minus strand of NZ_NOZA01000041.1, from coordinate 74,868 downwards.
CGACTACGCGTGACGCCTCACCGTGGCACGCAACGAACCGGACACCACCGCTCACGCGATTCCCCCCAGGCACCATCGGCCCTCCCCACGCACTACGACCATCGCCTCATCGGGCCCACCCGTGACCGGACTCTAACACCTCCGAGCTCCGATCACGACCCGCAGCAGCGATTCCGTAGCAGGTCAGGACGCTTTCTCGGCCCGCGCTGCCTCCCGCGCCAACAGGCGATCGCGTGATTCCTCGAACTTCGTCGCCTTCGCCTCGAGATCCTGGACGAATGCGGCCAGACGATCGCGATCGCGTTCGCCCTCACCACTGAAGTCGTTGCGCTCGAATATGTTCCATTTCCGCAGCACCGGCATCAGCACCTCGTCCAAATGCTGGCGGAGATCGTAGATCCCGTGCTTCGCCAGGATCATGGCGTTCTTGCGGAAGTTCGGCATGTTCAGTCCCGGCATCTGAAAGTCCGTCGCGACATCGGCGATGGCACGCACCATCTGGTCCGGGACCAGGTCGAGCGACGCCTCGCCGAGGTTGCGGTAGAAGATCATGTGCAAATTCTCGTCGGCGGCCACCCGGGCCAGCATTCGATCGGCGATCGGGTCACCACAGGCAAGACCCGTGTTGCGGTGGGACACGCGCGTTGCGAGCTCTTGGAACGTCACGTACGCCACCGAATGCAAGAAGTTGGAGCCGTCCATCGGGGCATCGACACCGACCGTCATGTGGTGCATCCGAGCCCGCTCCAGCTCGACCGGGTCGACGGCGCGTGTGACGACCAGATAGTCGCGCATCACGATCCCGTGACGGTTCTCCTCCGCGGTCCAACGGCCCACCCAGGTGCCCCAGGCTCCGTCCAACGAGAAGTTGTCGGCCAGACCGCGGTGGTACGACGGCAGATTGTCTTCGGTCAACAGATTGGTGATCATCGCTGTGCGAGCCAACTCCGACAACGACGACTGCTCCAGCGACCAGTCCTCTCCGCCCATCGCCGCAAAATTGCGACCCAGATCCCACGGCACGTAATCATGCGGATGCCATTCCTTCGCCATGGATAGATGGCGATTCAGGTTGGCTTCCAACGTGCCGTCGAGTTCGGTCAACAGCTCTTCATGATCGAGAACACGCGTCATCTGTGGGGCTCCTCCGAGAAATATGAGACGCCCGAACCGAAGACCGATCCGAGACGCCGAGATCGAACGACGGCACACCCCCCTGCGGTGCGCCGTCGCGACCTGTCCCGTCGATCCGAGAACCGACGCTGCTGTACCCGAAGAACGCTAGGGACCGCGGACGTGATGCGAAACGAATCGAACAATGATCTGGATATCTGGGCACCGATCTCGACAGCGGTTGGTCCGAGTCACAACAGTGGTCGACGCATCCCTGCCACCCGGCCGGGACTCGATGTCACGTTCGGTGGACTTTTCGGGGGTCAATGTCACATCTAGTGGACTTGGGGTGAAGGACAGTCGAGTGGACTTGGGGTGAGCGGCAGTCGAGTGCACTTGGGGTGAGGGGCAGTCGAGTGCAGACACGAAAAAGGACGCCCATCGGAATGGACGTCCTTTTGATTGTGGAGCCTAGGAGATTCGAACTCCTGACATCTGCCTTGCAAAGGCAGCGCTCTACCAACTGAGCTAAGGCCCCGGGTGTTGCTGTCGAACGTGCACGAACTTTACACGTTCTCTCCGAGCGATTGTCACCCGGTGGAGATGCTGTGCCAGACGCCTTCCGAGCTGCGCGTGGAGCGCACCTTCGATACTGTCAGCACTGCGATCACCACCGAAGCAACAAGAAGAAGGATTTTCACGTCCTGCCTCTTTTCGTTCGTTCGGTGTGGGCCTAGGAGGACTTGAACCTCCGACCTCTTCCTTATCAGGGAAGCGCTCTAACCGCCTGAGCTATAGGCCCTCGATACTGCTTCGGGCCGAAGAATTGCTCTCCTCGAACCGAGGGATGAGATTACCGTATCGGGCCGCTGTCTTCCAAAACGGCCCGATACGGCAGTCGTTCGTGCTGGTCAGTCGCGATCTGCCAGCGTCACTTCGACGCCGCCGACCAGGTCCGACGACAGGTTGTAGATGAAGGCGCCGATCGTGGTGAGTGCGGTGAACAGTACGACATTGATCACACCGATCACTGCCGCGTAGCCGAACACCTGGCCGGCGCTGACGAGTCCGCCGTCGCCGGATTCGTTGACGATCTCGGTGAAGGCACTGTTGAGTCGGTCCCACACACCCATGCCGTCGAGCACGGCGTACAGCAGGCCGACGGCCACCATCCACACGAAGAACAACGACACAGCGATGACCAGAGCGATCTTGAGCGTCGACCAGGGATCGATCTTGCGAATCTGGATCGTCGCCCGCAGAGGATCGCCGTCCGCGCTGGGTACCGCCGTGATGGCGGTGGGGGCTGCGCGATCGGCTGCCGTCGGCTCGGGATGCCGAGTGGCAGACAGATCCGGCATGTCCTTCGCCAGATCCTTGCGCTCGATGTGCCGAGTCGGTCCGTCGATCACGGCCGCCTTCGACCGCGCTGCCTCGCGTCGTTCGGTCTTGTCCTCACCCGATTCACGCTCGCCCGATTCACGCTGGCCCGATTCACGCTGGCCCGGCGCTGCCGAGGCGGCTGCAGCTGCCGCTGTCGAACGATCGAACTCACCTGTTGCCGGCAGTGCGGTGCCGCGCCCGGACAGGTTCGTCTGAGGTTGGTTCTGGGGCTGCTGACGGTCGTCGGGCCCCTGCTGTGCCGGACGCTGGCCGGGGCCGCGCTGCCAGGGCGGAGTGCCGGAACCGCCCTGCGGGCCGTCTCCGCGTTGAGTCGGTATCGCCTGGGTCGGTGCCGGAGCCTTCGACTCGGCTGACCCCTCGGCGACCGGCGCAGCGTCATTTGCGGGACGCGGCGGCGATGCGGGACCGGACGGTCCCCCCTGACCCTGCGGCGGCTGGCCGTTGGCTGGGCGACCGCCGTCGGCGTTTGCGGTACCCGGCTCACCGGGCCGACCGTTGGCCGCCTGTGGCGGGCGAGACTGAGCCGGTCCCTGCGGTGCCGGTCCCTGCTGAGGTGCTCGCGGCGGCAGTCCCTGAGGTGCCGGCTGACCCTGAGAACCCGGCTGACCCTGCGGTGCCGGTGGGCGCTGCGGCGGCGGTCCCTGCGTCGGACGAGGCGGGCCGGCCGGACCACCTTGAGTCGGGCGTGCCGGTGGCCGAGCACCCTGCTGCGGTGCCGGTCCTCGCCCGGCCGCGGGTGCCGGACGCGTCGCCGGCTGGGGGCGACTTCCCGGTCGGGCACCTTCGGGAGGTGCCGGACGCGATGGCTGCTCGGTCTGCGCAGCGTCCCTGCCGTCCGGTCCACCCGTGGGGCCGGGCCTGCTGCCAGGCCGGTTGGGAGTGCTCACTTACGACTCCTTCGGTGCATCGTCTTCGGGACCTGCTGCGTCCGGTTCGATCTCGTCGGCGTTGCGCGCTATCGCGAGCAGTGTGTCGCCTTCACCGAGATTCATCAACCGCACGCCCTTGGTCTGTCGGCCGGCTTTCCGAACCTGCTTGGCAGCGGTCCGGATGACGCCACCACTGGACGTGATGGCATACAGCTCGTCCTCGTCGTCGACGATGAGAGCTCCCACCAGCGTGCCACGCTTGGGGTCGTACTGGATTGTCAGTACTCCCTTTCCGCCGCGGCCCTGCTGCGGGTAGTCCTCCATCGCGGTGCGCTTGGAATAACCGCCCGACGTCGCGACCAGCAGGAACTTGTTCTCGCTGACCACGTTGAGCGAGAGCAGCTCGTCTTCGCCGTTGAAGCGCATGCCCTGGACACCGGAGGTGGCGCGGCCCATGGGTCGCAGTACCTCGTCGGTGGCCGAGAATCGGATCGATTGGCCCTGAGCCGAGACGAGCAGCAGGTCGTCGTCGGACGACGCCAGAACTGCCCCGACCAACTCGTCCTCACCGCGGAGGTTGACGGCCACGATGCCGCCGCTGCGGTTGGAGTCGAAGTCGGTCAGACGCGACTTCTTGACCAGACCGCCCTTGGTCGCAAGCACCAGGTAGGGAGCATCTTCGTAGGTCTTGATCTGGATGACCTGCGCGATGCGTTCGTCGGGCTGGAACGCCAGCAGGTTCGCGACGTGCTGTCCGCGCGCCGTGCGGTTTGCCTCGGGCAGCTCGTACGCCTTGGCCCGGTAGACGCGTCCCTTGGTGGTGAAGAACAGGATCCAGTCGTGCGTCGAGCAGACGAAGAACTTGCTGACGATGTCGTCCTGCTTGAGGCCCGCTCCCTGCACGCCCTTGCCGCCGCGCTTCTGCGACCGGTACAGATCGGTTCTGGTGCGCTTGGCGTATCCGGTCTCGGTGATCGTGACGACCACGTTCTCCCGGGCGATCAGATCTTCGTCGTTGACGTCGCCGTCGGCAGCGATGATGCGCGTGCGACGGTCGTCGCCGAACTTCTCGACGATCTCGGCCAGTTCGTCTCGCACGATCTGACGCTGACGCTCCGGCTTGGCCAGAATGTCCTGCAGGTCGGCGATGGTGCGTTCGAGTTCGGCCAACTCGTCGATGATCTTCTGGCGCTCGAGGGCTGCGAGGCGCCGCAGCTGCATGTCGAGAATTGCCTGCGCCTGGATCTCGTCGATGTCGAGCAGATCGATCAAGCCCTGCTTGGCGAGATCGACCGTCTGCGACGCACGGATGAGGGCGATGACCTCGTCCAACGCGTCGAGCGCCTTCACGAGACCGCGCAGAATGTGGGCCCGCTCCTCGGCTCTGCGCAGGCGGTACCGCGTACGACGAACGATGACGTCGAGTTGGTGAGTGACGTAGTACCGGATCATCTGATCGAGCCGCAGGGTGCGCGGCACGCCGTCGACGATCGAGAGCATGTTGGCACCGAAGCTGGTCTGCAGCTGCGAGTGCTTGTAGAGGTTGTTGAGCACGACCTTCGCGACGGCGTCGCGCTTGATCGTCACGACGATGCGCATACCGACGCGGTCCGAGGACTCGTCGTCGATCTTCGAGATACCGGACAACTTGCCGTCGCGGACCTGCTCGGCGATCGAGGTGATCAGGTTGTCGGGGTTGACCTGGAAAGGCAGTTCGGTGATGACGATCGTCGTGCGACCGTTGGAGTCTTCCTCGATCTCGACGACGCCGCGCATGCGGATCGAACCGCGGCCGGTCGAGTACGCATCCTGAATTCCCTGGCCGCCGACGATGAGTCCGTGGGTGGGGAAGTCCGGACCCTTGACGCGTTCCATGCAGGCCGCGAGAGTCGCTTCCTCGTCGGCCTCGAAGTTGTCGAGGGCCCAGAACACCGCGTCGCCGAGTTCACGCAGGTTGTGCGGCGGAATGTTGGTGGCCATACCGACGGCGATACCGTTGGAGCCGTTCATCAACAGGTTCGGCACACGCGACGGAAGTACCGTCGGCTCTTGGGTTTTGCCGTCGTAGTTGGGGATGAAGTCGACGGTTTCCTCGTCGATGTCGCGCAGCATCTCCATGGCGAGCGGGGTCAGACGCGCTTCGGTGTATCGCATGGCGGCGGCGCCGTCGTTGCCGCGGGAGCCGAAGTTGCCCTGGCCGTCGACCAGTGGGTACCGCATCGACCACGGCTGAGCCAGACGCACGAGCGCGTCGTAGATCGAGGTGTCGCCGTGGGGGTGGTAGTTACCCATCGTTTCGGCAACGGGCCGTGCGGATTTCACGTAGCTACGGTCGGGACGGAAGCCCGAGTCGTACATCGCGTACAGCACACGTCGGTGCACCGGCTTGAGACCGTCGCGGACCTCGGGAAGCGCGCGGCCGACGATGACGCTCATGGCGTAATCGATGTAGCTGCGCTGCATTTCCTGCTGGATGTCGACCGGATCGATCCGGTCGCCGCCCTCGGCGTTGGTGGTCGAGCCCGGCGGGGGCCCGACCGGCGGTTCGGTGATGTCAGACATAGAAGATCTCCTCGAAAACGGTCGTCGGACGCACCGACACTGAGTGCGGTGCGTCCGAGAAACGACTAAACGTCAAGAAAGCGAACATCTTTCGCGTTACGCGCGATGAAGCTTCGGCGGGCGGACACGTCCTCGCCCATCAGGACGCTGAACAGTTCGTCCGCGGCCGCGGCATCGTCGAGAGTGACCAGACGAAGAACTCGCACTGCCGGGTCCATCGTGGTTTCCCACAGCTCCTTGGCGTTCATCTCGCCGAGGCCTTTGTAGCGCTGGACGCCGTCCTCGACGTTGATCTTGCGCTTGTTGGCGATACCGGCCTCGAGCAGACCGTCGCGCTCGCGGTCGGAGTACGCGAAATCCGGTTCGCCGCGGCTCCACTTGAGCTTGTACAGCGGCGGCATGGCCAGGTAGACGTGACCGTTCTCGATCAGCGGCCGCATGAACCGGAACAGCAGGGTCATCAGCAGGGTGGAGATGTGCTGGCCGTCGACGTCGGCGTCGGCCATCAGCACGATCTTGTGATAGCGCAGCTTGGCGATGTCGAACTCGTCGTGAATGCCGGTGCCGAACGCGGTGATGATCGACTGGACCTCGTTGTTCTTGAGGACGCGGTCGATGCGGGCCTTCTCGACGTTGATGATCTTTCCGCGCAGCGGCAGGATCGCCTGGAACATCGAGTCACGGCCGGATTTGGCCGAGCCGCCGGCGGAGTCGCCCTCCACGATGTAGATCTCGGACTTGCTCGGATCGTTCGAGCGGCAGTCTGCGAGCTTGCCGGGCAGGCCACCGATATCGGTTGCGCTCTTGCGCCGCACCAACTCTCGCGCCTTACGCGCGGCCATGCGGGCCTGCGCGGACGAGACCGCCTTGTTGATGATTGTCTTGGCATCGGCCGGGTTGGACTCGAACCAGTGCGAGAGGTGCTCGTTGCACGCCTTCTGCACGAACGAGCGAATCTCGGTGTTGCCGAGCTTGGTCTTGGTCTGTCCCTCGAACTGGGGCTCCCCGACTCGCACCGAGATGACGGCGGCGAGGCCTTCGCGGATGTCGTCGCCGGTGAGCTTGACGTCCTTTTCCTTGACCAGTTTCTTCTCGATGGCGTACTTGTTCACCGTCGACGTCAGCGCGGTACGGAAACCCTCTTCGTGGGTACCGCCCTCGTGCGTGTTGATCGTGTTGGCGAAGGTGTGCACCGATTCGGAGTAACCAGCGTTCCACTGCATGGCGATCTCGACCTCGTGGCCCTCACCCTTGCCGGTGAAGCCGACGACCGAGTTGTGAATCGCGGTCTTGGTGCGGTTGATGTGCTTGACGAAGTCCACCAGACCGTCGGGGTAGTGGTACGTCCGCTTACGAACCTTGGCCGGCTTCGCGTTGGCCGCGTCGGCCTGCTCTTCCTCGGCGGTCTTGGGTGCCTCGGCGGTCTCGCCGAGTTCTTCCTCGGTCGCGTCGGTGGCCGCCACTCGCTCGTCGGTGAAGTTGATGGTCAGTCCCTTGTTGAGGAACGCCATCTCCTGCAGGCGACGGTGCACGGTCTCGAAGCTGTAATCGAGGGTCTCGAAGATCTTGCCGTCGGCCCAGAACCGCACCGTGGTGCCGGTCTCCGTGGTGTCGCCGACGGTCTCGAGTGGGCCGGGCTTGGCGTAATCGTACGTCTGCTTGTAGCGGTGACCGTCACGCGCGATCTGCAGTTCGACCTTGGTCGAGAGTGCGTTCACGACGGAGATACCGACGCCGTGCAGACCGCCGGAGACGGCGTAGGAGTCGGAGTCGAACTTGCCACCGGCGTGCAGCTGGGTCATGACGACCTCGACGGTGGGAACACCGGAGGAGTGCATGGCGACGGGGATGCCGCGGCCGTCGTCCTTGACCTCGACGCTGCCGTCTTCGTGGATGGTGACGTCGACGGTGGAGGCGTAGCCGGCCATGGCCTCGTCGACGGAGTTGTCGACGACCTCCCAGATCAGGTGGTGCAGGCCTCGTTCACCGGTGGAACCGATGTACATACCGGGCCTCTTACGGACTGCTTCCAGGCCCTCGAGGACCGTGATGGACGAAGCGCCGTAATCCTTGCTGTTCTCACTGTTACCTGACTTCTGGGCAGCCACGGTTAGCTGGTTCTCCTTCTACGCGTCCACTACCCCGCTCACACCTGCTGTAGGTGCTACCGCAGGGTCGGCACGGTCGTTTCCGCCGTGCTCGGTCCATGCGTTTGTTCCGGGCTTGATGTCGTACCGGTCCATAGTACTGGGTGGCTGCGACAGCATGGGGACGATGACACCCCTAAAAGGCCCCTGATTGCTTCACAGGCGCATTTTCTCGACATCGGACGACAAAGATGAAGGGTAAAACCGGCGATTCGGCTACAGATCGAGGACGATCCGTTCTCCGTCCGACCGCGAGACACAGATCAACATCTCGTGCCGCTGCTCCTCGGTCGTCAACCGATTCTCTCGATGCTGTGGTGTTCCGCTGAGCACTCGCACCCGGCACGTGCCGCAGAAACCCTGCTGACACGAGTACGCGACATCCGGCCTGATGCGTCGAATGGCATGCAGCGCAGTCTCTTCCGCACCGACCGACAGAATTTCGCCGGAATCGACGAGCTGCACTTCGAATTCCGTCCCGTTCTTCACCGGCGGCGGTGAGAAGCGCTCGAAGTGCAGATGCGTGGCCGGGAGGGCGTCGAACGAGGCGCGAACGAGGTCGATCATCGGCGGCGGACCACATACGTAGACCGAACCGCCGGGGGCCGTCGAGCCCAACAGATCCATGCTCGACGGCATGCCGTCCACGTCGTCGGTGCGCACGGTGACCCGGGCGGGATCCCAGCCCTCGATCTCGTCGAGAAACGGCATCGACTCGCGGGAGCGGCCGCAGTAGACGAGGTGCCAGTCCATGCCCAGATCGCGGGCACGGCGCACCATCGAGATGATCGCGGTGATGCCGATTCCACCGGCGACGAACACTGCCTGTTCGGACGGTACGAACGGAAACCCGTTGCGCGGCCCCCTGATCGACACCGCAGTGCCGACCGTCAGCGCGTGCATCTCCGGAGATCCGCCGCCGCCGTCCGGCACGAGTCGTACTGCGATCGAGTACGTGTCGACGCTGGGCAATCCGCACAGGGAGTACTGCCGTCGCCGACCGGAGGGAAGGTAGAAATCCAAGTGCATTCCCGGTGCCCACGCCGGCAGAGCCGACCCGTCGGCGGCGGCGAAGGTCAGCTGGACGACCTGTTCGTCGATGCACAGAACGTCACGGGAGACCAGTGTCAGTTCTCGGGTACGCGCGACGGGAGGCGCCGCAAACGAGGCGTCGTACTCACCGTTGTCGAGGAGGGCGAACCACTTGTCCAGTGCATCGGTGACCAGCGAGACCGTCTGATCCGGCTCGTCACGCCCGTACAGATTCTGTGGAATCGTGCGGCCTACTCGGAACGAGTCGACCTTTCGAGCCATCGCGTCGAGCCTGCTCCGCAACGTGCGTTTGGTCATCGATCAGCGGACCGCGCCGCCGGCGAGGTGGCGAGATACTGCACGGCCTGGGCCGTCGAGCCTTCCTGAGACGGGTGATATGTGCTCTTGAAGTACCGAAGGGACGCCTTGACCATGGACATCGGCGTCGGAAACAGACCGGCCTTGGCGACGCGTCGGAATTCACGGAACGACGGCGTGCGCTCCTTCGGCGACAGATGCGCCAACGTCGGATCCTGGTTCATGAGGTAGCGCACGCCGCGCGTCCAAAACCAGACGAGAGTGGGTGCAATGACCACGTAGGTACGGATACGCCGGGCCGGCCGAACGTCGAAGTAGCGCATCACCTCGTACGCCACCGAACGATGCTCCACTTCTTCGGCGCCGTGCCACCGCAACAGATCGAGCATGACCGGATCGACGTCGGCTTCGTCGAGCTCGCGCGCGTTGAGAACCCAGTCGCCGAGGAACGCGGTCAGATGCTCGGCGGCCGCGATCAAGGCCAGCCGCTCCACCAGGCTGTTCTGGCCGTGGCCCGAGCGATTGCCGAGTGCGCGTCCGAACAGGAACTTCATCTGGTCGACGTACGGATCGACATCGATGCCGTGGGCCCGAAGCTGATCGTGGACCTCGGTGTGGGCCTGTGCATGCATGGCTTCCTGGCCGATGAAGCCGATCACGTCGTCGCGCAACTGATCGTCGTGGATGAGCGGCAACGCCTCTTTGAACGTGCGCACGAACCACTCCTCGCCCTCGGGCAGAAGCAGGTGCATCACGTTGATCAGATGGGTGGCCAGGGGATTGCCGTCCATATAGTGCAGCGGCAGAGTTTCCCAATCGAATTCGACGTTCCGAGCGTGCAGAACCACTCTGTCTTCGGGGGTCCCATCGACGTCGACCGCCGTTGTCGACGCCTTCTTCGTAGGTGCAGACACAACTTCTCCTCGTCCGATGGCCGCATGGAACAGTATTCGGTCCCCCGACCGTTGCGTGTCCCGAATCACGCTACGCATACCAACTGTCTCACAGCAACACTGCCCCCAACATCTGTTGAGGATCACCTGGACCAGGGGCTACGTCGAACGCGCATTGGGAACAGTCACTATCCGTAGGTGTCCCGCGGACCACGACCTTTGACGTGTCGCTCGCCTTTTCGCCAGCTCTGCGTCGTCGGCCCGGTGATCCGAAGCGACGTCACCACACCGTGGCCCACCGCCGCCGCGATCTTCGCCAGAATCTGCGACTGCATCAGTCGGAGCTGCGTCGCCCACGCAGTCGACTCGGCGGAGATACTGAGCACTCCGTCCTTGAGACCGGTGGGGTCGGCGTGTGCCGAGATGTCCTCACCGACGACGCTGGGCCAGCGCCCCAGCACGGCACCCTCCGATACCTTGGCCGACCACCCACGCTTGGACGCGATGCTGTTGGCCAATGCACCGAATGCCTGCGGATCCCGATCGTCGGGGCCCGCTCCCGACCAACCCCGTCGTCGACGCCCCCGCAGTGCCCGGACACCCCCGGTCGGTGACGAACGACCTTGACCGACCGACTTGCCGCTCGCCTTGGCCGCAGCCCGGGCATCTTCGAGCGCCCGACGCGCAAGGTCGACGCCCTTCAACTCCGGCTGCTCACCCGGTGCCGGTGAATTTGTCTCGTCGCTCATGACACCTCACTCTCCGACGTCGACAGCTCGGTGATGGTCGAAACACGGCCTGCCGCACCGGAATCGGATCCCTGACGTGCCTCGACACCATAGCGTCGTGCATCGAGTTCGGGTGGCACGTCCTCGGGAACCGCGGCGGTGATCAGTACCTGTTCCGCGTCGGCCGCGACCGCCGCCAGGGCCGTGCGCCGCTTGCGGTCGAGCTCGGCGAACACGTCGTCGAGCATCAGGACGGGGTCGGTCCCGTCCTCGCGCAGCAACGAAAAGGAGCCGAGCCGAAGCGAGAGTGCGTACGACCACGATTCACCGTGGCTGGCAAAGCCTTTGGTGGGTCGGTCGCCGAGCATCAATTCCAGATCGTCTCGATGGGGACCGACCAGACACACCCCACGTTCGATCTCTCGCTGCCTCATCACCGAAAGCTGGTGTAGGAAAGCAGCTTCCAGCACGTCGACGTCGTCGGACTCCGGTGCTCGGCCGGCATCGGAGAATTCCGGCGGCAGTGCCTCGGCGAGGCTGCATCGATAGGACAACGTTGCGAGCCGCGATTCCGGCGCGATCGACTCGTAGGCCTGCTGCACGAAGGGCATCAGCTCGTGTACCAAAGATATTCTGGCCGACAGCAATCGGGCACCGTGGGCGGCAAGATGGCCGTCCCAGACATCGAGCGTGGCCAGAGCGCTCGAGCCGTCGCTGGACGACGAGCCTCGGCGCAACGCCCCGTTGGCGGTCTTGAGCAGTGCCGACCGCTGACGCAGCACCTTGTCGTAATCTGCACGCACAGCGGCCATTCGAGGAATTCTGGTGGTGAGCAGCTCGTCCAGATACCGCCGGCGCTCGCTCGGGTCGCCGCGCACCAGAGACAGGTCCTCGGGTGCGAACAACACACTCTGGAGTACACCCAGAATTTCTCGTGGCCGACGCAGCGGAGACCTGTTCATCCTCGCCTTGTTCGCCTTGCCCTCGAGCAGTTCGACGTCGATGATCAACTCGCGTCCGTGGTTGACCACGGCGCTGCCGACGAACGCGGTGGACGCACCTGCCCTGATCATGGGCGCATCGGTCGAGACCCGGTGCGAGGACAGCGTCGACAGATAACCGAGTGATTCCAGCAGGTTGGTCTTACCGTGTCCGTTGGGCCCGACGAACACGGTCGATCCCGGGCCCAGGTCGACGATGACGTCGTCCCAGGACCGGAAATCGTGAAGTTGCAAAGACCGGACGAACACTTACTCGGTGTTCTTCGGCGCGGGTGCGCGCAGTGTCTCGTCCGCATCCGCCTTCTTGACGGCATGCCCGCCGAACTGGTTCCGCAACGCCGACACAGCCTTCATGGCAGGCGAATCTTCTTGTCGCGAAGCGAATCTCGCGAACAGAGCTGCGGAGATGACCGGGGCGGGTACGGCATGCCGAATGGCCTCCTCGACGGTCCATCGACCCTCGCCGGAGTCCTCGGTGTACCCCGAGATCTCACTGAACTCCGGATCCTGACCGAGTGCCTCGACCAACAGATCGAGCAGCCACGACCGCACGACGGTGCCCTTGCTCCAGGCCCGCAGTACGCCCTGCACGTCCTGCACCAATTCTTCGGCCTCGAGGATCTCGTAGCCCTCGGCGTACGCCTGCATCAGACCGTATTCGATGCCGTTGTGCACCATCTTCGAGTAATGCCCGGCACCGACGGGGCCGGCGTGGACGAAACCGTCCGCGCGCTCCCCTTCCGGACGCAGGGCGTCGAAGATCGGCATCGCGCGTGCAACGTGCTCGTCGTCGCCGCCGACCATCAGGCCGTAGCCGTTCTTCAATCCCCAGACACCGCCCGAAACTCCGGCATCGATGTAACCGATTCCCTTGGCGTCCAACAGTTCTGCGTTGGGCTTGTCATCGGTGAAACGTGAGTTTCCACCGTCGATCACCAGGTCGCCCGGTTCGAGAACATCCCCGAGCCCGGTGATGGTGTCCCGAGTGATCTGGCCGGAGGGCACCATCACCCACACCACCCGGGGAGCGGTGAGGGATTCCGCGAGACCGGCGAGCGACGGAGTGTCCGTCACCTCGGGCCTCGGGTCGTAACCGATGACCTCGTGGCCGTGCTCGCGCAGCCGCTCGCGCATGTTGAAACCCATTTTTCCGAGACCGACCAAGCCCAGCTGCATGAGGAAGCGTCCTTGTCTGTGTCAGGTGTAATTCCGGTCGAGCGGGAGTGGAGTCGGCGGAACGACTCGTCCGATCCCGCAACTTCAACAGTAACCAGGCAGGATCAGCCCGGCAGCCTGACCGGCATCAACAGATAGGTGTATTGGGACTGAGGCGCCGCGAACTTGCCGGAATCGTCGGGCACCAGCTCCTCGTCCGACGTCGGACGCAGCACTGCAGGCCGACTCGGAGTGGTGAAACCGAACGTGACCTTCTCGCTGTGCAAGGAGGACAGGCCGTCGATGAGGTACCCCGGGTTGAACGCGATGGTGAGCGCCTCACCCTGGAAGTCGGCCGGCAGAGCTTCCTCGGCGCGGCCGGCATCGTCGCCGCCTGCCGAGAGCAGCACACCTTCGGCGTTGAATTCCAGACGCACCTGCGCACCGCGTTCGGCGACGAGAGCCACGCGCTTGATGGCCTCGACCAGCGACGCGATCTCGAGCGTCGCGACGGCGGTGTGCTCTGCCGGGAGCAACTGACGGAACTTCGGGAATTCCGCATCGAGCAGACGAGTGGTCGTGCGGCGCCCGTCGCTGACGATTCCGAGCAAACCGTCGCTCCCGATGGAGGAACCCGAACCGAGAGCGAGCTCGACGGGCGAACCCGCGTTGCCGCCGAGAGTCTTGGCCGACTCGGACAGGGTCTTCGCCGGAATCAGCACTGCAGTGGTGGTGTCGGCGCCGGCGGGAGTCCAGTCGACCTCACGAACCGCCAACCGGAATCGGTCGGTCGCAGCCAGCACGACGTTGGTGCCGTCGATCTCGACACGGATACCGGTCAGCATGGGAAGCGTGTCGTCCTTGCCCGCCGCAATGGCGACCTGGGCAATTGCCTCGGAGAACACATCACCGGCCAGCGAACCGGTGTTGCTGGGCAACTCGGGTAGCTGAGGATAGTCCTCGACCGGCATCGTCGGCAGCGAGAATTTTGCGCTTCCGCAGTTGACGAGAACGCGAGTCCCGTCGACGGTGACGTCGACGGGCTTGTTCGGCAACGACTTGGTGATATCGGCAAGTAGCTTGCCCGACACCAGAACTCGTCCTGCGGTGGCCACTTCGGCCGACACCTTCACCTGGGCGGAGACCTCGTAATCGAAGCCCGAGACCGTCAGACCCTGTTCGTCGGCAGCGAGCAGAACGCCACCGAGAACGGGAACGGGCGGCCGGGACGGCAGGCTGCGGGCCACCCACGCCACGGAATCGGAAAAATCTTCACGAGCAACGCGAAACTTCAAACTTCCAAGCTCCATCGCTCGGCATTTCCTCTCGTTCGGGGCATTCGTGTGCACAGTCGAGCGGTGCGACCACGATCGTCGCGGCTCCAACCGATGCAACGACGAGTCTGGCACATCCAGCGCAAGCACACCGTATGCCCTTCGAGACGAAGTTGAAAGCTCGGGCGAGGCCGCGAAGGGCACCGATGCGGTCGTCGGAAGGGGGCTGTGAACGGATCGTTCCCCAACACCTGTTTTCAAAGAAGTTCTTTCAAGGAGAAAACAGAAGTATTAATAGGTCCTGTGCAATCTGTGCATGGAGCCCTCGCGATGCTGGTGGCTAGGCGTGGTGTCGTGGGGATGAACTCGGGACCAATCTGCGGTTGACGGACGGCTGCCTGTGGACCAATCGCATCGGTGCACAGGCGCCCACATTCCATCCCCAGAAGTCGACGGTTGTCCACATGGTTATCCACAGGTGTGAATCAATGGTCGTCGGCTCCGAAATGTCATCCGATTCGGCCCAGAATCGGCGCGGAATCGACCCAGATTCGATCCGGAATCGACTGGAGATCGTGTTCGATCGACGCCCGAGTCGAACCGAGGCGGCACCGATCACCGACGAAAACGGCGACGGCGCCGACCCCCGCGATGGGAATCGGCGCCGTCGCCGTCGTTGCCGAAGGACTGTGGAGCTATCGCTTCGAGCGCTGCTTGATGCGCGCCGTCAACTCCTGGACCTGGTCGTAGACCTTGCGACGCTCGGTCATTTCCTTGCGAATCTTCTTGTCCGCGTACATCACCGTCGTGTGATCTCGGCCGAACGTCTGACCGATCTTTGGTAGCGACAGGTCGGTGAGCTCTCTGCAGAGATACATCGCGATCTGCCGGGCCATGGCCAACGCTCGGGCCTTACCCGGTCCGCACAGGTCCTCGATGGAGGTGTCGAAGTACTCCGCGGTGACGGCCATGATCGTGGCCGCGTTGATCTCCAAGCTGGACGAATCGGGAATCAGGTCACGTAGGACGACCTCGGCGAGGGTGAGGTCGAGGGCCTGTCCGTTCAACGAGGCGAATGCCGTCACGCGAATGAGGGCGCCTTCGAGCTCGCGGATGTTGCGCTCGATGCGGCTGGCGATCAGCTCCAGGACGTCGTGCGGCACGTCGAGTCGATCCATCCGAGCCTTCTTGCTCAGAATGGCGATCCGCGTCTCGAGCTCCGGTGGCTGGACGTCGGTGATCAGGCCCCACTCGAAGCGGGTACGCAGCCGCTCCTCGAGGGTCGCCAACTGTTTGGGTGGTCGGTCGGACGAGACGACGATCTGCTTGTTGGCGTTGTGCAGCGTGTTGAAGGTGTGGAAGAACTCTTCCTGGATACCTTCCTTGCCCTCGATGAACTGAATGTCGTCGACCAGCAGCACGTCGGTCTCCCGGTAGCGGCGCTTGAACGCCACCTTGCGGTCGTCACGGAGACTGTTGATGAAGTCGTTGGTGAATTCTTCGGTGGAGACGTACTTCACGCGCATGCCCGGGAACAGGCGCTGCGCGTAGTGACCGGCCGCGTGCAGCAGGTGCGTCTTGCCCAGGCCCGATGCCCCCCACACGAACAACGGGTTGTACGCCCGGGCGGGTGCTTCGGCGATGGCGACCGCGGCGGCGTGCGCGAACCGGTTGGAGGCGCCGATCACGAACGTGTCGAAGGTGTACTTCGAGTTGAGGCTGTTGGCACCCGACGACGGTGGCGTCGACTCCGGTGGTTTGGTGAAGTACGTCGGCCACGAGTTCTGGACACTGGCGAGGGCTTCCCGCTCGTCGTCCACTTCCTCGTAATCGGCGGTCTCGGAGTCCGACGGCTCGTCGTCTCTGCTGGTCAGGACGCGGCGCCGGTACGTAGGGGAACTGACGGCATCGGGATACGTCGAGCGCTCGGTTTCGAGCTTCTCGTCCTCGGGGGCGGAGATCCGAACGCCGAGACCTTCGACACCCTGTCCCAGATGACGCCCCAGGGCTCCCAGGATGGGTTCGCGCAGGTCACGTTCGATCGCTTCCTGAGCGAAGGTCGACGGGACGGCGAGCAGAGCGAAGCCCTGAGTCAACGTGAGCGGTTTGACCAGCGCGAGCCAGGCCTTTTGGCCCTTGGTCAGCGGCGACCCACTGTGTCGGTCGGACGTCAGCTCCGCGACTACCTCGGGCCAGATGCGCGCAAGCGCATCCGGATCGTCGTTCACGTCGATCCCTCCGTCGTCGAGCTTGTAGGTCTCGCCGGACTCCGACAACCGATTCGGTGCGGCGTTTCGAACCCGCGCAACCGCGTCGTCGGATAGCGTCGTCGATCGTGCGCCTCCGCGGCCGAGACAAGGGTCCTTCGGTGGACCCCGCAAGGTACGAATATGCCACCTGAACTGTGTTTCCACACAATTATCCACAGGTGTGGATAAACGACACCGATGTGAGCCCAACCGTCACCGAGTGGCGTGGTAGTACGTATACGACAGTCTGACCTGCGGCGATAGCCATTGTCAGTCGTTCGATCGCAGCAACGACCAGTTGCGCGGCGCGGCGGAACGACAGATATTGTCGACTCTTCGGCCCGTCCGAGGTCTCGTCGTCGGTGGCCTGTGTATGAATCGACGGATCGGTCGATGTCGAGCGAGTTTGACCACCGGTGACTCGATCAGTACTCTCGAACAGTCACCCAATAGCGAGGTGGCCGATGCTTGCTGGCTGCTCACAGTCTGTCTTCACTCGGATTTCTCGCTCGGGAGGCTAGCGAGTTCATCCGAACTCGCTGAGAACCTTTACAGCAGGCGCCGACAGATCGGCGTCGTCGAATCTCGAGGAGTGTTGACCGTGGCCAAGGGCAAGCGGACGTTCCAGCCGAACAATCGCCGCCGCGCGCGCGTTCATGGCTTCCGTCTTCGTATGCGTACCCGTGCGGGTCGTGCAATCGTTTCCGCACGTCGCGGCAAGGGCCGCAAAGAACTCACAGCCTGATAACCGTTCGTCCGAAGCTTGGAGCTCGGGATGCTTCCTGAGCCGAATCGGCTGCATCGCGCACGTGACTTCACCGTGGTGATGCGTCGAGGACGCCGAATGGGTAGATCGGACCTGGTCGTACACGCAGTTGCGCGTCACGAGCAGGACATCGCATCCACCGTTCATGGGCCACGTTTCGGATTGATCGTCAGCAAGGCAGTCGGGCCGGCCGTAACTCGTCATCGAGTTGCGCGCCGGCTTCGGCATATCTGTGCTGAGGTGATCGACGGGCTCGCGGTGAACACCGACGTGGTCATTCGAGCACTTCCGGGTGCTGCGCATGCATCCTCGGCAGATCTACACGTTCAACTGCGTTCAGGTTTGAAGAAGCTCGGTCTACTCGAAGCTCCGAAGGGTCCGCCGTCATGACATTCATGGGCAACCTTCGTTCCATTCCTGCTCGAACTCTCGTCTACTGCATCGTGTTGTACCGGACCTATGTGTCCCCGATGCGGCCCCCTACCTGTCGCTTCTCCCCCACCTGCAGTGAATACGCCATCGAGGCGCTCCAGGTGCACGGGATGCCGAAGGGCTCGCTCCTGGCAGTCGTCCGCCTCCTCAAATGTGCTCCCTGGCACTCTGGAGGCTGGGACCCGGTGCCCGAACCCGGTAGGTGGCGCGCAACCGTCACCGAGCTGACCGAAACCGAAGAACACCACGATCTCCTGCGAGTGGAAGAACAGAGGAGTACATAGAGCCGTGCTCGACTTCATTTACTACCCGGTTGCCTGGATTCTCTGGGTGTGGCACAAGGTGTTCGGCTTTGTGTTCCAGGATCCCAGCAATGGCTTCGCCTGGGCATTGTCAGTCGTCTTCCTCGTCTTCACGCTCCGGCTGATCCTGTACAAGCCCTTCGTCAAGCAGGTCCGCACGACGCGGCAGATGCAGGAACTGCAGCCGCAGATCAAAGCGCTGCAGAAGAAGTACGGCAAAGACAAGCAAAAAATGGCCGTCGAGATGCAGAAGCTGCAGAAGGAACACGGCTTCAACCCACTGATGGGCTGCCTCCCCGTGCTGGCACAGGCACCCGTCTTCATCGGCCTGTTCCACGTGCTCCGTTCGTTCAACCGCACCGGTACCGGTGTGGGGCAGCTCGGCCTGAGTCCGGAAGAGAACCGCGAACTCTCGAATTATGCGTTCAGCGTTGCCGATGTGCAGTCGTTCCTGGATGCCCGCCTGTTCGGCGCTCCCATCTCGGCCTGGATCACCATGCCGCAGGATCAGCTCAACGCCTTCGCCGTCGGTCCCGACGCGACCATTCCGTCCACGTGGGTCATCGCGGCTGTGTCCATTCCCCTGATGATCATTGCGGCCGTCATGACGCACCTGAACTCGCGTGCGTCCGTGGCCCGGCAAAGCGCCGCCGCGGCCGCAAACCCGCAGTCCGCCATCATGAACAAGCTCGCCCTCTACGTGTTCCCGCTGGGTGTTCTGGTGTTCGGTGCACTGTTGCCCGTCGCCATCCTGCTCTACTGGGTCAGCAACAACACCTGGACCTACGCGCAGCAGCACTTGGTGTTCGGCAAGATCGACAAGGAAGAGGCCGCCAAGGTAGCGGCCGCCGTCGAGAAGCGCTCGGAGAATGCGCCCAAGCCAGGAGTGAAGCCGGTCTCGACGACAAAGCCCAAGCCCGGTGCTCGGCCGAAGCTCTCGAAGATGGCACCGACGGATGACGAATCCACTACCGATACTGCAAGTACCGGGACGGACTCTTCGTCAGGGTCTGCCACCCCGAGCAAACCGCGACCGCAGGCGAACAGGAACAAGTCGACCAAGCGCAAGCGGCGCTGACCGACACGTCGAGAGAAGGACGAACATGGCAGCGCACGCCGAAGAAGCACAGAACGACGAAGTACGGAACGCAGCAGCTGGGGATGGAGTGGGTGACGTGATGGTCGAGACCGATCAGGTGAGTGCCGTCGAGACGGAGTCCGACGACGAAGCTACTGTCGACGACGCCGTACAGAAGACTCCGTCGGTCCCCACGAGTGTCGATGACGCTGCGGATTCGGATGATGGTGAAGACGACGAAGACGACGAGGATTACTTGGTAGAGGAAGGCGAAATCGCCGGCGACTACCTCGAGCAGCTTCTGGACGTGCTCGACTTCGACGGAGACATCGACCTCGACGTGGAGGGTGATCGCGCGATCGTCAGCATCGACGGCGGAGACGATCTCGCCAAGCTCGTCGGTCGCAAGGGCGAGGTACTCGACGCTCTGCAGGAACTGACCCGTCTGGCTGTGCAGCAGTCGACGGGCGAGCGCAGCAAGCTGATGCTCGACGTCGCCGGGTGGCGTGCCAAGCGACGCACCGAGCTCGGGAACCTGGGTGCCGAAGCAGCACGTCGAGTACTCGAATCCGGAGAGCGTGAGGAACTGACTCCGATGACTCCGTTCGAGCGCAAGATCGTGCACGACGCAGTCGCCAAGATCGACGGCGTTGCGAGCGAAAGCACCGGCGTCGAACCCGCTCGACGGGTAGTCGTCGTCGTCAAGGCGTAGCGACACTGTCGACAAGCGATGGCCCCCACTTCGGTGGGGGCCATCGTCGTTTGTGTCGAAAGCTCGGGCTTGAATTGCATGGATGTAATTTGCCTTGGGTATTAGCGATCGGATGGGCTCCGAGAGCGAAAAATAGAGGAGCAGGGGTATGGGACGCTTTCGTCACTGTGACGGGTGGTTGCAGGGCGGCTCTGTCCGTGATTCCACGTGACGAACGATGTTTCACGTGAAACGAACGCTGAGACAGATGTCGATCGATAGGTCGAGGCGGCTCCCCCTTCCGGCGGTCATACGCAGATCACGCGACCGGATCCCGGCCCTGTTTCGTCGACAGCCGATGATCGAGGACTGCTCCGCAGCGTGGCGAGGTCGAGGGTGTCAATCAACTCTTGGACCCCAGCCGATTGCAAATAGCTGAGACCACCCATCGTGCAGCCGCTCGGAGCCGCGCGCTTAGTTCTGTCGCGTCAACGCGCGCGTGTGTTCAGTTCCAAGTCCGAGGAGGGAACCAGCCACGGTGGTACAGCGGACTATCCGAGAGTCGGTTCGCTTGCCGCGGTGCGCGCCGGGCAGCGGGCACATCGCACCGTGGTCCACTGCGCAACGATATGGCAGGCGGGCCTCGGTGTAGCGGGCTGGCACACCGGGATAGTTCATGACCTCGAACTCTGTTGTCGTGTCGGGAGAAGGTGTGCTCCTCACTTGCCGAGCCGGTGTCGGATGACGACGAGAGCCGATCGACGGACGGTGGGTTGTCACCGTGTTGTACGTGCTGCGCGAACTTCTAGAGGCATGAGGCGTAGCAGGATTCGTCTGGGTGAATTCTGTGATGACCTTGTTCTGGATTGCGACGGTGGAGTGTCCGGCGCGGTGATGTCGCAGGTTAGGTCAAATGAGCATGACCGGTTCACCATGGCGTGACGTGTGGCGGCCGGCAGTGCGTAGTCACCGTCGGTCGCGTCACGCTCAGCTGGGCTCACTACCCCAGCATTGGATCTGAATGTCTTCGACCGCAGGATCACCGATCGTGAGTGCGTCCCGGCATTGCGTCACGGACACGGCGGTCGCGTAGGGAGAACCACCTCCACCGGATGACTTGCGAGGGGTGTCTACGCGTGTGTGTGTTTCACGTGAAACAGTCGGGTTTCTGGCCGGCTGTCACTTATCGAGACTTGGCTCGATTGGACTCATGCCGGCTCGCTCTATGCGTCCGACCCCATTTGTTCGAGGAGGGATCGACGTCCCCCTCAATCGCCGTGCAGTCGTCGTCTTCGAATTGCGTCTGCGGGTGAAGTGGTCCAACCGATCGGAGGCATCCGAGGGTCGCCTGCGAATGTGACGTCCGGACGGATTGTCAGCAGGACCCGTTGTAAAACCTGGCGCCGAGACGGACTGACGGTCATCGAGACTACGGCGACGTCGACGACGAACGTGACCCGTGGAGAGTCGGATCGTGTTTCACGTGAAACACGATCTAGGGCACAATGCTGCCGTCGAAGCGTCCGAAGGTTTTGAATACACTCCGGCCGATGCTCACGACATTCGGCGGGCCCGGCCCGAGGAGCAGTCCGAACCGGGCGTCGATCTTGCGCCCGGTCGCCTAATGCTCGCGACAGCCGGCGGTAGGCGGGCGCGAGGAGCAGTCCGAGCCGCGCGACATTGTCCGACAGGTCAAACGATGCCCGAAGCTGTCCGGTTGTATCCGAAAGCGTGGGTGCCAATCGCAAACGACCCCACGGCGGGTGGTCGCAAGAGCCGGTCCCAACGAGGGGCTGTGGAGTCGGCTTCGAGCTTGGTGCTGTGGGGCGGGCGGCGGTCGAGAGCGAGAGCGACGCGTAGAGGGCTCGGTCGAGGCATGATCGATTGCGGTGTTATTCGCGCGACGACTCTGCCGACTCTGTTCGACCAGAGTGTCTGTCCGGTTTCACGTGAAACAGCGGAGGGCGACGCCCGACAGCACGGAGACGGCTGTCAGAGTTACGACTCGTCTCGACGAAGTGGTTCCTCCGATCCTGGGCGGGATGGCGGATGCACTTCAGTGAACGCTGTCCCCAACGCCGTCCTTGGGGTGGCCTCATTGGATCGCCGGATCCTGTGGGACCCGTGATGGTGGTCGGGTCAATGTGTCGGTGGGGTGCGTCCCTTGGCGGGCTCGCCGAGTGTCCATATAGCAACGGTCGTATGCGGCCCGACCGAGGACGCACGACGGCGGAGGGCATAGAACAGCGATCCACTTCGCGTTCCCAGCAGGCGCTCCTGGATTGGATAGGCGACGGGAAAGGGTCCCATACCGGATGGTTCTGGCCGTACCGGTATCTCGTTCACCATCGCCGGGCCGGGAAGTCCTAGGCAATATCAATTGGTGCGCGAGTGCATCGGGTCGCGCTGAGGAGACCGGGTCGGTCGCTCGAAGTACACGCAACCGTCGCCTCCCCAGCCGTCGGGCCCTGGCTCGGTTTCACGTGAAACACCGGCGTACTCCGGAAGGCAGAAGTGTCGGGCAGGATGAACCGTCGAATCGGAGTGGGTGCGCAGACGGCGGTCCTGGTGTGCTCCACCCAGCAAATCGGGACTCCAACTCCCGGAACCTCGCGATCTCAGCAACTTACAGAGGTGTCGTTTGGCGATCCGTGCCCGAGCACGGGATGATGTTTCACGTGGAACAAGAAGCGTCGGATAGCACCGAGTTGATGGCCGTCGCCGAGCAGATGTTCGGAGATCGACTGGATCTCGCTCGGAGATATCACGAGTCCTTGGCTACCGCCGGAGTCGAACGGGGGCTGATCGGTCCACGCGAAGTTCCGCGACTCTGGGAGCGGCATATCCTCAATTGCGCCGCGATCGGCGAGCTCATCGACGAGGGCGAGACTGTGGTCGACATCGGCAGCGGTGCTGGCCTGCCCGGCATCCCTCTTGCCATCGCTCGACCGGATCTTCGGGTGACGCTCGTCGAGCCTCTTCTTCGGAGAACCGTCTATCTGGCCGAGTTCATCGACGAGCACGATCTCAACGTGTTGGTCGTACGCGGGCGGGCCGAACAGCCCGGCGTGAAGAAGGAAGCCGGCGGTGCGGATGTCGTCACGTCGAGGGCTGTGGCCCCGCTGGAGAAGCTCGCCAAATGGTCTCTCCCCCTCGTTCACGAACGCGGCCGGATGCTCGCGCTGAAGGGTTCCAGCGCGAGTGAGGAGATCGAACGCGACAGGACTTCCCTCACCCGTATGGGTGCTGGCAAGCTGGAGGTCGTGGAGTGCGGTGTCGGTCTTCTCCCGACGCCCACCATCGTCGTCAGGGCAGTCCGTGAGCCGCGGCGGCTCAGTCGCCACTGATGATCGATTGCGGGAATCGCCCCGCGCCGTTTGTATCGAACGTAGAACACATTCAGTTCCGCACTAAGGAGCACATATGTCGGGTGGGTCGGATCCCGCTGTTTCACGTGAAACAGAGTCCAAGAAGAAGTCGTCGAACGCAGCCGCCAACAAGGCGGGGGTGACGAGTGGCTTCGAGTACACCAACTCGATTTCGACCGACGACACCCCGATCGGGGCCGCCGCGCACCGGGCCAGTCAGGTCCTTCACCCGGGATCGGTGACGTTGCCCAAGCCGGCGAAGCGCCGCATGCTGACGATTGCGAATCAGAAGGGTGGCGTCGGCAAGACCACGACGGCGGTCAACCTCGCAGCCGCACTCGCGCTCCAGGGCCTGACGGTCTTGGTGGTGGATCTGGACCCTCAGGGCAACGCCAGCACGGCACTGGGCGTCGAACATCATTCCGGTGTGCCGTCGAGCTACGAGGTGCTCATCGGCGAAGTGAAGGCCAAAGACGCGATCCAGCAGAGTCCGCACAGTGAGCGGTTGTTCTGCATCCCGGCAACGATCGACCTCGCGGGCGCGGAGATCGAATTGGTCTCGATGGTGGCCCGGGAAGGACGCCTCAAGACGGCGTTGTCGGTCGAGGAGTTGGCCGGACTCGACGCCGATTTCATCCTCATCGACTGCCCACCGTCACTCGGTCTGTTGACTGTCAACGCGCTTGTGGCGGCCACCGAGGTGCTGATTCCCATTCAATGCGAGTACTACGCACTGGAGGGTGTGGGGCAGCTGCTTCGGAATATCGAGCTGGTTCAGTCCCATCTCAATCCTGAATTGCACGTCTCGACCGTCATCCTCACGATGTACGACGGCCGCACCAAACTGGCTGATCAGGTCGCCGAGGAAGTGCGGAAGCACTTCGGCGATGCCGTGCTGCGTGCCGTGATTCCGCGCAGTGTGAAGGTCTCCGAAGCACCCGGGTACGGCATGACGGTGTTGGATTACGACCCCGGTTCGCGTGGAGCAATGAGTTACCTGGACGCCGGACGAGAGCTCGCTGCTCGCTCGGCCGGCATCGACGCACGAAAGAAGTAGGACATGAGTCAAGCACGTAAGGGCGGTCTGGGGCGCGGACTCGCGTCGCTCATCCCCACGGGCCCCGATGCCGGACCGCGCCTCGGTAATGCAGCAGCCGACGTCATCATCGGTGCCGACCGCAACGCCAAGGACAAGCCGGACACGTCGACGAAGCCCAAGCGGGCAACGGCGTCCGACGACACCACAGAGACCGCAACGGCGCCTACTCCGACGCCGCCGGTGCTGAACGGGGACGACCTCTCCCCTGTCGGTGCCGTGTATCGGGAGATCTCGCCGGACCGAATCGAGGCCAATCCCAAGCAGCCGAGGCACGTCTTCGACGACGAATCCCTTGCCGAACTGGTGCACTCGATTCGCGAATTCGGCCTCATGCAGCCGATCGTGGTGCGTCTCGTATCCGGTTCTGCGGCTGCAGGAGATGCCAAGTATCAACTCGTCATGGGCGAGCGGCGGTGGCGCGCGAGCCAGGAAGCGGGCCTGGAGAAGATCCCCGCGATCGTCCGGGAAACCGCAGACGACGCAATGCTGCGCGACGCACTGCTCGAAAACATCCATCGCGTACAGCTCAATCCTCTCGAAGAGGCGGCCGCATATCAGCAGCTGCTCGAGGAATTCGATGTCACGCACGAGGAGCTCGCGGCAAAGATCGGTCGCTCACGCCCCGTGGTGACCAACATGATCCGTCTGCTGAAGTTGCCGATTCCGGTACAGAGACGTGTCGCAGCCGGTGTTCTGTCGGCGGGACATGCACGCGCACTGCTGTCGTTGGACGCGGGATCGGATGCACAGGAATCGTTGGCTGCGCGCATCGTGGCCGAGGGTCTCTCGGTTCGAGCGACGGAAGAAGCCGTCACTCTGGCCAATCGCGAGGACGGTAAGTCCCCCGAACCGGCGGCGAAGCGCAAGCCGATCCAGATGCCCGGCCTTCAGGATGTGGCCGATCGCCTCTCGGATTCGTTCGATACGAGGGTGACAGTGAGTCTGGGTAAGCGAAAAGGCAAGATCGTCGTCGAATTCGGGTCGGTCGACGACCTTCAGAGAATCGTCGAGATGATGGAAGCTCAGAAGAAAAAGTAGCCGCGTTTTTTCAGGACCAGTCATAACAGGGCGTAACGTCACTGTGACGTATATCGACGACGAGTGGTCCCGTAAACGGCAAGTTGGATCGAAAACTATTGTGATGCACTAGGTTTCGAGGATCTTCCCCGATCACCAGGTAGCGCGACCCCGTCGCCTATCCTGGTCGAGGAGAGAATCGGCTCCCCACCGAGAATCGAGCGGTGGAACGACTGCACGGAGGCTGAGGTACGCGGTGTCGGCGATGGTGACCGGAGTGACCCTCGGCTCGTTCGAACATCTGCCGGCACATTCTCGGCGGTG
The DNA here is from genome assembly GCF_002258465.1 of Rhodococcus sp. 05-2256-B1. Classification (NCBI taxonomy): domain Bacteria; kingdom Bacillati; phylum Actinomycetota; class Actinomycetes; order Mycobacteriales; family Nocardiaceae; genus Rhodococcus; species Rhodococcus sp. 05-2256-B1. The sequence goes on along the minus strand of NZ_NOZA01000041.1, from coordinate 49,046 downwards.
TAGCTTCTGGGTCCTCGATCCCACGTCCGACGGCGCGGCGCTGGACCTCGAATTCGAGAACGAGGTGTGGTTGTCGACGATCATGCTCGAGTGGGGATCGTGCGGGCAGCTGTTGTCCGTGGACGGCAACACGATCGGGTGTGCGCTGTACTGCCCGCCCCGCGCAGTTCCTCGGGCGTCGACCTTCCCTACTTCGCCCGTCAGTCCCGACGCGGTCCTACTGACCCAGCTTCGTATCGACTCCCCGGCCGATGCGGATCTGCACTCGGCAACCCTGATTCAGGCGGTGGTCGGCGATCTCGTCAATCGTGGTGTTCGTGCCTTGGAGGCCTTCGGCATTCGCCACAATGCGGACGACGCGTCGCCGGCAATTCCCAACGCGACGGCACATGCGACGTGCTCGGCTGCGACATGCATGATCGACGCCGACTTTCTGGAGAAGGTCGGCTTCGAGGTGGTGGCACCGCATCACAGGTTCCCGAGACTCCGCCTCGAATTGGATCGCGATCACGGGTGGAAGCAGGACGTCGAATCGGCGCTCGAGCAATTGCTGGTGGCGGCGAGTATCTCGGTGGTCGACATCGAACAGAAGTCGACGGTCGGAGTTCGCTGAACGACGGGCTCCGACCGGTGGCGCGGGGGCCCGTCGATCAGGGACGGTCGGCGGCGGCGAGTTCCTCGGCCAGTAGTTCAGCGAACGTGAACGTGCCGGTCGGTTGGTCGTCCTGACCCAGGAGGTACAACCGCTTGACGGCGATCAGGATTGCTTCGGCAATGATGTCGCGGAATCGCGGATCGCTCAGTACTTCGACGTCGGATTCGTTGGTGAGGTAGCCGAGGTCTATCTGGATGGTCGGCATGTTGGTGAGCCGCAACAGATCCCACGTGCGGCCGTGACTGCGGCAATCGAGAAGTGGTGTGCGAGCCACGATTTCGCGTTGCACGTAGCTGGTGAGGACCTGGCCGATCATCGAGGTGGATCCGTGCGAGTTACCGAAGTGGAAGCTGGCCACTCCATTGGCCACAGGACTGGTGCTCGACGCGCAGCGCAGCGAGATCATCAGATCTGCGCCCCAGGCGTTGGCGGTCTCCGCGCGGTCGGCCACCGACGGGTTGGTGCCCCGTGCACGAGAGAGGAACGTTTCCATTCCGGTCGCCGCCATTCGGCCTTCGAGACGACTGGCCAGATCCCACAGAATTTCCGATTCGGAGACGCGTCCGAATGTGCCGTCGACGATGCGGCCGGTGTCGGCACCACCGAGATCGGGGTCGATGACGATTCGCTTACCCGTCAACTGTGGGCCGGATTTGCGTACGAGTTCTTCCTCGCTCATCGCGTGGGGCGATCCACCGGTGACGCGGGTTCCGAGGAGGTCGAGTGAACGCAGTGTCGCCGGACCACAGATACCGTCGGGTGCCAGACCGATCTCGCGTTGAAAAGACGACAGGCCCTCGTGCGTCTTTGGACCGAAGAAGCCGTCGACGCGCTCGTTGTAGAAACCGAGGTCCTGCAGGCGTGTCTGCAGGGTAGCGACGTCATCGCCGTACAGCGGAGCGGACAGCTGGTAGATCAGCGTGCGGGCACCGAGGTGGTAGGACGCTTCTTTGAGGGCGCGGTACGTGGCCGGTCCGACGACGCCGTCGACCAGTAAGCCGCGATGCTGCTGGAACGCGCGCACGGCACCGTCGAGGGCCCGGTCGAACACCGATCCTGGGGCCGTCCAGTGGCCGTCGTCCATCGGGCCGGGCGGAACCACGGCCTCGTGGAGGAAACCGAGTGCCGAGAGAGTGCCGCGGACCTCGGCGACGGCGGGTCCGGAATCGCCGTGACTGAGCTCCTGCATCCTGGAAAAACCCTCTCGATCGTCCTGACGGTCAACACGCACTTCGATGCGCTGATGTGCCGACGCAAGCATCGGCACATCAGATGATTGTCGCAGAAAGACAGGCTTCTGCGGCAATCCACACCAAGCGTGGGTGAGTCAGATAACGCCTTCGAGGTCCTTGAGCAGCGCGGCCTTGCCCTTTGCGCCGACGATCTGCTTGACCGGCTTGCCACCCTGGAACAGGATCAGCGTCGGGATGGACATGACCTTGAAGTCCCGAGCCGCCTGCGGGTTGGCATCGATGTCGAGCTTGGCGATGGTCAGCTTGTCCTTGTGCTCGGCAGCGATCTCCTCGAGAACGGGAGCAACCATCTTGCACGGGCCGCACCAGGTGGCCCAGAAGTCGACCAGCACGGGCTTCTCGCTGGTCAGAACGTCGTCGACGAACGACGCGTCGGTGATTGTGACTGTGCTCTTGTCGTCGGACATGTGAATCTCCTCGGTGTGGGTCTGCAACAGGTGGTGGGTCTACCGGTCAGGCGTTGACAGCGTCGACCGGCTGATCGGCGTGCTCGAGTGTGTTGGTGGTGATGTCGCCCTGCTCGGCCAGCCAACGCTCGGCGTCGATGGATGCGGTGCAGCCGGTACCCGCAGCGGTGATGGCCTGCTGGTACACGTGATCGACGAGGTCGCCGGCAGCGAACACCCCTTCGACCGAAGTGGCCGACGTGGGCGATGCGATCTTGACGTATCCGGCATCGTCGAGTTCGACCTGGCCCTTGACCAGTTCGCTGCGAGGATCATGGCCGATCGCCACGAACATCCCGGTGACGTCCAGAGTCGTCTTCTCGCCGGTGACTGCATGTTCCAGAGACAGGCCGGTGACGCTGGTGTCGCCGAGCACTTCGAGAACCTTGGTGTCGGTGAGGAAGCGAATCTTCTCGTTCTTCTTGGCGCGCTCGAGCATGATGCGCGACGCGCGGAACTCGCTGCGGCGGTGCACGATCGTCACGCTGCGGGCGAAGCGCGTGAGGAAGGTTGCCTCCTCCATTGCCGAGTCGCCACCGCCGATGACGGCGATATCCTGGTCGCGGAAGAAGAACCCGTCGCAGGTGGCGCATGCGCTGACGCCGCGTCCGAGGAGCTTCTCCTCACCGGGAATGGAGAGGTACCGAGCGGCTGCACCCATCGCGAGAATGATCGCGCGAGCTCGGTAGGTCTCGCCGCCCGCCGAGACAGTCTTGATCGGCCCGGTCAACTCGAGCTCCTCGACGTCCTCGGTGCGGATGTCGGCACCGAAACGTTGCGCCTGTTCGCGCATCTGTTCCATCAGATCGGGGCCCATGATGCCCTCGCGGAAACCGGGGAAGTTCTCGACCTCGGTCGTCGTCATCAAGGCACCGCCGAACTGGGTTCCCTCGAACAGGATGGGCTCCAGCTCTGCGCGGGCCGCGTAGACACCGGCGGTGTATCCGGCCGGTCCCGAGCCGACGATGATGAGATCGTGAACCTTGGGGGTACTCAATGCAGACCTTCCGATCTTGTGCGGCGTGTTCTTGGCGTCGACGCGAAAGTGCACTGAGCACTGCCTATCGACGTACATCTGGTCAACACCACCCTAGAGGCAGTTGTTCCCCGGTGAGAGATGTGTCAGCCGATATCGCGACGCGTGAGGACGTCGGGATTGCCGCCGCGGCAATCGTTGCCCACTGCCAGAGCGATGAACTGCGCGGGCCCGGCCCCGGCGAGGACGAGGAGAGTTCCCTGTCGGCCGTCGATTCGAACCTGACTGGATCCGAGAACGGCGGCGGCGGGGTCCACGCCGTTGGCGTCGAGACACGCGGCCAGGTCTGCCGGATCCGACAGGCTGCCGGAGTCTCGTTTACCGATGACGGTGAACGCGACGTTCGAGTCGAGATCGGTGGAATCGAGAACGAGGGACGAGTCGGGTGGCGTGGTCCCCGGCTCGGCTACGACGGGATCCGACGTGCCCGGGCTGTGCAGGACGGCGGCGAAGGTGACCGAACCACCCGCGAGAAGTGCTGCAGCAGCGGCGATTCCGACGATCATGTGCCGGTGTGTACGCGCGCTACGTGGAGGTCTGCGAAGCGGAAGGACATCGGCGGTACGGTCCGCCGACTCTGTGTCGGCCAGGGTCTCGAGGGTGCGATCGATCTGCCGGGCGACGTCGGCGGGAACGGGCATCGTGCCCTTCGGATCCTCGCCCAATTCGTGCAGCCGAGCAGTGACGGTGTCCAGTGTCGCCAGTATTCGCATCGCCTCGGCGTCGGCACGCACCAACGGCCACAGCCGACTGCTGACATCCTCGGGTAGCGCATCTGCATGCAGATCGGCCAGCAACTCGGGTGAGAACGGGGCACCGGGTAGAGCGTCGGTGTTCGACGACACGTTCCTGCCTCCCTTCGCCGAGTCTTCTTTCCCTCTCACACGGTTTAGACGCGAGGGGTCTAGATTCGGTTCCCTGCGTCCTTGAGGTATGCGAGCTGCGTCGACAACTTGAGTCTGCCGCGAGCGCATCGACTCTTCACGGTACCGGTGGGAACCCCCAGCAACGCTGCGGCGTCGGCCACCGAGTAGCCCTCCATGTCCACGACGACCACCGCCGCTCGCTGGTCGGGCGGCAGCGTCATCAGGGCCTGTCGGACGAGGATGCTGGTCTCGGATTCGGAGATTCGGTCCCGAGGCGACACCGGTTCGTGACTCTCGTTCTCGCTCAACGGAACCGACGGACGTGCCTTGTTTCGGCGAATGCGATCGAGGCACGCGTTGACGACGATCTTGTGCAACCAACTGCGGACTGCAGCGTCCGCGCGAAACGACCCGGCCGTTCGATGCGCGGAGAGCAACGCCTCCTGCAACGCGTCGGATGCGTCCTCGGGTGTGTAGCTCGTGCGGCGTGCCGTGAGCCACAGGTGTTCCTGATGGCGATGGATCAACGTGGCGAATGCGGTGGGCTCACCGGCTGCATGAGCAGCCAACAATTCCGCATCCGTGCGCTCCCCCAGCGCCGAATCGATACGTTCGGTCATACGAAAACGGCTCCCCCCCGTGTTAACGCATTGGGGGGAGCCTAGGCCATCGATACCGCGAAGTACGAAACGAACGCGATTTGCCTCTGTATCGCCGGTTTTACGTGTCGAAACCGATCCCGGAGATCGAGGTAGCGATGCGGCCACCCTGCTCTCCGAGGGAGGTGATCCACACCAGGACGTTGCCGGTGGGTTCGGTGCCGTCGAGCGCGATGTCGGTGCGGCCGTTCTGCAGAGTGGCTTCACCGAGCAGCGTGGTGTCGCCGAGGCTCGGTGAATCGTTGGGAGCGGACCTGATCTCGACGACCGTTCCCGGCGACGTCGATTCGATCCACGCGTTCTTCAACGTCGACGACGGGATGGTGACGAGCAGTCCGACACCGTTCTTCAGTGCCGGGAACTGCTGGAAGTAGGAGTCGGTGGTCCAGGCCGTGCTGGGGTTGTTGTCGATCACGTTCGATGCCGTGCCCGGGTTGTCTGCAGACCCCTGTGGGGAGAAGACGCTGACATCGCTCATCGCGACGGGCCCTCCCGTCGGCGCCGGGGGCGCAGCGGTGTCGCCGGCCGGCGGTGCGGCAGCCGGGGTCGTCAGTCCGAACTCCTGGCTGTCCAGCGGCGCATCGGTGTTGTCGCCCGCGATGGAGGTGAACAACCAATAGCCGGCGAACGCCAGAATCAGCACCGTCAGAGCGCCGAGAACGGCGATGGCGATGTTGGTTCGCGTCGACTTCGCCTTCTCTGCGGCCAGCTCTTCCGGGTCCGCGAGCGAGTGACCGCTGGCTCCCGGGGCACGCTGGCCCAGTCGCAGTGCCGGCATCAGGTCGGTCTTGTCGTTGACCACCGCGGCCTGATCGAGAACGTGCTGCACCGTCGCGGCGGTGCGAATGCCACTGTTCTGCTCGAGCGCTCGTACCGCGACGGCAGAGATCTCGAACGGAACGTCGGGGCGAATTTCGCGAGGCTCGCGCGGCGCACCCTTGTCGTCCCGATCGGCCGGACGCATGCCGCCGACGCTGCGCAGGGATGCCGCGTCACCGGGAACGACGGCTTCTCCGGTGGTGTCCGACAACGGCCAGCGTGCAGTGATCAGGGCGTAGAGCATGGCACCGAGACCACGGACGTCCGAACTGGAGTCGGCGTCCGCCAGAGTCGCGGGAAACGCCAGGACGGCGTTGCCGCTGGTACTGATGCGTACGCGATCGGGGTGGTCGATCGACAGTGCGCCGCCGCTTCGGTGGGCAGCCTCGGCCGCGGCGGCCAGGACCTTGATCGCACGGGCGGCACCGGTGGGGGCAGGAACCGTATCGGCCATCTCGCGCAGCGAGCGACCGGGAGTCCACTCGGCGACGACGATGCCGCCGGAGCTACCGCGCACCACGTCGAGCACCCGGGCGAGACCGGGAGAGTTGATCCGGCCGAGGCGCAGCGTCCGGGACAGGATTGCCTGCGGGCCCTGAGTGCGGTCGTTGGGTGATGCCGTGGACTGCTGATCGGCATCGACGAACGTCAACGCGACCTCGCGGTCGAGCTTGACGTCGTGGGCCTGCCAGAACTTGAGCCCGCGAGCTCCACCGTGCGGTGCCAACAGGCGGTAGCGTCCCCCGGCCACCGAAGCACCGGGAATCAGCGTCGGTCCGCGAAGGGTGCGCCCGGGGGCGTCCGCGGTGGACTGGTCCTCGGCTGGTTTTTCGGCAGCTTTGTCCGTCGTCGGCTTCGGTGCTACTGGTGTGTCGACTGCCGCCGATTTCTTCGTCGCGTCCACCGGTGTGCTGTCGGTCTTCGGCTCGGCCTTGCTCGCGTCGTCGACCGGCAGCTTCGCCTTCGAGATGGAGACGGTCTTGTCGGACGGCTTGGCCGCCAGCGCGGCCTTGGAGATCGCGATCGTCTGATCCTTGGGAGCGGACGCTTTGGTTTCCTTCTTCTCGGTGGCCTCGGCACTCGACGCTGCCGCCGACTCAGGCGTGCTGGGTGTGCTCGGCTTCTCCGAAGAATCAGGCGCTTTCGGGTCCGCTGTCTTCGACTCGGGTGTTTTCGACGACGCAGCAGACTCGGCCTTCACGGACTCGGTGCGGTCCTGGGTGTCGACTTCGACTCCGCCGCTCGTTCGGTCGGCTTCGTTTGCTGGAGACTGTGCCGGCCCCCCAGCAACATCGTCGTCGGTCACTGTTACTCCTTCAGGCGAATATGCCCCGTGTTGTTCTACAAGCGGTCGACCTGCAGGGGCGTCTGCCCCCGGGTGCCGTTGACCAGGGTACGGGAGTCGATCCCGCGCAGTGTCCCATGTGGGCTCGGTTCGAATAACAGGAATCACGCTGGTTTCCGCGGCAGCCGGATCCGGCACCGAACCGGACGTCGCAGGCTCGGGCGGGGCCGACCGTCCGAGGACCCGGCGGACGAGACGGCTCAACGCGACGGTGACGGCCAGTACTTCGGGAATCTTGCCGAACCACAGGATGGAGAACGTGATGCCGAGCATGATGACGGCGTCCATCGCGACGCGCACGAAGTTGCCGATCCAGCCGTTCGCCATGGCGTCGAATCCGACGATCCGGTCGATGGCGAGCATGGCTGCGCCGCCGGCCAGCGAGGCGATGAGAACCAGCCAGACAGTCTTCCCGACGTTGGCCATCCGCAGGTTGCCGAGGCTCTTGTGCAGCAGGTATCCGCCGATGACGGCACCTGCGGTGTAGCCGAGGCCGGTCGCGGTGCCGAGGAGCAGCACCACTTGTTCCGGATCGGTTGCGACGATCGGGGCGAGCAACGACAGGCCGATCTTGACGGCGGTGATGCCGAGGACGATCCAGGTGGGCGTCCAGGCCTGCTCGCGGGCGTAGAACACGCGCAGGTGGATCAGGACCAGCGCGTACGGGATGAGGGAGAACGCCGACCAGCTCACGGCCTCACCCAGCCGGTTGGCGTCGGGCGCAAACTTGCCGAACCCGTACAGCGCCTCGCCCACCCACGGCCCCGCGAACGTCAAGAACACGACGATCGGGACCATCGCGACCATCGTCAGCCGAGTGGCGACGGAGAGATCGTCGACGACCGAGGGCGTGTCACCGTTGGCGGCATTACGACTGAGTCGGGGCATGATCGCCGTCAGAACCGTGACGCCGAGAATGCCGTACGGCAACTGCAGCACGATCCAGGCCTGGGAATAGATCGTGGGGCTCGCGTCGTCGGCTCCCGACGAGATGTTGGTGGCGACGATCAGACCGATCTGACTGATGACGACGTAGAGCACGATTGCGGCTGCCATCGCGCCGAACTTCTTCAGGCGCGCGTCGAACCCCCAGAGTGGGCGCAGGTCGATCTTCTCGCGGCGAAGCGCAGGGATCAGCGCCAGTACCTGCGTGATGACACCGGTGGTGACGCCGAGGCCGATGATCAACAGCTGCGGGTTCGTCATGTCGACCGGATTGACGGTGATCTCACCCGGCATCAGGAAGTAGATGCCGAACACCGCAAGAACCACGAGGTTGTTGAACACCGGTGCCCACGCACCGGGTTTGAAGTTCTGTCGGGTGTTGAGCACCGCCGTGAGCAAGCCGGAGAGCCCGTAGAACATCAGCGCAGGCAATACCAGATAGGTGAAGGCAATGGTCAGGTCCTCGTTGACCTTCGGATCACCGTTGAGCATCAGACGCGCCAGCAGCGGCGCAGCGATGGTTGCGGCCAACGCCACGGTGCCGAGCAGCGCGACCGCAATGGTGAAGAGGCGTCGGACGAAGTCACGTCCGCCGTCGGCGTCCTCTTGTTCTGCGCGTACCAGGACAGGAACGACGATCGCTCCGAGGACGGCACCGAGCACCAGCTCGGAGATCATGTTCGGCAGAATCGTCGAGACGGTGAATGCGCTGGCCAGGGCGGGGCCGAGGGTGGCCGTCATGGCTACTTGCTTGGCGAATCCAGTGATGCGGCTGACGAGGGTCGCCACCGCAATGGAACCGGAGGCGGCCAGCAACGACTTCTGAGGTCTGGGTTCGGGCTGCGGTGGTGACTCGTTGTGGCCCGGTGGTGTCTGCGGCGGAGGGATGTTTCCCGACGGCGCGGCGGGCGGGTAGTCCTCGTCCCGGAACCGTGGGATGAGCTGAGTTGCGGAGTCGTCCGCTGCCGGTTGACCGTCGAGCGGGGGCGGTGCCGGATAGGAACGCATCTCGGGTCGTGGTTGCCGCTCCCAGGGGGCGGGGCGTGGGGGCGTCGTGCGCCGGAACACCTGCGCTGCGGGCATGCGTGACCGGGGCAGGTCGCCGTCGTACGGCACATTGCCTGTCATGGTCTCTCGTACCCTTCGTCGGCCGGGTCGGGTTGTCCTCGGAATCGGTGCCAGAGTCGTCGGCCTGCCAGCAACAGTAGGAGCGCGCCGGCGCAGGCGGTAATTATCGCGAGAGCTTGACCGTATGCGTTCGATCGAACCGACACCGTCGATACCTCGCCGAGCCGGGTGCCGTCGAGGGTGGTGACGGAGAAGTCGACCGACAGATTGCGTTTGTCGTCCACCTCGGCGGGCACGGTGATGGTTCGCGATCCGCGCGCCGGAAGTTGGGTCACGCCGACGTCGCTGATCGTCATCTCCGGTGGCGCGTCTACTCGGAGGAGCACGTTGACCGGCACCGGTAGGTCGTTGCGGGCCACGAGCAGCAGCGGACTCTGCTCGGAGGCGAGTGTGTAGACGCCGCCCGGAGCCAGCACGGTCACCGATCCGTAGACGGTGTCGAGTCCGACGCGGGTCGCGGTGAGACGGGTGCGTGCCATGGCCGCAGCGTCATCGCCTTCGGCGCTGGCGCGACCCGCGGTCGACAGGGCGCGGAGCATGTCCTCTCGCAACGGGGCGGTGTACAGGCGCGGAGTCAGTGCGGACTGGGGATCCTCGACCAGCGACTGCGCCAGGGTGTCCACGCGTGCGCTCTGCGTTCGGACCGTGTCGATGGCGGACGCATCGAGATCGGTCGGCACATCGATGCTGGTCACCGGGATTCCGGTGGGGGGCTCGGTGATCAGGCCGGGCAGCGGACGAGGCGTCGCCAGGCCCGAACGCAACAGCGAGGACACAGTCGACAGGATTGCCGAGGGTTCGTCTCCTCCCGCGGTCCAGTACTGCGGCGGTGCGACGGTCACCGTGCGGCCGGGTCGATCGGCACCGACGAGGGCGTGGAAATTGATGGCACCGAGGGCGTCCTGCAGCCGTGCGGTGCGAGAGTCGGTGCCCAGGTCGAAGCGTTGATTCGCCGGGGTCAAGGCCGGGGTCGACGGGGTCGTCCCGACGCCGGCCAGTGCCGCGGTGGTCGCCGAGTCGTAGTGGGTGGCGGCCAAGGTGCCGGTCGGATCGGCGGCGGTCGGCGCGGTATCGGTGGACACCAGCAGAGACGTCGGCGAGGACGTGGGTGGGCTGATGCTGTTGTCGGCCACGAGGACGGTCCCGGTTCCCGACGATCTCAGCGCGTCCGCAGCGCCCGCGTCGACGCCGCCGGTGGCACTCCAGGTGAAACCGCGTACCGAGCTGATGCCGAGGATGCCGTCGACGATGTCGGCCGGGGCGGCGACAGCACTGCTGAGCAGCGAGGAATCACCGATGTCGGCGACGGCGGCGAGGTCGGCCTGAGCGAACGGTAGGGCCGTCACGCACGTGTTCGACGCCAGTGCCTCGAGCCGCGTCAACCACTGGGCTGCGGCCCCGCTGCCGGAGCCCTCCCGCGCGGAGCTGGCCGGATCGGCCGGGTTGTCGACGACGAGGTAGCCGCGGGTCATGTTCGAGACGGTGACCAGCAGGTCGGGATCGATGCCGATGCACAGGCTCGACGCCAGTTTGCCGTCGGGATCGAGACCGGGCTGCGTCGCGAATTCCAGGGCTTTGAGCAGGGTGTCGAGCCGACCACCAGCGGCGAGCTGGGTCGCCAGGTCGTCGTCGATCAAACGCACTCGATCGTCGATGGAACCGGGGATTCCGGCTGCGAGACGGGGAATGTCGGCGAGTGGCCACAACACCGTCATCGCTACGGGATTCCGGGTGTTGGGGGGTAGCGGCATCGCGTCGGGCGCTGCGGGGTCGAGCTGACCGGGATTCCGCGGCAGTCCCACGACGGGTAGCAGGAAGCGGGCGTCGTCGAGTCGAGCCGTCCCGCCGTACTCGGGGGTGCCGTTGACGTTGAGAAGTAGGGGGTAAACGCCGGGAGCGTCGATCCCGAGGGAGGGCTCGGTACTGCTTCGTAGCTGCATCGACAGATCGAACTGGCGGCTCTGGTCCTTTTCCAGCGACTCCGCAACCGTGACGAAAGTCCCGACGCGGTCGAATCTTTCCTGGTCGAGGGTGAGCGAGGTCCGCAGACCGGACGTGGTGTCGATGGCCGCCGCACCCTGTAGGCGCACGCTGACGTCGTCGACGCGTCGATCGCCGGTGTTCTTCACCGTCGCGCGAACCGTGACGAACGGATCGCTGCTGGTGGTGACCGTCGAGGGTGCGACCGTGTCGATGCTCAGCGTCAGGAACGGATCGCCGGCCTGCGTCATCGGGGTATCGGGAACGGCGCTGGTCGTGCCGCTGATGTCTCCGGCGGAATCTGGCTGCGCCGTGGCAGTAGGGAGCTGTTGGGGTCCCAGTGCTGCGGTGCCGACGGCCGGCGCTGCAGCGAGGAAAAACGAGGTCAATGCGGCGGCAGCGACCTTCCGGGCCCGCACGATCACTTCCCGCCGGGCGTGGGTGCGTTCGTGTCGCCGCCGGTTGCCTGCTCGCCGTTCATGTCCTCGATGAGGCGGGTGGCGATGGCGGCGAGTTTGCGTTCGTCGGCGTAGGCGAGTCGGGACGGCAGTTCGCTCAGCGGTACCCAGGCGACTTCGGTGACTTCGAGATCCTCGTCGGACAGTTCGCCGCCCAGGAAGCGGAGGAGATAGTGATGAACGGTCTTGTGGACCCGGCGGCCTTCGGTGACGAACCAGTAGTCGATGCTTCCCAGCGACGCCAGCACGGTGCCGCGGATGCCGGTCTCCTCGGCGACCTCGCGCATGGCTGTCTGCTCGGCGGTTTCGCCCTGCTCGATGTGCCCCTTGGGCAGGGACCAGAGCAGGCGTCCGCGCCGGTCGGTGCGGCCGATCAGGGCTGCGCAGCGGGTGGCAGGCGGGCCGTCGAGGCCGTCGACCACCAGGCCTCCGGCAGAGGTTTCTCGGACGGTCCGCAGCTTGGGTGCTTCGGTGTCGGCGCGTGCTTGACGCCGCCGCGGGTTGCGGCGGCTCCTGTTCGCACGTTCGGCAGCAGACACCCGATCCATACTAGTTGCCTCGGCGCCCCGCTCCGGCTTGCCGCACCGTGGCCGATGGCCGAGACGATCCGGTCGGCACTGCGCCAGTAGGCTCTTCCACCGTGGCCGATCAGTCCCTGTCTTCCGTTTCCCCCGAGCACGCCGATGCGCGCCGGGAAAGGTTGCTGGCTGCAGCTGCGGTGACGTTGCGTGAACTCGCGCCGGTATTGACCCCGCTGGGCGCGTTGTTCGCCGCCGCGGGCCACGAGCTCTACCTCGTCGGAGGGTCCGTTCGGGACGCGGTTCTCGGTCGTTTGGGAACCGATCTGGATTTCACCACCGACGCCAGGCCGGAGGTCGTTCAGACGCTGCTGTCCGGGTGGGCGGACCATCAGTGGGACACGGGCATCGCGTTCGGAACGATCAGTGCGGCCAAGGACGGCCAGCAGATCGAGATCACGACGTTCCGCACCGATTCGTACGACCAGGTCTCGCGTAACCCCGAGGTGCAGTACGGCAGCAGCCTCGAAGAAGATCTGATTCGACGCGATTTCACCGTCAACGCCATGGCCGTGCAGTTGGGTGCCGACGGCGTGCAGGAGTTCGTCGATCCGCTCGGCGGCATGGACGCGTTGCTCGAGGGCGTTCTCGATACCCCGTCGGCACCGGAAACATCGTTCGGTGACGATCCGCTGCGGATGCTGCGCGCGGCTCGATTCGTGTCGCAACTCGGTTTCTCGTTGTTGCCGCGGGTGCACAGCGCCATCGTCGACATGGCCGATCAGATCGACCGCATCACCGCCGAGCGCATTCAGGTGGAGCTGGACAAGCTGATTCTCGGTGCCCACCCGATCGAGGGCATCGACGTGATGTGCGAGACCGGTCTGGCTCAGCGCATCATTCCCGAGGTGCCGAACATGAAGCTCGAAATCGACGAGCATCATCAGCACAAGGACGTGTACTGGCATTCGTTGACGGTGCTGAAGCAGGCCATCGATCTCGAGGACGGCGACCCCGATCTCGTATTGCGTTGGGCCGCACTGCTGCACGACATCGGCAAGCCCGATACCAAACGAAACGAGCCCGGCGGCGGCGTCAGCTTTCACCACCACGAGGTCGTCGGGGCCAAGATGGTGCGAAAGCGTATGCGCGCGTTGAAGTATTCGAAGAAGATGATCGAGGACGTCTCGCATCTGGTGTTCCTGCATCTGCGATTCCACGGATACGGCAAGGGTCAGTGGACCGACTCGGCGGTGCGTCGCTACGCCACCGATGCCGGCGAGCTACTGCCCAAGTTGCACAAGCTGGTTCGAGCCGATTCGACCACCAGGAACAAGCGTCGAGCGGCTGCCCTGCAAGCCACTTACGACGATCTCGAAGAGCGCATCGCCCGCATCGCCGAGCAGGAGGACCTGGCGAGGGTTCGTCCCGACCTCGACGGCAACGCGATCATGGAGCTGCTCGGTATCCCCGCCGGTCCCGACGTGGGCAAGGCCTGGAAATACCTGAAGGAACTGCGCCTCGATCGAGGACCACTCTCACGTGAGGACGCCGAAGCTGCGCTGCTCGAGTGGTGGCCGACGCAGTAGCGCGTCCCGCGCACGTGCGCGGAACTTCGTAGCCCACTACGAGCTTCCACTCACGACGAGCGAAGCTCGGCCTCGACGAGATAGACGTTGTAGCTGTCCCACTCCGAGACGGTGAAGTACAGCTCGTTCGCCGTCGACCACGGATGAATGAAGCCGCCGTAGGTCTTGGGGTACTCGGCGGTATCGATCAGGGTGCTCGGGGCGGTCCACTCGCCCTGCGGTGAATTTGCTTCGCGCAGAACGATATCGCCGCGTAACGGATCCAGATACGTCATTCGCCAGAGGTCTCGGGCCTCGTCGTGATGGACCGACAGTTCCCCGGCCATACCGTCGGCGATGGGGGTGGCCTCGTTCGATCCGACGGGAGCCCAGGTGCCGTTCACCCAGTACTGGTAGGCGGTCTTGTTCAGCACGTCTGCCTTCGGGACGCGTGCGAGGCCGACCTGTCCGGCGCGGCCGTTGACGGTGCCGAACATGTACACGTACTCCCCCGCCGGGACCATCGTCGACACCTGGAACTTGGAGAACCCGAAGACGTTGTCCCACTTGGCATGTTCGTCCTTGACCCAGGTGGACCCGTTGTCGTCCGAGTAGGCGATGCCGCCGTAGTTGGTCCACCACATGCCGGGGATCGTGCTCCAGCGCCGGATGGACATGTACGACATGTACTGCCGGTCGTCGATCGCGAACCCGGACGTGGGGATGACCGTGGTCTCCCAATTCTTGATCTTGCGCGAGGGCAAGAGTTCGGCTGCGTGACAGCGGGAGTCCTGCACCATCGAGTCCAGGGTCATACCGTCGGACAGGTCGGTGTCGGTGCTGTGTCCCAGTACGTTCGACCGCCAATCCTTCCCTCCGACCACACCGAATTCCCAACCCTTGCCGAAGGAATCGCCGAAAACGACGGCGACCTCGCCCGGCTTGCTCTCCCACATGATGCCGAGGTCGGTGCCGTCGACCTGCCAGCGCTTGTCGGTGCGGTTCTCCGATCCCGGTCCGGTCAGCTGCGAGACCACCTCGACGTGTCCGACGGCCGGTGCCACCGGCGGTACCGTCGTCGGCCCGGACTCCGCCGCGGTCACGGCGGGTGCCGGCGGCGGGGTTCCCGGAGTTCCACCGGGGCCGGGAATCGGGATGGGAAGGGTCTCGGGCTGCGGGTCGAGCTCGATCCGAGGGAACGGCAGATGGTCTGCCGAGCCGGTGGTGGGCGACTCCGTGGCGTCGGTGAGGTCGGGGCAGGGGTCCGCGCACGGGTCGGTCGACGGCTCGGCCTGGACACGGGTGTTGTTCGGCGGCGGGTCGGGCACCGGCACGAGTTCGATCGACGGATACGGCACGGGGATCACCACACGATCCGGCAACGGCGGCAGCTGCGGCGGATTGCCGGGCCCGACGGGCTCTGGTGGGTAGTCCCTGGGGTCGAATCCGGTTTCTCCACAGAAATTCACCGGCGGCGGCGGGGCCGCGTACGCGGGGGGTGCGGCAAGAACGGCTGTACCTGCGGCAACCGCGATGATGCAGCCGAGCGACGTCGTGCGGCCATGCATGCGGTGCCCCCGTGTTGTCCGACGAAACCTAGCGGTCCGATACGGGAAGATACACCACGTCAGCGCGGTGCGCGCCTCGTGTTGAGTACCGCTGCAACGAAGCCGACGGCGTAGATCCCTGCTCCGACGAACACCAGCGCGTGCGCAGTGGGATCCTGGCTCAGCTCAGTGGCGTCGGGGCCGACGGCGAAGGCGGCCGCGGCGAGGGCACCGACGAACGCCACGTTGAACACGGTGTCCTGCAACGCGAAGACTCGTCCACGATGCGCGTCGTCGATCTCGATCTGCATGGCGGCGTCCCCACTGAGTTTGACGGTCTGCCCGGCGATCCCGAGGAGAAAAGCTCCGAGCAGCAGACTGGTCTGGGTGAGGCCGGAGACGGCACCGACCTGAGCGGCGATGGCCAGGACGAGGGCCGTGGCGATGGTGCGGGTGCGGCCGAACCGCGGGACGGCGAACGGGGCGATGACGGCGGCGAGGAACATTCCGGTGGCCGTGGCTCCGACGGCAATGCCGAAGCCGGCGAGGCCGCCGGGCAGGGAACTCTGCGTGCTCTCCCGCAGCACCAGCACCATGATGAGGGTGTTGATGCCGAACACGATGCGGTGTGCCCCGATGCCGATCATCGCGGTGGTCACGCCCGGCGACCGCCACACCGCCAGGGCACCCGATTTCAGGCCGGCGGCAACATCTTTCAGCGGGTTGCCGGGCCGATCGTCCGTATCGGGACCGAGAGACCGCGGCGCGAACCGTCCGGCCGCAACAGCACCGACCACCGAGCCGGTCGCGGCCAGCCCCACGGCGACACCCGAACCGAGATCCCCCGCTCCGACGGCACCGATCACTGCGACCGCCAGTCCCGCACCGGCCGCCGCGAAACCGGAGCCGACGGTGGCCAGCACCGAGTTCATCGGCACCAGCCACGACTGCCGCACCACATGCGGCAAGGATGCCGACGCGCCCGCGAGGACGAACCGACTGAGCCCCACGGTGGCCAGAGCCAACAGCAGCAGCGGCGTGGCGTCGACCCCGGCACACAGAAGCCCGGCGGTAGCGGTGATGAGAACGATGCGAACGATATTGGCCCACAACAGAACCGATCGACGATCCCAGCGGTCCAACAGCGCACCTGCGAACGGGCCAACCAACGAGTAGGGCACGAGCAGAACAGCGAAACCGGCGGCGATCTCGGCGGGGTTGGTGGCGCGTTCGGGATTGAACAGGATGGCACCGCTCAATGCGGCTTGGAACAATCCATCACCGAACTGGCCGGCGAAACGAACAGTGGTGAGCTTGCCGACGCCCGGGGACTCACGTAGGCGGGTACGAAAGGAGGCGTCGTTCACCGACGGGACTCTATCCCGCGTCGGTCACACCGATACGGCGGGCTTGTCTGCCTTCCACCACGCGATCGTGGCGGCTGTGCCGTCGGCGAGCGGGGTGGGCTCGAGGCCGAGAACGCGCTCGCTGTGGCTGGAATCGAGGATGTAGGGGTCGCGGAACTGGTACAGGGTGTCCCCCAGCTCTTTCATCGGACCGGAAACGAGCCCCAGTGCTCGCATGACCCAAGCCGGCACGACACCGATCTTCGGGGTCGGCAAGTGCGCTGCAGCGGAATACATCTCGATCATCTCCCGCTGAGTCACCGCGGGGGCGGTCGGTGCATGCAGGACGGTGTTCCACGTGGACGGTCGTGCGGCCGCGACGATCATCGCGGCTGCGAAATCCGGCACGTACGTGAAGGAATGGGGTAGGTTCGCGGCCCCGATCACCCGAATGGTCTTACCGGCGAGCACATTGGCGACCACACGTTCTCCCATGTGCGAGACGAGCACCCGTGGGCCGTAGAAGTCGGATGCCGCGATGCTGACGGTGGGGGTCGAGTGAGCGTCGCGTGCGGCCAGGAGTGCGGTGCGCACACCCAGCTTGCGGAACGTGGCGTTTCTGGGCGAGTCCTCGCGAATGGGCCCGTCGACCCGGCCGTAGGCGTAGAGACTTTCGGGGAACACGACGACCGTGCCCGCGGCCGCGTCGAGCACACGTCGTTCCATCGCCTCGAGCTTGTCGCGCCACACCTTGTTCTCGTAGGCGGCGTGGGTGCAGTGATAGATGGCGGTTGCTCCGTCGACCTGCGCTCGGAGCTCGTCGGACTCGATGTCGACCGTTCGCCGTTCGATGTTCGGATGCTGTGGCCCGCTGCCGGACCGAGTGAGGATCCGTACCGTATGTCCCTGCGCGGCAAGCTGTTCGGCGATCGTCCAGCCGACGGGTCCGGCACCGGTGACGACGTGAAGTTCTGACATGGCTACTCCGTTTCGGTAAACGAGAGCGGTGCTCTCTGATGTGTCGAGTGTGCACCTCTGCTCGGAGAAAAGCAAGAGCAGTGCTCTCGGAAAAGAGCGGCAGTTACAGTAGCGAGCATGGCGAGCACTCCGCGTACCCGAGCCCGCGCCCAGACTCTGAGCGACATCACCCGCATCGGACGCGAGCACCTGGCCGCAGACGGTGCTGCTGCCCTGTCGCTTCGCGCGGTCGCCCGAGATCTGGGCGTCGTCTCCTCAGCGGTCTATCGCTACGTCTCGAGCCGGGACGAACTACTGACGTTGCTCGTCGTCGACGCGTATTCCGAGCTGGGCGACGAAGTCGACGCGGCCGTCGACGCGGCGGACGGCCCCGCCGACAAGTTCCGGGCGTTGAGCCGGGCGGTGCGTCGATGGGGACTGCGAGAACCGGCCCGGTACGCGCTGCTCTTCGGCAGCCCCGTACCCGGCTACCACGCGCCCGCCGAACAGACCACCGGCCCGGGGACCCGGGTGATCACCACATTGGTCGCAGTCCTGCAGTCGGCCTGGGACATCCGTCGCCCGGACATCGAATCGGCACCCACCGAGTTGGCGTCGCTGCACGCAAGTTTCGAGGACATCCGCGCCCAGATGGACATGGACCTGCCCGACGAGCTCATCGCATTGGGCGTGATGGTGTGGGCGTCACTGTTCGGTGCGATCAATTTCGACGTGTTCGATCAGTACGGCGCGACGACGTTTGCCGACCGGGACGCGTTGTTCGAGTTCCAGTTGGGGATTCTGACGAAGATTGCCGGGCTCGAGTAGGACCGAGGACTGGCCGTCGTGCTTGTGCCACATCCGGCGGTGTGCGGTGCCACAATGGCTGATGTGGCAGCGCATGCGGAGGAACCCGAGGATCGGACGGCGTCGGCACTGCATGATGTTCGTCCCGGCAGTCTGCTGGTGTCGTCCATCGAACTCGTGGAGCCCACGTTTCGGCGCACCGTCATCTACATCATCGAACACAACGACGCGGGCAGTCTCGGCGTCGTGATCAATCGCCCCAGTGAGACCGCGGTGCAGAACGTGCTGCCCGATTGGTCCGAGCTCGCCGCGAAGCCGCGGGCCCTGTACGTCGGTGGTCCGGTCAAGCGTGATTCGGCACTGTGTCTGGCCACGCTGCGCACCGGTGCGTCGATCGAGGGGGTCGCCGGTCTGCGCCGAGTCGACGGCCGGGTGGTGATGGTCGATCTGGATTCCGACCCCGCAGACATCGCGCCGTACGTGGAGGGTGTGCGTATCTTCGCCGGGTACTCGGGGTGGACATTCGGGCAGCTCGAAGGTGAACTGGACCGAGAAGACTGGATCGTGTTGTCGGCCTTGGCTTCCGATGTGATCGGTCCGCCGCGCGTTGACCTGTGGGCGCAGGTTCTGCGTCGTCAGCCGATGCCGTTGGCGCTGTTGGCATCCCACCCGATCGACGTCGAACGGAACTGAGATCGGCTGCGCCGCACGTGCGCGAAAGTGCCTTCGGGTCGTTCCGCAGGCTCCACTCCCGCCTCGTAGCAGGGGTCGAGTTTCCACTCACGACCCAGGACGCAACCTAGTGCGAAAAAGCCCGCGCGGTCGAGTGTCCGCCTGATTTCAGACCGTCGATCACCTCGTCGATGGCGATGCACAGCATGCGGCCGAGGTCTGCGCTGAAGCCCTCGCGGACGACGATTCTGAGTACGGCGACGTCGGTGGCGTTGTCGGGCATCGTGTACGCCGGCACCTGCCAGCCGCTGGCTCGCAGTTCGTGGGACACGTCGAACACGGTGAACTCGCAGTGCTCCTTCAGCATGAACGACAGGACCGGGATGGCCGATCCGTCGGTGATCACGTCGATATCGGGATGTCCCGCGAGATGAGTGCTGACGCGAACTGCGGTGTCGCGCAGTGCTTTCATGATGTCGGTGTAGCCGGACCGGCCCAGGCGCAGAAAATTGTAGTACTGGCCGATGACCTGATTGCCCGGCCGCGAGAAGTTCAGCGTGAAGGTGGGCATGTCGCCGCCGAGGTAGTTCACGCGGAACACGAGATCCTCGGGCAGGTCTTCTTTGGTCCGCCAGATGGCGAATCCGATTCCCGGATAGGTCAATCCGTACTTGTGTCCGCTGGCGTTGATGGACTTGACCCGAGGCAGACGGAAGTCCCATTCGAGCTCCGGGTACAGAAACGGTACGACGAACCCACCGCTGGCCGCGTCGACGTGAACCGGTACGTCGGGTCCACCGCCGCCGTCGATCTCGTCGAGGACGGCGCAGATTTCCTGTACCGGTTCGAGTTCACCGGTGAACGTGGTGCCGAGAATCGCCACGACGCCGATGGTGTTCTCGTCCACCGCGTCCCGAACCTGCTCCGGGGTGATGACGTAGCGCCCGCGTTCGACGGGCAGGTACTTGGGTTCGACGTCGAAGTAGCGACAGAATTTCTCCCACACCACCTGGACATTGCTGCCCAACACCAGGTTCGGGGTTCCTGTCCCGGCGCCCTTCGCCCGCCAGCGCCACTTGAGCGCCAACCCCGCCAGCATGACTGCTTCACTGGATCCGATGGTCGAGACGCCGGTGGCCGACGACGGGTCCTCGCGGTCGAGGCCGGGTGCGTGGAACAGATCCGCGACGATGTTGACGCAGCGTTCTTCGATGGCCGCGGTGGACGGGTACTCGTCCTTGTCGATCATGTTCTTGTCGAACGTTTCCGCCATCAGCTTTTCGGCCTGCGGATCCATCCAGGTGGTGACGAACGTCGCCAGGTTGAGGCGTGAGCTGCCGTCGAGCATCAGTTCGTCGTGGATGTAGCGGTAGGCGGCGTCGGGGTCGAGTTGATTCTCGGGGAGTCGCAGTGCGGGTACAGGATCGGTGGCGAGCCGGCCGGTGTAGGCGGCAGAGACGACGCCGTCCGTGTGCAGTTTCCTGGGCATTGTCTTCTCCGATTTCTCGACTGACACCAACCTAGTCCGCGACGACCGCCGCCGGGCTCGGTTCCGGTCGACGCGCGAAATGCTGAGCGATGACGGTGCACACCATCAGTTGGATCTGATGGAACAGCAACAGCGGCAGGACGATCAACCCGATGGGTTGGCCGACGAACAGCACGGCGGCCATCGGCAGTCCGCTCGCCAGGCTCTTCTTGGATCCGCAGAACAGCAGCACCAGACGATCCTCGAGCGAGAAACCGAACCACTTGCCTGCGTACCAGGTGATCGTCAGAACGAGGGCGAGCAGCAGGATGCACACGGCGACGACGATGCCGATGCGCCACAGGGCGACCGAGGACCACACGTGTTGATTCATCGATGCGCTGAAGGCGGAAAAGACGACCAGCAGAATCGATCCCCGGTCGACGAGCTTCGTCGACGCGCTGTGGCGGGTCAGCCAGCCCGTCACCCAGGGTCGGAGCAACTGACCGACGGCGAACGGGAGCAGCAGCTGCGCAACGATGTCGAGGATCGAGCTGGGATCGATGCTCGCCGAACCCGTGGTGGTCATCAGCGCGAGCACCAGCAGCGGGGTGACGAACACGCCGAGGATGTTGGAGAACGACGCGCTCACCACGGCACCGGCCACGTTGCCTCGGGCGATGGAGGTGAAGGCGATCGAGGATTGGACGGTCGAGGGCACCAGGCAGAGGAACAGCACTCCGGTGTAGAGGTCCTCGCTGAGCAGACTCGGTTCGAGGACCCTCAGGGCCAGGCCGAGCGCGGGGAACAGCAGGTACGTCGACGCCAGGATCACCGAGTGCAAGCGCCAGTGTTTGACGCCTTCCCAGGCGTCACGTGGGGACAGTCGCGCGCCGTAGATGAGAAACAGCAGCCCGATGGCGACGCGTGTCACCCAGCCGAGAACGTCCTCGGCGGTTCCCGACGCGGGGAAGATGCTCGCCAGCGCGGCGACCGCGAAGATGCTCAGCAGGAAGGGATCCAGGACGGTGTCCCGCAACGCTTTCACTCGGCCACTCAGTCCGCAGTGGTGGTGCGGGCACGGTCGGTGAGGGTGTTGAGCGTTCCCGCGATCGTGTCGGCGGCTGCGGTTCCGATGGTCAGTCGATCACCGTTGGCGAAGGTGACGAATGCCGCCGGCCCGGCTTCGGTCGCGACGGCGTAGTTGCCGCGGCCCTTCGCTCGAAGACCCCACCCGCCGAAGTCCTTGGCCGGGTGCACCGTCCGCACCGAGGCACCGGTGATCTCGGCGATGTCGTAATCGAATGCCGCCATTCCCAGGCTCGAGACGTAGAGACCGTCGCTGTCGATGTGCACGGTGAATCGCAGTAGGGACAGGATCAGGATGGTCAGCGGAACGAACAGAAAGATCGGCCACGGCGAATTCGAGAGGTAGCACGTCACGCCGGCTCCGGCCGCAGACAGCGCGATCACCGTGACTGCGGCGACGCGGCTCGCTCCGACGGGAACCACCAGCGGCAGTTCGAGGCCGCACCGAGGTAGGTCGGTGTGCAGGGGTGCGGTGGCGACGACGCGTTGGCGGTGATCCCGCAGGCGCGTCGCTCCGAACAGTCCGATGGCGAACCCGGCAACGGTACCGACGGCGATGGCCCAGCCGGGAATGGTGACGCTCTGCTCGGTGGGTAGGTCGAGTTCGCGTGCGAGGGTCGCGATCTCCAGCACGCCGATCGTCCCGACGACGGTGAGCCCGATGATCAGCATCGTCCGACGCATGATCAGCAGCACTCGGGCCAGGGCGGCCACCGCGCTCACACCGCCGCCGACCAACACGATGACGATGGCGACGGTCCAGGCGTTGGCGAGCGGATTGGAGAAGTCGTCCGGCTGGGTTCCGCTGAAGTGAGTCGCCACCTGGTCCGGCAGGCGACCCTCCCACAGATAGGCCAGGACGAGGCAGAGAGCGGCAACCGCGAGCGGGAGGACGACGCCGAAGACGACTCCGGCCGGATCGAAGGTGCGCAGACTCTTCTGTTTCATGCGCTCAGCTCGGCTGGCAGGCGTCCTTGAGGCTGCACGAGATGCACGATTGTCCGCATCCGTCGGCCTCGGCGGGTGCCGGCACTGCCGCGGCTGCGCGGGCACCGATGGATCCGCCGGCTGCGGCGATGAACAGCGCTGCAGCGAGGGCAACGACCACTCCGACGACCGCTGCGATGCCGCTCAGTGCGAGTGCGGCTACGCCGCCGATGGCCAGTACCAGCGCAGATGCGGCTGTGGTCGGGCCGGCGACACGGTTCGCGAGGACGAACGTCTCGTCGTCGCGCATTGCCTCGGGGGTACGGACACCGGCGAATCGATTGCGCGGGAGCCGGCCGAGCAGCGACAGGGCAGCGACAGCCCCGACGACGAGGGCGAGCACGAACAACACAACCGAGACGATGACCACCTGGCCAGGATACGGCGCAGCGAGGTCCTGGTACCAGGCGGGCCGCGTCACACTTTAGGCTGGTAGGTGTGACCGATTCCGTTGAAGCATCCACCGAGTCCGTTCCCGAGTACCGCTACACAGCCGAACTCGCCGGGCGCATCGAGGAGCAGTGGCAGGACCTGTGGGAATCGCAGGGCACCTTCGACGCGCCCAACCCGGTCGGAGCGCTCGCCGGAGACGTCCCCAAGGACAAGCTCTTCGTCCAGGACATGTTCCCGTACCCGTCGGGCAGCGGCCTGCATGTCGGGCACCCCCTGGGCTACATCGCCACCGATGTATTCGCGCGGTACCACCGCATGCAGGGACGCAACGTGCTGCACGCACTGGGCTACGACGCCTTCGGGCTGCCCGCCGAGCAGTACGCCGTGCAGACGGGTACGCATCCGCGCAGCACCACCGAGGACAACATCGTCAACATGCGACGCCAGTTGCGTCGGCTGGGTCTCGGGCACGATCGTCGACGGTCCCTGGCGACGACGGATGTCGACTTCTACCACTGGACGCAGTGGATCTTTCTGCAGATCTTCAATGCTTGGTTCGACGACGAGCTCGGCAAGGCGCGCCCCATCTCGGAGCTGGAGGCGGAATTCGCCTCGGGTGAGCGGACATTGGACGACGGCCGCTCCTGGGAGTCGCTGACCGTCGGTGAACGCCGCGAGGTGATCGACGGCTTCCGTTTGGTGTACGAGTCCAACTCGATGGTCAACTGGTGCCCTGGCCTGGGTACCGTGCTGGCCAACGAGGAGGTCACCGCCGACGGACGTAGCGATCGCGGCAACTTCCCGGTCTTCCGAAAGAACCTGCGCCAGTGGATGATGCGCATCACTGCGTACTCCGATCGGCTGGTCGACGACCTCGAATACCTGGATTGGCCCGAGAAGGTCAAGACCATGCAGCGCAACTGGATCGGACGCTCTCGCGGAGCGCAGGTCTCGTTCTCCGGGATCGAGGTGTTCACCACCCGCCCGGACACGCTGTTCGGTGCCACCTACGTGGTGCTGGCGCCCGAGCACGATCTGGTCGACGGCATGGTGGCCGAGCAGTGGCCTGCCGGAATTTCGGACAAGTGGACCGGCGGCGCCGCGACACCGGCCGAAGCCGTTGCCGCATACCGCGCGTCGATCGCCGCGAAGTCCGATCTCGAGCGGCAGGAGAACAAAGAGAAGACCGGCGTCTTCATCGGTGCGTACGCCGAGAACCCGGTCAACGGTGAGCAGGTGCCGGTGTTCATCGCCGATTACGTGCTGACCGGGTACGGCACCGGTGCCATCATGGCCGTTCCGGGCCACGACGCACGTGACTGGGAGTTCGCGACGGCATTCGATCTGCCTGTGCGCGAGGTCATCTCCGGCGGCGATGTCACCGAGGCGGCTTACGTCGGCGACGGTGAATTGGTGAACTCCGGTTTCCTCGACGGCCTGCCGGTGGACGAGGCCAAAGCCGCTGTCATTTCCCGACTGGAGTCGGAAGGCAAGGGCCGCGGCACAATTCAGTACAAGCTGCGCGACTGGCTCTTCGCGCGCCAGCGCTACTGGGGCGAGCCGTTCCCGATCGTCTGGGACGCCGAAGGCAACCCGCACGGACTGCCCGATTCTGCTCTGCCGGTGGAACTTCCCGAGATCGAGAACTACGCCCCGGTCTCGTTCGATCCTGACGACGCCAGCTCCGAGCCGTCCCCACCGCTGGCCAAGGCCGACGAGTGGGTCAACGTCGAACTCGATCTGGGCGACGGACTGCAGACCTACACTCGCGACACCAACGTGATGCCGCA
The DNA here is from genome assembly GCF_002258465.1 of Rhodococcus sp. 05-2256-B1. Lineage (NCBI taxonomy): Bacteria > Bacillati > Actinomycetota > Actinomycetes > Mycobacteriales > Nocardiaceae > Rhodococcus > Rhodococcus sp. 05-2256-B1. Next base: position 24,314 of record NZ_NOZA01000041.1, on the reverse strand, counting down.
GTGGGCCGGTAGCTCTTGGTACCAGCTGCGCTACGTCGACCCCACCAACGCCGAGGCCTTCGCAGACCCGGAGAACGAAAAGTACTGGGTGGGGCCGCGTCCCGAAATCCACGGACCCAACGATCCGGGCGGAGTGGATCTCTACGTCGGTGGCGTCGAGCATGCGGTGTTGCACCTGCTGTACTCGCGCTTCTGGCACAAGGTGCTGTTCGATCTGGGTCACGTCAGCTCCAGCGAGCCCTACCGGCGCCTGTACAACCAGGGCTACATCCAGGCCTACGCGTACACCGATTCCCGCGGGGTCTACGTACCTGCAGCCGAGGTCGTCGAACGCGACGGCGGCTACTTCTACCAGGACCAGCCCGTCAACCGTGAGTACGGCAAAATGGGTAAGTCCCTGAAGAACTCGGTCTCGCCCGACGAGATCTTCGCCGAGTACGGTGCCGACACCCTGCGTGTCTACGAGATGTCGATGGGTCCGTTGGACACCTCGAGGCCGTGGGCGACGAAGGACGTCGTCGGCGCGCAGCGTTTCCTGCAGCGCGTCTGGCGATTGGTGCTCGACGAGGTGACCGGCGAGGTTCGCGTCACCGACGCCAAGCCCACCGAGGACACGTTGCGGGTCCTGAACCGGGTGATCGACGGTGTGCACGCGGATTACGCTGCGCTGCGCGACAATACGGCCGGTGCCAAGTTGATCGAGCTGACCAATCACATCACCAAGGCGTACCCCGACGGTGCTCCACGCGGTGTGGTGGAGCCGTTGATCCTGATGCTCGCTCCTCTGGCGCCGCACCTCGCCGAGGACCTGTGGGGCAGGCTCGGACACGAGAAGTCGTTGGCGCACGGGCCATTCCCGCGCGTGGAGAAGAAGTGGTTGGTCGCCGATACCGTCGACTACCCCATCCAGGTCAACGGCAAGGTCCGCAGCCGCATCACTGTGTCTGCCGATGCAACGAAGGACGACGTAGAGAAGACGGCATTGGAAGACGAGAAAATCGTGGCCCTGCTCGACGGTAAGGCCCCGACCAAGATCATCGTGATCCCGGGTCGCATGGTGAACATCGTCCTGAAGTAGCTTTCGCCTCCGCCGAACTCGAAGTTATGGATGAAAATCTTGCGATTTCCGTCCATAACTTCGAGCTCGCGGGGGTTTAATTTGTTGCATGTCACCAGCTGGTAGAGGGTTTGCGTTGAGGCTGATGGCCTCCGTCGTGCTACTTCTCGGGTCCGCGACGCTCGTGAGTGTCCCCGTTGCACAAGCAGATCCGGGACCCGGCTCGCCGGTTCCAGCGGATGATCCGTTCTACGATTGGGACGGCGGCCTGGACGTCTCCCCGGGAACGGTGCTGCGGTCGAGGCCCATGACGTTCCGTACCCCCACCCAGCCGACGCCGATCACAGGTAGCCAGGTGCTCTACAGGACTACCGACCAGCAGGGCGACGGCGTCGTCACGGTCGCCACAGTGCTGCGGCCCTTGATCCCCGGGCCGACGCGGATCGTCTCGTACCACATGGCGTACGACGCCCTCGGCTCGCAATGCAATCCCTCGTACACCCTCAGCGGCGGGTCCACGAGTCCCATTGCCGGCGCGGAACAGGCGGTCATTGCCGGTTACCTTGCAGCCGGCTACACCGTCGTCGTGCCGGATTACGAGGGCGAGGAGCTCGAATGGACGATCGGGCGGCAGTCGGGCTACGCCGCTCTGGACGGCATTCGTGCCGCGCAGTCCCTCCTGCAGCTTCCGTCGAGCACGCCCGTCGGCATGGTCGGGTACTCCGGTGGATCCGTCCCGACGCAGTGGGGTGCCGAAGTTGCCCCCGAGTACGCGCCCGAGCTGAATCTGGTCGGTGCGGCGGCCGGCGGGCTACCGGTCGACCTGGCTCACAACCTTCCGTACGTCAGCGGTAACAGAGAGTGGGCGGGTGTCATCCCGGCACTGATCGTCGCCTACGAGCGTGCGTACGACCTCGACCTGAACAGTTTCATCTCCGACTACGGCTTCGAGGTGATCGACCAGGTCGATCAGGAATGCATCGCCCAGTTCGCCGACGACTACCCGACACTCACCGACGCCTCGATGGTCAAGGCCCCGTACACCTCCCTGCTGGATGTACCCGAGGTGGTGGCGGCGATCGCCGACAACATCATGGGCAGCCAGGGCACTCCGCGGACGCCGATGTTTCTGGCCGTCGGTCACGCCGATCCGATCGGCGATACCGTCATGATCACCGGCGATGTGCAGGGACTGGCGTACGGCTACTGCGGCCGGGGCGTGGATGTGCAGTACGCGCAGTACGGCGGCCTGACGCACAGCGACGCCTTCCCGGTATTCGAGGCGCAGAGCCTGCAGTTCCTGACCGAACGGTTCAGCGGTGGGCCGACGCACAGCAACTGTGTGACGATCCCGCCCGGCAATGCCTTGACCCCGACTTCGTAGTTCTCTCAGATGGCCCCGAGATCGGCAGACAGCCAGTGTTCGGGGCGCAGGTAGAACACCACGTTCTCCTCGTGCTCACGGTTGGCCATCTCGAGGTAGCCGTCGACCTTCTCCGGGGGCAGGTAGCGGGCTGCCATGGCGCGCAGCAACTCGGGAGTACTCGGCTCCTCTCGCGCCACCGGACCTTCGACGCTGACGTAGCGGATCGTCGGATCGGACTGCTCGATCATCAGAGTGAATCGCCCTGCAGTCCTGATCAATTGGGCCTTCTTCGACGTGGCACCGGTCAACACCCAGGCTTCACCGCCGGGGGTGTAGTCGTACCAGATCGGTACCGTCAGCGGGCCACGGTCCGCCCCGGCCGCTACCGAGAGGGCGGCGATATGCGATTCGGCCAGATACTGTTCGCGTTCTGTCTTCGACAGTGCCATGAATCAACCGTAAGACTTCTCCGGGCGAAGTTCCAGACCTGATTCGACGCCCGATGTGGCCTGATCCGGGTCCGCCGTGGACAGTGGAGGGATGCCGATCGACGAGCCGAAGATTGCGGGTAGCCCCGTGGGTCGCCGAGTCGTGCTCGGCCTGGTGGCGGCCGGGGTCGCGGGCATCGTCGGTGGGGGCGCGGTGCAGAAGGGTCTCGCGTCCGTACTCGGGCCGCTCGGAAATCACGATCCGACGGGACTGATCGGACTGATTCCCGTCGGCGACAATTTTCGGTTCTATTCGGTGACGCAGGGCGCGCCGCGCAAGGACGAGAACTCCTATGCCTTGACGGTGGGCGGTTCCGTCGACACACCGCGCACGTTCACTCTGCAGGACCTCCGCTCGATGCCGCAGACGTCGTTGGTGCGTGACTTCCAGTGCGTGACGGGATGGCGTGTACCGGAAGTTGCTTGGAGCGGAGTGCGATTGGCCGATATCCTCGATGCCGTCGGACCCACCGCGTCGGCGACGTCGTTGCGGTTCACCTCGTTCGACGGCACGTATACCGAGAGTCTGACGCTCGAGCAGGCGCGACGCGACGACGTACTGGTTGCGTTGACCATGCTCGACGGCCCCGTCACCCACGATCACGGAGGTCCGGTGCGGTTGTTCGTCGCTTCGATGTACGGCTACAAGAGCATCAAGTGGCTCGGCGGAATCGAGCTGACGGACAACGTGGTGCCGGGTTACTGGGAGAAACGCGGATACGACATCGATGGCTTCGTCGGCGAGTCGAACGGACGTCGAGATGACCCCACGAGCTGACGACCGCGCACGGTTCGACCGGGTAGAACGGTACGTGCACTGTGCAGTCGGGGTCTTGGTGATCGTGTGCATGGTGACCGCGGCGATTCTGTACATCGGGTCGCTCGCGGTGCTGGTCGGCAATCGTCCGGTGGTGGAGTTCGTGCATGTGTGGTCGGGCTTTCTGTTGCCGATTCCGTTGATCCTCGGTGCAGTCTCACGCAGCTATCGCACGGACCTCGGCCGTCTCAACAGATTCGTCGCCGACGACTGGAAGTGGTTGCGCTCCAAAGCACGTCGACTCGGGGCGGTGGGGGTCGGGAAATTCAACGCCGGCCAGAAGCTGAACGGTGCGCTGAGCGGCGGGTCGATTCTGGTGCTCCTGCTCACCGGTGCCGTGATGTATTTCCAGAACTGGAGTCCGTTGGACTGGCGCATCGGCGCGACATTCGTACACGACTGGTTCGCCCTGGGATTCGGGCTACTCGTCGTCGGACACATCACCTACGCCTGGCGTGACCCGGAAGCAATGCGCGGAATGACACAGGGTGCCGTGACCAGCGAGTGGGCAGAGCACGAGCATCCGGAGTGGTGACAACAGTTCAGTCGAGCGTCCTCACGCTGGCCGTATCGCAACACCGGGCATCAGTATTCGCAGGACACCCTGCGCCACTTCGGTTGCGGACTCCGCAGGACGCGTCAGGCAGCGGAAGAGAATGTTGTTGGTCAACATGATTGCGGCTTCGAGTGCCGGTGCGTCGTCGCTGAACACGCCGCTTTCACGTCCGCGTTCGAGGATGGGGACCACAGCGGACGGGAGGTAGAGGTTTTCGATGACCGTCGTGATGGTGCTCGGTTGGTGGAATTGTTCGAAGCTCAAGGCGAGCAGCATGCCCGAGCTCATGGCTCGATTGTCGATGACGAACTCGCCCAACGAAACCAACGTGCGTTGCAGTGCGGTGGCGGGGTCGACTCCGAGGCGTTCGTCGGCGCGACGGAGGCGGAGCACACGGTCGAATTCGGGCTTCAGCGCCGCAACGATGATGTCGACCTTGCTCGGAAACAGTCGTCGAAGGTCTTCTACGCGGATCTTCGCCGCCGCCGCGATGTCGGCCAGGGTGACCAGGAAGTAGCCGTTGTCGACGAACAGAGTTTCGGTCGCCGCGATCACGTCGGCCTCGAGGTCGGGCCGCAGAGCATCCGAGATTTCGCCCGGATCGGGTTGGGCAACGGTGCGGTCGGAATGCAGTGGGTCTATGGCCCACTGGAGAATCGAGTTGGTGGCCGATGCAACGTCGTCGGAGGACACCGAGCCCGGCGTGAGCACCTCCCGGAGCGCCAACCCGTCGAGCAGAGCCCCGACGACCGCCGAGAGGTTTGTCAGCGACAGTGGTTGGCGCAACGAACCGCCGTGAGCCTGCACCGCTTGACCGATGATGGATCGCAGGTCGGTGTCGAAGCGCTCGAACTCGGGGATGACGGCCTTTCGGGCACCGTTGTGGTCGGCAGCCAGCAGCACTGCGATGAGGCGACGTCGCATGAGACCGGACGTGAGGTCGTCGAACAGCGCCGACACCGGAGCTTTCACGTCCTGGCTGCCGGTAGTAGCCGCAGTACCGGTGTAATCGAGTGTGAGGTGGTCGAGGAGGTCTTCGACGAAAGCTTCCTTGCCACCGGACCCGCCGCCGCGAGAGTTGCCGGGGTACGTGTTGTGGAAAGTTTGGTGCGACAGCCCCGCGCGTTCGACGACGGCCGAGATCGAGAGCGAACGCGCAAGATCGGTCGTGTCCATCTCACCGAGCAGGCGATATCCGGCCTGAAGGAACTGCTCCCGTGGGAGTGACTTCTGGTTCACCGAATACCGCCTTCGTCCACCTGCACCGCATTGTTGGATCTTGAACTATAGCAATTGGATGGTCCGGATCCTGCTGTTTAGTTTCAACTAAAGCATGGTGTAGCCGGACATGCTTTGTGGAGTAAAGCCTCGAATAAGCTTGTGTTGCATAGAGTTCGGCAACCGTGGTCAGATTCAGATCGGTCCGTAGGCCGATTGCATCAGGAGGCCAAGATGGTAGCGACGAGTCATCGACCCCAACTTTATTCGCGAGTCTCGGTGTCGAGCGGCGTCCGCTCTCCACTCGGTACCAGGCCCGGCGGAGCGAGGCCCACCCCTGCGCCCGCGCGGGCTGTGGGGGTGTACACCTCACCGGGCCTGACCGCGCGTGAGATCACCGTGCTCAAGGCGTGGCTGGACTGCGATTCCAAGGTCGACGTGGGCGCACGCCTCCACATCGCATTGGGCACCGTCAACACGCACCTGACGAGGATCCGCGACAAGTACTCCCGCGTCGGCCGCGCCGCTCCAACGAAAGCTGCACTCGTCGCGCGCGCCCTGCAAGACGGCATCGTGAAACTGGACGAGCTCTGAAGCTGGATTGTCCGCGTTGCTGGAACCTGTGGATGCGTTCCCGAGTTAGTCGGCAGTCGCCGCCCCGGACCGTAAGCGGTAGATCATCCGAGTGAATGCGAAGACTCCATTCGTCCACTGGCAAGGGTGAAGAGGGAGATGCAGTCGGTCCTGTGAACAACGCCGGGACGAACCTCATGTTGTGAGTGGAAACTCGACCCCTGCTACGAAGTTTCGCTCACCTGGTGCGGAGCACCAATTCCGTGGGGTGAGCATCGGCGGGAGTATCGATTGCGTTGCGCACTGCACGGGCAACGGTGCTGGGCTGCAGGAACTTCGAGCCGTCGTACTCCCCGCCTTCGTGCGCGACGATCTCTTGCTGCATCTCGGTGTCGATGCGTCCTGGGTGCACCGAAGTGACGCGTAACGACGGCTCCTCGAGGCGCAGTGCATCAGCGAAGGCGCGGAGCGCGAACTTGCTCGCCGCGTAGGCACCCCAACCCGGGTTGGCGCGTATGCCGGCACCCGAATTGATCAGCACCACATGGCCTTTGGCGGAGCGCAGTGCAGGGAGTAGCAATCGAGTGAGTTCGACGACGGCGATGACGTTCACCTCGTATTGGCGACGCCAATCGTCCGCCGTCGACTCTTCGACCGTCCCGAGCGCCGCCACGCCGGCGTTGTGCACCAACACATCCAGAGAATCGATGTTCGACGCGGCAGCGGCCACCGCGTCCGGATCGGTCAGTTCCACCGGCCATGGGGTGGACCCGGACAGTTCCGACGCAATGGGGGCGAGGGACTCGGTGGACCGACCACCCAGCAACACGTGATGGTCCGGAGCGAGCATTCGAGCGATATGGGCCCCGAGACCCCGGCTTGCTCCGGTCACCAACGCAGTACGAGTCATGAACTCAGGTTAGCTAGAAGCTCATCCCCGCCTCGGATGCCCATGCCTGGGTGGTGTTCGCGCCGTCGAGTTCCTCGCGAATGATGTCCGCGTGGCCGGCGTGCTGAGAGATTTCGCGAAGGATGTGCAGAACCGTGAATCGTGCACTCTGCCAGATTCGTTCGGGTGCCCACGGCGCCGTCGGGACAGGTACCGACAGGTCGAGGTCCAAAGTTTCTAGCGCTGCCGAGGTGGCACCGGCCACCTCTTCCCATTCGGCGACGAGTCCGGCGACGGTCTCGTTCTCGGCCATCACGTACTCGCTGCCGGCGGCGGCCATGTCGAATTCGGCCGTCTCGTCCAGCTCTGCGATCACTGTCATCCAGTGGCGCTCGTTGCTGATCACGTGGTGCAGCAGTCCGCCGAGGGTCAGCTCGCTCGCGGTGGTGCGGGTGCGTGCCTGTTCCTCGCTGATGCCGCGGACGGTGATGAGAAAGTTCGCGCGCTGTTCGGCGAGCATTTTCTGGATGTCGGTGTTCTCGGTGGCCATCGTTTTCCTCCTGGTAGCTGGTGAAACTCACACTAGGAGCGATCGCGGACACGTTCGGTCCGCAATCCAACCGAGCAGAAATCGGCCGCCGGACGCAAACTATCTGCATGGGCGATCGCGGTTTCACTTCCACGCAGCTGGCCGCACGTGCGGCGTATCTGCTCCGAGGCAACGACCTGGGCACCATGACCAGCGCAGCACCCAGGTTGTACCCGCACATGTGGAGTTGGGACGCCGCATTCGTTTCCGTCGGCTTGGCACCGCTGAGCGTCGAGCGGGCCGTCGTGGAGATGGACACGTTGCTCTCGGCGCAGTGGAAGAACGGGATGATTCCGCACATCGTGTTCGCCAACGGTGTCGACGGCTACTTCCCCGGCCCTGCGAGGTGGGCCACCGGGACGTTGGCGACCCACGCTCCGATGAGTCCGCAGACCTCCGGAATCACCCAACCACCCGTCCACGCGATCGCCGTGCAGCGCATCCTCGATCACTCCAAACGCCACGGCCGCACGACGCGAGCGGTGGCGGAGGAGTTCCTCGATCGCCGCTGGGGTGATCTGGTGCGGTGGCATCGTTGGCTCGCCCAGGCCCGCGACGTCGACGACAACGGACGCATCGCGCTGTTCCACGGCTGGGAGTCCGGCATGGACAATTCGCCGCGATGGGATTCGGCCTACGCCAATGTGGTTGCCGGAGAGATGGATCCGTATTTTCGCGAGGACAAGGCGGTCATCACCGACTCGTCTCAGCGGCCCAGCAACATCGAGTACGACCGCTACATCTGGTTGGTGGAGGAGATGAAACAGGTCGGCTACGACGACGATGCGTTGAAGACCAAGATGAGCTTCGCCGTCGAGGACGTGTTCGTCAGTGCCATCTTCGCCGTCGCGTGCGACGTCCTCGCCACCATCGGGGAGGACCACTCGCGACCGCGCTCGGATGTGCGCGAATTGCGCGGGTGGGCGGACAAGTTCCGCACGGGAGTCATCGCGACCACCGACACGCGTTCGGGCGGGGCACGAGATTTCGATCTGCGGACGGGTCAGTGGATCGGCACGGAGACCATTGCCATGTTCGCGCCGCTGCTGTGCGGCGGATTGCCGCGCGAGCAGGAGCGCAATCTCATTCGGATCTTCGAGGGCACCCGGTTCTGCGGACATCCGGACCTGCGGTACGCGGTACCGCCGTCGACGTCCCCGGTGTCGAAGGACTTCCGTGCTCGCGAGTACTGGCGGGGACCGGTGTGGCCGGTGATGACATGGCTGTTCTCGTGGGCTTTCGCACGCCGCGGGTGGTCGGAGCGATCACTGTCTTTGCGAGACGAGGGTCTGCGTCAGGCGAGTGACGGCAGCTTCGCCGAGTACTACGAGCCGTTCACCGGCAAGCCGCTCGGCAGCATGCAGCAGTCCTGGACGGCCGCCGCCGTACTGGATTGGCTCGGATGAACCGGACGGATCAGCCGAGGTAGCTGTCGACCAACGGGCCGACGACGTCGAACGAGGTGGCGTCGGGCACGAGGTACTTGGCGATCGTGCCGCAGACGAAGGGGTGCCACGCGGAACCGGAGTCGGTTCCCATCGAGGACACGGCGAGGATGTCACCGAAGTAGATGCCCGGCAGGTGCCGCTGGGCGAGTTCGTCGTTGTGCGAGGCAACGGCGAGCAACTCTTCGGCGTGGCTGCGATCGATGTCGTCGCCCATGGATCCGAGCAGGTCGGCGCTGTCGGCGCTGGACCGAACGGGGTCGCTGTCGAGCAACGTCAGTGCACCGACCGTGACGCCGCGACTCTGCAGCTCGACGGCGATGGCGTGCGCGAGTACTCCACCGAAGGACGTGCCCAGCAGGTGTACGGCCCCGGCGGTCTGGATGCGAACGATGTCGTCGGCGTACTGCGAGGCCAAGGCGACGAGGGACTCCGCGAGCTCTCCCGACGTCGGGACCTGGACGCCGTAGATGGGACGCGCGTCGTCGACGTGTGCTGCGAGTTCCGCGTAGCAGTCGACCAGCCCGACGAGGGGGTGGATGCAGAACACCGGGTCGAGGTGGCCGGCCGTACGAATCGGTGCGATGGTCGGCACCGCGTAATCGGACGGGTCGAGTTCCGTGAGAGCCACGTGGATGCGATCGTTCACGACAGTCATGGGTGCGCCTCCGAGCCAAGAGAAGTAGTTCGTGTTTCTATGGTTTATTCGTGCCGACTCTGGGTATGTCGCCGTCGGCAGCGTGAGTGTTACCCACGTCTCATCGAGAACGACTCAACCACGTCTCGGAACAGAACGCATTAGTGACTGTTCACCATCGTCGGCTCGGACCCACCGGGCGTCCCGCAAGTGTTTTCCCGACGTCGACGGGCGTCCACCTGCAGATCCAGTAGCCAGACCAGCAGTGCGGCGACCGCGAACACGGCCCCCGCAGCGCACACACCTGCCCAGTCGAAATGCTTCCACGCCAACGTCCCGACGGCAGATCCTGCTGAGGCGCCCACGAAGTACGTCGTCATGTAGACGGAGTTGATTCGGGCGCGAGCAGCCGGTTCCAGGGCGTAGACGATGTGCTGGTTGCTCACGTGCACGCCCTGCAGTGCCAGGTCGAGAAGTACGAATGCGACCACGAACACCACCCAGTAGTGGCCGCCGACGGCGAACATCGGCCAGAGTGCGATCAGCAGAACCGCACAGGTACCGCTGGCCCATTGCACCAGTCCGCGGTCTGCGAGCCGGCCCGCGACGGAGGCCATCAACGCGCCGCCGACACCGGCCAATCCGATCAGTCCGATCTGGACGGCACCGAAACCGAACCTCGACGACAGCAACAGCGTCATCGTCGCGAACACCGTGCTCACCGACGCGAAGCCGAGACCGCCGAGCACCGCGCGAGTCCGAAGCCTGGGGTGGGTGCGCACCAGCCGAATCATCGACACCAGCGCCGAGCCGTAGGTGACGTCCGCCGTCACGGTGTTGCGTGGCAGCACCCGCCACAGGCCGACCGCGGCGATCAGCATCAACACCGCGGCCACACGGTAGACGCCCTGCCACCCCGTCACCGACGACAGCAGCCCCGAGATGCTGCGGGCCAGCAGGATGCCCGTCAGCAACCCGCCCATGACCACTCCGACGATGCGTCCCGCTTGCTCCGGGTGCGCCATCGACGCGGCGAACGGCACGATCACCTGCGCCGCCACCGAGAACAGTCCAGCGATCGCCGTGCCGACGAGGAGCCAGGAGAGGCCGGGCGCGAATCCGGTGATCGCCTGACCCGTCGCAGCGAGAATCATCAGCCCGACGCTCAACGCGCGGCGATCGACGACGTCGCCGAGAGGCACGATGAGCAGCAGGCCGAGGGCGTAGGAAATCTGTGCGACGGTCACCGAGGTGGCTGCCGCTGTCTCGGACACGTCGAATTCGGTGGCAATGAGGTCGAGCAGCGGCTGGTTGAGATAGTTGCCGCCGGCCGAGAGTCCGGTGGCGATCGCCATCAGGGCGACGACGGGGGTGCTCACGCCGGTGCGCGAGGTGCTTGCTGTCTTCACATGAACAAGGGTGCTCGTTGCGCATCCAGCTGTCCAATAGAACGTTCCGAACGATCGATCGTCTAAACAGATAGAGTTGCGAAGCGTGGAACTCAGACACATCCGGTACGCCGTGGCGGTCGCCGAAGAGCAGCACTTCGGGCGTGCAGCAGCTCGGCTGCGAGTCGCTCAATCGGCGCTGAGCAGCCAGATCAGAGACCTGGAAAAAGAGCTGGGCGTAGAACTGTTCGCGCGCACGAGCCGAAGCGTCACCATCACCCCGGCCGGACAGATCTTTCTCGAACGCGCGCACAGCGTGCTCGGTGCCGTGTCCCGATTGGTGGCCGACGTCGCTCCCGATCCCACGACCGCCATCAGGCGGCTGCGTATCGGCATGATCGCGCCCCTCGCCCGTGTCGATCTGGCCGCGGTGGTCGGCCGTATCTCCCAGCGATTTCCCAACACGTCGGTGACCTTGCTGCCGCGGCCGAGCGCCGACGTTCTCGACGGCATCGCACGCGGAGACCTCGATCTCGGAATCATCGGACTCGCGCCCGGACGCCCACATCCGGGATTGACCGTCACCGCCCTGTGGACCGAGCCGCTGTCACTGTTCGTCGGTCCCGATCATCCTTGGGCTCAAAGGAATTCGATACGGTTGGCCGACCTGTCCGAGATGACGATGATCGACCGGCCGGCGGGAAGCGAGGCCAGACTGCAATCCGATCATGCATTCACCCGCTCGTCGGTTCCCCGTGGACACATTCTGGAGGCCGATTCGGCCGACCTCATCGGTCAACTCACCGCAGCAGGGTTGGGGGTGACACTGCTGCCGTCGTCCTTGGCGTCGATCCTCCCCGAACTGCACATGATCGACGTCGTCGATGCACCGACCCGAACGGTGTCGGTGGTGACCAACCCCGAGCACGCGAATGCGGTGATCGCCGCCGTGGTCGAGGATTTGATCGCGTCGTCGGTGGCGAAGTGAACACCGCCCGATGCCCGTAGTCGAGGATTCGACTACGGGCATCGTGGCTCTATCGGAACAGTCTGGGCTAGGCGGACTTCCACACCGCGACGATGGACGGCCGCGGCTGCGTGTCGCCGCCGTCGGGCCAGTGCGAGATCGGAGCGTCGGCGGTGGCGTCGTCGCTTTCACCCGGGTGCTGGACGCAGACCATGACGCGCTCGTCGGTGACGATGGGGCCACAGGTCTCGCCGCCGGCGGGGACGGTCAGGAACTGACGTGTCTCGCCGCGACGGGGGCCGTCGAGCACCACGGCGAACAGGCCGTCGTTGGAGTCGAGGGCATTACCGTCGGTCGAGACCCACAGGTTGCCCTTCGAGTCGAAGGCGAGGTTGTCGGGGCACGAGATGGGGCTGACCTGACTCTTGTCGAATCCGCCGAAGTACGTGTCGGCCTCGTTCGGATCACCGCAGACCAACAACAGGTTCCACGTGAACGACGTCCCGGCGTGGTCGTCGTCGAGTTCGAGTACCTGCCCGTTCTTGTTCTTGTTGCGGGGATTGGCCTCGTCGGCGGCCGCCTTGCCCTCGGTGCCGCGGTTGGAGTTGTTGGTCAGTGCGACATACACCTTGCCGGTCACCGGGTTCGGCTCGAAGTCTTCGGGGCGGTCCATCTTGGTCGCGCCCACTGCGTCGCCCGCCTGACGGGTGAACACGGCGACTTCCTCGGCCGACATACCGTCGACGAGAGACTTGCCGCGGCCGTCCTCGCCGGTTTCGAGCAAGGGGATCCACGTTCCGCTGCCACGGAATTCACCGTTGGAGGGCAGCGTGCCCGAGCCGTCGATCTCGTCGGGGGTATCGCCGGTGAGGTTGGCGACGTAGAGCGTGCCGGCGTCGAGCAAGGTCAGGTTGTTGCGCATCGCGGCCTGGCCGGTGCCGGGCATCATCTTTCGGCTCGAGACGAACTTGTACATGTAGTCGAAACGTTCGTCGTCGCCGCTGTACGCCACGACGGTGCCGTCGTCGGTGACGTGGATGGTCGCGGCCTCGTGCTTGAACCGGCCCAGAGCGGTGTGCTTGATAGGGGCCGACTGCGGATCCCACGGATTCACCTCGACGATGTAGCCGAATCGGTTGACCTCGTTGGGTTCCTGCGCCAGATCGAATCGCTTGTCGAAGCGCTCCCACTTACGTTCGCTGGCACCGCCTTCGACGCCGTAGCGCGACAGGCGCTTGGCCACAGTCGCATCCGTGACGGTCTCGGCGTTGGCGAAATACTGGTTGAAGTTCTCCTCGCCGGAGAGCACCGTTCCCCACGGGGTCAGACCGCCCGAGCAGTTGTTGAACGTGCCGAACACCTTGGTGCCGGTGGGGTCCACGCTGGTCTTGAGGAAGTCGCTGCCTGCGGCGGGCCCGGTGATGACGAACTCGGTGGTGCCGGTGATGCGCCGGTTGTACTGGCCCATAGCGGGGGTGAGCTTGCCGGTGCCCGATTCGCCCTGCACCTGTACGACGGAAAGGCCGTGTGCCGCAAGGGCTACGTCGAACTGCTCGCGGGTGGGGTTCTCCGCGTCGTAGCCCTTGAACATTGCCGGTTCCGTGCTGTATTCGTGGTTGACCACCAGCAGGTGGGCGTTGGGCGTGCCCTCGATCGGCAACAGGCCGGCGAAGTCGTTGTTGAAACCGAACTGCTTCTCCTGCGCCGCGCCGATCTGCTTGTCGAAGTCGAAGGCCGGTGCGCCCGCGACTACGGCGTCGCCCCAGCGAATGACGATGCCCTGCTCATAGCCGTCGGGAACGACGACCGCGTCCTCGGTGTTCGGTTCCACTGCAACGAAATCCACGCCGTCGACGGGCGGGGTATCGGAGCCCGAGGTGGTCGAGGTTCCCGTGGCTGCCGGCTCGTCGGTCGAGCATGCGGCCAGCGCGCTACCCGCGCCGACGGCGAGCACTGCCATCGCCCCGCCCTTGATGACGCCGCGCCGCGACATAGCAGTCTTGACGATGTCGCCGAAGTACTGGCCCTTCGACGTATTGGGAATCTCGTGGAAACAGGCATCGCCGCACTTGTACTTGCAGGTCAACGATGATCGTTTGGAGCTTCCGTCGTGAACGGCGAACAGGGGCAGTGGCTTCATGTCACGGCACGCTGTCACCCAAAAGCGAAAGTAAAGGAACGCTCAGGTGAAGTCCCGGAGAACGAGGTAACCCTTGGTCGCTGCTACAGCACCTGCGAGAGGAACGTCTTCAGTCGATCGGTGTGCGGATCGTCGAACAACTGCTCCGGCGTTCCGGTTTCGACGGCGCTGCCGTGATCCATGAACAGGACCTTGTTCGACACGGACCGAGCGAAGCCCATTTCGTGGGTCACCACGACCATCGTCATGCCGCCCTTGGCGAGGTCGGCCATCAATGCCAGCACTCCCTTGACCAGTTCCGGGTCCAGTGCAGAGGTGGCCTCGTCGAAGAACATCACCTCGGGCTTCATGGCCAGTGCTCGCGCGATGGCGACGCGCTGCTGCTGGCCACCCGAGAGGTTGCCGGGACGCGAATCCGCCTTGTTGGCCAGGCCCACCAGTTCGAGCTGCTCCATCGCGGCCGCGCGCGCCGCATCCTTGTTGAGCCCCAGCAGCTTCTGCGGGCCGAGCGCGATGTTGTCTGCGACGGTCTTGTGCGGGAACAGGTTAAAGTGCTGGAACACCATTCCGATCCGCTGACGAAGTTCGTCGGGGTTGTCCTTCAGCACCGACTTGCCGTCGAGCAGGATGTCTCCCTGCTCGGGCTCGTGCAGGCGATTGAGGGCCCGCAACAGCGTGGACTTACCCGAGCCCGAAGGCCCGATGACAGTGGTGGTCTTACCTGCGTCGACATGCAGGCTCACCCCACGCAGAACCTTGTTGGTACCGAACGACAGGTGAATGTCCTTGCCGGTCAGAGAAACTGAAGTCACGTCGGCTACCTCTCCACCACGATGGATGTTTCGACGGGACCGAGGGTGCCCGAGGTGTCGGCCTTACCGGATCGTAGGCGTCGGTCGATGTAATTGACCAGGTGCGTCAGCGGGATGGTCAGGATGAGATAGAACAATCCGGCGGCCAGCAGCGGCGAGAGATTGCCGGTCTGGGCGGCGGTGTCCTGGCCGACGCGGAACAATTCTCGTTGCGAGGCAAGCAGACCCAGGAAGTAGATCAGCGAGCTGTCCTTGATCAACGAGATGAACTGGTTGACGATCGCAGGTAGCACGCGCCGAATGCCCTGCGGCACGACCACGAGGTTCATGGACCGTCGGTAGCTGAAACCCAGTGCGCGGGAGGCTTCGAGCTGCCCGGAGTCGACGCTCTGGATGCCGGAGCGGAAGATCTCACCGAAGTAGGCCGCTGCCATCAACGACAGCGCCAGGATGCCCAGCGGGAACGGGCTTCTGCTGCCGGTGAATTGGGTCAGCGTCGGGCCGAACCCGAGGCCGATGAGCAGGATGACCACGGCGGCGGGTAGTCCACGAAAGATGTCCGTGTACACCCGCGCCGGCCACCGCAGCCAGCGGGTGCGGGAGATACCCGCCACCGCCAGCCCGAGTCCGATCACGGTACCGATCACTCCCGACGAGACCGCCAGAATGAGGGTGTTCGGCAATCCGACCGTGACCAGTTTGGGAATGGTCTCGCCGATCAGTTCCCAATCGAAGAACGTGTCGTACAGATTCGACAGAGTGCCCATGAGGTACGAGTGCCCTTACGACGCCGGCAGAACGGACGCCTTGCTGCCCGGCTTCCAGTCGGCGGGGACCTCACGGTCCGGGTACCACTGCTTCTCGAGCGTGCTCCAGGTGCCGTCGTCGACCACGGCGTCGAGGCCGGCGTTCAGGGCGTCGATCAACGGCTGGTTGTCCTTGGCGACGGCGTAGGCGGTGAAGTTGGTGGTGTTGATGGTCTTCTCCAGAATGGAGACACCGTCCTCGGTCTTGACCTGACCGGTTGCCTGCTGCGACGGTGCGACCCAGGCGTCGACCTGACCGGACTTCACGTTCGCGTACGCGGTGTTGTAATCCGGGAACCGCACCGGCTCGATGCCGAGGGTGTTGGTGACGTAATCGTCCTGCACGGTGCCCTGCACGACGGCGATGCGCTGATCGGCGTTCAACTCGGCGATCGTCTTGATCGAGTAGTCGTTCTTCGCGACCAGTGCCATCTCACCGAAGTCGTAACCGTTGGTGAAGCCGACGGTCTGACGACGGGCATCCGTGGTAGAGATGGACGAGGAACCGGCGTCGTAGACCTTGTTGTTGACCGCTGCGAGCAGGCCCGAGAACTCGGTCGCCGAGAACTCGACGGTGAGGTTCAGCTTGGCCGCGACGGCTTTGAGCAGCTCGTTGTCGAAGCCGGTGAAGTTGCCTGCATCGTCGATGAAGATGTTCGGCGGCGCGTCGGACAGGGTGCCGACGTACAACGTCCCCGGCTTGATCAGACCGAGGTTCGCGGTGTCGATCTGATCGAGCGCGGTGACGCTGTCGGTCGTGTACTTGTCGAGCGAGGCCTGGTCGGAACCGGCCAGAGCGTTCTCGCCGGTGCCACCCGAGCTTCCGTCGGAACATGCGACGGCTCCGAGCGTGAGTGCGAGCGTCGCAGCAACTGCTGCGATGGCACGGCCTCGTAAACGACGTGTGTTCAAGATGAAGCTCCTAGGTGCAATCGGGAGGGACGAACGAGGCTATCGTGCCGATGGAGGCACACGACAATCACATTGCAGTTGTATGAAGCAACCCGCTTGTTCCCGAAATTCCCTCACCTCAATCGCGTCTAGCGGTGTGCGTCCCGCCACGCGATGGCCTCGCCCAGTTCCGTGAGGTCGTAATCCGGTCCCCCGGTACCGACGGTGAACAGCGTGGCTCCGGCGTCGACGAAGTCCTGTGCGGTGTCTGCGCCGGGCCACGAGACCGAGCGGGTGATGCCCGAGGTGTCCCGCCCGACGGTGGTGCCGTGCTCGGCGAGGATCTCGGATTTACGCTTCAGTGCATCGAGGTCGGCGAAGCTGTGCCAGATGTGGGCGTACTCGGCCACCAGCTTGAGGGTCTTCTTCTCACCGCCGCCGCCGATGAGGATCGGGATGTCGCGCGTCGGGGCCGGGTTACCGACGTCGAGGCGGTGCCGGATCCTGCCCAGGCTCTCCTTGAGCAGCGCCAGACGTGAACCGGCCGTACCGAATTCGTAGCCGAAGTTGTCGTAGTCCTTCTCGTTCCATCCGGCACCGATGCCGAGAATCAACCGGCCGCCGCTGATGTGATCGACGGTGCGCGCCATGTCTGCCAGCAGGTCGGGATTGCGGTAGCCACCTCCGGTGACGAGCGCGCCGATCTCCACGTTCGACGTCTGCTCGGCCCAGGCACCGAGCATCGTCCAGCACTCGAAATGCGCGCCGTCGAGGTCGCCGTACAGCGGATAGAAGTGGTCCCAGTTGAAGACGATGTCGACTCCCGCGTCTTCGGACCGCAGCACCGCGTCGCGGATCAGCTGATAGTCGGGCGCGTGCTGGGGCTGAAGCTGAACACCGATCTTGACGGTCATGTACGTCTCCTCGTCGTGTGGGCTGTCTCACCCATGATGCACCTCGTTTCCCGCGATGCACGTCGACCGAGATCAGCCGACTCGTACTCCGCTCTCGGCCATCATCGCTCGGAGAACGAACCCGGCCTCGGAGCCGACGATGTCGCCGACCAACGTGATGTAGCGATCGACGAACGCTCCGCCGTGCTGTTGCTCGTCCTCGTCACCGAAGTGGTGAGCCAGTTCGTGCAGCACCACCAGCTCGCGCAGCGCCCAGGCCCGATTGCCCTGATGCAGGGGTACCGCGATGGTCGCGGCGTCGCGTTCGTAGTGGGCGGCACCCGATCCGGATCTGGCCCGAACGGTCACCGTCCGGCCGGCGTCGGGCCACGTAGTCGCGATCCAGTCCAGCGCCAGCACCGCATCGACGTAGCTCTGCACGGACTTCAACGAGGCGAACTTCCGCTCGATCGGCAGCGTGATCTGTGAGCCCAACACCGTCACGACGCGGTTGTCGCGCTCCTCGGCTCGATCGAACATGATCCGCACCATCTGTTCGGCGTCGTACACCGCCGACCGCTGCGCATCCCTCGGTCTGCTCACTCGTCCAGCTTAAGCAGGTCGAGTTGTTTCCGTACCGGCGCTCGCCTATGGTTCAAGTGACAACGATTGTCGAAGTCATTCCCACTTCCAGGCTCAGGAGTTCGTCGTGCTCGTCGTCGAGAATCTCCGCATCGACGCCGGACGCACCCGCATCGTCGACGGCGTCTCGTTCGAGATACCCACGGGTCGACGCGTCGGCCTGCTGGGCGCCTCGGGTTCGGGCAAGTCCTCCATCGCCTCGGCTCTGGTCGGATACCTCCCGCCGGGCATCACGTGTTCCGGTCGCGTCATCGTCGACGGCCACGATGTCGCCGGTGTTCCGACCCCGCAACGGCCGCGCACCGCGCGTCCGGCGATGGTCTTCCAGGACTCCGCGACGGCGCTCAACCCGATGGTCACCGTCGGCGGGCAACTACGCACGCCCGACGCCGCCGCGCTGCTCGCGCGAGTGGGTCTGCACGACACCGCGCGCGTCCTGGCCTCGCACCCACTCGAACTCTCGGGTGGTCAGCGTCAACGAGTCTGCATCGCACTGGCATTGGCGCGCGAGAGCTCGCTCGTGATCGCCGACGAACCGACGACGGCACTGGACGTCCTGAGTCAGGCGCGCGTTCTCGACGCTCTGCGGCAGGTGCCGTCGCTGCTGCTGATCACCCACGACATCGCCGTCGCCGCGCAGTTGTGCGACCACCTGCTGGTACTGGATTCCGGCAAAATCATCGAATCCGGTTCCACTGCAACGGTACTCAAGAACCCATGCTCGGATCGAACGCGACAGATGATCGACGTCGCTCGGGCGGCTGATCCGTTCCGGCAGCTGGTTGCATCGTGAGCCTGGACGAGTCTGCCGGTTTGGTGGGTACGGCACTCACGCGGCAGTACGACCGGCACGGCACGTCGCACACCGCGTTGGATGCCGTCACGTTCGCCGTGCCGCCGACCGGGCGGATTGCCGTCGTCGGTGAATCCGGTTCCGGCAAAACGACCTTGCTGCGCCTGCTGCTGGCCGTCGATGCCCCGAGCGGCGGAAGGATCTCGCTCGACGGGCGAGTCGTCCGACCCGGATCGGCCGGATCGCTACGGTGGTTCCGCCGCCGGGTGCAGTACATTCCGCAGGATCCGGCGACCAGCCTCGACCCGCGCCGCAGCGTCCTCGACCTCGTCGCTACTCCGCTACGCCTGCTCGGTATCGAGGGTGATCACCGAGCCATGGCCACCGGCGCATTGTCTGCCGTCGGACTCGATGCGCACTTCCTGGCTCGCCGTTCGGCCGAGCTGTCCGGCGGGCAGAAACAACGAGTCGCCATCGCCCGAGCCGTGGCCTGCGCGCCGCACTATCTGTTGGCGGACGAGCCGGTCAGTGGACTCGATCCCGACCTCCGAGAGCAGGTACTCGATGTTCTTGCCGGCCTACCGGGTGCGCTGCTGATCGTCAGCCACGACCTGTCGGCCGTGACCAGACTCTGCAGCGACGTGTCGGTGATGCAGGAGGGTCGCATCGTCGAATCCGGTTCTGTCCGCAGCGTTCTCACTCGGCCCCAACACGAGCACACCCGAGATCTGATCGACGCCGTTCCTCGGCTCACGTAACACAATCAGGAGCTACATTGACCAGCAACATGTTTCGCATCGGCGCGCTCGCAGCAGTGGGCACGCTGACGCTCACCGGGTGCTTTTCGTCCAGTTCTGCCTCCTCCGACGACGGCGAGAACCGCGTGCGCGTCGCAATGCTGCAGCCACCTCGTTCGGGGTTGTCCCAGTTCAGTGACGACGCCTTCAAGCTGTCGCGCTGGTCCACCGCCGAGACGTTGATCGTTCTCGACGATCTCGGTGAGGCCGAGCCGGGTCTGGCCACCGCCTGGAACCGCGTGGACGATCGGACCTGGAACTTCGACATCCGGCCGGACGTCACGTTCCACAACGGAGCCCCGCTCGACGCAGCAGCCGTCGTCACCGCACTGACCGCAGCCACGCAGTCGGCCCCCAAGCCGCGCATCCTCGACGGCGTCGAGATGACGGTGACCGCCACCGACGCCGACAGCGTCGCCGTGACCACTGCCGACGTCGATCCACTGGTACCGCAACGACTGTCGAGCCCGCAGCTGGCCATCCTGGCACCCGACGCGTACTCGACGGGCAGCAGCAACCCGATCGGAACCGGCACCGGGCCCTTCGTGTTGAAGGCCGTGAACGGCACGTCGACAGCAACTCTCGACCGCAACGAGAACTACTGGGGAGAGCCGGCGAAGGTCTCCGGCATCGACGTCGACTTCGTACCCGACGGCACGGCCCGCGCCGCAGCGCTACGCAACGGCACAGCCGATGTGGTGGAGGCGATTCCGGTGTCTCAGGCCGCCAACGTCGATCAGGCACTCGTGCACGAGGTGCCGATGCCGCGCACCAACACGCTGTACCTGAACACCGCGTCCGGGGTCTTCGCGGATCCCGCGATGCGCGCAGCCGCACGCGAATCGATCGATCGCGACCGTCTGGTCGATCAGGTGTACGAGGGCCGCGCCGACGCCGCGAAGGGGCTGCTCGGCCCCGCTCTGCCGTGGGCCACCGACCGGCCGTCGCGTACGCAGACCCCGGCCGGCGACGCCGCAGGCAAGAAGATCACCCTCGCCACGTTCACGGACCGAGCCGAACTCCCGGAGGTCGCGGTGCTGCTGCAGCAGGAGCTCGAAGCCAAGGGATTCGTCGTCGAACAGGTCGTGCGCGAGTATCAGTTCATCGAAACCGATGCTCTCGCCGGTGCATTCGATGCGTTCATCCTTTCCCGCGCCACCGTGCTCGACTCCGGAGACCCGGCGGCGTACATGTACTCCGACTTCGCCTGCGAGGGATCGTTCAACATCTCGCAGTTCTGCGACCCGCAGGTCGACACCGCGCTGGCCGACGCCGCAGCCACCGATCCCGGCGACGCTCGCCGCACCGCGATCCTCGACGCCGAAAAACTGATCCTCGAAAAAGACGCTGCGGTACCGCTGCTGCACGAACGCGTCATCCAGGGAGAATCCGAGAACGTGACCGGCGTGGCCCGCGATCCACGCGAGCGCACCTTGATCACCAACCAGACCGCCTTCGAGTAGGCAGTGAGAACGACTGTCTCACGGCTGCTCGCGGTGGCGGGCGTCGTACTGCTCGTCGGGATGCTGCCGTGGTTGTCCGACCGAGACCCCGCACTGAGCATTCTGCGTGCACGCTCCGCCGAGCAAGAAGCGACGCCCGAGGCCCTCGCGGCCATCCGCAACGACCTCGGTCTCGACGCCGGGCCGCTACGAACCTTCTGGAACTGGCTCACCGGCCTCGCGTCGGGCAATCCCGGAACATCCTGGAACACCGGCAAACCCGTACTGCCCGGTGCGCTCGAGGCACTGTCCGTCTCGCTGACCCTGATGGGTTTCGCGATGGTCGTCGCGCTCGTGACGGCCGCTCTCGTCGTCCTGCCGAGCATGCGGGCCGGGCTGCGCGGCACGCCGAAACGTACCGGCGGAAGCGTCGCCGCTGCCCTGACGTCCCTGCCCGAGTTCCTGCTCGCCTCGGTACTGGTGGTCGTCGGAGCAGTGTGGTTGTCGTTTCCGGCGTACGGGTGGAACGGGCCGGAATATGCGGTGTTACCCGCACTGGCACTGGGCCTTCCAGCGGGTGGATTGATCGGTCGTCTCCTCGCCGACGCAGTAGCCGTCACCTTCACCGAGGGATGGGTGACCACGTGGACGGTGGCCGGGTTCTCCCGGCGGCAGATCGCCCTCGCTGTGTTGCGCCGGGCCGTCCCCGGACTTGCGTCGCAGGTCGGCTTGATCATGGTCGCCATGACGGGCGGTGCAGTGGCCGTCGAAAAGGTCTTCGCCATACCGGGATTGGGGCGCTCGACGCTCGGTGACGCGCAGTCGCAGGACCTGCCCGCCCTACAGATCGACATCCTGCTGCTGCTGGCCGTCAGTGCCGCCCTCGGTATCGCGGCGGAACTGTTGCGCCGTCTACTGCTCGGCAGCGCACTGCACGAGAAGGCGATGCCGATCCCGGCCGGGGTGTTCCACCCGTCACCGCGTCGGTGGATCGTTCCGATTGCAGCCGCATCGCTGCTCGCGGTCATGGTTCTGGTGGGGCTGCCACGAGACGGCCAGGTCACCACACGTGAGAAGTTCGCCCGACCAACGTCGGAGTTCCCGTTCGGAACCGACGCGTCCGGCCGCGACCTGCTCGCCCGAGTGGCGGACGGGGCTGTGCGATCGATCGGACTGTCGCTGGCAGTCACGCTGGCGGCCCTGTTCGTCGGGGTGCTGCTGGGGTTGATTCCCCGAGCGACCCGAGGGCTCGTGGAGGTCACCAATGCCGCTCCGCCCGTCGTGACCGGCATCCTCATCGCCGCGATCTGGGGTCCCAGCGCCGGCGGGGCGGCTGTCGCGGTCCTGATCGTGACGTGGGCTCCACTCGCCGCGCACACCGCGGCACTCGTCGACGAGGCGCGAGCACAGCCCTACATCTCCATCTTGCCGACACTCGGTGCCGGCAACGGTCGAATCCTGTTCGGCTCCATCGTTCCCGGGGTGCTGCCTGCCGTGTTTCGGCACGCCATGATCCGCCTGCCCGGTGTCGCTCTGGCGCTCGCCGCCCTCGGATTTTTGGGACTCGGTCCGCAACCTCCGACCGCGGATTGGGGACTGATCCTGTCCGACGGGGTAGCCGCCGTCGAGCGAGCACCGTGGGTCGCGGCAGCACCGCTGGCGTCGTTGATCGCACTGGCCGTCCTCGCCGTCTCCGTCGCCAGCGCGACGTCGGGGCGGGTGAGAACGACCGGTAGCGTTGTCGGGAAAGTCGATGCAGGAGGGCGCGTTACATGAGTTCGAGGACCGACAAGTCGCCGACGCGGTGGCGGTGGTCGTTTCTCGTCGACCTCGGGCGCGCCACGCCCACGGTGCGATTGCTGGTTCTCACCCAGATGACGTTCAACATCGGCTTTTTCATGGTGTTGCCGTATCTGTCGGTGCACCTGACGTCCGATCTGGGACTCGGAGCGGCACTCGTCGGTGTCGTCCTCGGTATCCGAACGTTCTCGCAGCAGGGCCTGTTCTTCGTGGGCGGCACCCTCGCCGATCGGTGGGGCATCAAGCCGGTGGTCCTCGTCGGCTGTGTCCTGCGGGTACTGGGGTTCCTGGGCCTGGCCGCGTTCGATTCTCTCGCCGGTGTCATCGCCGCGACGGTACTGGTCGGGTTCGCGGCCGCATTGTTCTCTCCCGCAGTGGAATCCGCGATCGCCATCGAAGCCGGCAAGAGCGAACGCAGCGGCGGTGCCACCCGGGTTCAGACCTTCGCGCTGTTGTCGGTGTGCAATCAGATCGGATCGTTCACCGGCCCGCTCATCGGATCTCTGCTGTTGTTGGCCGACTTCCGAATCGCATGTCTGACGGCCGCAGTCATTTTCGTCCTGGTCATCGCCGCGCACATCAGATGGCTGCCGCGCGAGCCCGGCGAACACCGCGACGATCCGTGGCTCTCGGGCTGGACCGACGTGATCCGAAACCGCACCTTCGCGCTGTTCGCCGTCGCCATGAGCGCGCAGTTGGTGGCCTACAACCAGCTGTATCTGCTGCTCCCCCTCGAGGTCGAACGGGCCTGGGGATCCCAGACGGTACTCGGCTGGTTCTTCGCAATCTCCGCGGTACTCGTCGTCACGACGCAGTTGCCCATCACCCGACGCGTCGCCGCGGTCTCGCCGCGCATCACGCTGCCGATCGGATTTGCCGTCATGGCACTCTCTTTCGCGCTGGTGGCGGTCCTCAGTCCTATGGAGCTGACGGGGCTCGTCGGCCTGATTCCGGCCGCCCTGTTCGTGTTGCTGCTGGCACTGGGGCAGATGATCGCGATGCCGCAGGCGCGCGACCTCGTCCCCAAGATGGCTGCCGAACGGCGACTCGGCTCGTACTACGGATTCATGGCCTCCCTCGGCGGCATCGGGGTACTCCTCGGCTCGATCGCCGTCGGAGCGGTGATCGACGCGTCACCCGACACCGGCTGGGGAGCAGCAATCCCATGGTTGGTCGCTGCGCTGTTCCCCATCGCCAGTGTCATCGGCCTGCGAATCGTGTTGGCTCGACTCGACTGAGTTGGTTCTGGTGTCGCCGGCTTCTGTCGGCCGCCCGCACTTCCCCGCCCCCTTTCCTCCGCCCCCATCC
>NZ_NOZA01000031.1:0-448933 GCF_002258465.1 Rhodococcus sp. 05-2256-B1 | reverse complement strand
TGGACCCGCTCCACCGCCGCCTCACCCGACGGCATCTCCGCAGCCCCCAGACGTTTACGAAGATCGGCCAATTTACCCGCAGTGGTATGGATATCGGGTGCATCTGCCGACCCGGGTGCAGTGGAATCCTGGACGCTGGTCATGGGGCAACACTTTAACTGCGAGTGTGATCTGCGCCCCGACCGAGGGTGGTTCACGAGCCGACGTTGGTTCGTGCCGAACCCATATGCTGGTGGTCATGTGGACCAATCTGGATCGCCCACCGCTCGACGTCCGCGCACTCCGTCGAGCCTTGGTGGACGGACCGCAGGCCTCGTGGTCTCGGGTGGACGTGGTGACCGAGACCGGTTCGACCAATGCCGACCTCGTCGCTGCGGCGGCAGACCGTGCGGACCGGACGGCCTTGATCGCCGAACATCAGGGGAGAGGGCGGGGCAGGCATTCGCGTCCGTTCTCCGGTGCTCCGCGATCGCAGATACTGCTGTCGATGCTGCTGAAGTTCCCGGGGATCGACCCGGCGGTGCTGGGTTGGCTGCCGCTGATGACCGGCGTGGCTCTGGTCGATGCGCTGCGTACCGTGGCCGAGGTCGATGCGCGGTTGAAGTGGCCGAACGACGTTCTGATCGGCGGTAGGAAGGTCTCGGGTATCCTGGCCGAAGTAGCCGCCCACGGACAGAGTCCGACGGTGGTCATCGGCCTGGGAGTGAACGTCTCGATGACCGAGGCCGAGCTCCCGGTGCCCACGGCGACGTCACTCGCGCTCGAACAGGCCGCGGTGCTCGATCGAGACACCCTGGTGCGTGCGATTCTGCGCGGGGTGGCCGCCGAGGTGGATTCGTGGCGGGATGCGCACTGGGATACCGAGGCGCTGGCGCACCGATACAGAGATCGGTGCGGCACCATCGGACAGAGGGTGCGTGTCGACCTCCCCGGCGGCGAGCACGAAGTGGGAACCGCTGTCGATGTGGACGAACACGGCCGGATCGTAATCGAGGTCGAACGTGCAGGCTCCGCATCGCCCTCGGTGCTGGCGGTGGCCGCCGGCGACGTCACTCATCTCCGACCTGTCTCGTGAGACCATCTTCACCCGGGCAGATCCGGCGCGAATAGTCAGGAGTGCACGTGGGTTACCCGCAGGATGCGTTGGCCGACGAGGAAGAGCTACTGCTTCACCGTCACCCGCACTGGAAGATGTTGATTCTGCCGTCGATCACGTTCGTGCTCGCCACGGGTCTCGCCGGCGTCGCCCTCGGTGTCGCAGGTGCCCGACTCGAATCCACGGCCGCCGATGTGGCCACGATCGCCGCGCTGGTGGTGTGGGCATTGATCGTCGGGTGGCGATGCCTGGTTCCGCTTGTGAGCTGGAAGTGCACTCACTTCATCGTCACCGATCGTCGGGTCCTCGTTCGGCAGGGTGTGCTCACGCATTCCGGAATCGACATCCCCATGAGCCGCATCAGCAACGTGCAATTTCGACACGGGCTGCTGGACAGGATGCTCGGTACCGGCACCCTTATCATCGCGTCGGCGTCGGACGACCCACTCGAGTTCGACGACATTCCGCAGGTGCAACGCGTCCATTCGTTGCTCTACCAGCAAGTATTCGACTCCATGGACTTTCGTCGCGAGTCCGTTCACGATCGGGACCGAGCATTCGAGCCGATGGCCGACGATGCACCGGCCGAGTCCAAGCCCGGTTGGCGCGCGGGGAAACGCAGGTAACACAGGCTGTTCTCACATTCGAACCGTAGGGTTGCCGACGTGACCGATGTTCTGCTTGCCGAAGACGACGAAGCTATCGCCGCACCCCTCTCCCGTGCCCTCGGGCGCGAGGGCTACACCGTGACCGTCGAACAGACCGGGCCGGCCACGCTACAGCGTGCTCTCGACGGCAAATTCGACTTGCTGATCCTGGACCTGGGGCTGCCCGGAATGGACGGCCTCGAAGTGTGCCGTCAGGTCCGCGCCAACCGGTCCGAGGTGGCCGTGTTGATGCTCACCGCGCGCACGGACGAGGTCGACTTCGTCGTCGGCCTCGACGCAGGTGCCGACGACTATGTGGGCAAGCCGTTCCGGCTCGCCGAGCTGATGGCTCGGGTTCGAGCGCTCCTGCGTCGACGCGGTGCCGGCGAGGACGTTCCGATCGAGGTCGGTGCCATTCGCCTCGAACCGGCCGCCCGACGGGTGCTCGTCGGAGGTACCGAGATCTCGCTGGCCAACAAGGAATACGAGTTGCTCAAGGTGCTGCTCGATCACGCCGGTCAGGTGGTCTCGCGGGAGGTGATCCTGCGCGAGGTGTGGGGCGACGCGGAGTTGCGCGGATCCAAGACACTCGACATGCACATGTCCTGGTTGCGCCGCAAGATCGGCGACGAAGGACCGGTGGCGGAGCGTCGCATCGCGACCGTTCGCGGTGTCGGATTCCGCATCAACAGCGACTAGTCGTCGATGCGGCGTCGAATCCTGGTCTCCATTCTCGCTGTCGTCATCATGACGGCCCTGCTGCTCGGGCTGCCGCTGATGTACACGGCCTGGCTGTGGGTCGAGGACTTCACTCGAAACGATCTGCAGGCGCGCCTCGACCGAATGGCCGCGGAGATCATCTCGCAAGAGGGGTCGGCCGGCCTGATCGAGGGTCAACTCGACATCGGTTCGCTGCGTCTGGCGATTCCGCAGGGTGGCCGCCTCGTCGTCATCTATCCGACGCCGGAGGACGCCGCGTCCCGTGCCGACATCGGCCAGGCATCCGTCCCCCGGCCACTCGTCGAATCGTTGTCGATGGGGACCTCGGGATCACTGCGACTAGAAGTACCGTCCGACGACATGCGTTCACTGCAGCGGCAGGCTCTCGGCGCGGTGACTCTGGTGGTCCTGGCGTCCGCGCTGGCAGGAACCGTGGTGGCCGTGCTGACCGCCAAGCGACTGGCCGATCCGTTGCAGGACGTCGCGCGGCGGGCCGCCCGACTGGCCGAGGGCGACTTTCGGCCGGATCCGCGTCGGCACGGCATTGCCGAGCTGGACCGGGTGTCGGAGGTTCTCGACTCGGCCACCGTCGAGATCGCCGGGCGGCTGCAGCGCGAACACACGTTGGTTGCCGACGTCTCGCATCAACTTCGTAGCCGCCTGACCGCCGTTCGACTGCGGTTGGACGAGATCTCCACCCATCCGGACCCCGCGGTGGTCGACGAGGCGAACGAGGCGATGGATCAGGTCGATCGGTTGACCCTGGCCATCGACGAACTCGTCCGCTCCTCCCGCAGCGACGGCGCCGCCGATGCGCACGAGGTATCGGTCATCGAGGAACTGACCGGCACGGTGGTCGAATGGCAGCGAAATTTCGACGATGCAGGTCGGAGTCTGGTGCTCAAGGGCGACGCCGACCTCCAGGCGTCGGTGACCGGCTCGCGTCTGCGCGAGGCCGTGTCGGTACTGGTCGACAACTCTCTGGTGCACGGCGACGGTGCCTGCACGGTTGCAGTGCGCGCCGTGTCCGCCGCCGAGGGGACCGACCGGCGGCGAGAGAAACTGGTCTGTGTCGAGGTGTCCGACGAGGGTCCAGGGGTGAGCAACGAACTGGCACCCCACATCTTCGACCGCGGATTCTCCGGGGCCGGTTCGACCGGAGTCGGTCTCGCGCTGGCCCGGGCCCTGATCGAGGCCGACGGCGGACGGTTGGAACTACAGCGCAGACGACCGGCACTGTTCTCGGTGTTCCTGCCCGCTCGGCGCGAATCGTCGCCCGCGCTCTCGCGGCGCGAACCACGCTGACCGAACTGGGGGTCAGTCGAGCGCGTTCGATGCGTCGGTCGGATCCCCGTTGCGCTCGGCGTCCACTTCCAGGATGGTGCGCGCGTTGTCCTCGGGAAAAGCGAAGCGACGCAGCGCCCAGAAGCGGAACGCCATCTGGAGCAGGTTGCCGATGATGTAGTTCAGCACGAAGTCGATGACGACCACCATCGTCAGCGACTCGTTGGTGTCGCGGATGTCGAAGATGTTGTTCGCGATCCACAGCGGACCGGCGGCGATGAGCACTCCAATGCCGCTGATGGCGAAGAAGAGAAGCGCTTCGTGGTGGCGTTCGCGCCCGCCGCGGTGCTTGAAGGCCCACTCACGGTTGAGGAAATAGCTGAGCAGGGTGGCGAGCACGCCCGAGATGATCTTCGCGATCACCGGCTTCTGCTCGAGCACCGTCAGGCTCAGCGAGTAGAAGATGACGAGGTCGAACACCATCGTCGTACCGCCCACGATGGCGAACTTGATCAACTCGCTGTGCCGGATCGCAAGGTCCCTGATGGGCTTGGGTAAGCGCTGAAGCACGCTGTCGATCGTCGGCACAACGGTGAAGTCTACGAAACGAACGCCCGATCCGGCGAACCGACGCTCTGTTCATCAGCGTTTCCACAGTCTCGGCGACAGTGTTTCCACGTTCTTCGCGACAACGACGACCGCCGTGCGACTGCCGGTTCGGCCCGAACCGGCAGGACATGACACCATGGTGAGCCGTGACAGGTACCGAACCGCGCCCCACCGCTGCGCGCCCGTCGTCGACCGGAATGCCCGTGGTGACGATGATCGGCGGAGGTCAGCTGGCCCGCATGACCCATCAGTCGGCCATCGAACTCGGCCAAACGCTGCGCGTGCTCGCCGCGGGCGCAGACGAGCCGGCGGCTCAGGTGAGCCCCGACGTCGTGTTCGGGCTGCACGACGACCTCGATGCGCTGCGCACGGCCGCGACCGGATCCAACGCCCTGACCTTCGACCACGAGCACGTGCCGACCGAGCACCTCGAGACCCTGGTCGCCGAGGGCGTCAACGTCCAGCCGCCACCGAGCGCGCTGATCTTCGCGCAGGACAAACTGCGCATGCGTCGAAAGCTCGAAGAGCTGGGGGCACCCGGACCGGCGTACGCGGAGGTGTCGTGGGCGCAGGACGCCATTGCGTTCGGTGACGAACACGGGTGGCCGGTTGTCCTCAAGGCGGTCCGCGGCGGCTACGACGGCCGCGGTGTCTGGATGCCCGCCGACGCCGAGGAAGCCGAAGAGATCGTCACTGCCCAGCTCGACCTCGGTGTGCCGCTCATGGTCGAGGAGAAGGTCGCCATGCGCCGGGAGTTGTCGGCGATGGTCGCGCGATCGCCGTTCGGTCAGGGTGCTGCGTGGCCCGTCGTACAGACCGTGCAACGACACGGACAATGCGCGGTGGTTCTGGCCCCGGCTCCGGACCTCGACGAGGACGTCGCCACGTACGCCGGTCGGCTGGCGCTCGATATCGCGGGCGCCCTCGGCGTGGTCGGAGACCTCGCGGTCGAGCTGTTCGAGACCACCTCGGGCAAGCTTCTGGTGAACGAGCTGGCGATGCGGCCGCACAACTCCGGTCACTGGACCATGGACGGCTGCCGCACCTCGCAGTTCGAGCAGCATCTGCGTGCCGTGCTGGACTACCCGCTGGGCGACACCGATCCACTGGCACCGTTGACGGTGATGGCGAACATCCTGGGTGCACCCGAAGCGCCGGAGATGACGATGGACGAACGCCTGCATCACCTGTTCGCGCGCATGCCCGACGCCAAGGTGCACCTGTACGGCAAGACCGAGCGGAAAGACCGAAAGATCGGCCACGTGAACATTCTGGGCGCGAGGTCCGGATCGCTCGGCGACCCGGCCTACGTGGCGGCCGTACGTGAGCGAGCCGAACGGGCAGCGCACTGGATGTCGCACGCCGAATGGACCGACGGATGGGACCCGCACCATGACTGACGAATCCGGTACCGCCGTCGTAGGCCTGATCATGGGCAGCGATTCCGACTGGCCGACCATGGAGGCCGCAGCAGAAGCGCTGGCGGAGTTCGGTATTCGTTTCGAGGTCGGCGTCGTCTCCGCGCATCGCACCCCTCAGCGGATGCTCGACTATGCCCGCGAGGCCGCCGGTCGCGGAATCAAAGTGATCATCGCCGGTGCCGGGGGAGCGGCGCACCTGCCCGGCATGGTGGCGTCGGCGACGCCATTGCCGGTCATCGGCGTTCCCGTACCGCTGAAGTATCTCGACGGCATGGACTCGCTGCTCTCGATCGTGCAGATGCCGGCCGGTGTGCCCGTTGCGACGGTCTCCATCGGCGGTGCTCGCAATGCGGGGTTGCTCGCCGTGCGGATCCTGGGAGCGTCCGATCCTGTTCTGCAGCAGCGGATGTCGGCCTTCCAGGCGTCTCTCGAGGCCATGGTGCTGGACAAGGACGCAGCACTGCGAACCACGCTGCTGGGATGAGTGCCGCGGCGTCGCGGCGCGAGCAGATTCGACGAGCCGGCCGCGGCAAGTGGCAGTCGGTGTCGGTGACCCGGCTGGCACTGCGCTACGCGCAGCTGTGGGGTGGAACGGCGCGTTTCGACGACGAGTTCTCGATCTTCGTGTGTTCCGGCCTGCGCGGCGGATTCGGCCGCGGCGGAACCACATTCGGTGGGGCCTACCTGACGGCGAACAACACCGCCCGTCGGGTGCTGCGGCACGAGGCGATTCACGCCGACCAGTGGGCGAGGTTCGGGCTGACCTTTCCGTTCCGCTACCTCGTCGAGGAGGCGCGTCACCGCGGCAGCGCCAATCGGTTCGAGATCGAAGCGGGACTCGCGGACGGCGGCTACCGCCCGACCGGATGAGGCGACAAGTCAGTCGAGGGTCGTCGTGACCTTTTCGGTGTCGATGCGTCGTTCCTTCTTGCTCTCGTCGGAGTTGGCCACCTGTACCAACGATGCTCCGGCCGCGAGCACCGAGAGCAGTCCGTCGATCAACTCGTCGGCGGTGGTCCAGGATGCACTGGACAACACTCGATCCGCGGCCGAGAGAGAACGGGCCTCGGCGCGTTCTCTCGCTGCGGCGAGGACGTCGTCCACCGAGCGGCCGTCCAATGCCGCGGCCCCGGATCCGGTTGCCCTGAATTGGTCACCGTGTACGCGAACCGAGGTGGCGTAGTCGGTCATCCCGAGGGGCAGATCGGGGACTGCCTTGCCGAAGGCATCGAGCGAGAGCGCCAGAACTTCGTCGACGTCGGGCGCGTCCTCGAGGCGGTCGCCGTGCACCAGCGCGAGATCCGCGGAGTCGTCTGCACCGAGCACCACCTCGCCGCCGGTCCACCAGATTCCCAGAAGTACGGCAGCGGTCTGCCAGTGCGCCGGCAACAGCACGCACACGCGCGCGCCCTGATCGAGTGCGAACTCGTCACGGAGCAGGTTGGCAGTCTTGGCCGCCCAATTCGCCAGTGTCACGGCGGACACCTCGACCCGCTCGCCGGTGGCATCGTCGTAGTACGTGATGCGGGGACCGGCCGGGTCTGCCGCCAGGATCGGCTCGAGCAGGGTTTGAGTCAGGTTCGAAGCCACACCACGACCCTAGTCGACGCCGACCCGCCCCGATTTCCGCGCTGCGTTCGTACTGTCAGTTCACGCACATGGGGCCGGTGGAACCCGCGTCGATCGGTGCCGCAGGTTCTTCGGGGACTGCTGTACCCGCTTCGGGTGCCACGGTTTCGGCCGTCGCGGCCTGACCCGAGCCGGGGCCGGCGTAGTCGTCGGCGAGCACGACCCGGACGGCATCGGCCGGCATGGTGTCGTCGGCGGTGATCTGCAGGCCACCGAGTGCTGCCGACACGGCGCGAGCGGCGTCGCTGTCCACGTCGGCGGTCTGGATGCGGCTCGTGGAGATGGACGAGCCCTCGTAGTTGCCGATGGTGCCACCGACGTACCCGAGCGCCGTCAACGATCCGGCCACACCGTTGGCCAAGCCTTCGATACCGCTGTCGTTCGCGACGTCCACCGTCACCGTCGACGGATCGACGGTCGGGGCATCCGAATTCTCGGCGTTGGTCTCGGCGGAGTTCCCGTCCTCGAGTAGTCCGGCGACGTATTTCTTCACTGCTGCCGGGTCGACCTGCACGATGGATTCGCCGTACTCGGTCGTCGCATTGATGTCGACCGCGGGAATGGTCTCGAACTTGACCTTGCCACCGGCGAGATCCTGCAGGCGAGTGGCGAACTGCAGGATGTCCCAGTCCGAATCGAGGGTGACCGACCGCTGCACCGCGGTACTGAGCTGACCGAGCTTGCTCGGATTGCTCAGTGTCTTGGCGCTGAGCACACTGCGCACGAGGGAGGCCATGAAGACTTGCTGGCGCACGATTCGGTCCAGGTCACCGCGGGGCAGATCGTGTCGTTGCCGGACGAAACTCAGCGCCTGCGAACCGGACAGGTTCTGCTCACCGGCGGCGAAGTTCGCACCCGACAGCGGCTCCTGCACCGGATTGTTCAGGCATACCGCTACTCCGCCGACGGCGTCGGTCAGCAGAACGAAACCGAGCAGGCCGACCTCTGCGTAGTGATCGACCGTGATGCCGGTCAGGTTGGCGACGGAATCGATCAGCGCTTCGCGTCCGGCCTCGGTGGCCTGCGGTTCGGCGTCGGCATCGGAGACTCCCTGCTCGACCAGTTCGAGCCGTTTGTTCTCCTTGGTCGCTCCGTACGCGGCGTTGATCTTGGACATTCCGATCCCGGGCACCTCGACGTACGAGTCGCGCGGGATGGAGATGGCAGTGGCCGACGAGCCGTCGTTCGGGACGCGGATCAACACGATGGTGTCCGTGTTCGACGCAACTTCCTCGCCTGCGTTGAGCGAGGCCAGTTCTTCCGGTGAGAGCGCGTTGCCGTGGGCGTCGGTGCGGCTGTCGGTGCCGACCATCAGGATGTCGACGGCACCGTCCGCTGCGCCGCCCAGACCGAGGCCGCCCGCAGTGGCGATGTTCGACCGCAGACTGTCCACGCTGCGCCATGCGAAGCCGGTCACCAGCAGGACGAGTACCGACAACACGGCCACCGCAACGTGGGTTGCCGGCCAGCGACCGCCTGCGCCCGGTCGGCGGGGTGCCTCGCCTGCGTCCGGGCGTCGTTCGTCGCCTCGGGGCCCGCGCTGCGGTCGTCGTGTGCGGCCGGCCGTGGTTCGTCGTTCGTCGCCGGCCGCGCCGCCTCGGCGATGCACGCCCGGTTCGCCGTCTGCGGAGGGACGTACAGGTCGATCCTGGGAGTCGCGCCCGCGGGATGCACGAGGGTCGGTGTCACGGTCGCGTCGCTCGCCGCGCAGGCTGTCGCCGTCGGCTCGCCGCGAGGTGCGCCGGTGTGGTGGGGGCGTGCGCTCACCTCCGTGCGTGCCTGAATCTCGTGGCACCTTCGACCCTTTCCTCGTTTCCGGCAGGCATGGACACCTACCGACAGACGTTCACTCCCCCCGACTCGAAGGTTACTGGCGATCGGCCGCGCTCTCGCCGAACCGACCGCGGCGTGCCACACTTGGCAACCGTGAATGCGATCGTGGTGACCGGTGCACACGGCCAGTTGGGCCGACGGGTGGTCTCGCTCGCCGCCGAGCGTGATTCCGACGTCGAGGTGCACGGCTATTCGTCCGCCGACCTGGACATCACCGACCCCGATGCCGTCGACGCCGTGGTGACTGCGGGTGCGACCGTCGTCAACTGCGCCGCATACACCGCCGTCGATGCCGCCGAAACCGATGAGTCCAGGGCCATGGCCGTCAATGCCGACGGTCCTCGAAATCTCGCGCGGGCGTGCGGGCGTGTCGGTGCCCGACTGATTCACATTTCGACCGACTATGTGTTCGACGGCACAGCGACCGAGCCGTACGACGTCGACGCGGCGACCGCGCCGAAGTCCGTGTACGGACGCACCAAGTTGGCCGGGGAAACGGCGGTACGTGAGGAACTTCCCGAGGCCGTCATCGTGCGCACCGCATGGGTCTACGACAACACCGGCAAGAACTTCGTCACCACGATGCGAAGACTCGAAGGCGAGCGGGAGACCGTCTCGGTGGTCGACGACCAGATCGGATCGCCCACCTTCGCTCTCGACCTGGCCGCCGGTCTGCTCGAGATCGAAGCCGACGCGACGGTGACCGGCCGGACCGTTCACTTCACCAACGCCGGGCAGGCGAGCTGGTACGACCTCGCCCGGGCAGTGTTCTCGGGCATCGGTGCCGACCCCGACCGGGTGCGGCCGTGTTCGAGCGCGGAGTACGTCGTCCCGGCACCTCGGCCCGCATACTCGGTGCTGTCACCGAGTGCGTGGTCCGCAGCCGGGCTCGGTGCGCCCCGCCCCTGGTCCGAGGCTCTGACGGCGGCTCTTGCTCGGTCGTGATGCGGGATCGATGCTCGCCTCGGGCTAGTCTTGCCCGCGTGAGTTCCGACCTGGCCGTGGTGACGGTGACCTATTCCCCCGGCGAATACCTCGAGCAATTTCTGACGTCTCTTCGCGAGGCCACGACTCGGCCCGTGCGAGTCATCATGGCCGACAACGGGTCGGTCGACGGCACTCCGGAAGCCGCCGAGGCGGCGTTCGCGGAAGCAGAATTGCTGCGTACCGGCGCCAACATCGGCTACGGCGCTGCCGTCAATCGGGCGATCGCCGCGGTCGACCCCGAGGTCGAATTCGTCGTGGTGGCCAATCCGGATGTCAGGTGGCACCCCGGGTCCCTGGACGGATTGCTGGACGCCGCGGCGCGATGGCCGCGCGCAGGTTCGCTGGGCCCACTCATTCGTGAGCCGGACGGGTCGCGATACCCGTCCGCGCGATCGGTGCCCGATCTGACGTCCGGGGCCGGCCACGCAATTCTGGGCAAGCTCTGGCCGACCAATCCGTGGACTCGGCGATACCGCCAGGAGAACGAGACGGTGTCCGAGCGGCCGGTGGGATGGCTGTCGGGATCATGCCTGTTGCTTCGCCGCGCGGCGTTCGACTCCATCGACGGGTTCGATTCGCGCTACTTCATGTACATGGAGGACGTGGACCTCGGCGATCGGCTCGGCAGGGCGGGTTGGCAGAACGTCTACGTACCCGAGGTCGAGGTCACGCACTCGAAAGGCCATGCGGCAGGACGGCATCCGGAAGTGATGCTGCCCGCACACCACACCAGCGCCTACCGATTCCAGGCCGACAGACACGACCGGGTGTGGCAGGCTCCACTACGATGGGCGCTGCGCGCGGGTCTCGGTCTTCGCTCGAAGGTCGTTGTGACTTCGGCGCTTCGGGCCCGAGCTCGTGAAGAACGACCGTCGGACGAGAGAACAGAGGCTGGACATGTCGGATAGTTCCCCATCGGTCGCCGCACGGACGGATGCAGTGATCTTGGTCGGCGGCAAGGGAACTCGACTGCGCCCGTTGACTCTGTCGGCACCGAAGCCGATGCTCCCGACTGCAGGACTCCCGTTTCTCACACACCTGCTGGCCAGGATCAAGGCTGCGGGCATCGAACACGTGGTTCTCGGAACGTCGTTCAAAGCCGAAGTGTTCGAGCAACATTTCGGCGACGGGTCGGCGTTGGGCATCGAACTCGAGTACGTGTTCGAGACCGAGCCCATGGGTACCGGCGGCGGAATCAGAAACGTGTTGCCGCGACTGCGGGCGGACAACGTCATGGTGTTCAACGGTGACGTGTTGGGTGGTACCGATCTGACGGCAGTGCTCGATACGCACCGCACGACCGACGCGGACGTGACGTTGCATCTCGTTCGGGTCGGCGATCCCCGAGCGTTCGGTTGTGTCCCGACCGACGAGAACGGCCGAGTCACCGCGTTTCTGGAGAAGACCCAGGATCCGCCGACCGACCAGATCAACGCCGGTTGCTACGTGTTCAAGCGTGAGATCATCGAGTCCATCGCAGCCGACCGGCCGGTGTCGGTGGAGCGAGAGGTGTTCCCTGCCTTGCTCGCCGAGAACAAGAAGGTCTACGGGCACGTCGACAGTGCGTACTGGCGCGACATGGGTACGCCGGAGGATTTCGTCAAGGGATCGGCCGACCTCGTTCGTGGGATCGCGCCGTCGCCCGCACTGCACGGAGATCGCGGTGAGTCTCTGGTTCACCCCGGAGCGGGTGTCGCGCCGGGCGCACTGCTGATCGGTGGAACCGTCGTCGGACGTGGTGCCGAGATCGGCGCAGGCGCTCGTCTCGACGGCGCGGTGGTGTTCGACGGTGCGATCGTCGAAGCAGGGGCCGTGGTCGAACGATCCATCCTGGGCTTCGGAGCCCGCATCGGACCGCGCGCACTCGTGCGTGACGCCGTCATCGGTGACGGCGCCGATATCGGAGCTCGGTGCGAGTTGCTGCGCGGCGCACGGGTATGGCCCGGAGTGAAGCTGCCCGACGGGGGAGTGCGCTTCTCCACCGACGTCTGATCGTCGTCCCGAGGGGCTGAGCGGGGCCGACCCGGGCCGATCAGCGATGCGCGGCGAGCGCGACGAGATGGTCGATGGTCTCGCGCTCGGCCGAGTCGGGTAGTTCGTCCACCGGCCACCAGCGCAGGTCCGTCGATTCCTCGCTGCGCACGGCGCGTGCGCCGTCCGGGGCGCGCACCAGGAACCGCAGGTCCAGGTGCCGGGTCGGCTTACCCAGCGAGCACGTGATCGGGTGAGTGTGCGCCGAGAGCAACTCGGGATCGATCGACAGATCGGTAATTCCGGATTCTTCGGTCGCCTCGCGCAGCGCTGCGGCGACGACCGTCTCGTCCTCGGGTTCGCAGTGACCGCCCAGTTGAATCCACCGGCCCACCCGGGGATGCAGGGTCAACAGAACGTGCCGTCCCGACGCGTCGAGTACCAGCGACGACGCCGTGATGTGGCCGGCCTCGTTCGCGCGAAGACACGCGTCGGGATTACTGTGCAGAAAGGCGATCACGGTATGCCGAAGGGATTCGTCCCTGGAGTCGGTCGGTGCCCAACGATCGAGTGTCTCGGCCGCGGACTGCCACAGTGAGGAAGCGGACATCGTCGGTCAGAGCTCCACCAGCGAAGACCCGGGCGCGGCCGGATCTCGTACCGTCAGCGGCTCGCTGGGGTGTCCGATTGCGATGGCCCCCAACGCTTTCCAATCCGCACGCAAGCCGAGCTCGGCGCGGACGGTATCGGCGGCGAAGATCGTCGAACCGATCCAGCAGCTACCGAGATCGCGAACGGCCAGGGCGACGAGCAAACCCTGAACGGCGGCACCGACCGCCACGGTGAACATGGTGTCCTCCGCTGCGCGACGCCTCTCGTCGGGATAGGTGTGCGCCCCGTCCGGCACACAGAACGGAATCACGATTTCCGGCGCATCGAACAGAATGTCACCGCGGCTCAGCCTGGCTGCGATGCGGTCCTCGGTCAGCCCGTCGCCGGCCAGATCGGCTCGCCACTGCTCGCGCATGGTCTCGAGCAGTCGTCGACGCACCGCGGGCGTTCTGATCCAGACGAATCTGACGGGGTGGGTGTGATGCGGGGCGGGGGCGGTGAGGGCGTCCGCGACGGCGTCACGAATCGAATCCGGGTCGACTGCGTCGGGGGAGAACGATCGAACCGACCGCCGGCGGAGCAGGGCCTCGCGTCGACCACGTTCGAGCGCCTCGGCGGTTCCCAGCCAGAACAGATCGTCTTCGCCGCCGCGCAGCAGGGTGGCGGCGTTGGAGCCGTCGTCGACCGGTGACAGGCCGCGGACGACGGCTATCGGAACGCCACCCAGCTTGCCCTTCACGAGATCGCCTGCCGCAGCGAGCTCGTCGGCGATCGCGACTTCGGTGACGATCAGTTCGTTGCCCTGGCCGTCTTCTGCCCCGGCGTATCGATGGACGACCGCCAGGCCGGCAGACCCGATCGCGGCATCGGTCTGACCGATCCGCCAGGCCCGGCCCATCGTGTCGGTGATCACGACAGCCACGGTGACTCCGGCCGACTCGTGCAGTGCTCGCCGAAGAGCCGCCGCGCTGGCGTCGGGATTCTCCGGGAGCAGCGCCAGTTCGCTGCCGTCGACGTTGGACCCGTCGATTCCCGACGCGGCTTGCACGATGCCGAGGCGGTTCTCTGTGATGAGCGTCCGGCCTTTTCGGGCGACGACGCGAACGGCCTCCTGATCGACGAGGACCCGGCGGGCTGCGTCCCGCTCCTCGGGGTCCTGCGGTGCGGGCACCAGACGTCCCTCGACCTTGGAGACGATCTTGCTGGTGACCACGAGGACGTCTCCGTCGCGCAGCCAGGGCGCTCGGTCGACGATCGCTGCGGCGAGATCGTCGCCCGGACGAAACTCGGGAAGTCCCGTGACCGGCAGGATTTCGATCGATCCGCCCGGTGCGTGGTCACCGGGAGCCTCCGGCATCGACGCCACCTCGCGTGGGGCGGTCACAGTTCGAGTCCGGCTGCGCGCAGGGCGGTGCGTGCCATCACCGCTGTGGTCTCCGGGTCGGTCATCAACAACGGAATCGACTGCACGTCGACTCCGTCGACCACCGCCGAGTCGGTGCTGTGCACCAGCCAGGCGTCGAGAATGCCGGTGCCGCTTCGGCTTCCGTAGAGGCGGCCGACGGCCTCGGCCGTCGTCTCGACGCCGATGACCGAGAGGCACTCGTCTGCCATGCCGCGCAACGGTTTACCGTCCACCACCGGGGACAGGCCGACGACCTTGGCGGCGGTGGTGCGCAGTGCGCCGCGGATGCCGGGTACGGCAAGAATTGCGCCGACACTGACCACCGGGTTGGACGGGGCCAGGATCACCGCGTCGGCCTCGGCGATCGATTCGGCGACTCCCGGTGCAGCAGTGGCCTGTTCGGCACCGATATGAGCGAAACTGTGCGTGGGAATCTGCGCGCGGTAGCGAACCCACCACTCCTGGAAGTGGATTGCGCGTTGTTGCTCGCCGCTGGGGTCGTCGGGGTCGGTGACCACGACGTGTGTTTCCGAGCGGTCGTCGGTGACCGGCAGCAATCGGACGCCGGGCTGCCATCGGTTGCACAGTGCCTCGGTGACGGCCGACAGCGGAAATCCGGTGCGCAGCATGCGACTGCGGATCAAGTGCGTGGCGATGTCCCTGTCGCCGAGGCCGAACCAGTCGGGCTCTGCTCCGTAGGCGGCCAACTCGTCGCGGGCGTTCCATGTCTCCGCGACCCGGCCCCAGCCTCGCTCGGTGTCGATTCCGTTTCCGAGGGTGTACATGCACGTGTCGAGATCCGGGCAGATGCGAAGGCCGTGCATCCAGACGTCGTCGCCGACGTTGACCACCGCCGTGATCTCGTTCTCGGGTTCGTCGCCGAGAAGGGAGTCGCCGAACAGGGATTTGAGCCCCTGGAGGAACCGTGCGCCACCGACGCCACCGACCAGAACAGTAACTTTCACAACATGCGAGCCTAGTGCGGTTGCCGCCCGCCCGGGTGAGCGCCCACCCGGACCGTCCGCGGGGCCGGGATCCGAGCCCGAGAACCGCCGCGACACGCACGGGACGCGCTCCGATTCGGGGAGACAGCCGATTTCGGGCATGGGATGGTATTGGATTTGTGCGATCGGCTTGACCGCGACACACCTGTACGTGTCTAATCACAGGTATGTCATTCAGCGTTCGCGGCACGAGTTCGACTGCAGCGAACCTGGTTTCGAACACTCGTTCCCTTCCTGTTCGTCCCTGAGTGGACGTGGAGTAGAGGTCGAGAGTTGGACGGGTGGAGAGTCGGCTCGGACGTACCAGCTCGATCGAATACCGGCGCGGGGCAAGGTATTCGAGATTACGAGGACCGAAAGTATCTGCGCTACCACAGGTGAGGAGGCGGAAGCGATGTATGACCAGCACGTGACACGTGATCAGCGGGGCGGACCCACTGCACACCTCAGCGCTGTCGACGACGCGCCGCAAACCGAGTCCGATTCCGGCGTGGATTCGAGCGTCTCTGTCGACGCCGGTTCTGCGTACGTGACCCCGTCGAACGATGCAGTCGACGGCGAACTCTCGAGTGACGCCGTGCAGATCGATCAGGACATCGACAGCCCCGATGTCGACAGCCCGGATGTCGACGACGTCGATAACGACGACTCGGACAACGACGCCGATTCGATGCCGTTCGTGGCCGAATCGGTTCCACCCGCCAAGCCGTTCCTCAGTCTTGTGGCGGGTTTCGACGAGATGTTCGAGGAGATCGAGGATCAGTGGCAGGAGCGCGCCCTGTGCGCTCAGACCGATCCCGAAGCCTTCTTTCCCGAAAAGGGCGGCTCCACCCGCGAAGCGAAGCGAATCTGCCTCGGCTGCGAGGTCAAGGACGAGTGCCTCGAATACGCTCTCGCCAACGACGAGCGATTCGGAATCTGGGGCGGACTGTCCGAGCGTGAGCGTCGTCGGCTCAAGCGCGGGATCGGCTGAGCCGAACGCGCTCAGGAGGATCCACCCACGAGCCGACGCTGCATCACGACTCGGCGCTGGCGGGGTCCACCTCGTCGGGATCGATGCCCAAATACGTCGCTACCTGCTCGACCAGGACCTCGAACAGTAGGTCCTCCAAATCTTCCGGGTGCTTGGCGCGCCGCTCGAGCGGACGCCGGAACAGCACTACACGGGCGCGTGTCGTCTCTCCGCGCTTGTCGATCCCTGCAGGGACCAGTCGCGACAGGGGTACCGGTCCTTCTGCGACCACCTCGGGCGGCCACGTGACCGATTCCGGGTCCAACGCCCTGATCTTGGGCACGTCGTCGACGGCGATGTCGAGTTTCGAGAGCTTGTCGTGCCACCGGTGGTCGATGCGCGCGAACGCGTCGAGTACCAGCCGGTCGAACTTCTCTGCACGTGATCGCCGGGCAGGTAGGTCTTCGGGCAGCACCGGTCCGCGGATGCCGCGGCCGTGCCGCGCAACGGACCGCGACGTGATCCTGCGCGCGGAAGAGAACTGAGGCATGGGGGCAGGTTATCGCGGCTGTCCGGTGTGTCGGTCGTTCGGTCGGTTGCACGTACCGGATACTCTGCACTCGTGAGATCACTGCGTGGCTGCTGCAGGCCTGGTTGCAACCGTTCTGCCGTTGCGACGCTCACATATGTCTACTCCGACTCCACTGCGGTCGTCGGTCCGCTGGCCACCGTGGACGAGCCGCACTCCTGGGACCTGTGCGAGGTCCATGCCTCGACGACCACGGCACCCAAGGGCTGGGAGCTCGTGCGGTACGAGGGTGGTTACTCGACATCGACCCCCGACGAGGACGATCTGACCGCGCTGGCCGAGGCAGTACGCGAAGCCGGTCGGGGAGACCGGACGCGCTCCGAGGAGCGAGACAGCGGTGACCGGTCGCCCGCCCGCCACCAGGACACCGAGCGACGGGCCACGCCTGCCGTCCGAACCGGCCGACGCGGACACCTCAGAGTTCTACCCGATCCCACGTCCTAGACCCCCTGCGCAGAACGCCGCGGCGGGGCGAGGCGCTGCGTCCGCCCGAATGAACGACGGGTCGACTGGCCCGCCCACCGGGCGTCTGGCAAGGTTTGCACCAGTACCGAAACGGACAAGCCGGTCTGCCGAGCTTCGGTGTTGATCGCCCCGTACCCAACGCTGGATGTCCGAAGCCGGACGACCGACAATCAGGAGAATCTTCGTGGCCCGAACCGC
The DNA here is from genome assembly GCF_002258465.1 of Rhodococcus sp. 05-2256-B1. Lineage (NCBI taxonomy): Bacteria > Bacillati > Actinomycetota > Actinomycetes > Mycobacteriales > Nocardiaceae > Rhodococcus > Rhodococcus sp. 05-2256-B1. The sequence goes on along the minus strand of NZ_NOZA01000031.1, from coordinate 431,511 downwards.
AGAGTCCGTCAACGCCGTCATCAAGGCCTACGACGTCCGTGGCGTCGTAGGTGAGCAGATCGACGAGGCGTTCGTCCGAGACGTCGGTGCATCGTTCGCCCGGTTGGTACGCGACGAGGAGGGCGCGGCGCGGACTGTCGTCGTCGGACACGACATGCGCGACTCCTCGCCGGGCCTGTCCCGCGCTTTCGCGGACGGCGTCACCGCGCAGGGGCTCGACGTCGTGCACATCGGTCTCGCCTCGACCGATCAGCTCTACTTCGCGTCGGGCCTGCTCGAATGCCCCGGTGCCATGTTCACCGCAAGCCACAATCCGGCGAAGTACAACGGAATCAAGCTCTGCCGCGCCGGTGCCAAGCCGGTGGGGCAGGACACCGGGCTGGCCACGATCAAGTCCGAACTGATCGACGGCGTGCCGGACTTCGACGGCCCGGCCGGTACGGCAACGTCGCGAGACGTGTTGACCGACTACGCCGGGTTCGTTCGCGACCTGGTCGATCTTTCCGGCATCGGATCCATGAAGATCGCCGTCGACGCGGGTAACGGCATGGGCGGGCACACGGTCCCCGCGGTGTTCGCTCCGCTCCCGGTGACGATCGAACCGTTGTTCTTCGAACTCGACGGCAGCTTCCCCAATCACGAGGCCAACCCACTGGATCCGGCGAACCTGGTGGATCTGCAGCGCTTCGTCGTCGAGACCGGTGCCGACATCGGGCTCGCGTTCGACGGAGACGCCGACCGGTGCTTCGTCGTCGACGAGAAGGGCGATCCGGTCTCGCCGTCGGCCGTGACCTGCTTGGTGGCAGAACGCGAGCTGGCCAAGGAGCCCGGTGCGTCGATCATTCACAATCTCATCACCTCGCGTGCGGTGCCGGAGCTGGTCACCGCGCTCGGCGGCAAGCCTGTCCGCACCCGAGTGGGGCACTCGTTCATCAAGCAGCAGATGGCCGATACCGGTGCGATCTTCGGCGGAGAACATTCCGCGCACTATTACTTCCGTGATTTCTGGGGTGCCGATTCCGGCATGCTCGCCGCGCTGCACGTTCTCGCTGCCCTCGGCGCACAGGATCGACCGCTCTCGGAGATGATGGCCTCGTACGAGACGTACAGCGCGTCGGGTGAGATCAACTCGACGGTCGACGACGCAGCCGAACGCACCCAGGCCGTGCTCGACGCGTTCGCCGATCGGACCACCGGAATCGACCGTCTCGACGGCGTGACCGTCGACCTCGAGGGTGGTGCATGGTTCAACTTGCGTGCGTCCAACACCGAGCCCCTGTTGAGACTCAATGTCGAGGCGCGCACCCGCGCCGAGGTCGACGCGTTGTCGACCGAGATATTGAGCATCGTTCGCTCCGGACTGGAATAGTGGTTACCTAGAGTTCACAAGTGGGTATGCAGGCATTTCGAGTCGGTGACGTAAGGGAAGGTGCCGAGGTCATGAGGGCAGTGACGTCTCTGGTCGATCTCGACGACGCCGGCGCTATCGTGGCCGCCGATCGGGAGGGCGCGCTCCGCAGCGCCGCGCTCGCGGGTGCTCAAGTACGCGCCGTCGCCACTGCGGTCGATGAGTCGGTGCTGGCGCGACTGGCCGACCTGCGACCTCGCAGCGTGGTGATAGTGACCGGCGACGGCCGCAGCAGCCGTGCGGCGTCTCTGCTTGTCGCTGCTCTCGGAAACCATTTGGGCGTTCCCCTGGTTCGTAGTACCGGAACTCCGCCGTGGATCGGGCCACTGGATGTCGTCGTGGTGGCCGGCGACGATGCAGGCGATCCTCGTCTGGCCGAATCGGTCGACGCGGCAGCACGGCGCGGCGCGGAGGTCGTCGTCGTGGCACCGGAAGAGGGTCCCTTGCGTGCCGTGCGCGGTGCCAGGGTCATGTGGTTGCCGCCGCGCATAGCGGTGCGTGACCACAATGCGCTGATGCGCTATCTTGCGGCGTTCGTGGCCGTCCTCGGCGCGGTTGCCGGTGGTTCGTGGAAGGCGCTGCTGCCCAACCTTTCTCGGCTCGCAGATCTGCTCGATGCCGAGGCTGTGCGCAACAGCCCGTCCAACGAGGTGTTCCACAACCCGGCCAAAGCGCTTGCCAGTGGGTTCAGCGGCAAACGTGTGGTGCTCAGCGGTGCCGGGCCGGCTGCCGTCGAGGTGGCGCGGCACGGTAGCGAGGTATTGCTGCGGGTGGCCGGTCTGATCGTGGCTGCGGGTGAGCTCGGCGATGTCATCGCTGCGTCCATCCGTGCGTCCATGATCGAGTCATCGGGGCCGGTCAGCACCTTCGACTCGATCTTCCACGACGAGGAGCTCGACGGACCGGCTCCCGAACAGCCGATGCGGATATTCGTCCTGGCGTCCGAATCCGATCGCGCGCTGACCGAACGACGCATTGCCGGTGTTCCGAATTCCGAACTGGTACTGACCGAGTCCAGTGAGGCGGCATCGGGCGGGGAGTTCGTGAGTTCGGGTTTCGAGGCCCGCGCGGCGTCACCCGATCCGGTTACACTCTCGATGCTCGACACGATGTCGGTGTTGGCAACGCGGTTGGACACCACTGCCGCGTACTTGTCGTTGATGGGCGGTAGCTAGTGCAACTCCTGCGAGGCGCAGTCCGGTCCTACGCTTGGGGTTCGCGCACTGCTCTGGCTCGTATCCAGGGCAGGCCGGTACCGTCCGATCATCCCGAGGCGGAGATCTGGCTGGGTGCACACCCGGCCGATTCTGCGCACGTGGTTCACGAGGGTGGCAGCACGCCGTTGCTCACCCTCATCGACGGGGATCCGGAAACACAGTTGGGCGGCTCTGCAGCGGACTTCTCGTCGCGGCTGCCGTACTTGCTGAAATTGCTTGCCGCAGAAGAACCTCTGTCGTTGCAGGCACATCCGAGCAGCGCGCAGGCGCGTGAGGGTTTCGCGCGGGAGAATGCCGCAGGTGTTGCGATCGATTCCCCGGTGCGCAATTACCGGGACGCCAATCACAAGCCCGAGCTGATCGTGGCACTCACCGAATTCGAAGCACTGGCAGGGTTTCGGCAACCGGCCGAGACGGTCGAGTTTCTCGATGCGTTGGCCGTGCCGTCCCTCGCGGGGTATCGCACGTTGCTCGCCGCTCAGCCCGACGAGTCGGGCCTCCGGACGGTGTTCACTTCGTGGATCACGTTGCCCGGGCAGTCCCTGGACGACCTGTTGCCTGCGGTCGCCCAGGGCTGCATCGATTATCTGTCGGGGCCTACCCGCGCCGACGGCGGTCGATTCGCTGCCGAGGCACGGACGTTGCTCGAGCTGGGGGAGTCGTATCCCGGTGATGCTGGAGTACTGGCGGCCTTACTGCTCAATCGGGTCACCCTGACTCCCGGCCAGGGCCTGTACCTGGATGCGGGCAATCTCCATGCGTACCTGCGCGGAACAGGTGTGGAGATCATGGCCAACTCCGACAACGTTCTGCGTGGAGGGTTGACGCCCAAGCACGTCGACGTGCCGGAGTTGTTGCGCGTGCTGGACTTCGAGCCCGCCGACATCTCTCCGATCACGCCGGGTGAGAACGATCGGCCCACCTACCGGTACCCGACGCCGGCCCCGGAATTCGTCCTCAGCCGGACGGCGGTCGGTCCGGGGGAGACCGTCGAGATCCCTGGAACCGGTCCGCGAATTCTGTTGTGCACCAGCGGTTCGGTGCTGGCAACGACCGGTGACACACACGCGGGGCTCACCGTGCCCCAGGGTAGTTCGGCGTGGATTCCCGCTGCCGACCGATCGGTCACCGTCACCGCGGACTCCGACGGTGCCGAAGTGTTCGTGGCGGCGGTCGGATCATTGCAGTCGTAAGGCGCGGCAAGTCGAGTGGCCGAAGTGTCCGACACGGGTGCCCGCTACCAATAGGGTGATGTCACAGTGAATTCTGGGACGGGTGGGTCCGATCGGACCGGCCGTCTGCAGAAGCGACGTGGCGATACGGAGGTCCGATGACCAAGGCAGACCGGCCCAGGAAGGCTCCGCGTACGACGGGGTGGTTCCGGACCAAGTCGATCGAACAATCGATCAAGGACACCGACGAACCGGACACCAAGTTGCGCAAGGAGCTCGGTTCGTGGGATCTGACCGTGTTCGGTGTCGCGGTGGCGGTCGGAGCCGGCATTTTCACGCTGACGGCGAGGACTGCCGGAAACGTTGCCGGACCGGCTGTTTCGGTGGCGTTCGTGTTGGCGGCCATCGCCTGCGGGCTCGCTGCCCTCTGTTACGCCGAGTTCGCCTCCACGGTTCCGGTCGCCGGTAGTGCCTACACGTTCTCCTACGCCGCATTCGGTGAGTTCATCGCCTGGATCATCGGCTGGGATCTGATCCTCGAATTCGGACTGGCCGCGGCGGTGGTGGCGAAGGCCTGGTCGCTCTATCTGGGAGACCTGCTCGGCACGTCGGCCCCGGTACTGCAGATCGGTTCGCTGAATTTCGACTGGGGCGCACTGCTCATCGTGGTGGTGTTGACGGTTCTCATCGCCTCGGGAACCAAGTTGTCCTCGCGCGTGTCGTTGGTGATCACAGCCATCAAGGTGATCGTCGTGCTGTTCGTCGTCGTGCTCGGTGCGTTCTACATCAAGGTCGCCAACTACGACCCGTACATTCCGCCGTCCGAGCCCGCGTCCACGGGTGAGGGGCTTCATCAGTCCTTGTTCTCATTCGTCACCGGTGCGGGCGGTAGCACCTTCGGTTGGTACGGACTGCTGGCGGCGGCGTCGCTGGTGTTCTTCGCGTTCATCGGCTTCGACGTGGTCGCGACAACGGCCGAGGAGACGAAGGAGCCGCAGAAGGCATTGCCGCGCGGCATCCTCGGATCCTTGGCCATCGTGACCGTGCTCTACGTGGCGGTGACCCTGGTGCTGACCGGGATGGTCAAGTACACGGATCTGGCCGGCGACAGTGCCACGCTGGCAACGGCTTTCGAGCTGAATGGGCTGACGTGGGCCAAGAACATCATTTCGTTCGGCGCACTGGCCGGTCTGACGACGGTGGTCATGGTTCTCATGCTGGGGCAGACTCGCGTCCTGTTCGCCATGTCGCGAGACGGCCTGGTGCCGCGCGGTCTGGCCCACACCGGAAAGAAGGGCACGCCGGTTCGGACGACGATCCTGGTCGGTGTGGTGGTCGGACTGCTCGCCGCGTTCGTCCCTCTCGGCACGCTCGAGGAGATGGTCAACATCGGAACGCTGTTCGCCTTCGTTCTGGTGTCGGCCGGTGTCCTCGTCCTCCGCAAGACGCGTCCCGATCTCGAGCGCGGGTTCCGCGTGCCCTGGGTTCCGCTGGTTCCGATCCTGGCAGTGGCCGCGTGCCTGTGGCTGATGCTCAACCTGTCGGTCGAGACGTGGTTGCGGTTCCTGGTGTGGATGGCAGCGGGTGTCGTCATCTACGTGCTGTACGGTCGCCGCCATTCGGTGATGGGTCTGCGCGAGGCGAAGAAAGTCGAGTCGCGACCCGAGTGAGACGCGGCTGAGTCGTCTTGCGAGGCCGGCCCCGACCGTCGATTGTGCGGGCGGGGCCGGTTTTCTCGGATCCGACGTGTCCGGGGTATCCGTCACACCCCTCGGTCCGAACGCCCGGCATGTTATACCCTTGAAAACAAACTGATAGGACCGCAAACATTCGGTGAGAGGGTGTGGCAACTGTGAGCGTGGACGGCCGAATCACCTCATCGGACGATTCGGGTGTCGCTTTCGGGGAGCGAAATTCGGCCGGGGCTGCACCTGCGGTTCGGCGGTGGGACAACAAGCGCTACCTGTGGATGCTGGGTCTGCTGGCACCGGCATCGGCACTGTTGCCGTCCCAATTGGTGTACTGGACCGGCATGCCGGTGTTCTGGTGGAGCGGCGTCCTGGTGTTCTTCGTGATCATTCCGATCATCGATCTGCTCGCGGGCGAGGACGGTCACAACCCGGACGCGTCTGCGGCCGACAAGCTGCAGAACGACCGTTATTACCGCTGGTGCACCTACCTGTTCCTGCCCATCCAATTCATCGGTCTGATCGTCGCCTGCTGGATGTGGGCGTACGGAGGCCTGAGCGTGGTGGACAAGATCGGGCTCGCGGTGACGGTGGGCCTGGTCGCGGGAACCGGAATCAACGCCGCCCACGAGCTGGGCCACCGCGTCGAGCAGCACGAACGCTGGTTGGCGAAGGTGGCCTTGTCGCAAACCCTGTACGGACACTTCTTCGTCGAGCACAACCGCGGTCACCACGTGCGGGTGGCCACTCCGGAGGATCCGGCCAGTGCCCGGCTGGGAGAGAGCGTGTGGACGTTCGTGCCGCGCAGCGCTGTTCTCGGGCTGGCCTCGGCCTGGAAGCTCGAGGCTCGGCGGCTGCGTCGCAAGGGCCACTCCGTGTTTCACCCGTCGAACGCTCTGTTGCACACGTGGCTGCTCAGCGCCGTTCTCTTCGTCACGCTGATGGTCGTCTTCGGCTGGGCGATCGCGCCGTTTCTGCTGATACAAGCCGTCGTGGGATTCGTGCTCCTGGAGATGGTGAACTACGTGGAGCACTACGCACTGCTGCGCGAGACGAACGAGCGAGGCAGATACGTGCGATGCGCACCGCGGCACAGCTGGAACAGCGACCGGCTGTGCACCAACATCTTTCTCTACCACCTGCAGCGACACAGCGATCATCACGCCAATCCGGGGAAGCGGTACCAGACCCTGCTCTCGTGCGACGAGGCCCCGCAGTTGCCCGCCGGGTACGCGACGATGGTTCTACTGGCAGCGGTACCGCCGCTGTGGCGTCGGGTGATGGACCCGCGGGTGCTCGACCACTACGACGGTGATCTCGTCCGGGCCAACATTCTGCCCCGAAAGCGCGATCGGATTCTGGCGCGAGCCCAGCAACACGGGTGACCGCGGGACCACTCGACGAGACGTCTCCCGGGCATCGGACCGATTCGCCGGGCAGACGGTCGCCGCGCGCCGCGACCCGATAGCCTGGACGAAGACATTCAAGTCAACAGGAGAGGCAAGATGACGACCTCAGTTACGTCAGGATCGGCACTCACCGTGGAACACCGCGGTGGAATCGACTTCAAGGTCGCAGACCTGTCACTCGCAGAATTCGGCCGCAAGGAAATACGGCTGGCAGAGCACGAGATGCCCGGTCTGATCGCGCTTCGTCGCGAGTACGCCGACGTTCAGCCGCTCAAGGGCGCGCGAGTATCCGGATCGCTGCACATGACGGTGCAGACCGCCGTGTTGATCGAGACGCTGGTGGCACTCGGTGCCGAGGTGCGTTGGGCCTCGTGCAACATCTTCTCCACCCAGGATCACGCTGCCGCGGCCGTCGTCGTAGGCCCGTACGGCACCGTCGAAGAGCCCAAGGGCGTTCCGGTGTTCGCCTGGAAGGGTGAGACCCTCGAGGAGTACTGGTGGGCCGCCGAGCAGATGCTCACCTGGCCCGAGCAGCCTGCCAACATGATCCTCGACGACGGCGGTGACGCCACGATGCTGGTGCTGCGCGGCGCTCAGTTCGAGAAGGCAGGCGTCGTTCCGCCGACCGACGACGACCAGGATTCCGACGAGTACAAGGTGTTCCTCGGCCTGCTGCGTCGCTCCCTCGAGGCGTCGACGACCAAGTGGACCGAGATTGCCGCATCCGTGCAGGGTGTCACCGAGGAGACCACGACCGGTGTGCTGCGGTTGTACCAGTTCGCTGCTGCCGGTGAGCTGTCGTTCCCGGCCATCAACGTCAACGACTCGGTAACCAAGAGCAAGTTCGACAACAAGTACGGCACTCGCCATTCGCTGATCGACGGCATCAACCGTGGCACCGACGTTCTCATCGGCGGCAAGGCCGTGCTGGTCTGTGGCTACGGAGATGTGGGCAAGGGCTGCGCCGAGGCACTCAAGGGCCAGGGCGCTCGCGTGACGGTCACCGAAGCAGATCCCATCAACGCCCTGCAGGCCCTGATGGACGGCTTCGACGTGCGCACGGTCGACGAGTTCATCGAGCAGGCCGACATCGTGATCACCTCGACGGGCAACCTGAAGATCATCACGTTCGAGCACATGCGCAAGATGAAGCACCAGGCGATCCTGGGCAACATCGGCCACTTCGACAACGAGATCGACATGGCCGGCCTCGAGAAGGCTGCCGACGTCACGCGGATCAACATCAAGCCGCAGGTCGACGAGTTCCAGTTCAAGGACGGGCACTCGATCATCGTGCTGTCCGAGGGCCGTTTGCTGAACCTCGGCAACGCCACCGGTCACCCGTCGTTCGTCATGAGCAACAGCTTCTCCAACCAGGTCATCGCGCAGATCGAACTGTGGACCAAGCCGAGTGAGTACGACAACGAGGTCTACCGGTTGCCCAAGCACCTCGACGAGAAGGTTGCTCGCATCCACGTCGAAGCGCTGGGCGGCTCGATCACCAAGCTCACCAAGGAGCAGGCCGAGTACATCGGCGTCGACGTCGAGGGCCCGTACAAGCCCGAGCACTACCGCTACTGACCGAGAGAGTTCGGTTGTTGGGAAAGCTCTTCGTCATCGAGGGAGTCGACGGAGCGGGCAAGAACACGCTCGCCCGTCGGCTCGTCTCGGCGTGGGAACGCGACGGCCTGGCCGTCGTCAGGGTCGGGTTTCCCCGGTACGGCAGGTCGGTTCATGCCGATCTGGCGGCCGAGGCGCTGCAGGGGGAACACGGAGACACCGCGGGCAGCGTGCACGCCATGGCGCTGCTGTTCGCACTCGACCGCAAGGATGCGGCCGACGAGATCCGAAATTTGTTGTCTCGCAACGATATCGTGTTGCTGGACCGGTACGTGGCGTCCAACGCCGCCTACACCGCGGCGCGGTTGGAGCAGTCCGTCGACGGAGCGGCAGTCGAGTGGATCCGGTCACTCGAATTCGAGCGGTTCGGTGTGCCCGTTCCGGACGTGCAGGTGCTGCTGGACGTCCCGGTGGCTCTCGCTGCGGAGCGCGCCGCCGCGCGTGAGAGTGCGGACGCCGCGCGCACCCGGGATGCCTACGAACGCGACGGCTCGCTGCAGACCCGAACCTCGGCCGTCTACGGCCGTCTCGCAGAAACGAACTGGGCGTCGCCCTGGCGAGTCGTGCGCGCCGACGTCGACCCCGATCGACTCGCCGCCGACATGTTCAATCAGCCATCCGCCGGGCCGAAAGTGACACGATAGAGCCATGAAGCCTCGGATTCTGGTTGTGGACGACGATTCGGCTCTGGCGGAGATGCTCACCATCGTGTTGCGCGGTGAGGGATTCGAGCCGTTCGTCGTCGGAGACGGCACCCAAGCGCTGGCGGCCGTCCGCGAGAATCGACCCGATCTGGTGTTGCTCGACCTGATGCTTCCCGGAATGAACGGCATCGACGTCTGTCGCGTGCTGCGAGCCGACTCGGGCGTCCCGATCGTCATGCTGACCGCCAAGACCGACACCGTCGATGTGGTGCTCGGTCTCGAATCCGGGGCCGACGACTACATCATGAAGCCCTTCAAGCCGAAGGAGCTGGTGGCACGCGTTCGGGCACGACTGCGTCGAACCGAGGACGAGCCGGCCGAGCTGTTGTCGATCGCCGACATCGTCATCGACGTCCCCGCCCACAAGGTCAGCCGCGGCGACGAGCTGGTCTCGCTCACTCCGCTCGAATTCGATCTGCTGGTCGCCTTGGCTCGCAAGCCGCGTCAGGTGTTCACCCGTGAGGTTCTGCTCGAACAGGTATGGGGCTACCGGCACGCCGCCGACACCCGCCTGGTCAACGTCCACGTTCAGCGTCTGCGCGCCAAGGTCGAGAAGGATCCGGAGAACCCGGAGGTGGTGTTGACCGTGAGGGGGGTCGGGTATAAGGCCGGACCGCCGTGATCGGTTTTTCCCACTCTCGGCGACGAATCAACGGCAAGTTCTCCCCGCTCCTGCGTTGGTTCAGGTCGCTGAGCACATCGCTGGGTCATGCCTGGCGAAGGTCACTGCAACTGCGCGTGGTCGTCTCGACCCTGACGTTGTCGCTCGTGGTGATCCTGATTCTCGGCGTCGTTCTGACCAGCCAGATCACCGATCGGTTGCTCGAAGCGAAGCTGTCCGCAGCTACCGAGGAACTCGACCGCTCGCGCACCACGGTGGAGGGCAACCTCGCCGGTGCCGATGATTCGAGCGGCCTGTCCACCCGTCTCGAACGGGCGAGAGCAGCGTTGACGAACCAGGACCTCGACGCCGCGTCGACCACCGGGTCTGCAGGGTCCTTCGACCCTGTTCTGATCGTCGAGGGCGACGCGACCCGCGCGGAAGCGTCGGTCGGTCCGGTCGACCAGATACCGGCCAGCTTGCGCGACTTCGTCAAGAAGGGCCTGATCAGCTCGCAGTACGCCACGGTGACCGACAGTGACGGCGGATATTCCGGATCGGCGCTCATCATGGGATCGCCCACCGGTTCCGACATATCGGCGCTGCAGCTGTATCTCATCTTCCCGCTCGCCAGCGAAGACCGGACGCTCTCCCTGGTCCGCGGCACGCTGTTCATCGGGGCCGTGGTGCTGCTGGTACTCCTCGCGGCGATCGCGATGCTCGTCGCGCGGCAGGTGGTGCTACCCATTCGATCCGCGTCCCGCATCGCAGTACGCTTCGCCGACGGCAGGCTCAAGGAGCGAATGCCGGTTCGCGGTGAGGACGACATGGCGAGGCTGGCGATGTCGTTCAACGAGATGGCCGAAAGTCTGTCCAAACAGATCACCCAGCTCGAGGAATTCGGAAACCTGCAGCGCCGGTTCACCTCCGACGTCAGCCACGAACTACGGACGCCGCTCACCACCGTGCGGATGGCCGCGGATCTCATTCACGACGCCAGTGACGATCTCGAACCTGCCCTCAAGCGTTCCTCCGAGCTGTTGGTCAACGAGCTGGACCGCTTCGAGACGTTGCTCGGTGATCTGCTCGAGATCAGTCGCCACGACGCCGGTGTCGCCGAATTGGCCGCCGAGCAACTCGACCTGCGGATGTGTGCACGCGCGGCGGTTTCCACGGTGCGTCACCTCGCCCGTGAAACCGGCACCGAGGTGATCGTCGACATGCCCGAGACGGCGGTCATCGCCGAGGTGGACCCGCGGCGTGTCGAACGTATCCTGCGCAACCTTCTGGCCAACGCCCTCGATCACGGGGAAGGCAAGCCGGTGCTGCTGCGCCTGAGATCGGATGCCGACGCGGCAGCCTTCGTGGTGCGCGACCAAGGAATCGGTCTGCGCCCCGGCGAGGAGAAGCTGGTGTTCAATCGGTTCTGGCGCTCGGACCCCTCCCGCGTCCGGCGCTCCGGCGGTACCGGCCTCGGGTTGGCGATCAGTGTCGAGGACGCCCGGCTGCACGACGGTAAGCTCGAGGCGTGGGGTGCAGTCGGCGAAGGCGCATGTTTCCGGCTCACGGTGCCACTGGTCCGTGGTCACAAGGTGATCGGCTCACCTCTGCCGTTGAAGCCGAGCACCAAGAAATACGCTCAGGGACAACCGATCCCGGCTATCGGCGCGCAGCGGGCCGCGTCGGAGTCGTCGACGTGATTCGCTCGTCTCGTCGGCTGTCTCGCTCGCTTGCAGTCTGCGCCCTGATCGCCGCCCTCGTCTCCGGTTGTGCCAGCCTGCCCGAGTCCTCGAGCCCCCAGGCCATCGGCACGTTGACCGACGGTGCCGCGCCCACCAGCGCCCCGGCTCCCGAACCCGGACGTGAGCCCGACCGGCTGCTCGACGACTTCTTCGAGGCCAGCGCAGTGTCGGCCAACCGCCACCAGGCCGCCCGACAGTTCCTGACCGAGGACGCGTCGAACACATGGGACGACGGCGCTCGTACCGTCGTCGCAGATCGGATCGACACCCTGTCGGGGCCCCGAACTGCAGACTCTGCGCAGTTCACGATTCGGTCGACGACAGCGGGAATCCTGGCTCCCGGCGGGGAATATCAGGCCGGATCGGACACCTTCGACATCGCGATCGACATGACGCGCGTCGACGGCCAATGGCGCATCTCGAAGCTGCCCCCGGGTGTGGTCATCGATCGCTCGGCGTTCATGGACACCTATCAGCAGCGATCCATCTACTTCGTCGATCCGCTCGGTGGGGTGCTGGTGCCGGATGTTCGGTGGACGAGCGGATCGCAGGATCAGCTCGCAAACCAGCTCGTGCAGCTGTTGATCGACGGACCCAAGTCCGCGCTGTCCGCAGCGGTGAGCAACGAATTGTCCGACGACGTCAGTATCCGGGGGCCCATCACCAAGGCCGACGGACAGACCACACAGGTCGGAGTCGGTCTCGGCGGCATCAGAATCGACTTCGGTGGTTTGCAGAACAAGGGCGACCGCGACCGGGAATTGCTTGCCGCACAGGTGATCTGGACTCTGGCCTCGGCGGAGGTTGCCGGGCCGTACGTGCTGCTCGCCGACGGACAACCCATCGACACGACCAAGCCGGACGGGTGGACGACGGCCGGGGTCGACTCCTTCGATCCACAGAGCTCCACCAACGAATCGGTCGGCCTGCACGCACTGGCCTCCGGTCGACTGCTCCGCGTCGAGGAATCCGCGACCACACCCGCCCCCGGGTACTTCGGGCAGGCACGGAATCTGCGCTCGGTGGCCTTGTCGAACGATGGAACACTCGTGGCCGGCGTTGCGGACACCGGTAGACCCGCTCCGGCACCGTCGAGCACATTGATGGTCGGTAGCTACGACGGTGGCGCGTTCCCGGTGGCCGAGGGGCAGTCGATCACGCGTCCGACGTGGGGAGCCGATGACAACGCCGCCTGGGCGGTCATCGACGGCACCAACGTCATTCGCGCGGCCCGTGACCCCTCGACCGGTCAGGTATCGGTGATACCGGTCGATGCCCGCGCGGTCACCAACCTGGGAACTCGCATCACCGAACTCCGGCTGGCCCGCGACGGCGTTCGGGCCGCACTCATCGTCGACGGCGTGGTGTACGTGGCCACCGTGGTACGCGATCCGTCGGGCGTCTATTCGCTGACGGCCCCGCGCGCGGTTGCGATCGGACTCGGCAGTGACGCCACCAGCCTGGACTGGAGCACCGGCGAGGCCATCGTCATCGCACGGGTTGCCACCGATACACCGGTGGTCCAGGTGACGGTCGACGGCTCGAGGATGGACGCCCTGCCGTCGCGCAATCTCACCAATCCTGTTCTGGCGGTCGATGCGTCGCCGGAGACCGAGTACGTTGCCGACGCCCGCGCCGTGTTCGCACTCAACAATGCCGATCCGGTCGGCGACAGGTACTGGCGCGAGGTCACCGGCCTGGCCGGGGTGAAGGCCGTGCCGATCCTGCCCGGCTGACGTCCGGCGGGTGTCGGTGGCTACCGGCACACTTCACGATCATGAGAACGCTTCTGGACCTCGTCCTGCCCCTCGAATGTGCCGGGTGTGGGGTGCCGGGGGAGCAGTGGTGTCGCCGTTGTGAACAGGCGCTCTCGGTGCCGCCTGTCCGGGTGCGTCCGCGGGTCGATCCGGGGGTGCCCTGCTGGGCGCTGGGCACGTACACCGGCCCTCGGCGCAACGGGGTGATCGCACTGAAGGAACGGGGCCGACGGGCCGTGTCCGTGCCGTTCGGGCGGGCGCTGGCCGGTGCGGTGCACCAACTGCGTGCTGCAGGCGAGATCGATCCACCGGAGCTGAGTCCCCTCGTTCTGGTGTGCGCTCCGTCCCGGGCGCGCGCAGCGCGAGCCCGAGGGGGCGATCCGGTGCTGCGGTGTGCGAGGAACGCAGCGACCGAGTTGGCACCGGAGCGAGTATCGGTTCCCCAGCTGCTGAAGATGTCCGGGGGAGTGCGGGATTCGGTCGGGCTCTCGGCAGCTCAGCGTCAACACAACGTGGCGGGCCGGATCGGCGTGATCGGACAGTCGCGCCCGGGTATCGGTCGGCCGCGGTCGCGAACCGACGAACTGACCGTTCTTCTCGTCGACGACGTGGTGACCACCGGGGCGACCCTGGCCGAATGTGCAGGAGTGCTAACCGATTTCGGGATCTCGTTGGCCGGTGCGATCGTGGTGGCCAGCGCGTGAACGCGAGTCGACGAGACACGCCGACAACCAATTCGGGGTGAACGGTGGCACACGCGTCGATGACCGACTAACGTCGCGGACACGCTCCATCACGACGGAGCGGATCGGTAGAACGACCCGTAGAAACACGGACGTGAGGTGATGCCCCGGACTCGAGATGCCGGAAGGTTCCCCATTCGGCATGCACACCTGCCACGTCCAACAGTGGGCGTGGCCGATATCGGGAGGTACACGTGACGACCCCTTCACAAGCCTCGGTTTTCTTCGACGAGAAGCCTTCGGAAGAACCCGCCAAGAGCAATGCCGACGTTGTGGTCAAGGGCCGCAACGTCGAGATACCGGACCATTTTCGGATATACGTGTCCGAGAAACTGGCTCGCCTCGAGCGCTTCGACCCCTCCATCTACTTGTTCGATGTCGAACTGCAGCACGAACGAAATCGCCGTCAGGCCAAAGCATGTCAACGCGTGGAGATCACCGCGAAGGGCAAAGGCCCGGTCGTTCGTGCCGAAGCGTGCGCAGACAGTTTCTATGCCGCACTCGAAGCAGTGACCTCGAAACTCGAAAGCAGACTCAGGCGTACCAAGGATCGGCGCAAGGTCCACTACGGCGAGAAGAGACCCGTATCCGTCGCCGAGGCCACCGCTGAACTCGCCGAAGACGACACACTTGCGCTCGATCCCGAGACCAAGCTGGATTCGTTCGAGGACGATCAGACCGGCCCCGGGCACATCGTTCGCACGAAGGTTCACTCGGCCGCACCGATGAGCGTCGACGATGCGCTGTACGAGATGGAACTGGTCGGCCACGACTTCTTCCTGTTTCACGACAGCGCCACCGACCGGCCTTCCGTGGTGTACCGACGGCATGCCTTCGACTACGGCCTGATCAGGCTCACGTGACCGAGCGTGACGGCGAACGGGTCGTTCGCCGTCCGTGAAATATCCGACCACTGCAGGCTCGACGCCGGAAGACACGATCCCCACGTCGAGCCTGCAGTGCTGTGTCGGGGTTGTCCGAATGCCGGCGTCGTGTCGTTCGGGGACCGACAGTGGGACTGCCGTACCCACAGCGAGACCGCCTACCATGGACGCGTTCGGGTTACTGCCGCGCGGACGTCACGGTGACGAACCCGTGCGCTCGTGCAGGTAGCAGTAACGCGTCGAGTAACAGATTTGTTCGTGTCAGTACCCGTGAACCGAGGATCGAGGACGAGAAAACCCGTGCCGTCGCTGTCGTTTTCCAAGCTGCTCCGTGTTGGTGAAGGTCGCATGGTCAAGCGGCTCAAGAACATCGCTGACCACGTCTCGACCCTGTCTTCGGACGTCGAGAGTCTCTCCGACGACGAACTGCGGGGTAAGACCGCCGAGTTCAAGGAGAGGTACTCGTCCGGGGAGACCTTGGATCAGTTGCTGCCCGAGGCATTCGCGGTCGCCCGTGAGGCATCGTGGCGGGTGCTGTCCCAGCGGCACTTCGACGTGCAGGTGATGGGCGGAGCTGCCCTGCACTTCGGCAACATCGCCGAGATGAAGACCGGCGAGGGCAAGACCCTGACGTGTGTTCTGCCTGCCTACCTGAACGCCATCTCCGGCGACGGTGTGCACGTGGTGACGGTCAACGATTACCTCGCCAAGCGTGACTCGGAGTGGATGGGCCGTGTGCACCGCTTCCTGGGTCTGTCGGTGGACGTGATCCTGTCCGGGATGACGCCGGTCGAACGCCGTGCAGCGTATGCTGCCGACATCACCTACGGCACCAACAACGAGTTCGGGTTCGACTACCTACGCGACAACATGACGCACTCGCTCGACGATCTGGTGCAGCGCGGACACAACTTCGCCGTGGTCGACGAGGTCGACTCGATCCTCATCGACGAGGCGCGAACCCCACTGATCATCTCGGGCCCCGCCGACGCGTCGAGCAAGTGGTACGGCGAGTTCGCCCGGATCGCCCCCATGCTGAAGGTCGACACCCACTACGAGGTCGATATCCGCAAGCGCACCATCGGTGTGCACGAGGCCGGCGTCGAGCTGGTCGAGGATCAGCTCGGTATCGACAACCTGTACGAGGCGGCCAACTCGCCTCTGGTGAACTACCTGAACAACGCCATCAAGGCCAAAGAGCTCTACACCAAGGACAAGGACTACATCGTCCGCGACGGCGAGGTCATCATCGTCGACGAGTTCACCGGTCGCATCCTGGTGGGACGCCGCTACAACGAGGGCATGCACCAGGCGATCGAGGCCAAGGAGAAGGTGGAGATCAAGGCCGAGAACCAGACCCTCGCCACGATCACTCTGCAGAACTACTTCCGCCTGTACGACAAGCTCTCCGGCATGACCGGTACGGCCGAGACCGAGGCCGCGGAGCTGCATCAGATCTACGGATTGGGCGTCATTCCGATCCCGACGAACCGCCCGATGGTCCGCGTCGACAACGGCGACCTGATCTACAAGACGGAAGAAGCCAAGTTCGACGCGGTGGTCGACGATGTCGTCGAGCGGCACGAGAAGGGCCAGCCGGTTCTCATCGGTACCACGAGCGTGGAACGGTCGGAGTATCTGTCCAAGCAATTCACCAAGCGCGGCGTCGCGCACAACGTGCTCAATGCGAAGTTCCACGAGCAGGAAGCGACGATCATCGCCGAGGCCGGGCGACAAGGCGCGGTGACGGTGGCGACCAACATGGCCGGCCGTGGCACCGACGTCGTGCTCGGCGGCAACCCGGACATCCTCGCCGACCTGAAGCTGCGTAAGCAGGGCTTGGACCCGGTGGAGACGCCCGAGGAGTACGAGGCCGCCTGGGAGCCTGCTCTGGAAGAGGTCAAGGCACAGGTCAAGGCCGACGCGGACACCGTGCGCGAGGCCGGTGGCCTGTACGTTCTCGGCACCGAGCGCCACGACTCACGCCGTATCGACAACCAGCTCAGAGGGCGCTCCGGTCGTCAGGGTGATCCAGGCGAATCGCGGTTCTACCTCTCGCTCGGCGACGAGTTGATGCGTCGATTCAACGGCGGCGCACTCGAATCGATCATGACTCGGCTCAACTTGCCCGACGACGTCCCGATCGAAGCCAAGATGGTGTCCAAGGCCATCAAGAGCGCCCAGACACAGGTCGAGCAGCAGAACTTCGAGATCCGCAAGAACGTCCTCAAGTACGACGAGGTGATGAACCAGCAGCGCACCGTCATCTACGAGGAGCGCAGGCGCATCCTCGAAGGTGCCGACATGGAGGGCCAGGTCGAGGGAATGATCACCGACGTGATCACCGCCTACGTCGATGGTGCGACGAACGAGGGCTACATCGAGGACTGGGATCTGGAGCAGTTGTGGACGGCGCTGAAGACTCTGTATCCGGTCGGTATCGACCACAAGGTTCTCTCGGGCGAGAACGAGGACGGCGAAAAGGGTGACCTGAGCCGCGACGAGCTGCGCGAGGCGCTGCTCGAGGACGCCCGCTCGGCCTACGCCGCTCGCGAGGCCGAGATCGACGGCATCGCAGGCGAGAACGGAATGCGGGAGCTCGAACGTCGGGTGCTGCTGTCCGTCCTCGATCGCAAGTGGCGCGAGCATCTCTACGAGATGGACTACCTCAAGGAGGGCATCGGACTGCGTGCGATGGCCCAGCGAGATCCACTGGTCGAGTACCAGCGGGAGGGCTACGACATGTTCCAGGGCATGCTCGACGGGCTGAAAGAGGAGTCGGTGGGCTTCCTGTTCAACCTCCAGGTCGAAGCAACCCCAGCCCCGGCAGGTCCGGCCGCGTCCGCAGGTCTCGCGGTTGCCCCCGGGTTGGCCTCACCCGTCGGATCCGGTCGCCCGGCACCTGCGGCAACGTCGGCACCTGCGGCCACGGGCGATCGGCCTGCGGCCAAGGCGGCCCCGGCCCCTGCCGCTCCAGCTCAGGCAGCTCCCACAGCTCTGCGTGCCAAAGGACTCGACGAGCGGGACGAACAGAGATTGACGTTCTCCGGCCCGGCCGAGGGCGGCGGTACGGCTGTGCAGCGATCGGATGCTGCAGCGAGCGCGGAGTCGGCGGCCGAGGGAACCCGACGCGAGCGTCGCGAAGCAGCGCGAGCGCAGAACAAAGCACCGAAGAAGTCGGCGCGCTCCAAGCGCAAGAAGTAGTCGGCCGGGTCGATCCGGCGCGACCTCGCCGGGCGACCCGTGTTCTCAACCCACTCGCAGCGAGGTGACCGTCCATCCTGGCCGCCGCGGGTCGACCGCCTGCTCGATTCGGCCCGCGAAGGCGAAGGTGCGTGGGCCGCGGGTGTACGAGCCGAATATCTCGGCCGACGTGTCCGATCTATAGGCGACGTGCACGCGACGCACCGCGGCGAATCCGAGTCGCCGTCCCGGTGGGGGCGTGCGGACGATGGTGCGGATCAGGTCGATCACGGGCGCAGTGAACAACGAGGACAGTTGCTCGGCACTGCGCCTGCGGTCGATCACCTCGATCAGCAACCGCATGGCGCGTTCGGCGCTCGCCCGCGCATCGGCGGGCACCACTTGCACGATCGGTCGTTGCGGTGCCTCGGTCCGGCGGCGGGGGCGAGTGCTGCGTACCGATGCCGGATGGCGTTCCGGTGGCCTTTGCGGGCTCTCACCCCGGCCCCAGGTGTGCACCGCGCCTGCCGAGAGTGGCGGCTCGAACTGGGTCGGCCGCGACAAAAAGCAATGGTGCTCGGCGCGCAGCCGAGAGTCCGCCGGCGACGGTATCGGGCTGTCGTCCCCGGTGTCCGGCGGATCGTTGGATTCGATGACGCTCACACCGACATTGACGGTCGCGATCGAATTTCGGTTCCCGAGACCGACGACACGTCCGTGCCCACCCGGCACTGGGACTCACGTCGCGAACCCACGTACTCTGAGTTCGAGCACACCGCGCAACAGGCGGTATCGATCGGGGCGCACCACGTGCGAGGACGGGGACCGAGACACGCGATGGCGACCAGACTGACGGCGCAGGATGCGTCGTTCTACTTTCTCGAGGCCGGCAGCAGTCCCATGCACCTCGGCTCGCTCGCCGTCTTTCGGACCCCGCGGAGCGGTTTCAGTTACGACCGACTGTTGTCGTTGGTCGAACAGCGACTGATGCTGGTTCCGCGCTACCGGCAGAAGGTCCGCGAAGTCGCGTTCGGTCTGGCGCGGCCGGTCTGGGTGGACGACGCGGATTTCGACATCACCTATCACATCCGTCGTTCGGCACTACCCAAGCCGGGGACGGACGATCAGTTGCACGACCTGATCGCGCGACTGACCTCACGGCCGCTCGATCGCACCCGACCGTTGTGGGAGATGTACCTGGTCGAGGGACTCGCGAAAAATCGTTTCGCCATCTTCACCAAGTCTCATTCGGCCCTCGTCGACGGCGAGAATGCGCTCGACATCGGTCAGGTCATTCTGGATGCGAGCAAGAACCCCGCGCCGATGGCCGAGGAGCTGTGGATGCCTGCCCGTGAGCCCAAGGACTCGGTGTTGGTGCTCGACGCGCTCACCGAACTGGTGGTGCGTCCGGGCGAGAGCATCGAGACGTTGCGCGGCGCGGTCAACGGGGTTGCCGGTCTCGCGGGCGACGCATTGCGCGCCGCGGGCAAGGTCGCGGCCGTGCTGCGTACCGCGACACAGAGCGCCCCGTCCAGCCCACTGAACGCGCCGATCTCGCGAAATCGTCGGTTCGCCGTTGCCAAGACCGAGCTGGCGGATTACCGCAGGATCCACGACAGATTCGACTGCTCGATCAACGACGTCGTGCTCGCAGTCGTCACCGGCGCGCTGCGAAATTGGCTGCTCTCGCGCGGCGAACCCGTCACGGCATCGTCCACGGTGCGGGCCATGGTGCCGATGTCGGTGTACGTCTCGTCCGATCGCGTCGGCTTCGGTGAGGGCAGCGACATGTCCGGTGAGCCGGCCGAGGACGATCGCAGCGAGGTGTCCTCGTTCCTCGTCGACCTCCCGGTGGGGGAGTCGAACGCCGTCGTTCGGCTGTCTCACATCGCGCACGCGACCGAGGCCCATTCTCATCAGAGCCGCGGTGTGACGGCTCAGACGCTGATGCGGATCAGTGGGTTCGCTCCGGCGAGCCTGCATGCCATGGGTGCGCGGGCGGGTAGCCGACTCTCGCAACGAGTGTTCAACCTGATCGTCACGAACGCGCCGGGCCCGCAGTTTCCGCTGTACGTCGGTGGTGCCCGGATGCTCGAGATGTACCCGGTGTCGCCGCTGTTCGAGAATCAGGCGTTGAGTATCGGGCTGACGTCGTACGACGGTTTCGTGTTCTTCGGGCTCAACGCCGACCGCGGAGCGATGCCCGATGTGGATGTGGTGACAGCGCTACTGCACGAGGCGCTGGAAGAGTTGGTCGACGCCAGCAACGAATCGAGAGTGTGAGGTCTTCTGCAATGCGTGTCTACGTTCCGGCGACGCTGGAATTCTTGAAAGTGCTCGCAGCCGAGGGCGAGTTCAGTCCGGTCTCGCGCACCGCATTCGCGGTGACGCCCACCTTGCGTGAGGCGTACTCGTCGGGCGACGACGAGGAGTTGTCCGAGGTCGCGATGGGGGAGGCCGCGCGTGCCTCGCTGCGCCTGATCGCCGCGGCCGTCGACGACGAGGCGGACACGGGGACGGTGGCCGACGGCGTGGTCTACCGACGGGCGGTGATTGCCGCAGACGTCGACGATCCCACCCTGCGTCCCGATCTCGACGACGCTGTCGTTCGGCTGAAGGAACCGCTGCGAATGGATCAGGTCGCGTCGGTGCACGTCGATCTGGAAGGGGCCGAGGAAGCAGTTACCAAGGCTGTCTCCGTTGTGGACGCAGCGGACATGGGCGATGCCGATGCAGAATTCGTTCTCGGTGATGCCGAAGACCACACGCTGGCGTGGTACGCCCCCCAGGAACTACCGTTTCTGCTCGATCTGCTGTGATCCTGCTCTCGGCCACGACCTGGCGATATCCACGGTTGAGCTGCCTGCAGAGGTGACCAGGGGACTCAACCTACGGTAGCGTAACCTCGATGCCCGCACGCGGTTCGGTACGACGATCGAGGGGATGGGGAACACCCGATGGATCTGAAGAAGTGGTTGGAGGCCCCGGTGGCCGGTGTCTCGGCACCCAAGCGGCCGAGGCTGAACATGCTGCGTGGTGCTTTCACCCGCATCACCACTCCCTTGCTACCCGACGACTACTTGCACCTCGCCAACCCGTTGTGGTCGGCCCGTGAACTGCGCGGCCGCGTCGTACGCGTGGAGAAGGAAACCGCTACCGCGGTGACACTGGTGATCCAGCCCGGGTGGGGCTTCAATTTCGACTATCAGCCGGGTCAGTACATCGGAATCGGACTGCATCTCGGCGGTCGGTGGCACTGGCGCTCGTATTCACTGACCTCGCCGCCGAACTGGGAAGACAAGCTGATCTCCATCACGGTCAAGGCGATGCCCGAAGGGTTCCTGTCGTCACATCTGGTGGGCGGCGTGCCGCAGGGGACCATCGTGCGACTGGCGGCACCGAAGGGCAATTTCGCACTGCCTGTTCCGCCGCCCGCCAAGATTCTCTTCGTCACCGCAGGTAGCGGCATCACCCCGGTCATCTCGATGCTCAGAGCACTCGATCGCCACGGCGACATGCCCGATACCGTGCATATCCACTCGGCCCCCACCGAGGACGAGGTGATGTTCGCGGCCGAACTCGCAGCCCTCGAGAAGTCGCATCCCGAGTTCACCTCTCACGTGCAGTTGACGCGTTCCGATGGCAAGTTCGCTCTGTCCTCGCTCGACGAGCTGTACCCCGACTGGCGTACCCGCGACACCTGGGCCTGCGGTCCCGCGGCACTGCTCGAAGAAATCGAGAAGACGTGGAAGCGCGAGGGCATCGAGCACAAGCTGCACCTCGAGCGGTTCGAGATCTCACGCGCCGATACGTCCGGTTCGGGCGGAACCGTCACGTTCTCCAAGTCCGACAAGAAAGCGGCGGCGGACGGGGCGACCACACTGCTCGAAGCAGGCGAAAATGTGGGTGTTCGGATGCCGTTCGGCTGCCGTATGGGTATCTGCCAGACGTGTGTGGTGCCGTTGACCGCAGGGCATGTGATCGACCTGCGTTCCGGTAAGGAACACAGCGAGGGTGACCGCGTCCAGACGTGCATTTCCGCGGCCGCGGGCGACTGCACATTGGAACTGTAGGTCTGTTTTTCGCACACTGCCTTCTCAGGCTGCTGGGTTACGCTCACGTAGGTTGCCCACGCTGAACCCCGGTATTTCGGGCGCCGCACACAACTGTTGGAGGACCCGGTGGCCATCACCGACATCAAAGAGTTCGCTCACCTGACCGAAGAAGACATGGAAGCGTTCGGGCGCGAACTGGACGCCATTCGCCGCGACGTCGAGGACAGTCGCGGTGAACGCGATGCCGCATACATCCGCCGGACCATCCGAGCTCAGCGCATGCTCGAGCTCGGCGGACGCGCCGTGCTGCTCGGCAGCAAGTACCGGCCGGCATGGCTCGTGGGGACCGCGATGCTCAGCGTCGCCAAGATCATCGAGAACATGGAACTCGGCCACAACGTGATGCACGGCCAGTGGGACTGGATGAACGATCCGGAAATTCACTCCACCTCGTGGGAGTGGGACCAGACCGGACCGTCGGAGCAGTGGAAGCGGGCGCACAACTACTCGCACCACACGTACACCAACATCGTCGGAATGGACGATGACATCGGTTTCGGCATCCTACGGATGACCCGCGACGAGCCGTGGAAGCCGATCAACCTCGTTCAGCCGCTCGCCAACATCGTGCTGGCGACGACGTTCGAGTGGGGCATCGCGCTGCACGACTACGACGCTCAGAAGCAGCTCGACGGGGACCACGAAAAGGGCCTCTTCAAGTCACCGGCGGCCCGCGCTTTCGCGCGCAAGATCGCCAAGCAGGTCGGGAAGGACTTCGTCCTGTTCCCCGCCCTGTCCGGCCCGGCGTGGAAGTCCACGTTGACCGCCAATGCCACGGCCAACCTGGTTCGAAACCTCTGGGCCTACGCCGTGATCTTCTGCGGTCACTTCCCCGACGGTGCCGAGAAGTTCACGATCGGTCAGTTCGAGAACGAGACCCGTCCCGAGTGGTACCTACGGCAGATGCTCGGTAGTGCCAACTTCGAGGCTGGCCCCGTCATGGCGTTCATGAGCGGAAACCTCTGCTACCAGATCGAGCACCACATGTTCCCGGACCTGCCGAGCAATCGGTACTCGGAGATCGCAGAGAAGGTGCACGCGCTGTGCGACAAGTACGACCTGCCGTACACGACAGGGTCGCTCGGTAAGCAGTACCTGTTGGCACTGCGGACCATCCACAAGCTGTCGCTGCCCGACAAGTGGTTGCGCGCAACCTCGGACAACGCGCCCGAGACATCGTCGGAGCGGCGTTGGCGCGTCGGCGATTCTCCGACCGTGCACGCACTTCGGATCGACCCGCTCACCGGCCAGCGCCGTGGACTGCGCTCGGCGATGCAGGAGGCACGAGGAGCTCTGCGCAACGCGAAGAAAGAAGCCAAACGACAGGCGAAGGCGCTCCGGCGATCGGACGTCACCGCCTGATTGTGAATCGTCACACAGATTCGCGCCCGTAACCTACGCGACCGTAAGTTACGATACGGTAGGTGACGGAAATGCACACGGCTCACTACCGCACGCTGTGTGTTCACAACTGCCAGGAGGCTGTTTCCCATGGCGATTTCGGACATCAAGGAATACGCGCATCTGACCGACGCCGACATCGAAGCACTGGGCCACGAGCTCGATGCGATTCGGCGAGACATCGAGGCGTCCCGTGGTGAACGCGACGCCCGGTACGTGAAGAACACGATTCGGCTGCAACGCTCGCTCGACATCGGCGGACGTGCAGTCCTGTTCGCCAGTCGCCGCCGCCCGGCATGGCTGGTCGGTACCGCCATGCTCGGGGTCGCGAAGATCATCGAGAACATGGAGCTCGGCCACAACGTCATGCACGGCCAGTGGGACTGGATGAACGATCCGGAGATCCACTCCACCTCGTGGGAGTGGGACAACACGGGGCCCTCGGCGCACTGGAAGCAGACGCACAACTACATTCACCACAAGTACACCAACGTGTTGGGCATGGACGACGACGTGGGTTACGGCCTGCTGCGCGTCACCCGCGACCAGCGTTGGAAGCCGTTCAACATCGGCAACCCGGTCTACAACCTGTTGCTGCAGCTGTTCTTCGAGTACGGCGTGGCGCTTCAGCACCTGGAACTGGGCAAGGTGGCCAAGGGCCGCGTCCCACGTGAAGAATTCGAGCAGAAGCGTCGCGAGGTCCTCGAGAAGGTCGGCAAGCAGATGGGCAAGGACTACGTCCTGCATCCGCTGCTCACCGGACCTGCCTGGAAGAGCACGCTGACGGCGAACATCGTCGCCAACATGATGCGCAACGTGTGGACCAACACCGTCATCTTCTGCGGGCACTTCCCCGACGGTGCCGAGAAGTTCACCAAGTCGGACATGGAAGGCGAAACGCAGGGGCAGTGGTACCTGCGTCAGATGCTGGGCAGCGCGAACTTCAACGCCGGTCCGGTCATGGAGTTCATGAGCGGCAACCTCTGCTACCAGATCGAGCATCACCTGTTCCCCGATCTACCCAGCAATCGTCTGCGGGAGATCAAGGTTCGGGTTCTCGAACTCGCGGAGAAGTACGACCTGCCGTACACGACCGGTTCGATCGTGCACCAGTACTTCCTGTCCTGGCGAACCATCGCCAAGCTGTCGCTTCCGAACAAGTACTTGAAGGCGACCAGCGACGACGCGCCGGAAACCGCGTCCGAGCGTAAATGGGAACAGGCGCCTGCAGGTCTGTTCGCCGTCGATCCCGACACCGGAAAGCGGCGTGGCCTTCGGACCGCGATCGCAGAAACCAAGAAGCGCAAGGGAATTCGCAGACTGGTCGGCAAAGCAGCCTGACCGCCTCCGATTCCGAGCAGCGAAGCCTGGTACAGACCCCGTGGGTCTCTACCAGGCTTCGTTCGTTCGAACCGCTTCCAGCAGGAGCCGTACGGCAGCCACCCGTCGTGCTGCATCCCCGGTGAGCGTGTCGAGAGCGCACTCGGGATCTGCCGGCGGACCCAGGTGAGTGCAGCCGCGGGGGCAGTCCTCGATGGTCTCGGCGAGGTCGGAGAATGCGGCCACGACGTTCTCCGGCGAGATGTGCGCCAATCCGAACGATCGGATGCCGGGAGTGTCGACCACCCATCCGCCGCCCGGTAGCGGCAGCGCCACCGACTGCGTCGACGTATGGCGGCCCTTGCCGACGCCCGAGACCACCCCGGTCGCGCGATAGGCGTCGGGCACCAGTCTGTTGACGAGCGTCGACTTGCCGACACCGGAGTGTCCGATGAGCGCGGTGACCTTGTTCGTCAGCATGGCGGTCAGTTCGGTCAGGTCCTCGGACTGGCCCGCCAGTACCACCGGGACGTCCAGATCGGCGAACGACGCGGTGAACTCGTCGGGTGCAGCGAGATCGCTCTTGGTCAGGCACAGCACCGGTTCGAGTCCGCCGACGTACGCTGCGACGAGAGCGCGCTCGACGAAGCCGGTGCGGGGAGGTGGATCGGCAAGCGCTGCGACGATGAGCAGTCGGTCGGCGTTGGCCACCACGACGCGTTCGAACGGGTCGGTGTCGTCCGCGGTGCGGCGCAGCACCGTTCGCCGCTCGGCCACGCGCACGATTCGGGCCAGAGTGTCGACCTTGCCCGACAGATCTCCGACGATGCCGACCTCGTCGCCCACCACGATCGGAGTTCGCCCCAGCTCGCGGGCCCGCATCGTCACGACCGGCCGAGACGGGTCACCGTCGAGTACGCAGCCCCAGCGGCCGCGGTCCACGGACACCACCATGCCGGCTTCGGCGTCGTTGTGTTCGGGTCGAGTCTTGGTGCGCGGACGAGAACTCTTGCCCGGCCGGATGCGGACGTCGGACTCGTCGTAGCGGCGCGCGGTCAGGATCCGACCCCGCTGGGTGTGGAAGCGGACAACATGGTGTCCCACAGGTTCTCGAAGCCGGGGAGAGTCTTGGCGGTGGTGCCGATGTCGTCGACCTCGACGCCCGGGACACGGAGCCCGACGATCGCGCCGGCAGTGGCCATGCGGTGGTCGGCGTAGGAGTGCCAGGTGCCGCCGTGCAGCGGTGCGGGATCGATGCGAATGCCGTCGTCGGTTTCGACCGCTCGCCCGCCGAGCCGCACTATCTCGGTCGTCAGTGCGGCCAGTCGGTCGGTCTCGTGACCACGTAGGTGGGCGATGCCGCGCAGGATGGACGGCCCCTCGGCCAGGGTGGCGAGCGCTGCGACGGTGGGGGTCAGCTCGCCGACGTCGTGCAGATCGAAGTCGATGCCGCGCAACGTGTTCGGACCTTCGACGGTCAGCACCCCTGCGCGTAGTTCGACCACCGCGCCCATCTGCGTGAGGATCTCGCGGAACACATCACCGGGTTGAGTCGTCGACTCAGGCCAGTTCGGGACTCGCACAACACCTTCGGTGACAGCGGCGGCAGCGAGGAACGGGGTGGCGTTCGAGAGGTCCGGCTCGATGCTCCAATCGACGGGGGTCACCGAACCGGGATGCACGCGCCAGGTGTTCGCGTCTCCGCTCGATTCCGGGGTGTCGACTCGGACGCCCGCACGGCGCAGCATCTCCACGGTCATGTCGATGTGCGGCATGGACGGGACGGGCTTACCGATGTGATGGATCTCGATTCCCTCGTCGAACGCCGCGGCCGAGAGCATCAGACCCGAGACGAACTGCGACGACCCCGAGGCATCGATCTCGACGGATCCACCACGCAGCGAACCGGTACCGCGCATCGTGAACGGCAGCGCGCTGCCGTCGACGTCGGCGCCCACAGCGCGCAGTGCGTCGAGGATGGTGTCGAGCGGCCGGATGCGAGCCTGCTCGTCTCCGTCGAAGGACACCACGCCGTCGGCGAGCGCCGCCAGGGGCGGGACGAAACGCATGACCGTTCCGGCCAGGCCGCACTCGACGGATCCACCGTGCAGCGTTCCCGGTGTCACACGGAGAGACGTCGGATCGTTGCGGTCGGCGGCCACCTGCACGCCCAGTGTCTCCAGAGCATGGATCATCAAGTCGGTGTCGCGGCTGCGAAGCGCGCCGGTGACGGTCGACGGGCCGGATGCGAGCGAGGCGATGATCAGCGCGCGATTGGTGATCGACTTCGATCCGGGCAGAGTGACTGTCGCGTCGATGGGTCCATCGGCGGCGGGGGCTGTCCAAGTGCTCACCGGTCCATCTTCGCTCATCGGCGGTCAGTGTGCGGCGATGGGCGCGGTGACGGCGCGCGTGAGGCGAATGAGATCGGCTGGAGCGAGTTCGATCTCCAGGCCGCGGCGACCCCCGCTGCACAGCACACGGTCGAACTCGAGTGCCGAGTCGTCGATGACGGTGGGCAGGGATCTACGTTGGCCGAGCGGAGAAATTCCACCGAACACGTAGCCCGACGACCGTTCGGCGGCAGCTCTGTCGGCCATCGCTACCTTCCGCGTGTCCAGAGCGGCTGCTGCCGCTTTCAACGAGAGCAATCCGGTGACGGGGACCACCGCGACGGCCAGCGAACGATCTGCGCGTTCGACGACCAGGGTCTTGAACACCTGCTCCGGGCGCACACCGAGGCGCTCGCCCAGAATATCGGCGGCCTCGCTGCCGAACGACTGCGTGCGCGAATCGTGCTCGTAGGTGTGCACGATATGCGCCACCTTTTGTGCGGTGAGCAGCGCAAGAGCGGGAGTCGACGCAGCCATTCGTCGGACTCTATCGACTGCGACGGGAACACCGCGGCGCGCGGCAGTGTTGTGACAGGGCAGATACGGATGCAGGCGGAAGGAATGACGAATGGCAGTGCTGACCGCGGGACGTCCCTTGGCGATCAAGGGGGTGATCTCGTCGCAGAAGCCGACTTCGGGCGCGGTAGCCTGGGCGGTGGAAGCTACCGAAGGGATCAGCGTGACAGAAGCCAGGACTCCCACCGAAGCGGACGAGAAGGCGATCGCCGAGCAGCGAGCAGCCGAAACCGAGGCCCAGCTGACCGAACGTTTCGAGCGTGACGCGCTGCCGATGCTCGACCAGCTGTACGGTGCCGCGCTGCGGATGACGCGCAACCCCGCAGATGCCGAGGACCTGGTGCAGGAAACGTTCGTGAAGGCCTACTCGGCGTTCCGGTCGTTCCGTGAGGGCACGAACCTCAAGGCGTGGCTCTACCGAATCCTGACCAACACCTACATCAACTCCTATCGCAAGAAGCAGCGTCAGCCGGCGCAGTACCCGACCGACGAGATCAGTGACTGGCAGCTCGCCGCGACCGCTGAACACACGTCCACCGGACTGCGCTCGGCCGAGGTCGAAGCGCTGGACGCACTGCCGGACGACGACATCAAGGCCGCTCTGCAGTCGTTGCCCGAGGAATTCCGGATGGCGGTGTACTACGCCGACGTCGAGGGTTTCCCGTACAAGGAAATCGCGGAGATCATGGGAACGCCCATCGGAACGGTGATGTCGCGCTTGCATCGCGGGCGTAAGCAACTTCGAGGTTTGCTGGCGGGTGTGGCCCGCGACCGTGGATTCAACCGGGACGGCGCAGTCGACCGGCACGAGCAGGAGGTAGTCCAGTGACGCGCACCGGTGATTCCGGCGATGACATCATCGGCGGCGGTTCTGTGGGCGACGGCGGAGCCGACGCCGAATTCGAGCGACTGGATTGCTCGGCCGTGATCGCGGACGTATGGATCATGTTGGACAACGAGTGCGACGAGGCCAGCAGGCAACGGTTGCAGAAGCACATCGACGAGTGCGGATCGTGCTTCGAGGCGTACGGCATCGAGGAGAAGGTCAAGCGGCTGATCTCCCGTAAATGTGGCGGAGATCAAGCGCCCGCCGGGCTTCGCGAACGACTCAGCGTGGAAATCCGACGCACGGTGCTGACCCGTAGCGTCGACTCCGAATAACCTGATCGTACCGACGACGAAGGGCCGAGAAGCAGTGCTTCTCGGCCCTTCGTGGCTGGTGGCAGAACGTCAGCTGTTGGGACGTTTGCCGTGGTTGGCCTTGTTGCCCTTTCGAGCACGCTTCTTACGTCCACGCTTTCCCATGATGGGCTCCTCTCGTTTGTTCACTACAGTCTCCCACGTGTGATTGGCTTACTGTGACGGGCATGGTCTCCGGTGTGTGCCCGCCGCGGTTCGAGGTGTCGTGAGAGAGGGGTTCGCCGGTGTCCGAGGATGTTCGTGCGGAGATGGTGTCGACGGTGTTTCAGGTGGTAGTGGCCCGCGGTGATGCCGTCGAGGTCGGTGACACGTTGGTCGTGCTGGAGTCGATGAAGATGGAGATTCCCGTGCTCGCCGAGACCGCAGGCACCGTCACGTCCGTGGACGTCGCAGTGGGGGATGTCATTCAACAGGGCGATCTCATCGCTGTGGTGTCCTGACCGACGGCTGCGTGAGAACCCGTGTCGACCCTCAGTGACCTGCTGGCCGAACACACCGATCTGCCCGGTGCCGCGGTGGACCATCTGCAGCGCGTCGTAGGGGAGTGGCAGCTCCTGGCCGACCTGTCGTTCGCGGACGTATTGCTCTGGGTCGGTACCGACGATGTCTCGGACGGGTCGGCGGACGTGCTGTGTGTCGCCCAGTGCAGACCCACCACCGCGCCGACGGTGTTCACCCACGACATCGTGGGGACGACCATCTCCGAGTCCGAGCACCCCGAAGTGCTCGTCGCGTTGCAACAGCGAAAGATCGTGCAGGGTGGTGTTCTGACCCGCAGCGAGAGCATTCCCGTGCGATGTGGAGAGCACGTCATCGCCGTGCTGACCCGCGACACCAATCCGGCCCAGCTTCGTCCTCCGAGTGCGCTCGAGGTCGCGTATCGGGAATGTGCGGACGATCTGTGCCTGATGATCAGCGAGGGAACGTTTCCGACGCCGGAGGAGCGAACCGACGTCAACTCGTCGCCGCGGGCCGGCGACGGCTTCATCCGCATCGATACCGAGGGACGGGTGGATTACGCGAGCCCCAATGCGCTGTCGGCGTACCACCGGATGGGTTTGACGACGGAACTGTCGGGCCGTGACCTCGCGTCGGTGACGCGGTCTCTGGTGACCGACCCGTTCGATTCGCAAGAAGTGGCCGACCATATCCGGTCGTCACTGTCCGGCAACGTCGGGCACCGAATGGAAGTGGACGCCCGCGGCGCGACGGTTCTGGTGCGCACGTTGGCACTGCAGCCGCACGGTCGATCCGCGGGCGCAGCCGTACTCGTCCGAGACGTCACCGAGGTGAAGCGACGCGACCGTGCGCTGCTCAGCAAGGACGCGACGATTCGCGAAATCCACCATCGAGTGAAGAACAACCTGCAGACCGTGGCGGCTCTGCTGAGGCTGCAGTCGCGGCGGCTCGAGAACGAGGAAGCTCGCACCGCGTTGTCCGAATCCGTTCGCCGCGTGACGTCCATCGCGCTGGTGCACGAGATGCTGTCGATGTCGGTCGACGAAGAAGTGGATCTCGACGAGATAGTCGACCGGTTGGTGCCGATCATGCTCGACATCGCCACCGTCAACCCTCGGGTGCGGGTGGTCCGGGACGGCCAACTCGGTGTCTTCTCCGCCGAGCGGGCGACGCCGCTGGTGATGGTGTTGGCCGAGCTGGTGCAGAACGCGATGGAGCACGGGTTCGACGCCGGATCGGTCGGCGTGGTGCGCATCGGTGCCGATCGTTCGTCGAAATGGCTCGACGTCGTCATCCACGACGACGGCCGCGGGTTGCCCGCAGGGTTCTCGTTGGAGCGTTCGGACGGACTGGGGCTGCAGATCGTACGCACTCTGGTGTCGGTCGAACTGAACGGTTCTCTGGGCCTGCATCCGGCTCCTGGAGGTGGCACCGACGCGATGCTGCGAGTGCCACTGGGCCGTCGGGTGCCACGAGCCTGACGGGCCGCTCGTGAACAGTGCGTTACGAACCGGCCGCACTGTGACGTGAGGACGCCCGATCTGTGGAAGCGCCCGCTATGCAGAAGGCCCGGTATCCGCTGAGCGGATACCGGGCCTACCGAGTGTTGTGTGTCTGCGTCCTAGACGGAGCTACGTGCGCGCGTACGTGCGTTGCGTCGCTTGAGTGCACGGCGCTCGTCTTCGCTCATTGCGCCCCATACTCCTGCGTCCTGGCCGGATTCGAGTGCCCAGGACAGGCATTCTGCGGTGACGGGGCACCGAGTACAGACGACTTTGGCATCGGCGATCTGCGCGAGCGCCGGACCACTGTTTCCCACCGGGAAAAATAGTTCCGGATCTTCATCGCGACAAATTGCCTTGTGGCGCCAGTCCATCCTCTGCTCCTTACCGGGCGCCGAAGCGCCGTTTCGTTTCTCTTCTGTTTCACGAGTGGGTAACCAATGTTTCCGCACTGTTGCTTGTGAATGCTTTCACGAACTCAGGTGAAGTCAAGGGATACGCGCGTGACCGTGGTCAAGCTCACTCTGTTAGGCTCGCTTTAGCCTTCTGCGCTCCTTTGTACCCCGACTCGGCAGATATTGCTCGTGATTTCGCAGGAAATTGCCCATCGAGCATCTTCGCGCGCAGGTCACAGTGGGTCTCACGTGACGGGCGCGACAACATCCAATGCGTCGGGAGTCGAGAAGAACTCCGCCTCGGTGCGTTCACCCAGGTAGTCCCCGTCCATCTGCAGCCCCATCGGTTCTGTAGACGTAATTCGAACACTCGGGACGTCGTCGACTCGAATTAACTTGCGAGACTTCGGTTCTGCACCTTTGGCCAACAGCTGACGCGACACCCGCAGCGTGGGGAGCAGTGCCGTCGAGCGCATCGCGAACACACCGAGACCCGAATCGAAAGCGGTCCCGGGATTGGTATGGACCGGACGATCGTTCAAGAAGGTCCACGGACTCGAGTTCGACACGAACGCATAGTGCACGTTCTCGAACGGATCCCGCCCGGGAACCTCCACCGTCAACTGCGCCGGACGACGCTTGTGCTTGAAGAACTCCTGCACCGAGAACCGGAGATAACGCGTCGCCGACACCGGCGTACCGTCCTTCCGGCTCGCATCGATGGCCCGACACACTTCCGCGTCCAAACCCATCCCGGCGTTGAACGTGAACCACCGGTTGTCGCAATGCCCCAGACCGACCGTCCGCCGCGCCCGCGCGTCCAGCAGGCCTATCAACTGATTCGTGGCCGCTACCGGGTCCGCCTCGATTCCGAGAGAGCGCGCGAACACATTCGCACTACCACCGGGAACGACCGCAATGGGCGGAATCGCGCCGATCGTCACCGCCTGCATCGACGTCGGCAACGGAACCCCGAGCAGACCGTTGATGACCTCGTTCACCGTGCCGTCACCCCCGTGAACGATCACCAGGCCCACCCCGTCCTCACGGGCACCCCGAGCCAACTCCGACGCATGATCACGATGCGTCGTCTGCGCCACCGTCACCCGCAACCGACTCGACAATGCATGAGCCAACAGATCCCGAGCTGCAGCCGTCGTAGAAGTCGCATTGGGATTGACGATCAGCAGCGCACGCACAGGAACAAACACTAACCGGGTGGCTCGGCGGACTCCACCGGCACCACCCGGGCCGTTCCGCAGGCTCCACTCGCGCCCCCTGGGTCGTTCCGCAGGCTCCACTCGCGCCCCCTGGGTCGTTCCGCAGGCTCCACTCGCGCCCCCTGGGTCGTTCCGCAGGCTCCACTCCCGGTTGCCTAGGCTGGTCCCGTGTCCACCCAACCCGAGAACCTCACCCCACCGGCCACTTTTCGATCCGCCGGGGTCCTCGTCGCAGCACAAGGTGCCGTCTCGCTGGTCGCGGCCTTCGTTCTCGTCGTGCGCGCGGTCTCCGGAGAGGGCGACAACGCTGTCGCGAACGGGTACGGCACGGCCGGGTGGTTCGGCGTGCTGGGCCTCGGCGTCGGGGCTGCAGGCGTTGCCCTGATTCTCGGCAAACGGTGGGGGAGGGCACTGGCAACCGTCGTACAGCTACTGCTGCTTCCCGTCGTGTGGTCGCTGCTCACCGGTTCGCATCAGACCGTCTACGGCATCGTTCTGGGAATCGTCGTGGTTGCGGTGCTGGTGCTGCTGTTCAGTCCACCCTCGTCGCAGTGGATGGCGGCCGAGTACAGCGACGTCGACGACGAACCGCGTCTCTAGGACGCTTTCGCGGCCAGGTCCCTCAGGGCACCGTCGGTCAATCGGAATGTGGTCCACTCGTCCTGAGCCTGCGCGCCCAACGCTCGGTAGAACCCGATAGACGGAGTGTTCCAGTCCAACACCGACCAGGTCAGTCGCGTGTAGCCGTTGGTTTCGCACTCGGCCGCCAACGCTGCCAGCAGTGCGGTTCCGAACCCATGGCCGCGTGCGTCCGGCTGCACGTAGAGGTCCTCCAGATAGATTCCGTTGACCCCGTCCCAGGTGGAGAAGTTCAAGAACCACAGAGCGCACCCCACCACCACGCCGTCGTGCTCGGCGACGTGCGCGAATACCGTCGGATTCTCACCGAACAGAGCCGACCGAAGGTGGTCGTCTCGGACCGTGCACAACGAGGACGCCTTCTCGTACTCCGCCAGTTCGTGGACCAACCCGCAGATGGCGGATACATCGTCTTCGGTGGCGCGTCGGATCATCGTGGACCTCCGGTCGGGTCGGTGCCGATCGAGCGATCGGTGGCTGCAGAGAGAATCGAGGGGTGAACATTGTGGGCGATGAGCTGTCGAAAGGAGTGCTCGAAACCGAGCAGTGAGTAGGCGGCCGGGGACAATGCGAAGCGCTTCCCTTCGGTGATGGACGCTTCCGTCCAGCCGGCGATCAGTGCTCTCGAGAAGTGGCCGTGTCCCACCAGCACCACGTCCCGGCCTTCGAGCAGTGGAAGAACAACGGACAACACCAGTTCGACGCGAACAGCGATGTCACCGATCGACTCTCCGCCCGGGCACGGGTGCGTCCAGACGGTCCAGTGCGGCACTGTCTCGTGGATCTCCGACGACGTGATGCCCTCGTAGTCGCCGTAGTCCCATTCCGACAGCGCATCCCATGTTCGATCGACCTCGAGCCCCGCGAGATCGGCTGTTCGACGGGCCCGTTCGCGCGGGCTGCTGATGACCACCGGGTCGCGCAGATTCAGCAGAGTCAGCAGTGAGCCGGCCTCGACTGCCTGCTGCTCACCGTGGGCGGTGAGTGGAACATCGGTGTTTCCGGTGTGCTTACCCGCGAGGGCCCATTCGGTTTCCCCGTGACGGAGTAGAACGACTCGGCCGGCCTCGACGGCTCCGTGGTTGGTCATGCACTCGATCATGCCTGCCGGTCGGGTGTGGGCTTCGTCATACCGAACCGGTGGATGTGTCCGAAAACGCGATTGAGTCCAGACCTACCGGACGGTTATTCTCTTCTGGATCTTCACCGTCGCAGGCAACGCAGTCCTGCCCGTCAGTGTGCGCATTGCATTGGCCTCGTAGCTCTTCTCATCGATCTGGAGAACAATGACCGACTTGCAGAAGCCCGCGCCCTCCGGTGCCCCGGAAAAGCTCGACGGAGCGTTGCTGAAGATCGCCGGTGTCGTCGTTCTCGGCGCGATCATGTCGATTCTCGACGTCACCGTCGTCAGCGTGGCCTTGAGGACGTTCACCGACGTGTTCGAGACCACGTATGCCAACGCGGCCTGGACGATGACCGGTTACACCCTCGCCTTGGCCACCGTCATCCCGTTGACGGGCTGGGCTGCGGACCGTTTCGGCACCAAGCGTCTCTACATCACGGCACTGGTGCTGTTCGTTCTCGGTTCGGTGCTGTGCAGTTTCGCCTGGGACATCACGTCGTTGATCGTGTTCCGCGTACTGCAGGGCCTCGGCGGAGGCATGTTGATGCCCCTGGGCATGACGATCATGACGCGTGCCGCCGGCCCCGAACGGATCGGCCGGGTGATGGCCGTGCTCGGTGTGCCGATGCTGATCGGGCCCATCGCGGGCCCCATCCTCGGCGGTTGGCTGATCGAGGCCGCGAGCTGGCACTGGATCTTCCTCATCAACTTGCCGATCGGCATTCTCGCGCTGATCGCAGCAATCGTGATCTTTCCGCGAGACAATCCGACCCCGTCGGAATCGTTCGACTTCCGCGGGATGCTGATGCTCTCGCCCGGTCTGGCCCTGTTTCTCTACGGTGCGTCGTCGGTCGTCGAAACCGAGACCGTACTGGCCGTCAAGGTGCTGGTTCCGGTCATCGTGGGCCTGGTGCTGATCGTGTTGTTCGTCTTCCACGCTCTGCGCGTCGAGCATCCGTTGATCGACCTGAGGCTCTTCCGGAACCGTTCACTCACCGTCGCAGTCATCACGACCACCTTCTTCATGGTCGCGTTCATGGGCGCAGGGTTGCTGTTTCCCAGCTACTTTCTGCTCCGCGGCGAGTCCACACTGTCGGCCGGGCTGCTTCTCGCACCGCAGGGTATCGGCGCGATGATAGCCATGCCGATCGCCGGAGTGATCGCGGACAAGACCGGTCCAGGACGAATCGTGCTGATGGGCATGGTCCTGATCACCGCAGGCATGGCGGTGTTCACCCAGGTCGGCACCAGCACGTCGTACACGTTGTTGATCGGAGCCTTGTTCGTCATGGGGCTGGGGCTCGGCTCGACGATGATGCCCATCATGACTGCTGCGCTGCAGACGTTGACGAACGAAACAGTCGCTCGCGGTTCGACATTGATGAACATCGTCCAGCAGGCCGCCGGATCGATCGGAACCGCGTTGATGTCGGTGGTGTTGACCGCGCAGCAGAAGCCGGCGCTGACGGCCTCGAGCCAGCTCGAAGCATTCGACATCTCGGCGCGCGCGTTCGGGACCACCTTCATGGTCGCGTTGGTGCTCATCGTCATCACGTTCGTGCCCGCGTTCTTCCTGCCCCGAACCAAGCACGTTTCTCAGGAATCCGCGCCGCCGATCGTGATGCACTGACGCGCCCGGAACCGACAAACCTCGCTCGAGCGGCGAATCTAGGCAAGGATCAGGGCGTGACGACAATTCTTGCGGTAGCGAATCAGAAGGGCGGCGTGGCCAAGACCACTACGGTCGCCTCGCTGGCAGCCGCGCTGCACGCACTCGACCGACGCGTTCTGGTGGTCGATCTCGACCCGCAGGGATGCCTGACGTTCTCGCTCGGTCACAACCCGGACAAGCTCGACTCGTCGGTGCACGAGGTATTGACCGGGGACGCACAGGTCGAGGACGTGCTGATCGAGACGGCGGAGGGGATCGTGCTGTTGCCCGCCACGATCGACCTCGCGGGTGCGGAGGCGCTGTTGCTCATGCGCGCCGGTCGCGAGTTCGCACTCAAGCGTGCTCTGGCACCGATTCTGCAGGATTTCGACGTGGTCGTCATCGATTGCCCACCCTCGCTCGGTGTTCTCACGCTGAACGGTCTCACTGCAGCGCAATCGGTTCTGGTCCCGCTCCAGTGTGAGACGCTCGCTCACCGCGGCGTCGGACAACTACTGCGGACGGTGTCCGAGGTGCAGCAGATCACCAACCCCGACCTCGCACTGCTGGGTGCACTGCCCACCCTGTTCGATGCCCGTACCACCCACAGCCGTGACGTGCTCGGCGATGTTTCCGACCGGTACTCGCTGCCGGTCCTCGCTCCGCCGATCCCCAGGACGGTGCGTTTCGCGGAGGCGAGTGCATCCGGCGCAACAGTGCTGTCGGGGCGAAAGAACAAGGGCGCGCAGGCGTATCGCGAGCTGGCCGAGAACTTGTTGGCCCACTGGGAGGGCACAGCGGAACTGAAGACGTACGACCCCGCGGAGTAGCTCCTCCAATCGGCCGTCCTCGATCAACCCAGCGCGACCAGGTCGGAACCGCGCTGCTCGACGACGACATCGCCGATCACGGAGGTCTGCACCGGTCCGTCGTAGTCGCCGCGATCGATCGGAATTTGGGCAGTGACCGTGCCGGTGGCGAGCTCGACCACCGCGATCGCGTCGGGCACGGGAACCAGTAGCCTGCCGGCCATGACGGCACCGCTGCCGAGGGCCCCGGGCATGGACCACGCCGGAGTCAGGTCGGTGGAGTTCAGTGCCTGCACTCCGGAGCCGGTGAACCAGGTGAACACCGAACCCTGTTTCGCTGCCGGCGAGGCGGGCGGTGCGGATGTTGGGCCGAGGCCCGCGGGGAGAACGAACTCGGAGACGGCCGTGGCGGTGTCGTCGTAGAGCGCGATGCGCGCAGGGGCACCGTTTGCGGACGGAACATACAGCGCGACAAGGCTTCCCGTCAGAGCCAGGACGCGTCCGGATGTCGGCTCCTGCTCCGAGGTGACGAGATCCGGGACCACCGAGGATCCGTACTCCTCGGGTTCGCTCGCATCCTTGGGGGCAGGGTTGAGCAGAGACAGTCGTGCGGCCGGCTCACCCGGGCACTGTTCGAGCACTGCCGTCCGCGAATTGGACGACGTGGTGGACAGGAGCGTGCATCCGGTTCTCGGCTGAGTACCCGGGTTGACCGGAGCATCGACGCGCCCGTATTCGAGTGTGCGCACCATGTCCGAGCGCCACAGTTCCATCCGAGTGTCACCTCGCGAGGTCACGTAGGTGCCGTCGGACGAGAGGTACACCGAGTCGTCTGCGTCGGAAGTGCGCTGTGCTGTGCGGACGCCGGTCGATCCGTCGAGCGTGGTCACCTGCGAGCAACCGCGGTCGTCGCGGTAGACCGAGACGGCAGTGTTCCAGGAGGCGATCACAGAGCACAGGGGTAGGTCTCGCGAGTACGACCACGCCGGGTCGCCGGAACGGGGGTCGTGGCCGACGACCGAACCGCCATCGGCGGTCACGACTGCCGAACCGGTCACGACCGGAACCGGCGTATGCGCCGAATCCGTCGCCGAACTCGGTGCCCGCCACAACTCGGACAGGGCGGCGGGCACGGAGGCGGCCGCCTCGGACGGCGCGAGTGGATTGTCGGCCGTGACAGAGGTGGTGCCCCGAGCGTCACCCGTGAGCCAGGCGACGCTCGCGGCCACGACCACCGTCACCGCGATGACTGCCGCGACGACGAGATCGGTTCTCGACCTACGTTCTGGAGCCAGCACGGCTGGAGACTACTCCGACGCGCTCGCCGTCGACGGTCCGGTCTCGGCGGACGATCCGCTCGTGCGGCGACGGCGTCGGCGACGAGGAGCGGTCTTGGTCGACGCTTCCGGTGTCGACGAATCGGTCGAATCCGACTGTGCTGCAACAGGGTTCGCGGTCGATGCGGAGGCGTTGACCGAGTCGGTCGAGGTCGAGGCCTGGTCCCCGTCCTGTCCCGCGCGGGTGCGACGGCGGCTGCGTGAGCGGCGCGGCTTGCTCGGTGCGGACGCCTCTGCCGACGGTGCTGCGGACTCGGTGTCGGGGGCCTTGTCAGCGGCCTGCTCCGCGGCTCGCGCGGGTGCCGCCTTGCGTACGGTGCCGGTCGCATCGGTGGGGATATCGAGCTCGGCGAACAGATGCGGCGAGCTCGAGTAGGTCTCGACCGGATCCGGCATACCCAGATTCAGGGCCTTGTCGATCAGCTGCCAGCGCGGGATATCGTCCCAGTCGACGAGGGTGACGGCGATACCGGTGCGCCCTGCACGGCCGGTACGGCCGATGCGGTGGACGTAGGTCTTCTCGTCCTCGGGGCACTGGTAGTTGATGACGTGGGTGACGTCGTCGATGTCGATACCCCGGGCCGCGACGTCGGTGGCGATCAGCACGTCGATCTTGCCGGTGCGGAACGCCTTGAGAGCCTTCTCGCGTTGGACCTGCCCGAGATCTCCGTGGACCGCGCCGACCGAGTAGCCACGCTCGGCGAGCTCGTCGGAGACCTTCTGCGCCGTGCGCTTGGTGCGGGTGAACACCATCGTCGCGCCGCGGCCTTCCGCCTTGAGGACCTTGGCGACCATCTCGACCTTGTCGAGTGCATGCGCCCGGTAGACGTGCTGGGCGGTGCGATCGTGCACGGCGGAGGACTCAGCCTCTTCGGCCCGGATGTGCGTCGGCTGCGTCAGGAACGTGCGCGCCAGCGTGATGATCGGGCCGGGCATCGTCGCGGAGAACAGCATCGTCTGACGCTTGTCGGGGACCATGCCCAGGATGCGTTCGATGTCGGGAAGGAACCCGAGGTCGAGCATCTCGTCGGCCTCGTCGAGAACCAGGACGCCGACCTTGCCGAGGATCAGGTGGTTCTGCTTGGCGAGGTCGAGTAGACGGCCGGGGGTGCCGACGACGACGTCGACGCCGTTCTGGAGCGCGCTGATCTGAGCTTCGTACGGGCGACCGCCGTAGATGGAAAGAACCTTCACCGGGCCGTTCGCGCCGCTGAGGTACTTCGATGCATTCTCGAGGTCGGAGCTGACCTGAACACACAGCTCACGGGTCGGCACGATGATCAGCGCGCGTGGCGTGCCGTCGAGCGGGGTCGTTCCGGAATTCTCCGTGGCGAGACGATGCAGAAGAGGCACGCCGAAACCGAACGTCTTGCCCATTCCGGTCCTGGCCTGCCCGATGAGGTCGTCGCCCGCGATGGCCAGCGGAAGAGTGAGCTCCTGGATGGCGAAGGTGCGCTCGATACCCATGTCGGCGAGTGCACGAACGATGTCGGCGTCGACGTTCAACTCGGCGAACGTCGGTGGCACATGCGTGTCGTCCAGTTGGGCCGACAGGGTGGTGTCGCCGGTCTCGGATTCTTGGTCTACGACTATCTTGCTCAGGGGACTGGCCTTCCTCGTGGTCGAACGTACGCACAAGGAAGGGCACAGGCCTATTGCCGGCCGAAGTCGATGCCCTCAATCCGATGTGATGTCGCCGTCAGCCTCAGCGCGGCCGCGAACTGTGACGTTCGCTGCGGCGAAGCTCTCGAGGCGACCCGGATCAGGTGCGCACACATTATCGATGATCGCCGCATCGGCTTTCGGTCCGTGTGACAGGTCCGCGAGCAACGATCGACACCATGGTAGCTTGCCCGGCCCGATTCTCCACGGTCGACGGGTCGCGGCAGGTGTGACGCGCCCCGCGACGGGGCGTCGGACACGGGTCTACGATTCGTGGAATGGGAGCCCATTCGTCGGAGTCGTCGTCGCCCGCAGTTGCATCCACCGCCCTCGTCGGGTCGAGCGATCCGGACAGAGGGGAGCCCGCGATCGCACACGATCACCCGGGCGTTCCCGACTTGTTCGCCGTGCTCGCCTACGGCGAGATCTCTGCGTTCTACCGGTTGGCGGAGGACGCTCGAATGGCTCCGTCCATGGAAGGCCGGGTGGCGCTGGCGAGTATGGCCGCCGCCGAGATGAGTCATTTCGAGACGTTGGAACAGGCTTTGTCCAACCGTGGCCTCGACGTGTATTCGTCGATGGATCCGTTCGTGCGGGCTCTGGACGAGTACCACGCCTCCACCACGCCGTCGACCTGGTTGGAGTCGCTGGTCAAGGCATACGTGGGTGACGGAATCGCCGCTGATTTCTACCGGCAGATCGCGCACAGCCTCGCCCCCGACGTCGCGGAGATCGTTCGCGACGTGTTGGCCGAGACCGGGCACTCGGAGTTCGTCGTCCACGAGGTGTCCGAACGGGTCCGGGCGAGCTCCCAGGACAAGGCACGCCTGATGTTGTGGGGGCGTCGGCTGCTCGGCGAGGCGATCACGCAGGCCCAGTTCGTGCTCGCGCAGCGCGAGTCGCTGACCGATCTCGTCATCACCGCGTCGGGCGACCTCAACGGGGTCGTCGCACTGTTCGATCGCATGCAGGAGCAGCATGCCGAGCGGATGTCCTCGCTCGGGTTGGACTGATCGGCTCGATCGGGCACCGGGCGGGGCGGGTCCCCGCCGGTGTTCGCTGACAGCACAGGCCTGGAAGCGGCTGCGGCACGCGGGCTGCACTAGCCTGGCGAGAACAGCGTCAGTTGTCGAGAGTTCGGAGGTTGACCGTGGAGGTCAAGATCGGTGTGTCGGAGAGTTCCCGTGAGCTCGTCGTGAACAGTGCGCAGTCCCCGGCCGAGGTCGAGGCGCTCGTATCGACCGCCTTCGCAGGTAAGGACGGAGTGCTGTCGTTGGAGGACGAGAAGGGACGCAAGTTCTTGATCCAGACCGCCAAGGTGTCGTACGTCGAGATCGGCCCGTCCGATCCTCGCAAGGTCGGGTTCGCAACCACCTGAGACGGCCGGTAACACCACACGCCCCTCGTTCTTCTCGAACGAGGGGCGTGTGGCGTATGTGGGAGGGATGCCCGACCGGCTGGTTACGGAGACTGCAGCGGAACGTGCGACAAGCCGCCCCAGGCCAGTGAGACCGTGGTGTCGACGGCGTCTTCCTTGGAGATCGGCCGATCTGCTTCGAGCCAGTAGCGCGCGGTGAACTGGCTGGCGCCGACTAGGCCGACGGCCAGCACTCGTGCTCGGTACGGATCGAGTCCGGAATCGTGGGCGACCAGGTCGAAGACGGCGTCGACGCATGCTTCGGTCGCCTGCTCCACGCGGGCGTTGACCTGAGGGTCACCCATCAGATCCGACTCGAAGACCAGACGGAAACCCTGGGTGTCGGTGTCGACGAAATCGTAGAACGCCAGAACCGCGGCGCGGACGCGTTGCTTGTTGT
Source organism: Rhodococcus sp. 05-2256-B1 (assembly GCF_002258465.1). NCBI lineage: Bacteria > Bacillati > Actinomycetota > Actinomycetes > Mycobacteriales > Nocardiaceae > Rhodococcus > Rhodococcus sp. 05-2256-B1. The sequence goes on along the minus strand of NZ_NOZA01000031.1, from coordinate 389,824 downwards.
CCGTCGTCGAACGCAGAGCCTGACGAACCCCGGCGATGAGGGTGTCGACGTAGCTCTGCAGTACCGCCAGGTACAGCTCGAGTTTGCCGGGGAAGTGCTGGTAGAGAACCGGCTTGCTGACTCCGGCGCATTCGGCGATCTCGTCCATTCCCGACGCGTGATAGCCGCGGGTCACGAAGATTTCGCTCGCAGCAGCCAGCAGTTGCGCCCGACGGGCATCACGCGGCAGCCTGGCGCTGCGGCGGTTGCCGGTGGTGGCCGGACGGTCGGAGGACCTCCGGTCGTCGAGATCTGTCATCAAATATGTTCCCATCGCGTCGACAGCTGCGCTCGTCTTGGTTCGACAACGTGCGGTCCGGCGTGAACTTTCGGCGGGTGGCCTTCGGTTCGGACCGCTCGTAGCGCAGATCACGGGCAACGATACTCGTGGCCGTCGGCACCGCTGGGATCCTGGGGGATCCTTGTCGGAAACGGTCGATCTCGAATCACATCGGATGGTTTGTTTGTACGATGTTTGTCGTACCGAGAGCCCGATAGATCCGTCCCCGGTATCGGCGTGCCGAGCGGCGAGCGAGCAGGATTGTGAGATCGTGAGCGAGTGACTGACCGAGGCGAGCCGCGAATTCGCGGCGGTGTGCAGTCCGGCGGGTTCGACGAGCGGTCGGACGATCTTCCACGAGGCGTGGGTGGTCGTGGGTCGCATCAGCCCTTGCGCGCGCAGTGGGACCCGACGCAGCGCGAGGTCAAGGACCGCAGTCGCCGCCCCGAGCGTGACGTGCGTAAACAGACCAAGTTGGGAAAGTTCGCCGCCACCTACGGCTGGCGGGCGTACGCGGTACCGATCCTGATCGCCGTCACCGCGCTCGTGGTCGTCGATGCCGTTCGGGCCGGTGACCCGGTTGTCGGCACCGCCTCTCAGGGCACCTCGCAGGACCCAGGGTTCGGCACGCTGAGCTCCGATACGTCCGGAACCGGAATCATCGGGGTCCCGCCGCAGGCCGACGGCAACTTCGCGGAAACGATCTCGTCCGGTGAGCTGCCCGACGGTGGACCGTTCGCGGTGCAGGGGGCAGGCACCTGGCACACCGTCGCCGGGAGCACCGAGCAGGTCGGCCAGGGAACCGAGCGGGTGTTCACCTATACCGTCGAGGTCGAGGACGGTGTGGACACCGTCGGTTTCGGCGGCGACGAGTCGTTCGGCCGTCTGGTGGATCAAACGTTGGCCAACCCCAAGAGCTGGACCAACGACCCGCGTTTCGCGTTCCGGCGTATCGATCAGGGTGACCCGGATTTCCGGATTTCCCTGACGTCGCAGATGTCCATTCGGCAGGCGTGTGGATACGACATCCAACTCGAGGTGTCCTGCTACAACCCCGGCATCGAACGGGTCGTGCTCAACGAACCCAGATGGGTACGCGGAGCGATCTCCTTCCAGGGAGACATCGGTTCGTACCGTCAATATCAGATCAACCACGAGGTCGGGCACGCCATCGGCTACCAGCAGCATCAGCCGTGCGAAACCGACGGCGGGCTGGCACCGGTGATGATGCAGCAGACGTTCGGAACGGCCAATGACGACATCGCGCGGCTCGACCCCGAGGGCGTCGTGCCCATGGACGGCAAGACCTGCCGGTTCAACCCGTGGCCCTATCCACGCGGGTGAGCAATCGCGGATTAGATTCGAAGGCGGCGAACGCAGTTATGTGGTCGCCCCGTCGAGTCGAGGAGAGTCGCTGAGCGTGGTCCACCTACCGCCACTGGTCGAAGCCACCGGTGAACTGACCTCCGAGGAGGTTGCCAGGTACAGCCGTCACCTGATCATTCCGGACGTCGGAACGGACGGCCAGAAGCGGTTGCGGAACGCCCGCGTGCTCGTGGTCGGAGCCGGCGGACTGGGTTCGCCTGCGCTGCTGTACCTCGCGGCCGCCGGCATCGGAACTCTGGGCATCGTGGAATTCGACGACGTCGAGCTTTCCAACCTCCAGCGACAAGTCATCCATGGGCGGTCCGACGTCGGACGACCGAAGGCCGACAGCGCACGGGACTCGATCCTCGAACTCAACGACGGCGTCACGGTGGTGCTGCACAGGGTCCGCCTCGACTCGTCCAACGCGATCGATATCTTCGGCGATTACGATCTCGTTCTCGACGGCACCGACAACTTCGCCACCCGATACCTCGTCAACGACGCGGCCGCACTGGTCGGTATCCCGTACGTGTGGGGTTCGATCTACCGGTTCGAGGGGCAGGTCTCGGTGTTCTGGGATGCAGCTCCGGGCGGCGTCGGGATCAACTATCGAGATCTGTACCCCGAGGCTCCGCCGCCGGGAATGGTGCCCTCTTGCGCCGAGGGTGGCGTCCTGGGCGTGCTCTGCGCCTCGATCGGGTCGGTGATGGTGACGGAAGCCATCAAGTTGATCACCGGAATAGGCGAGACGCTGCTGGGACGGCTGATGATCTACGACGCGTTGGCCATGAGCTACCGAACCGTCGGACTGGCCCGTGATCCGCACCGAACCCCTATCACGGAACTGATCGACTACGACGCCTTCTGCGGGGTGGTGCCGGCCGTCGAATCCGACGACGCCTCGATCAGCCCCGAGCAGCTACGGGCGATGTTGGATTCCGGACGCGAGGTCGCCTTGATCGACGTGCGTGAGCCGGTGGAGTGGGACATCGTGCGGATCGAGGGCGCTCGGCTGATACCGCGCGGGCGAATTCTGTCCGGGGCGGCGTTGGCCGAACTGCCACAGCAGGTACCGATCGTTCTGTACTGCAAAACCGGCATCAGGTCCGCGGAGGTTCTCGACGCTCTCGTCGGTGCCGGTTTCACCGACGCAACCCATCTCGACGGCGGAATCGTGGAGTGGGCCAAGCAGATCGAGCCCGGCCTGCCCATCTACTGACGTGGCGGCTGGGCCGCATGCGCGCGTCGTCCGCAGAGCTCTGCCCGATCGGCGGTACCGTGGCGTTCGTGAGCTCTGTCGAACCTCCTCAGCACGTGATCTCTACGTTCGGGCTGCGCGATGTCGAGCCTGCGCCACTGGGTGCGGACTGGGACGGAGGGTGGCGTCTGGGTGACGTCGTGCTCTCGCCCGTCGCCGATCATGCTCGCGCAGCCTGGTCTGCGAAGGTGCGAGAAACACTGACTGTGGACGGTGTGCGCCTCGCTCGACCGGTGCGCTCGACCGATGGTCGATACGTCGTGTCCGGTTGGCGTGCAGATACGTTCGTCGCAGGCGAACCCGAGCCTCGCCACGACGAAGTGGTCTCGTTGTCCATGCGGTTGCACGCAGCGACCGCGCAGTTGGAACGTCCCCGCTTCTTGGTGCAGCCACCCGTCGCCCCGTGGGCCGACGTCGACGTGTTCGTCGCGGCCGACCGGGCCGCCTGGGAGGCCGTTCCGCTACGGACCGCTCGCGGTGCGGGTGCGCCCGAGCCGTCGTCGAGTGACGGCAAGAGCAGCCTCGAATTGGTCAAACAGCTTGCGACACTGCGTAAGCCCGTCGAATCGCCGGACCAATTGGTACACGGCGACCTGTTCGGGACGGTGTTGTTCTCCGGCAGCGATGCTCCGGGGATCAGCGATATCACCCCGTACTGGCGTCCGGCGTCGTGGGCTGCCGGCGTCGCCGTGGTGGACGCGCTCTCGTGGGGAGACGCCGACGACGGTCTGGTGGGCCGGTGGGACGATCTACCGGAATGGCCGCAGATGCTGTTGCGCGCGTTGATGTTTCGTCTGGCTGTGCACGCACTTCATCCGCGGTCGACGTCGGAGGCATTTCCCGGCCTCGCGCGCACGGCAGATCTGGTGCGTCTCATTCTGTAGGTTCGGGCGCGTGGCCCGGAGGGGCGGAGAGTTCGCGGAACAGCGACCGGGCGGAGGCGATTGCCCGGGCCGAATCACCGTCCACGATGGCGTCGACGAGGGCTGTGTGCTCGGCGACGTAGTCGTCGTCGTGAGCAGTGGCGTGTTCTCTGATCGTCTCGTGGATCACCGGTAGCAACGAGTCGTAGAACTCCAGGTAGATCGCGTTGTGGCTGGCGGCGACGATGCTCCGATGCAGGCGCGCGTCGATTCGTACGGCGTCGGCCAACGGCACGTCGCCTCTCGACCAGGCGACATTGCGGTTCTCGAGGGCGTCGTTCATCTCTCGGATGTCGTGCTCGTCGCGTCGATCCGCAGCCAATGCTGCTGCGGTCACCTCGAGAGTTTCCCGGAGCTCGGTGACGTCGCGATAACGGGCGTCCGAGAAGTACTTGCCGAGGGTGCCGCCGAGGTCCGAGCAGGTCATGACGAACGTTCCCGACCCCTGCCGTCGCTCGACCATGCCGGCGTGGACGAGTGCCTGAACGGCCTCACGAACCGTGTTTCGCCCGGTGCCGGTCATCTCGCACAGCTCCGGTTCGGTGGGAATTCTGCTGCCGACCGGCCATCGTTTCGACGTGATCTCGTCGCGCAGGGCTGCAGTGACCTGGGTGATCAGGCTCGATCGGTGGACCTGGCGCACGGAGGCTCCTCGTTCTGGGGGCGGTGCAGTGCTCGGGTGCTGCGCCGACGATGATACTGCGTTGCACCCGATGATCCGGTCATCCTATGATTACGCGGTGAGTGCGCCTACCGTTTCCGAGACCACCCAGACCGGTACATCACTCGTTCGCGGCCGCCTACTGGTGTTCGCCGCCATCGTTCTCTCTGCGCTGACGCTGCGCGCCGCCGTGACATCCATCAGCCCTCTGTTCGGCAGGATCGCAACGGATCTGCAGTTCGGGGATGCCGTGATCGGCGTCGTCGGGATGCTGCCGCCGGCGATGTTCGCCGTGTTCGGGTTGGCGACACCGCTTCTCGCCAAGCGCACCGGTCTCGAGCGCGCCGCCCTGCTCGCCATGGCGTTGACCACGATCGGGATGGCCACCCGGGCATTCGCGCCGAACACGGCGTCATTGCTGGCGCTGTCCGCGATCGCCCTCGCCGGCATGGGTATCGGAAACGTCGTCATTCCACCTCTGGTCAAGCGGTACTTCTCGGATCGACTCGCAGTGGTCAGCACCATCTACATCTGTGCACTCCAGATCAGCACAATGATTCCGCCGCTGCTCGCGGTTCCGGTCGCCGATGCCCACGGGTGGCGGCTCTCCATCGGGGTCTGGGCGATCGTCGGTGTTGCCGCAGCATTGCCGTGGCTCGGTGTCGTGATCGCCCGACGTGGTCGCGACGAGAAGGACGTCTCTGCCGAGGCCGGTTCGGCGGCCGTGCACACCCGATCCGGCGGCCGCATCCATCGATCCTCGCTCGCGTGGGGAATGGTGATGATGTTCGCGATGACGTCGCTGATCACGTATTCGATGTTGACGTGGCTGCCGACGCTGTTGATCGACTCGGGTATCGGCGAGGGGTTGGCCGGAGCCTCGGTCGCCGCCTTCGGAGCGATGGGCCTGGTCACGTCGCTGGCCACGCCGACCCTCTGCGCAAAACTGCGAAATCCGTTCGGTCTCGTGCTGGTCGCCGCGGTGTGCTACCTCTGTGGGTTCTCCGGCTTGCACTTCTCGCCTGCCGCCGGAACGGTGATCTGGGTGTGCCTGATCGGCCTCGGCACGATGACCTTTCCGATGTCGCTGACGCTGATCAATCTCAGGACCCGCACCGCGGTCGGCTCATCCTCGCTCTCGGGCTTCACCCAGGGGTTGGGCTACGTGGTGTCGGCCACCGGCCCGATTCTGTTCGGCTTCCTGCACACCGTATCCGGCGGTTGGGGACTGCCGCTGACGCTGCTCACCGGATGCGTTGTGATTCTGCTGGTCGGCGGCTATCTGTGCTGTCGACCTCGGATGCTCGAAGACTCCTGGTGACCGGGCTCGTCGACGCGTTCGATCTCACGTACGCGTCGACGAGCGGGTGAGAACGAGTTAATCAGCGGGTCACCGCACGCAGCGCCGCTGCAACATGGCTTTCCTATCTTGGTGTCACTCACCGAACCAGGAGGCCATACGTGACCAGCCTTTCTCGCAGCGCTTCAGCCGAAACCGGCTCTGCTGCCACCGCACCCGTTCCGCCCGGAACCGTTCCCGTCTCGGTGAATCACCGGATCGCGCATTGGAATTCCGAGGACGTGCAGGCGTGGGAAGGCGGCGGTAAGCAGATCGCCAAACGAAACCTGATCTGGTCGGTCGTCGCCGAACACGTCGGCTTCTCGATCTGGTCGATCTGGTCGGTGATGGTGCTGTTCATGCCGTTGTCGGTTTACGGCATCGATGCCGCGGGCAAATTCTTCCTGGTGGCAGTCCCCACTCTCGTCGGTGCTGTCCTGCGCATTCCGTACACGTTCGCCACGGCGAAATTCGGCGGGCGCAACTGGACCATCTTCAGCGCTCTGGTGTTGTTGATTCCCACGCTGTTGACGATGTACTTCATGTTGAACCCGGCCTCGTACACCACGTACATCATCGTGGCGGCGTTCGCCGGAGTCGGCGGCGGTAACTTCGCCTCGTCGATGACGAACATCAACGCCTTCTATCCGCAGCGCGAAAAGGGTTGGGCCCTCGGACTGAACGCCGGCGGAGGCAACATCGGCGTACCCGTCATCCAGCTCATCGGTCTGCTGGTCATCGCTACCATCGGCAACACCGCACCCGAGATCGTCTGCGCCGTGTACCTGGTGTTCATCGCGATCGCCGCCGTCGGTGCCGCGCTGTACATGGACAACCTCGACAACCAGAAGACCAACGGCCGCTCCATGATCGACGTGTTGAAGTTCTCCGACGCATGGTGGATCGCCTTCCTCTACATCGGCACGTTCGGATCGTTCATCGGCTTCAGCTTCGCATTCGGGCAGGTACTCCAGATCAACTTCCTGGCCGGATTGACCGACGGGGCACCCGCCACGGCGGCTCAGCAGGCCCAGGCCTCGCTGCACGCTGCACAGATCGCGTTCCTCGGGCCACTGCTGGGGTCGCTGTCGCGTCCGTTCGGCGGCAAGCTCGCCGACAAGATCGGCGGCGGAAAGATCACCCTGTACACGTTCGTGGCCATGACGTTCTCCACCGGAATTCTGGTAGCGGCCAGCACCTGGGACGACTCGACGCCCGGGGCGGCCAGCGGCACTGTGATGGTCCTCTTCGTCATCGGATTCATCGCACTCTTCTTGCTCTCGGGCCTCGGCAACGGGTCGGTGTACAAGATGATTCCCGCGATCTTCGCTGCGAAATCTGTTGCACTGCAGGGCATGACGGTCGAGGAACAGCAGCACTGGTCCCGCAAGATGTCCGGCGCACTGATCGGGATCGCCGGTGCCATCGGCGCACTCGGCGGTGTCGCCATCAACCTGGTGCTGCGGGCGTCGTACTCCGGTAGTGCGAAGTCGGCAACCACAGCGTTCTGGGTGTTCCTCGGCTTCTACGTGGTCTGCGCGATTGTCACGTGGGCGATCTACCTGCGCAGGACCGACTCCGCCGACGCCGACGCACGGGTAGCCGTCTGACGCTCGGTGCAGGCGCACTCGAAACACTCCGCACGGCAACGAAATCGGAAGGACCCGCAATGAAGAACGCGGTAGTGGTAGGGCACGGAATGGTAGGGCACAGGTTCGTCGAGGCGCTGCGGGCGCGCGACGAGGGTGCCGAGTGGAAGATCACGATCCTGTGCGAGGAAGCTCTGCCGGCGTACGACCGGGTGGGTCTGTCGTCCTACGTCGGTGCCTGGGACCACAAGGAACTTGCGTTGGCGGGCAACGACTATCCGGGCGACTCCCTCGTCGAGATGCGTACCGGGGTGCGGGCCGAACGCGTCGACCGTGACCACCGAACCGTCGTCACCTCGGCCGGCGACACCGTGGACTACGACGCGCTGGTCCTCGCCACCGGCTCCTACCCGTTCGTCCCGCCGATCGACGGACACGATCTGGCTGCGTGCTTCGTCTACCGCACCCTCGACGACCTGGACAGGATCCGCGCACGAGCCGACGAGGCCGGGCCGGGAGCAGTGGGCGTGGTCGTCGGCGGCGGCCTGCTCGGCCTCGAAGCGGCGAACGCGTTGAAGAAGATGGGTATGACGCCGCACGTCATCGAGTTCGCGCCGCGGTTGATGCCGCTCCAGGTCGACGAAGGCGGCGGTGCGCTACTGGCCCGCCTCGTCACCGATCTCGGATTGAACGTGCATGTGGGAGTGGGCACGTCGTCGATCACCGAGAACGACAGCGCCGGGTTGACGGTCGAGCTGAGCAACGGCGATACGATCGACGCGGCGCTGCTGGTGTTCTCCGCCGGGGTGCGACCGCAGGACCGGCTGGCTCGCGAGAGCGGCCTCGAGGTCGGCGAGCGCGGCGGTATTCTGGTCGACATCGGCTGCACCACATCCGATCCCGACGTCTACGCCATCGGCGAATGTGCTGCGGTCGAAGGCCGATGCTACGGACTCGTCGCGCCCGGATATTCGACGGCCGAGGTGGTAGCCGACCGATTGCTCGGCGGCGCAGCGGAGTTCCCCGGAGCGGACATGTCGACCAAGCTCAAGCTCATGGGCGTCGATGTGGCGAGCTTCGGTGACGCGATGGCCGCAACTCCGGGTGCACTCGAGGTGGTCTTCAGCGACGCACCCAAGGGTACCTACGCCAAGCTCGTCGTCACCGACGACGCCAAGACGTTGCTCGGCGGCATCCTCGTCGGCGACGCATCGGCGTACTCGTTGCTCCGGCCGCTCGTCGGACGCGAATTGCCGGGCGATCCGGGTTCGTTGATCTCTCCGGCGGCCGAGCAGGTCGGCATCGGAGCGCTTCCCGACGACGCCGAGATCTGCTCGTGCAACGGTGTGACGAAGGGTGCGATCTGCTCGGCCATCTCCGACGGTGCGTGCGATCTGGCCGCGGTGAAGAGCTGCACCACGGCAGGCACCACCTGTGGAGGATGCTTGCCGTCGATCAAATCGCTGCTGGCGGCATCGGGAGTGGTGCTGTCGAAGTCGTTGTGCGAGCACTTCTCTCAGTCGAGGGCCGAGCTGTTCGAGATCGTACGGGCGACGAACACCCGAACTTTCTCGTCGTTGATCGCCAAGTACGGATCGGGTGCCGGCTGCGACATCTGCAAGCCCGTCGTGGCCTCGATTCTCGCGTCCACCTCGTCGGATCACATTCTCGACGGTGAACTGGCGTCGTTGCAGGACACCAACGACCACTTCCTGGCCAACATCCAGAAGAACGGCACCTATTCGGTGGTGCCTCGGATGCCGGGAGGGGAGTGCACGCCCGAGCAGTTGATCGTCATCGGTGAGGTCGCCCGGGACTTCGGGCTGTACACCAAGGTGACCGGCGGGCAACGCATCGACATGTTCGGTGCCCGCGTCGAGCAGCTTCCCGAAATCTGGAAGCGGCTCGTCGACGCAGGCATGGAATCGGGTCAGGCGTACGGAAAGTCGCTGCGTACGGTCAAGAGCTGCGTCGGGTCCAGCTGGTGCCGCTACGGTGTTCAGGACTCGGTGGGAATGGCCGTCGACCTCGAGAACCGGTACCGCGGACTGCGCTCGCCGCACAAGATCAAGTTCGGAGTGTCGGGCTGCGCACGTGAGTGCGCCGAAGCCCGCGGCAAGGACGTCGGCATCATTGCCACCGAAGGTGGCTGGAATCTCTACGTGGGCGGCAACGGTGGCCAGTCGCCCAAGCACGCCCAGTTGCTCGCGTCCAACCTCGACGACGCCACACTCGTCAGCTACATCGACCGCTATCTGATGTTCTACGTCCGCACCGCGGACCGCCTGCAACGCACCGCACCGTGGCTGGAATCGCTCGATGGGGGATTGGACCACCTCAAAGCCGTCGTCTGCGAGGACAGCCTGGGCATCGGCGCAGAACTCGAGGCCGACATGGCACGCCACGTCGCCGGCTACAAGGACGAATGGGCAGGGGTGCTCGAGGACGAGGAGAAGCTCGGCCGGTTCGTGTCCTTCGTCAACGCTCCGGCCGAGGCCGATCCGACCATCGCGTTCGACGAGTCCGGCGCACGCAAGGTGCCCGTGCTGATGGGGATGCCGCGCATCGGAGCGTGACGTGCTCGAGTGACGGGTTCCTGACAACCGACAGGTCACGAACCTGAGCGCATGTGCACAGGTGGGTAATCGCCGCTTAACGGCCAAGAAACACGGGCAGCGTCAAATAGCTGACCAGGAGGTACGCCATGACTGTCATCGATTCACATACTTCGGTACCGAACGATCTTTCGCGAGACTGGACCCCGGCCTGCACCCTCGACGCTCTCATCCCGGGTCGCGGGGTGGCGGTGCTGCTGCGCGGCGGCACCCAGGCGGCACTGTTCTTGCTGGACGACGGACGACTGTTCGCGGTCGGCAACATCGATCCCTACGGCCGCGCTGCAGTGATGTCGCGTGGTCTGGTCGGCGACCGCGGCGGCGAGCCCACCGTCGCGTCTCCGCTGCTCAAGCAGGTCTTCTCTCTCGTCGACGGACGTTGCCTCGACGATGCGGAGGTCTCGCTCGGCTCGTTCGAGGTCGCCACGGTCGAGGGTGTCGTGCTCGTCCGCGGCGGATCTACGTGACCGAAAATGCCGGGGCGGACATGCCTCTGGCCGGGTTCACCGTCGGGGTGACGGCGTCGCGTCGCGCCGAGGAGTTCGCGACTTTGCTCGAGCGGCGTGGGGCCAGTGTGATGCGCGCGCCTGCGATCAGGATCATCCCGCTCGCCGACGACGCAGAGTTGGAACGCGTCACCGCGGCGATCATCGCTGCACCACCAGAGATCACCGTCGCCACCACGGGAATCGGTTTTCGTGGCTGGATCGAGGCCGCCGACGGTTGGGGGCGAGCCGAAGAACTCGGTCGTGCTCTGGGTGCGTCGCGACTGTTGGCGCGCGGTCCGAAGGCCACCGGTGCCATTCGCGCGGCGGATCTGCGCGAGGAATGGTCGCCTGCCTCCGAGTCGTCCGCCGAGGTGCTCGAACATCTGCTCGCCGAGGGCGTCGAGGGCAAACGCATAGCGGTACAACTGCACGGCGCGACCACCGAGTGGGAGCCGGTTACGGATTTTTGCGAGGTACTGCGTTGCGCCGGAGCCGAAGTGGTGCCGGTGCCCGTCTACCGTTGGACGGCGCCCGACGATCAGAGTCCGATGGATCGCATGATCGAATCGGTCGTCGTCGGTGATCTCGACGCCATCAGCTTCACCTCGGCACCGGCGGTCGCGTCGATGCTGATGCGTGCCGACGATAACGGCGTACTCGAGCCTCTGCTGCAGTCGATGCGTACGCGGGTGCTTCCGGTGTGCGTGGGGCCGGTCACCGCAGCCCCGCTCGAACAGCTGTCGGTTGCCACCACTGCGCCTGCGCGTGCGCGCCTCGGCGCGCTCGCCCGTCACATCGCCGAGGAGCTGCCCAGGAGAACCGGTCGCCTGCACGCAGGCGGGCATGTGGTCAGTGTTCGGGGTCGGTGTGTGGTGGTCGACGGGGAGGTGCGGCCCGTGTCCCCGGCCGGGATGGCGCTGATGAAGACGTTGAGTCGTAATCCGGGGCGCGTGGTCTCCCGTGAAGACCTGTTGGCCTCGTTGCCCGGAGGGGGTGGCGATACCCACGCGGTGGAGACCGCCATGACCCGACTCCGTTCCTCACTGGGGGCACCCAAGGCGATCCAGACCGTGGTCAAACGCGGCTACCGTATCGCGTTGGACTATATCGAGACCGAATCCGACTGTGATGCACACGAACCCGCGGGGGCTGTTTCCGTGAGCGAGGGGAGTAAGTACTGATGGAACCCACCTTGGTGTTGGTCGCACACGGCACTCGAAACCCGCGCGGTGTGGAGATGGTCGCCGCGCTCGCCGACGCCGTCTCGAAGCAGATCGGTACTACGCGTGTCGCCTTCGTCGACGTGCTGGGACCGTCCCCGTCCGAGGTGCTGCGCGATACTCCGGAATCCGCGGTCGTCGTTCCGGCATTTCTGGCATCGGGTTATCACGTCCACACCGACGTGCCGCGCGAGATCACGGACAGTGCGCACTCGTCGGTCGCCGTCACCCGTGCCCTCGGGCCGGACCCGGTGCTCGCACGAGTGATGGTCGATCGGCTCCGGGACGCCGGCTGGCGAGCCGGCCAGAGCATCGTGCTCGCGGCCGCAGGATCATCCGATCCTCGTGCGTTGCAGGAACATCGGATCGCGGAAGCGATGCTCGCGGACGCGGCTCGGACACCGGTGAAGATCGGATACGTGGCCACCAGTACGCCGACCGTCGCGCAGGCGGTGTCCGGGCTGCGGGAAGCCGGGCACGATCGAGTGTTCGTGGCGAGCTATCTGCTGGCTCGTGGGCTCTTCCACAATCGGTTGGCCGACGTGGGAGCCGACGGCGTCGGTGCGCCGCTCGGGGTGCATCCGGCCATCGTCGATCTCGTCGTCGAGCGGTACCACGAGGGTGTTCGGCTGCTGGCCGGTTCGGAATTCAGTACGGCAACGGAAGAATTGTCACCGGCTCGTCGTCGCTGACGTCGGCGGGTATCACGGCGAGAGCATCACGGCCGACGAGGTGCGCCAGATGAGCTGTCCGGACCTTGACGTCGGCTCGCCAGCGGGTACCGTCGGCCACCACGGGAACGATTCGAGGGATCGGGGCTCGAACCTCGGATGCATTGGACAACAACCCCGTTCGCGGTGAACGCGGAATGCGAGCGGTGAGCGCGTCGACGATCGCCGGTGCGGTCAGCAGCGCCGTGCTCACTGCCGCGAGCGGATTGCCGGGGAGGCCGAGGACAACCGTACTGTCGGGCAGGGTCGCGGTGATCTGGGATCCGCCGGGACGCACGCGCACTCGCCCGACCACGGTCTCGGCATCGAGGGCGGCGAGCGTGGAGCGTAGCTGATCGGCGGCACCTCCTCCGGTGGCTCCGACCACGACCACGAGGTCGATGTTTTCGGTACTTCCCAAGAGGTCGGCGAACGCGGTCGCATTGTCGTCGAGCAGCAGTACGTCCACGACGGCGATTCCACAGTGCGCCAGATACTCCGGCAGCGCCGATCCGAGTGCATCCCTGGTCTCACCGGGTGCCAGCGGACCCGATACCCGAATCTCGTTTCCGCTGATGACAATTCGTGCGCGAACCGGTCCCCGCACATCGAGTTCGGTCACCTCCGCGCTCGCGGCGAGTGACCGAACAGCAGTGTCGATTGCGGTACCCGAGGCAACCAACTCCGTTCCGGGAAGCCAGTCCTCGCCGCGGCGACGCGTGTCATCGGTCGACGTCGCCGTCGGTGCGCGTTCCACGACGCCGGCCGGTGTCGTGACCGCGTGTTCGTCGCGAACGACCGCAGTGGCACCGGGAGGAAGCGCTGCGCCGGTCGCGATGCGTACTGCGCTGCCGTCGGCGAGTCGGGCGATGCCGGACGTTCCGGCGTAGGCGATATCGGGCCTCAGCGTCCACGGAGGGGGTCCGCTCACGGCAAATCCGTCCATCGCGGAGATGTCGACCGCAGGCAGTGCTGTTGCCGCCACCAACGGTTGCGCGAGCACGGTCCCCGCCGTGTCCTGCAACGGAATTCGATGAACCGGGAGGGCGGCTACTCGCTGTCGAATTCGTTCGTGCGCGGCGTCGATGTCGAGTACGTCCTCCGATCTCGACGAGGCTGCGGCGCGCGCGGCGACCAGATCGGCAGGGGTGTCGCAGTCCTCGATATCGGCAACCGTGACGACGCGGTGCTCGTTCGGTACGAGTGCGCGCATCGGGGCACCCTCGACGGTATCGAGCGCCGCCACCGCCGAGCGCAGCGCGCTGTAGCGCCAGACTCCGAGCAGGAACTGGGTGCGACCGGTGGCGTCGGCCGCGAACACTGCGTCGGTCTCGACTCGGTGGAACTGATCGATCAGTGACTGCACCGCAGAAGCATTCAGCAGCGGTATGTCCGACGCTACGACTGCCACCAGATCGGCTGTGCCGTCCAGTGTTTCGAGTCCGGCGGCCAGAGCTGCCACCGGGCCGCCGCCGGCGGGGAACTCTCGGGTCTGCACAACCGAACCCGGTACTGCGTCGCGTGTGGGGCCCACCAGTACCGTTCGGCGACAGTCCGAGACGGCCGCCACTGCAATGTCGACCAGTCGTCGTCCGCCGACGGTGAGCGCGGGCTTGTCGACTTCTGCCGATGCCGATGCCGATGCCGATGCCGATGCCGATGCCGAGCCGGCAAGGCCTGCCATTCGCGATCCGCGACCACCCGCGAGCACGATGGCGTCGCAGATCGGCTCGGTCGACGAGCCGCTCACCGGTGCGATCCCATCACGTCGGCAGCGGCACGTTCTGCAGTCGAACCTGGCCGCGCGCGATGGTCTTACCGCTGTCGGTCGCGGTGATCGTGACCAGCCAGAGTTGCTGAACGCGACCCTGCTGCAACGGTTCCGCGAGAACATCCACCCGTCCGCCTTTGCTGGCGCGCAGGAAATCGGTTCCGTTGTGCACTCCGACCGCGAACTCGCCGCGATCCTTGACCGCCTCACTCGCACCGATGCTCGCGGCGCTTTCCACAGCGCTGGTATAGACCCCACCGTGCACGACGCCCCAGGGCGTGAAGTGTTCCTCGGTCAACTCGATGTGCCCCGCTACCCGCGTGCCCGAGACCTCGTCGATCACCAGGCCGGCCGCGGCGACGAAAGTGCTCGCCTTGGACAGGGCGAACTTCGCCGTAGGGCGTGGATCGAACTGCCCGAGCCGATCTCCGATGTTCATCCTTCGAGATTAGTGGTCGACGTCGGAGGCTGGGGGAGCGCCCCGAAGTCGAAGCGAACGGACTTCAGCGACACTCGCCCGTCGCGGATCTCGACACCTTCTCCGCGCAGCGTCTCGAGTTGTCTCGTCGCCAGATGCGCCGCAGGCTTTCCGCTAGCACCCAGGACACGGTGCCACGGCAGATCGGCGGAGTCGGTCCGCATGATCCACCCAACGATGCGGGGGCTGGACAGGTCGGCCGCCGCCGCGATGTCCCCGTAGGTGGCAACGGAACCGACGGGAATCGACGCGACCAACGCGCGTACCCGCTCCACCTGCGCCTCGGTGATCGGAGCCATCTACAGCAGGGATCGCACCAGCTCGGCCACGTCGGCCGGCTTGGCCTGGCCGACCATGTGATCGCAGTCGAGTTCGACGGTGCGCAGGTTCTCGCCGAGCTTGTCTCGGAGCGCGGACACGAATTCTTCGGTCACATAAGGAGGTTCGACGCGCATGGCCCGCACCACGATGGTCGGGACGCTCTCGGCGGGCACCACGATCGGACGAGCGAGCTCGCCCCACGTCGCAACGATGGCCGGAATCGACATTCGCCACGCGACCTTCCCGCCGTCGGCAGGGACCAGGTGATCGGCGACCTCACGGTCGAGCAACTCGGTGGGCACGTCCGCCCATGCGCCGTGGATCTTCTCAGAACGCGCCTCGTCGGCGTCGGTGTAATCGGGGGACTTCGCAGTGGCCTCGGCGACCTCGAGCAGCTCCTCCGGCGGCAAGGCAATCGCAGGATCGAGCAGCACCAGCGCGCGCACCACCTCCGGGAACCGCTGTGCGAGATGCACGGCCAACGCGCCGCCGTACGAATGTCCGAGCACCACGACCGGACCGCGCGCATGGGCGTCGAGCACGGCCTTCAGTGCGGTGACCTGAGCGTCGATGTCCCACGGTGGAACGGACGGAGAACGGCCGTGGCCGATCAGATCGGGAGCCAGAACGCGGGCCTCGGGCAGGTGATTCTCGGCGAGGTCCCACCAACGGGCACCGTGACCGGTCACACCGTGAACGGCGAGGATTTCGGGACCGTCTGCGGGTCCGAACGTATGCAGATTCAACTCGGGCACGTGAACCACTATGCCGCATCGAAGGCCCCGGTTTCGAAGGGGACGGGTCGGCTGCCGCCCCCGGGCCGCCGGATCGGGGCACGGCCCTTCGTGTCGGTGGGGCGTGATTGCATGTCCCGCATGAGCACGGACGGCAGACACGGCGCGACGGTCACCCTCGTCCGTGCACCCAGGGTGGCGCAGCCGCCCCGCCGGTGGACCGATTCCGCTGCCCGGTTGCTGGCGTGGACTCCCGATTCGGCGGCGGAGGCGGCTCAGGGCGCTCCTCGATGGAACCCCTGGCAGGTGCTCGGCGGGCCCGGCTCGGGAAAGACAGCGCTCGTGGCGGACTACGCAGTCTCCCGAATCGTGTCCGGCGATCCGGAATCGGTCCTGGTGCTCACTCAGTCGAAGCGCGCGTCCATCACGCTCCGCGAGCAGATCACCGCCGGTCTGTTCAGCGGCGATCACGCGCTGCGCGCCACGCGCGAACCGCTGGTACGTACGGTGCACTCCTATGCGTTCGCGGTACTCAGGTTGCAGGCCTCCCTCTACGGCAATCCGCCTCCTCGACTGCTGACCGGTGCCGAGCAGGACGCGGTGGTCCGCGAGATGCTGCGGGGCGACATCGAGGACGGCGCAACCGACTGGCCGGATCGATTGCGCCCGGCTCTCGGTACCGCAGGATTCGTCACCGCGGTGCGAGACATGATGCTCCGATCCGCAGAACGCGGAATCGGACCCGAGGATCTGGTCAAGCTGGGCCGCACGCGCGGCAGACCCGAATGGATCGCCGTCGGCAAATTCGCGGCTCGATACGAACAAGCCATGTTGCTGCGCGGCGCAGTCGGCGTCGAAGCCGCAGGGGCCACGGCACCGGGCCTCGACGCGGCCGAGCTCATCGGCAGCGCACTGATGGCGTTCGCCACCGACCCGGATCTGCTGCGCAGTGAGCGCGCCCGCATCCGGCACCTCGTCGTCGACGATGCACAGCACCTCGATCCGCAAGCTGCGCAGCTGATTCGGTTGATCGGCACCGATACCGAATCGACCGTGATCGCCGGGGACCCCGATCAATCCGTCTTCACGTTCCGTGGAGCGGATCCCACGTTCGTGGCCGATCTGCTCGATGCGGACTCGCCTCGACGGGTGGTCCTGACGCGGAACTTTCGATCGGTGCCTGCAGTGGCGGAACTGACCGACATCGTGGCGGGGCGACTGCCCGGGCTCGGTCGGCACCGCAGTCCCGAGCCGGTGGCCACGGCTCGGTTCGGCGAGCCGGAGGCCCGGGTACACGTCGTGTCTTCGCCTGCCAAGGAAGCCGCGATCATCTCCGACGCCATGCGACGCGCGCACCTGATCGACGGAATGCCCTGGTCCGAGATGGCGATCGTCGTGCGGTCGGTCCCGCGTACCGTCGCGCCGCTGCGTCGCGCTCTGCACGCGGCCGGTGTCCCCATGATCACCCCGGCTTCGGAGTTGCCGTTGCATCGCCAGCACGGAGCGGTGGGCTTGCTGCTGGTGCTGCGGGCGATCTCCGACCCGTCGTTCGACGGAGAAGATGCGCTGGCTCTGCTGTCCGGCCCGATCGGGGGTGCCGATCCGGTAGGTCTGCGGCGGCTGCGCCGAGGTGTCCGCAGACTCGAACTGGCCTCGGGCGGCGAGCGCGATTCGGCCGAACTGCTCAGAGTCGTTCTCACCGGCGAGACGCGAGAGAAGTTCGGGTGGATCACTGGTCTGTCGGACGTGGAAGCGGCACCGCTGCGACGAGCACTGAGCGTCGTTCGTAAGGCGCGAGCGGTGGCTCGGGAGGGCCGCGGAGTCGAGGACGTGCTGTGGGCTGCGTGGCAGGCGTCCGGACTCGAGCGGCGTTGGGCCGCCGCGTCCGCGTGGGGTGGGTCCGCGGGTGCTCAGGCCGATCGAGACCTCGACGCGGTGGTCGCACTCTTCGACGCCGCGGCGGCCTACGTCGACAGGCTGCCGCGCGCGCAGCTGGGCGGATTCCTCGATTACATTGCGCAGCAACAGATTCCTACCTCGAGCTCGAATCGTTCGACTGCGCCGGCCGATGCGGTGACGCTGCTCAGCGCGCACTCGGCAGCCGGTCGCGAATGGGAACTGGTGGCGGTCGCCGGGGTTCAGGAGGGGCTGTGGCCGGGTCTGCGAGCGCGCGGCAGCCTCCTCGGAACCGACACGCTCGTCGATCTGGTGTCCGGCAAGGTCGACGCGGCTGCGGCCCTCGACGGACGACTGTCGAAAGCTGCACCGCTACTCGCCGAGGAACGCAAGCTCTTCCTCGTGGCGTGCAGTCGCGCGCGCTCCACTCTGCTCGTCACCGCCGTGGACTCGAGCACGGGCGATACCGATCTGGTCCGCTCCCGATTCGTCGACGAACTCCGGGGAGTCGACGGCGACGCAGATCCCGTCCCGCTGCCCGAAGGTTCCGAGCCGCCGACCCCGCACCGGGTGTTGGCATTACCGATGTTGGTCGCCGAGCTTCGCGGGGTCGTCTGTGATCCCGTTGTCGCCGAACATGATCCGGACAAGCGAGCGCGCGCCGCGCGGCACCTGGCCACACTCGCCGAGGCCGGCGTCCGAGGCGCACATCCCGACGAGTGGTTCGGAATTGCGGGCCTCAGCACCAGCGAGCCCCTGTGGCACCTCGGCGATGGGCCGGTCCCGCTCTCGCCATCGACGGTGGAACAGCTCACCACGTGCCCGCTGCGCTGGATGCTCGAACGTCACGGAGGAAACGACGGCACCAACACTCACGCCGTCACCGGAACCCTCGTGCACACTCTGGTGCAGGCGGTGGCAGGCCGGATTCCACCGGACCAGCTCAGGCGGGCACTCGAGACGGCGTGGGATGCAGTCGATCTCGGATCACAGTGGTTCTCGCGTCACGAGCTCGATCGAACCGGGGCGATGCTCGACACGTTCGAGAATTGGCTGCAGGGCACCCGAGGCGAGCTCACCGAGGCGGGCGTCGAGGTACAGGTCGACGGCATTCTGGCCGCCCGATCCGAGGACGAGCCTGCGGTCGCCCTGCGCGGCCGGATCGATCGGCTCGAACACGATCCGGACGGCCGCCCGGTCGTCATCGACGTCAAGACGGCCAAAACGGTGATGTCCAAGGAAGACGCGCGCAATCACCATCAATTGGCTACGTATCAGGTCGCCGCTGCCGCGGGCGCAATCGAGGGAGAGCCCGCGGGCGAACCCGGGGGTGCCCGGTTGGTGTTCGTGGCCAAACCGCACAACAAGGACGGCGCAACGCAGCGGATCCAGGAGGTGCCGACACCGGAGAAACTCGAGGAATGGCGAGACACCGTCCACCGGGCGGCCTCGGCGACGCAGGGTCCCGTCTTCGAAGCCAGAGTCAACGACGGGTGCAGACATTGCCCCGTCAAATCCAGTTGCCCGGCCCACGAGACAGGACGGCAGGTGACCGAGCAGTGACCGCCTCGGCGACGCGCAGCGCAACCGTGCGGGTCTCACCCGTCGAACTGTCCCGCGCCCTCGGGCAGAAGCACCCACCCACCGACGAGCAGGCGGCGGTGATCGCCGCCCCACCCGGTCCGACGCTCGTCGTGGCAGGCGCAGGGGCTGGGAAGACCGAGACGATGGCCGCGCGAGTGGTGTGGATGGTGGCCAACGGGTTCGTCGATCCGGATCAGGTACTCGGACTGACCTTCACCCGCAAGGCTGCGCAGCAACTGACGTCCCGAATCCGCGCTCGGCTGGCGCGGCTCGCCGGGTCGGATCTGGTGCGCGCGCTGGATCCGAGTCTGGCACTGCGCGAACGGATTCTCGCCGCCGAGCCGGAGGTGAGCACCTACCACTCGTATGCCGGGCGACTGCTCACCGAGCACGGCCTGTTGCTGCCCATCGAGCCCTCCGCGACGCTGCTGTCGGAGACCGAACTGTGGCAGCTCGCGCATCGTGTGGTCAGCACGTGGGACGGCGATCTCGACACCGACCGAAATCCCACGTCGGTGACCGAGGCGGTACTCGCCCTCTCCGGTCAGCTGGCCGAGCATCTGGTGGACCCCGACCAGCTGCGCGAGGCGCACGTGGAACTCGAGAAATTGGTGCACACACTCGGCCCCGGTCCGCGTCAACGTGGTGGGCCGACCAAGGAGCTGCTCAACATCCTCGATGCCCAACATCAACGAATCACGTTGCTGCCGTTGGTGGAACGACTCGCGCAGACGCTTCGGCACGAAGGGGCACTGGATTTCGGTTCGCAGATGTCGATGGCGGCGCGGGTCGCGGCCGAACATCGCGAAGTGGGAATCGCAGAGCGGCAACGCTTTCGGCTCGTTCTGCTCGACGAATACCAGGACACCGGTCATGCCCAGCGGGTGCTGCTGTCCTCACTGTTCGGATCCGGTAGCGATGCCACCCTGGCGCTGACAGCCGTGGGCGATCCGATGCAGTCGATCTACGGGTGGCGAGGGGCGTCGGCGGCGAACCTGCCGCGGTTCGCCACCGATTTCCCGCAGGCGGACGGCAGTCCGGCACCGCGGCTCGAACTCCTCACCAGCTGGCGCAACCCGCCCGAGGCACTCGCTCTCGCCAATCTGATCACCGACCCCCTGCGCCGCGTCGGTGTACCGGTGCCGACCCTGCGGGCCCGGCCGGGCGCGGTGCCCGGCGATGTACGGCTGGCCGTCACCGACACCGTCCTCGACGAACGGGAATGGATCGCCGACCGAATCGCCGAGCACTACCGCGAGGCCCTCGAACTGGACCGGCCTCCGCCCAGTGCCGCGGTACTCGTGCGGCGCAACGCCGATGCCGAGCCGATCGCCGAGGTGTTGCGTAGCCGTGGCCTACCCGTCGAGGTGGTCGGGCTCGGCGGATTGCTGCATGTGCCGGAGGTCGCCGACATCATCGCGATGCTGCGTCTGGTGGCCGATCCGACTGCGGGCAGCTCGGCCATGCGTATCCTCACGGGCTCCCGATGGCAGATCGGGGCCGCCGATCTGCGGGCGCTCGCTCAGCGCGCCAAGGAGCTCGAGATTCGGGGCGGCTACGGTACCGCGGGCCGTGTCGACGACCCACAGGCGCTCGACGCCGCGCTCGGAAGTGCCCTGCCGGGGGAACAGTCGGAGCAGGCCGGTCTGGCCGACGCCATCGCCGATCCAGGTTCGGCCGAACGATATTCGGAGGCCGGGCACCGACGCATCACTGCGCTCGCCGGAGAACTACATCTGTTGCGCGACCGTATCGGGCAGCCGCTGACGGAACTGGTCGCCGACATCGAACGCATCATGGGCATCGGCGTCGAAGCGCAGGCGCGGACACCGTTCGGTGTGGATGGGGCAGTCGGGCGCGAGCATCTCGACGAATTCGCCCATGTGGTGGCCGATTACGCCGACAACCCAACGGCCACGGTCACCGGATTCCTGTCGTTCCTCGCGGCGGCAGAGACTGTCGAGGACGGGTTGGCTCCGGGCGAGGTCGAGGTAGCCCCGCATCGAGTACAGGTGCTGACGGTGCATTCGGCGAAGGGCCTCGAATGGGAGGTCGTGGCCGTACCGCACGTGGCGACCGGAGTGTTCCCGTCCTCGAACGCCTCGTCGACCTGGCTCGGGGCGATGGCCGAACTGCCGCCGTCCCTGCGCGGCGACCGCGCTCTCGACGGTGAGGGTTCCGAGGGGGTACCGGTACTCGAGCTCGAGGACCTCTACAACCGAAAGGACCTCGAGGACGCCGTCAAGCTGCACAAGGATGCGCTCGCTCGGCGTCGGCTCGCGGAGGACCGTCGACTGTTCTACGTTGCACTCACCAGAACCGAACGGGTGCTGCTGGTCTCGGCGCATCAGTGGGACGAGACGTCCACGAAGCCTCGTGGCCCGTCCGAGTTTCTCGACGAGCTCCACCGGTACACCTCGACGGCCGAGGACGCCGTCGCGGTGGTCGAGCAGTGGGCACCGGCCCCCGAAGCCGGAGCCGTCAACCCGTTGGGGGCCGAGCCGCATACGGCATCCTGGCCGCGAGATCCGCTCGGGCCGCGGCGAGGCGCGATCGAGAGTGGTGCGGCCGAAGTCCTGCGGGCCTTGGCCGACAGGGCCGGCTCCCACCATGATTCGGACGAAGACGAGGACGAGGACGAGCCGGAGAAGTGGGGCTTCGACGTCCGGACCTTGCTGGCCGAGCGCTCGGCGCGGGCCGTTGCCGGGGTCGATGTCGCACTACCCGAGAACTTGTCGGTGACTCAGCTGGTCGACTTGGCGGCAGATCCGGATGCGCTCGCCTCGCGACTGCGCCGGCCACTTCCGTTTCCCCCGAATCCGTTGGCGCGCCGTGGAACAGCGTTTCACGCGTGGATCGAGCGCCGGTTCGGCGCGACCCGACTGCTCGATCTCGACGAACTGCCGGGCTCCGCCGATACCGGTGCTTCTGCCGATGTGGACCTGGACACTCTTCAGCGGGCGTTCGAGGCCTCCGATTGGGCTCTGCGCAGCCCGGTGGAGGTAGAGGTGCCGTTCGAGACGTCGGTGGCAGGAACGGTGCTGCGCGGTCGGATCGACGCGGTGTTCGCCGACCCGGACGGCGGCTGGACCGTCGTGGACTGGAAGACCGGAGCCGAACCGTCGGCGTCCGAGCAGCAGGCGGTGGCGATGCAGCTGGCGGCGTACCGGCTGGCGTGGGCGGAGTTGATGTCCGTCGGTCGTGCCGAGCCGGTACCGCTCGATCGCGTCCGTGCGGCGTTCCACTACGTCCGCAGCGGTCGTACCATCTCGCCCGAAAAGCTGCCTGACGCAACAGCTTTGGCGGCGCTGCTCGAAGGTCGATCCGTCGTGGACGACATCGACACTACGGTGCCAGTCGACGAGCTTTCAGAGCCTCGGTGACCAGTGGGATCTGCAGGGGGAGACGAGCGATCATGGCGGCCTTCAAGGCCGGTGACGTCTTGGAGCTGCGTACGTACTTCCATGCGAGGTTGATGTTGGCGGGGAAGACCGCGACGAACAGGCCCGCTGCCAACGCACCGCCCACTCGACGGGTGCGGGGTGCGGCCAACGTGGCAGCCACAGCGAGCTCGGCTACTCCCGATACCTGGGTGTACGTCCGCGCCGAACCTGGCAGGGCGGTCGGTACCTGCGCATCGAAGAATTGGGGAGTGACGAAATGGAGTACTCCGGCGCCGGCGAGCAATCCCGCGAGACGCAGCGCTGCGGCCTGACTCGGTCTCTGTGTCATGCACACACCGTGCCACACGGTGCTGCATCCGCCCATCCGGTCCGCTCGAAGCGGTCGGTTGTCGACGCAGAAGCGCGGCATGGGGTTACGCTGCGTGCCGTGAATGATCTCGACTTCGGTGAGCACCTCGGTGGGCGACGTGGGAGGTAGGTTGCGCACGCGCCTGGGGGACAGCGGCGCGTTGACCGACAAGCCCGATTTCGCGCTGGTAGGTGTGCTGCGGGTTCCGGAAATCGAATCCAGCCCGTGGAGCGCGATCTACAAGCGGGTTCTGATGGCGTTGGGGATTCTCTTTCTCGCGGCGTTCGTCGTCTACCTCGATCGCGACGGCTACAGCGACAATCAGAACGGCGAGCTGTCGTTCCTCGACGCGTTCTATTACGCGACGGTGTCGTTGTCGACCACCGGATACGGTGACATCGCGCCGATGAGTCCGTCTGCGCGTCTGGTCAACATTCTGGTCATCACCCCCTTACGAGTCCTGTTCCTCATTCTGTTGGTCGGCACCACGCTGTCGGTTCTCACCGAGCGGTCTCGACAGGCATTCAAAATTCAGCGATGGAGACGCAGCGTGCGCAATCACACCGTGGTCATCGGTTTCGGTACCAAGGGCCGAACCGCAGTCGACGCGATGCTCGGCGACGGAGTGTCGGCCTCGGACATCGTCGTGGTCGACACCGACCAGACCGTGCTCGACGCGGCCTCGGCGATGGGTCTGGTCACCGTCCACGGCTCGGCCACCAAGTCCGATGTGCTTCGGCTCACGGGCGCTCAACATGCCGCGGCCATCATCGTGGCGACCAATCGCGACGACACGGCGGTCCTGGTGACGCTGACGGCCAGGGAAATCGCTCCGAAGGCCAAGATCGTCGCCGCGATCCGAGAGGCCGAGAACACGCACCTGGTGCGCCAGTCCGGCGCGGATTCGGTTGTCGTCTCGTCCGAAACTGCGGGTCGGCTGCTCGGTATCGCCACGTCCACACCGTCCGTCGTGGAGATGATCGAGGATCTTCTCACCCCGGAGGCAGGCTTCGCCGTCGCAGAGCGAGAGGTGGAGCGGGACGAGGTGGGCGGTTCACCGCGTCATCTGGCCGACATCGTGTTGGGAGTGGTCCGCGGCGGCAAGCTGTTCCGGGTCGGATCACCCGAGGTCGACGCGATCGAGGCAACCGACCGACTGCTGTACATCCGTCGCGTGGCCGACTGAGCAGGCCCAGTAGGGTCGTGAGCGTGCCGAATTTTCAGCTCGTCCATCCACCTCGACTGTCTCGATCACCGCTCGACCGGGCCGAGGAATTGCGCCGCGACACAGCGGCACTGGCCGCCGGTTGGTCCACGGCTCGCATACTCGACGTGGACGGTCGCGGCAGATTCGCAGTGGACGACGGTGGTCTGGTCTTCGTCGACGCCGCAGACGTGGCCACGGAACCGACCGAGGACGTGGTCTTCCTCGGGATTCATGAAGATCGTCACCTGTGGACCCGGCGCGTAGAACTCGTCCAGGGCACGTTGGGAGATCTGCGCACCGACGGTGAGCGCCTCGACAGTGTGTCGCTGTCGATGGTCACCGGGGCTCTGGCCATCCTCAATTGGCACGCCAGTGCGCGGTTCAGCTCGCTCGACGGCGCTCCGTCCGTTCCGTCGGCTGCAGGCTGGTCGCGGACCAGCACGTCCTCGGGTCACGAAGAGTTTCCGCGCACCGATCCTGCGGTGATCTGCCTGGTTCACGACGGCGCGAATCGAGTGCTGTTGGCGCGCGCACCGATGTGGCCCGAACGTCGGTTCTCGGTGTTGGCCGGATTCGTCGAGGCCGGCGAGTCGCTGGAGACCTGCGTCGCGCGAGAGATCAAGGAAGAAGTGGGGCTGGACGTATCCGGCATCGAATATCTCGGCAGTCAGCCGTGGCCGTTTCCGCGCTCGGTGATGATCGGCTTCTCGGCCGTCGCCGACCCGGATCAGCCGCTCGCATTTCAGGACGGCGAGATCGCCGAGGCGCACTGGTTCGAGCGGACCGAGGTCGTCGCCGCCCTCGAACTGGGCGACTGGGGATCGGAGTCGACGTCTCGATTGCTGCTTCCCGGATCCATCTCGATCGCTCGCGGGATGCTGGAGGCGTGGGCAGCGACGACCTGACGCTCGATCAGAGCGACAGAGCGCGCTTGACCTCGGCGAGACTGGGGTTGGTTGCCGTCGATCCGTCCGCGAACTGCACGGTGGGCACGATGTGGTTTCCGTTGTTGACGCTGCCGACGAACTCGGCGGACTCGGGGTTCTGCTCGATGTCGATCTCGGAGTAGGCGATTCCCGCCTCGTCGAGCTGAGTCTTGAGCCGGCGGCAGTACCCGCACCAGGTGGTGGAGTAGACGGTCAGCGCGGCCGGGGTCTGTGGGGTGTTCTCGGTAGTGGTCACGGAGACAGTTAACAGCAGGGCGCAGGTGATTGTTCCGTGACGGCCGCCTCGGCGAGTCTCGGCGGCGTCGGGCCCGGACATCGCTGTCGGTAGGCACTGACACAATGGACCCATGGCTGACGACGCGATGACTGCCGGGCTCGATCCGGAGCAATCCGCGGCAGTGCTGGCCCCTCGCGGTCCGGTCTGTGTGCTCGCCGGGGCAGGAACGGGCAAGACCCGCACGATCACTCGACGCATCGCGCATCTCGTGTCCGCGGGGCACGTGTCCTCCGGCCAGGTGTTGGCGGTCACCTTCACCGCGCGGGCGGCCGGTGAGATGCGCGGCCGTCTTCGAGAACTCGGCGTCGGGGGAGAGGGTCCTCCGGTGCAGGCCCGTACCTTCCACGCTGCCGCGATGCGCCAGCTCAAATATTTCTGGCCACAGGTCGTCGGCGACACCGGGTGGCAGCTGCTCGACCGTAAGTTCACCGTCGTCTCGCAGGCGGCTAACCGGGCCGGCGTGTCCACCTCCACCGACGCCATCCGCGACCTCGCGGGCGAGATCGAGTGGGCGAAAGGCTCGTTGATCGCCCCCGAGGACTACCCGCGCATAGCGGCGAGCAACCGACGCGACGTGCCCATGGACGCAGCCAAGGTCGCTGCGGTGTACGCGGGATACGAAGAACTCAAATCTCGCGGCGGCGACGGCATGTTGCTCGACTTCGACGATCTGCTGTTGCACACCGCCGCGGCGCTCGAAGAGCACTCCTCGGTTGCCGACGAATTTCGAGAACGCTATCGCTGCTTCGTCGTCGACGAGTATCAGGACGTGACGCCGCTCCAACAGCGGGTTCTCGACGCCTGGGTGGGCGATCGTGACGACCTCACCGTCGTCGGGGATGCGAATCAGACGATCTACTCGTTCACCGGAGCATCCCCTCGCTACCTGCTCGACTTCTCTCGCAAGTATCCCGAGGCCACGGTTGTCCGTCTCGAACGTGACTACCGATCGACACCGGAGGTCGTGTCGTTGGCCAATCGCGTGATCGGTGCCGCGCGGGGTCGCATTGCGGGCACTCGGCTGCAGCTGATCGGTCAGCGTGATTCCGGTCCGGAGCCGGAGTTCTTCGAATACGACGACGAGCCCGCCGAAGCGGACGGAGTGGCACGCGCGGTGAAGAGGTTGATCTCGAAAGGCGTCGAGCCTGCCGAGATCGCAATTCTGTACCGCATCAATGCGCAGTCCGAGGCGCACGAGCAGGCCCTGACCGAGCTGAAGATTCCCTATCAGGTTCGCGGCGGCGAGGGTTTCTTCACTCGACCCGAAGTGCGGCAGGGAGTCAATGCACTGCGCCAGGCTGCTGGCCGAGACGATCTACCCGACGGCTCTCGTTCCGGGGACGGCCTGACCGGTCTGGTTCGGGCCGTGCTGGCTCCACTGGGGTTGACCGCTACCGAGCCGACCGGTGCGCAGGCGCGGGAGAAGTGGGCCTCCCTGGGAGGTCTCGTGCAACTCACCGAGGAATTGTTGTTGCACGACCCCGAACTGACCCTCGACTCACTTCTCGGTGAACTCGCGGCTCGCGCCGAGGCGCGACATCCACCGACGGTGCAGGGCGTGACGCTGGCCTCGCTGCATGCGGCGAAGGGGCTCGAGTGGGATGCAGTGTTCATCGTCGGGCTTGCCGACGGAACGCTGCCGATATCTCACGCGATCGGCAACGATCCCAGTGCGAACAACGAGGCCGCCGTCGAGGAGGAGCGTCGCCTTCTCTACGTGGGTGTCACCCGGGCGCGGGTCCACCTGCACCTGTCGTGGGCCCTGGCCCGTAACGAGGGTGGGCGCAAGTCGCGTCGCCGCTCCCGATTCCTCGTCGGATTGGTGCCCGAGGATTCGCCCGCGTCGCGCATCGCGGCACCCGCGGCCAAGAGGTCCGGGCCCAAGTGCAGAATCTGCGGTAAGCCGCTGATCGGGACGTCGGCCACGATGCTCGGACGATGCGATAGCTGCCCGTCCAACGTGGACATCGCCCTGCTCGACGCGTTGAAGTCGTGGCGCCTGGACAAGTCTCGTGAACTCAAGGTGCCCGCATACGTCGTGTTCAGTGACAACACGTTGACTGCTATCGCGGAACAGCAACCGCAGGACGAGCGTGGACTCGTTGCGATACCGGGAATCGGGGCCAAGAAGCTCGAGCGCTTCGGCGAGGACGTGCTCACGGTGGTGCGGTCCTCCGACCGGTAACCGTCCGTCGAACAGCTGCCGTAAAACTGCTGGTCAAAAATAACTTGTGCAGATCTCGGCGGGGGGCTTAGTCTGTTTCTCGTGTCGCGGGAGACCGCACACTGCCCAGTCCGCCCACGAGACCAGAACAGGAGCTGAAGAACATGATCGACACATTCGACATCGCCGGTGCAAGAGCAACCGTCGTGCTCAGCCCTGTCTGCGGTGCAACGCCCTTCGGCGATGCGCTGGTCGGTACGCCCGCTGCTGCGGCCGTAGCCGCCGGCTCGGTTGCGCAGACGTGGATTCGTCCCACCGCTTTCGGCCCGATGCACCAGTCCGCATCGGAAGCCCTCGGGTCGAATTCCGCCCCCGGCGTCCTGGCGTTGGCAGCACCCGCTGTGTACACCCATCGACGTCACCGCGCACCACGCGCGTCCGTGTTCGACAGCAGATACCGACTTCACTGTAGGTAGACGCTTCGATTTGCCCACCAGGCCACGGACCCGCACTCGCGGACCGTGGCCTTTGTCGTTCAGGTAGATCCTCTACCCGAGCGTGAGGCCGACATGGTTCGCATTACCCCTCGAACCGATAACGACGCCGCACGAAAAGTAGAGGAGACCGACGTGTCAACCGCCACGATCCGGACGACATGCCGACCAGAGTCCGAAAGCACCTACGCAGCAACAAGTTTCGCCGAATCGGCGGAGCTCGAGCTGTCGGTGCCCTGCCGAGCGGCGAACCCCGACATGTGGTTCGCCGACACCCCTGCCGAATTGGAGCAGGCCAAGGCGCTGTGCGCCGAATGCCCCATCCGCCGAACCTGTCTCAGCGCCGCATTGGATCGCGCCGAGCCATGGGGCGTATGGGGTGGCGAGATCCTGGAACAGGGTGTTGTCATCGCACGCAAGCGTCCTCGCGGACGGCCACGTAAGAACGCGGCATGACGCTCGATCCGGAGGTCCGGCTTCACCGAGTGATTCACTCGGTGAAGCCGGGCAACCATTCCGTCAGAATTGCCATGTACGGCGCATAGGCGTCGAGCTGCGCGCAGATTCCCACCAGGCCGCCCAGTACCCGGAAGATCATCACGTACTCCGGCGGCATGTTCAGCGAGCGAACGGTGCGGAACTGTGCGCTGTTGAAATCGGCTGCGGTGCCTGCCGCTTTCTGCAGCCACGCCCGAGTGAAGTGAAACGACTCGGTGTGAATCGGGTCTGTGAACGGGCGAAGGTAATCGGCAATCTCCTTCTCCGTCACCGTGCGACCCGGCACCACGAAGCCACTTTCGGTGCACAGTTCGACCAGTTCGTCGAACTTGTCGTCACGAGCGAGTGCGACCATCCGGCCGAGGACCGGAGGCAGGCCGTCGGGCATCGGAGCACATGCCCCGAAATCGATGACGCCCATTCGGCCGTCGTCGAGCATCATGAAGTTTCCCGGATGTGGGTCCGCGTGCAACAACTTCGCGCGCGCAGGAGACTCGAACGCGAACCGCGCGAGTAGTTCGCCGGCTCGATTACGCTCGTCCGCAGTTCCGTGCGCGATCACATTGGCCAGGGGCCTGCCCGTCATCCATTCGCTCACAACCACTTTCGGGGCGCTGGCAACGATCTTGGGTACCGCGAACCGAGGATCGCCCGCGAATTCCTTGCTGAAGGCGCGCTGATTGGTTGCCTCAATACGGTAGTCGAGCTCGTCCTCGGTGCGAGCCGTCAGCTCTTCGAGCACGGGCTTGACGTCCGTACCGGCGAGCACCGTGCTGAACAGATTCGCGAAACGAGACAGAGTCTTGAGGTCCGACCGCAGGGCGTCGTCCGCACCCGGATACTGGATCTTGACCGCGACGTCGCGCCCGTCCGCCCACGTGGCTCGGTGGACCTGGCCGATGCTGGCCGAGGCGATAGCGGTGTCGTCGAAACTCTCGAACCGTGATCGCCACGCCGTACCCAGTTGTTGATCGAGTACGCGATGCACTGTCTTGGCCGGCATGGGCGGGCCCTGAGCCTGCAGCTTCGTCAGTGCCTCACGGTAGGGCTCCGAATACTCCTCGGGGACGGCGGCTTCCATCACCGACAGCATCTGACCGAGCTTCATGGCCCCGCCTTTGAGCTCTCCGAGGACGGAGAAGAGTTGCTCGGCTGCTTTGGCGGCCATGTCCGCGTCGATCTCGTCGCGGTTTCCGCCGGCGAGCTTCTTTCCGAAGCCCATCGCGGCACGTCCGGCCATTCCCAGGGGAATGCTGGCTAGTTTCGCGGTACGAGTGGATCCACGGCGCGGTATGTCTGACACAGCTCCATCATGGCTGAACCTTCCGACAAATGCTCGGACCGGTGAAACCGTGGCCTCGACTGCCGAGGTGGGCGGGTGGTCGAGTGACCGTGTCGTCAGTACCAGCAATCGCAATGCGGATGTCGCGTCCACTGTCTTTTGTGCACGGACGTACCGGTTGCCGCGAAACTCAGCTCCATCGTGCAGTCGGTGGTTTCGGGCATCGTTCCGTCCGTGCGATCGATGAGGGTCTCGAGTTGCGCGAACGCGAACGCCGCCGTGGCCAACACCGTGGCGGTACTCGCCTGGCCCACCGTGCCGAGCAGATGTGCGGACAGATGCGGCCACTCCGGATCGAGATCACAGCGGGTGAGATCGGCGCAGCGCAGGCAACTCGTCTGTCCGGGCACTACGAACGGGCCGACGATTCCTTTCCCGTCCCGCAGTCGCACCTGCAGGTGCGGGATCCTTTTCCGCACCAGATCGGTCACCAGACGAGGCTCGGCGACGAGGTCGTCGGTGAGCACGACCACGTCGTACTGCCACGAGTTCACGGCGAGGTGCGGATAGCGTGTCGGGGTCAGGCTCGTTCTGGTCACCGCGACACTGGTGCGCCGCAACCCGGCGGTCAGCGCATCCGAGAGCGGCCCGCGGCCCACGAGATGCACGGAACGAATGTCGCGCAGTTCACTCGACGGAGCGTCCGCGTTGCTCGCCGCCGGGCCACTCGTGCCGTGCACGAGCAGGCCGGAATCGTCCAATTCGGCGAGCATCGACGACACTCGGTTCGCGGACAAACCCAACGTCATTGCGTGACAGACGATGTGAGGCCTGGAACGTCCTGCCGCGAGAAGCCGCAGGATCTCGAGTATCGAGCCCGGTTCCGCACCGGGAGGGGGAGTGACGACGACGCTGGTCTCGGGGCTCCACCCCAATTGAACGGTTCCGTCCCGTCGCGGCAGGATGGCCACCGCGGGATCGAGTCGAACGGTCGA
This sequence comes from Rhodococcus sp. 05-2256-B1, assembly GCF_002258465.1. Lineage (NCBI taxonomy): Bacteria > Bacillati > Actinomycetota > Actinomycetes > Mycobacteriales > Nocardiaceae > Rhodococcus > Rhodococcus sp. 05-2256-B1. The sequence goes on along the minus strand of NZ_NOZA01000031.1, from coordinate 358,933 downwards.
TGTGATCATGAACCACACTGTGACACTCGGTCGAACGGCAAACGCCCGCTCGAAGCACGTTATCCACAGGGGAAAATGGGCTTCGAGCAGGCGTTCGACGGGGCCGACGGCATTGGTGTGCGCCGTCCCGGTTCAGGGTGTGGAAGAGCCCTTGTCCGGATGGTCGTCGCCGTCCTCCGAGGCGTCGTCCGTGCTGTGTTCCGCTCGTTCGGCGGCCTCCTTTGCCTCCATCGCCTCGAGTTGCGCGATGGGGTCGTCGAAGCTGGAGGTGCCGCCGCCGACGACTCGGTCGATGAACGCCGCCGGATTGTCCAGGTCGGATGCGTCGGGCAGGAGATCCGGGTGTGCCCACACCCCGTCGCGGCCCTCCACGTCCGCGGCGGCCAGTAGTTGGCGCCACAGATCGGCGGCCTCGCGCACCTTTCGGGGACGCAACTCGAGACCGACCAACGTCGCGAACGTCTGCTCTGCCGGGCCGCCGGAGGCGCGGCGACGGCGAATGGTCTCGGCGAGGGCAACCGCGCCGGGGAGACGGTCGCCGAGTGCGGCCGTGACCACGGTCTCCACCCAGCCCTCCACCAGTGCCAGCAACGTTTCGAGACGTTCGAGAGCGTGCTTCTGCTCGGGTGTGGTCTGCGGCTCGAACGAACCCTGCTGCAGCAGCGCTTCGATCTTCGACGGATCCGTCAGCGCCGACGGGTCGAGCCCGGCAGCGGCTTCCTCGATTGCCGAGAAATCCATGCGGATGCCGCGAGCATATTCCTCGACAGTGGCGAGAACCCGCTGGCGCAGCCACGGGACGTGGCTGTACAGCCGCTGGTGTGCAGCCTCGCGGGCGGCCAGGAACACCAGCACCTCACGCTCGGGCTGTTCGAGACCTTCGCTGAACGACGCGATCGCCGACGGTAGCAACGCGGCGGTGCCCGACGGGCCGAGCGGGAGACCGATGTCGGTGGAGGTGAGAACTTCCTTCGACAGTTGGCCCAGTGCCTGACCGAGTTGCGAGCCGAACGCCATTCCGCCCATCTGGGTCAGCATGCCCATCATCGGTCCGGCCATCTGCTGAGCCTCCGGCGGCAACCCGGAGGTCCACATGCCCGAAATCTGCTCGGCGACCGGATCGCACAGCCGCTTCCAGGTGTCGATGGTGTTGTCGAGCCAGTCGACCGGCGTCCACGCTGCAGTCTTGGTGGCACCGGCAGGCAATGTGGTGGCACCGTCCAGCCAGAGCTCGGCGAGGTGCGCGGCCTCGGTGATGGCCTCACGCTCCCCGGCCGACACCGGGCTGAAATCGCCCATCTGCTGTCGGGCCAATTGCTTGGCGAGGTCGTAATTGACCGGTCCGGCCGACGATCCGCCCGACCCCGCGGCACCCATGCCGCTGAGCATCTGGCCGAACTGGGTGAGCATCTGGCCCAGTTGTGCAGGGTCGAAGCCCTCCGCCCCGAACCCGAAACCGGCGGGGTTACCCGACCCGTCCGGATCCTTCTTCTTGTCCGGGTCGTCGTCGGAAGCACCGAAACCAAAATTGCTCATGGCTCAACGGTACAAGCCATGAGCACTCGGAGCGCGAAAGATCGTCACGCTGACGGCGAACAGAACGGCTTCGTCGCATCGTGCGTCGGGCTCCGGCAGGGGCGGTATCCACGCCGCCGCACGTTCGGATCTAGTGTCTACCGAGTGAACCGAAGGATCGCCACACTCGTCGCAGCGCTGGTACCGGTCGTGGTGCTGGGCGTCACCGGCTCGGTCGTCACCGTTCCGTTCGCGGCACTCGGCCCCGGGCCGACGTACAACACTCTCGGTGACGTCGACGGAGTGCCCGTAGTCCAGATCGACGGCACCGACGTCGACCCCACCGCAGGCCATCTGAACATGACGACGGTGGCCGTGCGGGATCAGCTCAATCTTTTCGAGGCCCTCGGGTTCTGGGCCAGTGGGCGTCAGGGACTGGTACCTCGTGAGGAGGTGTACCCACCGGACAAGTCGAAAGAGGAAGTGCAGGAAGGTAATCAGGCCGATTTCGAGCAATCGGAATCCAGTGCCGAACTCGCCGCTCTGCATCACCTCGACCTCCCGGTGTCGCTGTCGGTGACGAGCGTGGCCCAGGACGGCCCCGCCGCAGGCGTACTGAACATCGGAGACACTCTGGTTGCGGTGGGCGGCACCCCCGTCTCGACGGCAGGCGCGGTTCGCGAGGCCGTCAGCGCCAAGGCACCCGGCGATTCGCTCGACATCGACTACGTGCGTGATGGTGCCCCTCGTACGGGTTCCGTTGTGCTCGGGGCCAGGCCGGACGATCCCTCCAAGGGATATCTCGGTGTGACGCCCGAGGAGCAGCCGGACGTTCCGTTCGACGTGAAGTTCAATCTCGCCGACGTCGGTGGTCCGTCCGCCGGCTTGATGTTCAGCCTCGCGGTGGTGGACAAACTGAGTCCCGGCGAGCTGAGCAACGGCGAATTCGTGGCGGGAACCGGCACGATCGACGCAGCGGGAACGGTCGGCCCCATCGGCGGTATTCCGTACAAGCTGATAGCAGCTCGTGAGGCAGGGGCCACCACGTTCCTGGTGCCCGACGCCAATTGTGGTGAGGCGCAACAGAATGTGCCCGACGGTCTGCGCTTGGTGCGAGTCGAATCGCTGGACAACGCGATCGACTCGCTCCGAGCGATCGGGTCGGGCGAAGACGCTCCGACGTGTAGCTGACCCGCTCGGTCGTACTTACTCGTCGTCGACCACATCGAACGTCGCGTACAGACCGTGGACGACGTTGGGTGCCAGGTCCTCGGCGATGCGAAGGTCGATGGGAGCGAACGGATCGGCGTCCTCGTCCGGATGCAGTTGCAACAACGTCAACGACGGCCCGTCCTTGAGCACTGCCACGATCAGCCGCGCGTCACGCTTCTCGGGATGGTTCTCGGCGGCCGATCGCGCCGCGTTGTCGGCCGCGTCGGGATCTGCGAGAAGCGGCATCAGCGCATCGTCGAGTGCCGACTCCGCCGCCGGGGGGAGTACGACGATCTCTTGGACGAGTGCGCATCCCACGACGCCCTCGGGCCACGTCGACGTGGCGAGGAATTCGTCGAGGGCGGGGGAGCCGCCGGTGATGTCCTCGGGCAACGAATGCTGCTGGATCGGTGTGAGTGCAGCACCGTCGGCCAGATCGTCGAGCAGGCCGGGTTCTGCCGCGGCGAGGGCAGCGGTGGGCACCAGCGCGAACATCTGGGGCGATTGGCCCCACCCGCCCGCGTCGAAGAAGTCCGCCACCTCACGCGCGCACCGAGCCAATGCCTCGGCGACGCCGGGTCCGCCCGACTCGGGGTCGAAGTCGTCTCCGAAATGTTCCTGGCCGGGCAGTCCGTCACTGTCGTTGCTCACCGCACTATCCTCGCATCCGAATGGTTCCACGAATGTCGATGCTCCTGACCTGCGATCCGGCGGGGCCGCAGTACGGGCGTCACAGCCGTAGGATCAACGTACGTACAGTAGGGCGAAACGGACATGCGGCGCACGCGAGGTGCGCCGTGACAGTCATCTGCGGCGCCATCGGCGTCGCCCGAAGTTGGAGTGTGGCACGTGGGCATGAGGCCCCCCACCGGTATGCCGTCGTTGTCGCGGCGAAGCCGGATCTTGCTCGTATTGGCCTTGGTAGTAGCAGCTTTGCTGCTCATCGGTCCGCGGTTGATCGATATCTACACGAACTGGTTGTGGTTCGGAGAAGTCGACTTCCGCGGCGTCTACACCACCACTCTGTTGACCCGGTTGGTGATCTTCCTCGTCGTCTCGGTCGTCGTCGGGCTCATCGTCTTCGGCGCGCTGGTCGTCGCGTATCGCAATCGCCCGGTGTTCGTTCCGGTGGCCGGACCCAACGATCCGATCGCTCGATACCGCACCACGGTGATGAGCCGATTGCGGTTGTTCGGCATCGGAATCCCGGTCGTGTTCGGTTTCCTGTCCGGCATGATCGCGCAGACGAACTGGGTCACCGTGCAGCTGTTCCTGCATGGCGGCGACTTCGGCCAGACCGACCCGCAGTTCGGCCTGGACGTCGGGTTCTACTCGTTCGATCTGCCGTTCTACCGCTTCATCCTGAACTGGCTGTTCGTTGCCATCCTGGTCGCATTCTTCGCAAATCTGGTGACGCAGTACGTCTTCGGCGGCATTCGTCTCGCCGGCCGAGAAGGAGCGCTCACCCGTGCGGCGCGGATTCAGCTCGCTGTGCTGGCCGGCACCTTCGTCCTGCTCAAGGCCATCGCCTACTGGTTCGACCGATACACGTTGTTGTCGAGCAGTCGTAAGGAGCCGACGTTCACCGGTGCCAGCTTCACCGACATCAATGCGGTGCTGCCGGCGAAGCTGATTCTGTTGGCCATCGCGGTCATCTGTGCTGTTGCCTTCTTTGCGGCCATCTTCCTTCGTGACCTCAGAATCCCCGCCTTGGCCACAGCCCTGTTGGTGTTGTCGTCGATCCTCATCGGTGCCGTCTGGCCGTTGGTGATGGAACAGTTCTCGGTTCGTCCGAACGCGGCCGACAAGGAGAGCACGTACATCGAGCGCAACATCGCGGCAACGAGGTCTGCGTACGGCTTGACCGATGACGTGGTCTCGTACCGCGACTATTCGGGTGAAGCGTCGTTGAGCCCGAGCGAAGTGGCATCGGAGTCGGCCACGATGTCGAACATCCGGTTGCTCGATCCGAACATCCTTGCGCCGACATTCACTCAGCAGCGTCAGATCCGTAACTTCTACGGATTCCCCGACACACTGGCCGTCGACCGCTACCCGGACGCGGACGGCAACCTCCGCGACTACGTCGTCGCCGCGCGTGAGATCTCACCGCAGACTCTCGACGCGAACCAGCGTGACTGGATCAACCGCCACACCGTGTTCACGCACGGAAACGGCTTCGTTGCTGCTCCTGCCAACTCCGTCGACGAGGCTGTCGCCGACGAGTCCAGCGGCGGGCGTGGTGGTTATCCCAACTACCAGGTGAACTGGATCGAGAACAACGCCGAGGGAACCGTGCGTAAGGACGGCCCAGGTGACCTCGATCAGCCGCGCATCTACTTCGGCCCGGTCATCGCGAATTCCGACGCCGACTACTCCATCGTCGGCTCGGCCGGCGAACCCCGTGAGTACGACACGGACAGCAAGAGCTACTCCTACACCGGTGCAGCGGGTGTCGACGTCGGCAACTTCTTCAACCGACTCGTGTTCGCGAGCAAGTACGCCGAGCGCAACATCCTGTTCTCGAGTGTGATCGGTGACGAATCGAAGATTCTGTTCAACCGTGATCCCCGGGACCGTGTGCAGAAGGTCGCGCCCTGGCTCACCACCGACGGTTCGACGTACCCGGCGATCGTCGACGGCAAGCTCGTCTGGATCATCGACGGCTACACAACGCTGGACAACTTCCCGTATGCCCAGCGGATGTCGCTCGAGGATGCCACTGCCGACAGCATCGAGTCGACGACGACGCGCGCACTGCCGAGCCGGGAAGTCTCGTACATCCGGAACTCGGTCAAGGCCACCGTCGACGCCTACGACGGCACTGTCAAGCTGTACGAGCAGGACGAGAACGACCCGGTGCTCAAGGCATGGGAAGGCGTGTTCCCCGGAACGGTCATCCCCAAGAGCGAGGTGTCTCCGGAATTGCGGGATCACTTCCGGTACCCGGAGGACCTGTTCAAGGTTCAGCGTGAACTGCTGACGAAATACCACGTCAACGATCCGCGAGAGTTCTTCACCAACAACGCGTTCTGGGAGGTTCCGACCGACCCGACCGCGGAGAACACTGCCGCCAAGCAGCCTCCGTACTACGTCGTCGCGTCCGATATCTCCAACGAGGAGAACCAGGCCTCGTTCCAGCTGACCAGTGCGCTGGTGGGGTATCGCCGAGAAGTGCTGGGCGCGTATGTCAGCGCGGATTCGGATCCGGAGAACTACGGCAAGATCACCGTGCTGAGGCTGCCGACCGATACGTCCACTCAGGGCCCGAATCAGGTACAGAACCAGATGACGACCACGACGGACGTCTCCGAAAGCCTCGGCATCGTGCGCCGGGAGAACACTGTCGAGTTCGGCAATCTTCTGACCCTGCCTGTGGGCAACGGCGGTCTGATCTATGTGGAGCCGGTGTACGCCTCGCGCACCAACGAGGCGTCGGCGTATCCGCAGTTGATCCGGGTGTTGGTCTCGTACGAGGGTCGTGTCGGTTACGCCGCCACGCTGCCCGAGGCCATCGAGCAGGTGTTCGGGGCCGGTGCCGGACGGACCGTCACGGCGCCGGGGGAGACCGACGGCAGTACCCAGCCGGGTGCCGTACCCGAGACGACCCCGTCCGAGGGCGGTTCGACGCCGGCGAATCCGGCTCCGTCCACCGGTGGGTCGACCACCAGGGACGCCGCTGTCACCGGGTTGAACGACGCACTCTCCGCCGTGCGGACTGCACAACAGAGCGGCAACCTGGCGCAGCTCGGCACCGCGCTGGAGAACCTGCAGAAGGCGGTCGACGCGTACAACGGGGCCGGTAGCTGATCGGCACTGTTCCACCGGGTTGACTGCAACGACAGAGCCGCCTCACCGAATCGGTGAGGCGGCTCTGTCGTTGTTCGCTACATCGGATGCGCTGGGCATCCACTGCGAGCGGAACGAGGCAGTTCTAGCGAACTGCCGGTGAATCAGCGTCCGATGGGCGCGAGCACTGGAGCGTTCGCAGCAGCGAAGTGCTGGAACTGAGTGCTCAGGCCGTACTGGTCGGCGAGCTTGGATGCTGCATCGAATGCGCCCTGAGCGGCCTGTGTAGCTGCTGCGACCTCGGGTGCGACGGCAGGCGCGGGGGCCGGTGCCGGTGCCGGTGTTGCCTGAGGAGCCGGTGCCGGTGCCGCTTCGGGCTCGGCTGCCGAGGTGCCGGTGGTCAGCTGCTGACCACAGACGGGCCATGCGCCCGGTCCCTGGCTCTGCAGGGTGTTCTCCGCGACGCGGATCTGCTCGGCCTTGGAGGCGTTGGCCGGGGATCCGGTTCCGCCGTTGGCCGTCCAGGTGCTCTGCGAGAACTGCAGGCCGCCGTAGTAGCCGTTTCCGGTGTTGATGCTCCAATTGCCACCGCTCTCGCACTGTGCGACGCCGTCCCAGTTGTGGGTGGCTGCGTTGGCGGTTCCGGCAGAAACGCCGAGCGGAATGGCGACGGCTGCGCCGGCGATGGCGGCCAATCCGAGTGCGCGCTTACCGAAGTTGTTCTGAGTGGTCATGCGGGGTGAATCCTCTCCGCGCTCGACTGGCGCGACTGGCCTGCGAATCGTTACGCCGGTGATGATGGCGATGACGACCAGGCACTTCGTATCGTCGCGGCTCTGCCCCCGTACGTATTGGGGACCACACCCGCGGGGCAGAGCGAAAGAAGCGGCGGGGTGGTGCAAGCCCAGCGGTTTAGGGCCGTCCGTGAAGGTAGTCGAGGATTCACTTACCGTCACTGAGCGGATATGGGATGCCACCCGTCCACATAGTGGGATTGAGCCCCCTGTTCGTGCAGCTCGAGCCGCATTGTGGCGGGAATGTTTCACCTTCGTGACCCGACCGTTATGTGACCCGAAACACGCAAGAAAAGAGACCCGGAGCACTATTTCGAGGGGCTGCGAACGTGCTGTTCGGGTCGGCTCGGCCGTGCGTCGAGCCTGATCGGCTCGACCGAGCACCCCGTGGTCACGTGATTTGCATTCGTCGTACACGCAGGGGTAACTTCGTAGATGCAACGCGGGGTGGAGCAGCTCGGTAGCTCGCTGGGCTCATAACCCAGAGGTCGCAGGTTCAAATCCTGTCCCCGCTACCACTCGAAAAGCCCGAGGCCATACGGTCTCGGGCTTTTTTGTGCTCTGATAGCCATCGTGCAATCACATTGGACTGCCCGATGCCAGTGCGAAGAGGGCGACCGAGGATGATCCTGCCCGCTGTTCGAGATCCCCGGCTCGTCACGGCCCGGCGCGGGGGACTGCTGTCCGACGACGATCATCGGGCCCTGGCGCTCTGGGCTGCTGCCTGTGCCGAACACGTGCTGCCCCTGTTCGAGAGCTCGGTTCCGTCGGACGCCAGACCGCGGGAAGCCATCGACGGGATCGGCGCGTGGGTACGTGGTGAGCTGCCGATGATGGAGACCCGCGCCCTCGGCGGACACGCTATGGGCGCAGCGCGTCCCCTTCGCGGAGCGGCTCGATTCGCCGCCTACGCCGCAGGCCAGGCCGCATGCGTGGCGCACGTGGCCGAACACGACCTCGGAGCAGCGGCATACGCCATCAAGGCAGTTCGAGCTGCGGCACCGTCGTCGAGCGCAACCGCCGCGGCGTATGCGGAAAATGAGTGGCAGAGGGAACAGCTGCCGGACAGCGTGCGGGCTCTGGTGTTGGAGGACCAGCACAGGAGAAACAGCATCTGCTGGTACGTGTTCGAGTAGATCTACAGAACCGTGACCGTGAAGGACTGGGTGTCGATCTCGATCGCCGTCGACGACCGGTTGCGCCGACTGGGCGCAGAGAACGCCGGCGCTTGCTTCAGTCCGAGACCTGCTCCCGTGCATCGTCACTGGTGACGATGTCATCGTCGTCGGTGGTCGCAGCATCCTCCGGCTCGTCTGCGGTGAGGTCGACGGTGTCCGCGCCCTCGAGAGCCGTCAGTTCCTGTTCCGCCTCTGCGATGAGGCCCTTGGCATTCTCTTCGACCTTCTTGATCCACTCGGCCATGACTGTCACCCTTCGCTCGATCGTCTACCACCGGTCTACCAGACTCGAGCCCTCTAGGATCATCGGTGTGCGAATGAAGACCCCACGACTGGTTCTCGACGAGCCTGCAGATGCGGATCTCGACGCGCTGTACGAGATCTGCAGTGATCCGCAGTCGTGGACACACTTTCCGGGCTTGCGGCACACCGATATCGGTACGACCGAACGTATGGTGCAGAACTGGACTGCGCAATGGCGTCGAGATGGATTGAGTACGTGGATCGTTCGTGAGCACGGCAGCGACATGATCAGCGGCTACGGCGGGTGTTCCATCCGACAGAATGCCTTCTGGAATCTCGGCTACCGTCTCCATCCCGACGCGCAAGGTAAGGGGTACGCCGCAGAGATGAGTCGAACCGCAGTCGAGTGCGCGTACCGAACTCGGCCCGAAATGCCGGTCGTGGCATATCTTCTCGAACACAACCTCTCCTCCGCTCGCGTGGCAGAGCGCGCCGGCCTGAAGCTGGTATCCCGTGGACCCGATATCGGCAACCCCGATCCCGAGGCCATCCGACTGGTGTACGCAGACCGACCGCTGACGGCCGATCAGGTGGATGCTGTGCTGTCCGCCTGATCCCGTGCGTCGGCAACCTCGGCCAGTCGTCTTCTCAGCAAACGCTTCTCCGGTGCCGTTCGCGCGAAATCCAGTGCTCTCCGGTAGTGCACGGCGGCCTCGTCCATCCGGCCCAGTCGGTGCAGCAGATCGGCTTTCGCCATCGCGAACGGGTGGTACCGGCGCAGGGCCGGCTCAGCGGCGATGGCGTCCAACAACTCGAGCCCGGCCTCGGGCCCTTCGGTCATTGCGACGCCGACGGCCCGGTTGAGCGCGACCACCGGTGATGGTGTGAGTGCCATCAACACGTCGTACAGAGCCACGATCTGAGGCCAGTCCGTGCTCGCGGCGTCAGCAGCCTCGTCGTGTAATGCCGAGATGGCGGCCTGAACGGAGTACGGGCCGGCCGGCCCGCGGGTCAGGGCCTCGCTCACGAGTTCCGTTCCCTCGGCGATGAACGCGGCATTCCATACGCGCCGGTCCTGATCGGCCAACAGCACGATCTCGCCGTGTTCGTCGATCCGGGCGCGGCGTCTGGCGTCGGTCAGCAACATCAGCGCCAGCAAGCCGGTCACCTCGGACGTGCCCGGCAGAGCCGCGTGCAGAACTCTGCCCATACCGATCGCTTCGTTCGAGAGATCGACGCGTCCGACTCCATCGCCGGATGTCGCCGAGTACCCCTCGGTGAAGATGGAGTAGACGACCTCGAGCACCATGGGCACTCTTTCCGCCAGCTCGTCCGGTCCCGGAACGCGAAACGGAATGCGACCCGTGCGAATCTTGTTCTTGGCCCGCACTATTCGCTGTGCAGCCGTGGCAGGAGGGATGAGCAGTGCGCGTGCCACCTCTGCTGTGGACAGACCCGCGAGACACCTCAGCGTCAGGGCGAGTCGGTCCTGGGCAGCAAGAGCCGGGTGGGAGCACGTCAAGAACAACTGGAGGCGATCGTCGGGCACACGATCGTCGAGCGCATTCGAGCCGGACGGGTTGTCGCGGTCCGAGTCGATCTGCAGTACGGCGATTTTCGCAGCCAGTGTCTCATCGCGTCGGAGGCGGTCGACTGCCTTGCGCCGGGCTGTGGTGAGCAACCAGGCCCCTGGCTTGGCCGGTATGCCATCGATCGGCCAATGCTTCAGAGCCGCCTCGATGGCATCCGACGTCACCTCCTCGGCGAGGTCGAGGTCACGGTAGCGCTGCACCAACGACGCGAGCAGCATCGAGCGCTCGGCACGGAAGACCGATCCGATCGTTCGACTGACCTCGACCTCGCTCACCGAACGATCCCGCGCGTCAGAATTCTGCGAGCGGGCGCACGACGACGGTGCCGCCGTCCTTGGAGCCGGGGCAGCGGGCCGCCCACTCGAGCGCGGCATCGAGGTCGGGAACGTCGATGACGTCGTAACCCCCGAGTACCTCGTGCGACTCGGCATACGGGCCGTCCGTGACGGTCCGTTCGCCCGTGTTCGGATCGACGCGTACCGCGGTAGCGGTGGTCAAGTCGGCCAGCGCGTGCCCGGCAACGTAGACCCCGGCCTCCTTCAGTTCCTTCTCGTACGTCATCCAGTCCTCCACACTGCTGCAGCCGGGTGCAGCACCGGGGGAGGTGTCGGCGTTGATCAACAGGATGTACTTCATGGTGCGCTCCCTCGTTCGGTACCTCGGTGTCGCGGCGCGATTCGCCGTACACGAAGACGACGATCGAGACATCACGATATCGACACCGACCCTCGGCATTTCTTCGAAGCGCACGAAAGCGGCACCGGACGCACAGTCCGGTGCCGCTTGTCGATCATGTGCCGAGTCGATGACGAGCCACTGCTTACTTCAGCTCGGCCGAGGACTTTCCGAGTACGCGACGGGCGACGATCAGCTGCTGGATCTGCTGCGTGCCCTCGAAGATGTCGAGAATCTTGGAGTCACGGCTCCACTTCTCGAGCAGCGGGCGCTCGGAGTAGCCGTAGGTACCGGCCAACTCGACTGCTTTGAGGGTGATGTCGACTGCGGAGCGTCCGGCCTTCGCCTTCGACATCGACGCCTGCAGCGAGTTGGGCTCCTTGTTGTCGGCCATCCATGCCGCGCGCAATGCGAGCAGGTGCGCGGCTTCCCAGTCTGCTTCGAGTCGCAGGAACTCTGCGGCCGCCGCGTGCTGGTTGTAGGCGGGAGTCTCGTACGAGATGTCGACTCCGGCCTCGACCAGGATCGACCGCAACTCTTCCAGTGCGGCACGGGCGACGCCGATTGCCATTCCAGCAACCAGAGGGCGAGTGTTGTCGAACGTCTGCATGACGCCCGCGAAGCCCTTTTCGACGTTGACCTCGGCGGTGCCGAGCAGGTTGTCTTTCGGGATGCGGCAATCCTCGAGCAGCAGGGCTGCGGTGTCGGACGCCTTGATGCCCAGCTTGTGCTCGAGGCGGGCAACCGACAGGCCCGGGGCGTCACGCGGGACGACGAACGACTTGATGGCTGCGCGGCCGAGAGACTTGTCGACCGTTGCCCACACCACGATGTGGGTGGAACGCTCACCGGCGGTGACGTAGATCTTCTCGCCGTTGAGCACCCACTCGTCGCCGTCGAGGACAGCGGTGGTGGTGACTGCCGCGGAGTCCGAGCCGAAGCTGGGCTCGGTGATGGCCATCGAAGCCCACACCTTGCCGAAGCGCTCGAGCTGCTCGTCGGTGGAGACCGCGGCGATAGCGGAGTTGCCGAGTCCCTGGTACGGGATCGACAGCGTGAGGCCGACGTCGCCCCAGCAGGTTTCGATGACGTTCACCAGAGCGGACATGTTGCCGCCGTTGGAGTTGGCGGTCTTGCTGGGCTTGGCCGACTCGCTGTCCTTCTCGCGGCCACCGGCCGCTCCGCCGATTTCGCCACCGGCGTCGGACATGCCTTCGACCATGGACGCCATGGTGTCGAGCTCCACCGGGTACTCGTGCTCGGCGAGGTCGTACTTGCGGGAGATGGGGCGGAAGATCTCGGCAGCGACCTGGTGAGCCTGATTCGCCTGCGCCCGAAGCTTCTTGGGAAGTTCAAGATTGATCATCGTGTGTGTCCTTGGGTGAGTGCCATGGAATTCGGGTCGGCGAGCTAGATGAGAACGATGCCTTCGGCGACGCCGACGGACCGTAGATCGCGGTACCAGCGCTCGACCGGGTGTTCCTTGGTGAAGCCGTGTCCACCGAGCAACTGCACACCGTCGGAGCCGATCTGCATTCCCTTCTCGGACGCCAGGCGGCGTGCGAGGGCCGATTCACGAGTGAACGACAGTCCCTGCTCGGCGCGAGACGCGCCACGCAGCGTGACCAACCGCATGCCGTCGAGCTCGATGGCGATGTTGGCGACCATGAAGGCCACGGCCTGGCGGTTACTGATCGGCTCGCCGAACGCAACGCGCTCGTTGACGTACGGAACGACGTAGTCGAGTACGGCCTGGCTCGTACCGACGGCCAAGGAGGCCCAGCCCAGACGGGCCAAACCGATGGCGGCGCTGTACTCGGCGGCGCGCTGGTCGGCGTCACCATCACCGAGCAGAGCCGACTCGGGCACTGCCACGTCGGTGAGGATCAGGCGACCCAGGCCCGCGGCGCGCAGACCCATGCTCGGATCCGCTTCGACGACGAGGCCCTTGGAGTCGGACTCGACGATGAAGAAAGTCGGGCGACCTTCGAGTTCCGCCGCGATGACGAACAGCTCCGAGCTGCCGGCCGCGGGTACGAGGCTCTTGACTCCGTTGAGCTTGTATCCGCTGGGCGAGCGCACCGCCTTGGTCTGCAGCGCGTACGGATCGAACAGTGCGCGGGGCTCGTTGACGACCACTGCTGCGTTCGGCACCTTCTCGCCGACGAATGCCGGAAGGTACGTCTTCTGCTGCGCATCCGTTCCCCACTGAGTGAGGGCGACAGCGACACCGCTGGGCGCGAGGATAGGCAGGGCCAGGCCCATATCGCCGTGGGCGAGAGCCTCGGCGACGAGGGAGTTGGTGACCGCACCGCGCTCGCTGGCGGCACCGTCGAGCTCCTCGGGGACGTTGATCAGCGTGATGCCGAGTTCGGCGGATCGGCGGACCAGGTCCTCGGGCGAGGAGGCGTTGTGATCGGCCTCGAAGGCGGCCGGCCGGAGGATCTCCTCGGCGAACTCCTTGACCGTTTCGACGATCATGCGCTGCTCGTCGTCGGGGGTCAGGTCGAAGTAGCTCAGGTTCTTCGCGGCACCGTCGTCGAGACGCTTGGGCTTGCCGCCTCCGGTGACCTTGGCGAACGTACGGTTGGCAGCGCCGAGAGTCTTGAAACCGGTTTTGGTGCTCTCGTACGTGACGCGGTCGATCGTCTGTCGGAGGTTGTACTTCTCCGCCAGTTCGGACCCGGTGATGGCCGTCAGAACGCGCATGGCGGTTCCGATCGCATCTCTCTTGAACGGGTTGAGGCCAACCGCAGAAGTATCGCGGGGCACCTTGGGGGCCTTCGCGTCGACCACACTGTCTTGCTTGCTCATGATCACCAGTTCCTCGGCGTCGGGCACGGACTTCACAGATCTTACTCCCGAGTAAGTTAGCTGTCTACTGTCGAGTAAGTACTGGTGGCGCACGACACCGTGGCGGGTCTTTCGTATCCTGCGTCGTACCGATGTGACAGGCTGTTTCCCGTGCATCCGATAGCTCAGGTCTTCGCCGCCCTCGCCGCGGTACTCCATGTCGCCATCTTCGTCATGGAAAGCGTGCTCTGGTCCAAGCCGGCCGTGTGGGCGAAGTTCGGTGTCGCCAGTCAGAACGACGCAGACATCACCAAACCGATGGCCTTCAATCAGGGGTTCTACAACCTGTTTCTCGGCATCGGCATCGTGGTCGGCCTCATCGTGGGCGGTTCGGCCGGCGACGCGATCGTCTACTTCGCATGCGCCAGCATCGTCGGCGCGGCTCTGGTGCTCGCCACCGGCGGAGCGAAGTACTTCCGGCCCGCGTTCGTGCAGGGAATCACTCCGCTCCTGGCCCTGGTTCTGGCCGCAGTCCTCTGACGCCTCGCTGTTCTCACCGTCCGTCTCCGGTGAGTGCCGACCGATTCACGCAGCGGGGGAGAGGCGGCCGAGGACGTCCTGGTGCAGCAGCCCGTTCGTGGCTACCGCGCTCCCGCCGTGCGGCCCGACGCGTCCATCGAGCGAGGTGAAGGTCCCGCCCGCCTCGCGCACCAGAACATCGAGTGCCGCCAGATCCCACAAGGAGACCTCCGGCTCGGCGGCGATGTCGAGGGCTCCTTCGGCGAGCAGGCAGTAGGAGAAGAAATCGCCGTAGGCGCGGACTCGCCACACGTCATCGGTCAGTCCGACGAAGCGGTCTCTGGTTCCGAGGTCGGCCCAGCCGGACAGGCTGGAGAAACTCAGACTGGACGCGGAAAGTGAATCGACTTTCGACACGTTGATTCGACGGGCGGCTTCGTCGCCGACGCTCGTCCACGATCCCAGCTGCTCGGCGGCCCACCATCGGCGATGCAGCGCCGGGGCGCTGACCACTCCGACTGCGGGGACGCCGTCCTCGAGCAGCGCGATCAGCGTTGCCCACACGGGTACGCCGCGCACGAAGTTCTTGGTGCCGTCGATCGGATCGACGACCCATTGGCGGCCGCTGAACGTAGCCGTGCCACCGAACTCCTCGCCGAGCAGAGCATCGTCGGGACGCTCCGAACCGAGCTCCGCCCGAATCATCGTTTCCACGGCCAGGTCTGCGTCGCTGACCGGTGTGAGATCCGGCTTCGAGTCCACCGTCAGGTCCATGGCGAGGAATCGTCCACGGGTGATGACGTCGGCTTCGTCGGCGAGCCGGAGGGCGAGATGCAGATCGGCAGAGTAGTCGGTCACCGCAGAAGACTATCGCCGCGCACGGGCCTGCTCGTACGCGGCAATACGGGTGGCCGGGCCTATCCGGTGACTTCGTTCAACTTTCCGGTGGCAACATCGAAGACGAACCCGCGAAGCGACTCGTGCTTCGTGACGAACGGGCTGAGCTCGATGCGCGCCAAGGACTGCCGAACGTCGCGGTTCAGATCGGGGAACGATTCGGCAGCCCAGTTGGGCTTCAGACCCGTCTCTTCCTGGAGGTCGTTCTTGAACTCGTCGTCGGTGAACGTGAGCATGCCGCAATCGGTGTGGTGGATCAGGATGATCTCCTTGGTGCCGAGCAGCCGCTGGCTGATGGCCAGCGAACGAATCTCGTCGTCGGTGATCACCCCACCCGCATTGCGGATCACGTGTGCTTCCCCGTCGGCCAGGCCGAGAATCCGGTAGACGTCGAGCCGGGCGTCCATGCACGCGACCACCGCGACGTGCTTCGACGGCGGCAGCGGTAGAGGGCCGTCGAACTGGGCGGCGTATGCCTTGTTGTTCTCGAGGTACTGGTCGGTGACGGTCATACGAGACTCCTGTGTCCATCGAATGTCGCTGGCATCGTGCGGCGGCAGTGATGTCGACGTGCGCATATGTCGACGCGTCGAAAGCTAACAGCGGACGATGTGCCCGAACAGGGTTCGAATCAGCACGGTTCGAACCCCTGGATGACCATGCGTCTTCGGGGGCGGTCGGGGACGGGTTCGTGTGCCGGTAACCTTGACTCTCGTGCATCCCGACGTTTCTGCAGACCTCGCCGAGCTCGACACCACTCTGTCCACAGTCGAGTCCGTTCTCGACGTCGAGGAGCTGCGGCGACGCATCGACGAGCTGGAACATCAGGCCGCCTCACCCGACCTGTGGAACGACCAGGAACACGCTCAGCAGGTGACCAGCCAGCTCTCCCATGCGCAGGCCGAACTGCGCCGCGTCGAGGAGCTCCGGCAGCGCCTCGAGGACATGCCGGTTCTGTACGAGTTGGCCGAGGGCGAAGAGGGCGAGGCCGCCGCGTCCGCCACCGCTGACGCCGACGCCGAACGCGCCTCGCTCCGAGAGGACATCGCTGCCATGGAAGTTCGAACGCTGCTGTCCGGTGAGTACGACGCCCGCGACGCCCTCGTGAACATTCGCTCCGGTGCCGGCGGAATCGACGCCGCCGACTGGGCGGAAATGCTCATGCGCATGTACATCCGCTGGGCCGAGAAGCACGGGTACGGCGTCGAGGTCTACGACACGTCCTACGCCGAAGAAGCCGGAATCAAGAGCGCGACGTTCGCCGTCAAGGCCCCGTACACCTACGGAACGCTGTCGGTCGAGCAAGGCACGCACCGGCTCGTCCGGATCAGCCCGTTCGACAACCAGGGTCGACGCCAGACGTCGTTCGCCGAGGTCGAGGTGCTTCCGGTCGTCGAGACCACCGACCACATCGAAATCCCCGAGAACGACATTCGGGTCGACGTCTATCGCTCGTCCGGGCCAGGTGGGCAGTCGGTCAACACCACCGACTCCGCCGTCCGGTTGACGCATATTCCGACCGGAATCGTCGTGACCTGCCAGAACGAGAAGTCGCAGCTGCAGAACAAGGTGTCGGCCATGCGCGTGCTGCAGGCCAAGCTGCTCGAGGTCAAGCGCAAGGAAGAGCGGGCCGAGATGGACGCGCTCAAGGGTGACGGCGGCAGCTCCTGGGGTAATCAGATGCGCTCGTACGTGCTGCACCCGTACCAGATGGTCAAAGATTTGCGTACCGAGTACGAGGTCAACAATCCGTCTACTGTTCTCGATGGAGACATCGACGGCTTCCTGGAATCGGGAATTCGCTGGCGAATGCGAGGGGAGCAGTAACCGATGACGGCCTGGCTCAACGTGACGCCCGAGGTCAAGCTCAACGGCCTCGGAATCGTGCTGTACATCCTCGGCGGGCTACTGGCCGCGCGGTTCGTCACGTGGACCGGATCTCGAATCACTGCCCGCATCGACCAGAACTACCAGCACAGCGACGCGCTCGTCCGGTCGGAAGCCGCCAAACACCGTCATGCTCTGGCTCAGGTCATCACCTGGGTGCTGGTCACGCTCATCTACATCCTGGTCACCATCGAGGTGCTGCGCCGGTTCGGCTTCGGGGTCGGTGGACTCGTGGCACCCGCGACTGTCATCGGTGCAGCCCTCGGCTTCGGTGCTCAGCGCGTGGTGCAAGACATCCTGGCCGGCTTCTTCATCATCACCGAACGGCAGTACGGCTTCGGTGACGTGGTGCAGATCGCCGTCAACGGCTCCGCCGAGGATGCCGAGGGCACCGTCGAGGACGTCACGCTCCGAGTGACGCGGGTCCGTAGCGTCGACGGCGAGGTCATCACCGTGCCGAACGGGCAGATCGTCAAGGCGATCAACCTGTCCAAGGATTGGGCTCGCGCCGTCGTCGACGTTCCTGTCCCCAGTACCGCCGATCTGACTCAGGTGAATGCGCTTCTGCGTGCGGTCGGCCGCGATGCGTTCGCAGATTCACACTTGCGTCCGCTCCTACTCGACGAACCGACCGTGATGGGCGTGGAGAGCATCGAGGTGGGGCAGGTCAACGTGCGCTTGGTCGCGCGGACGCTGCCGGGCAAGCAATTCCAGGTGGGACGAGAGCTGCGTGTGAGAGTCGCCGCTGCGCTGCAGCCCGAGGGCATCAACGTTGCCCCCGACGTCAGCACGGCCGGGGTTGCACCGGAATCATCGGGACGAGATCGAACGGAAGACCAGTGAGTACACCCGATACCGGAACCGAACGCTCGCAACGAAATTGGCGGCAGTGGCGCATTCCGGCCAAGATCTACGGCCGCGTCCGAACCTCCACCGTGGCGTTCGGAATTTGCTTCGTGCTCACCGCTCTGCTGTACGGGCAGGTCAGCGCAGATATCGCCGAGAGGAACGGGGAAGCGGTTCAGGGGCCGGTTGCGGTGAGCCCGGACGAGCTCACGCAACCGAGCGAATCGCAGACGTACGTACCGACCCCCTCACGTCTGTCGACCACCACCACACCCAGCACGACCACCGACCCGGAGTCGTCGACGAGCGCCGACGACACCGGTACCCAGTCGACGACGACCACCGCCCCGCCGACCACGACGACTGCCCCGTTCGGCGTGCCCATCCCGCCGGCGATTCAGTCGCTCATCCCGTCCCGGCCTGCACCGACGTCGTCGCGCTGACGCACTCTTTACCGGCTCTCGGGACTCGCCGCGGCACCCGCTCGCTTCCGGCGGTTACCGGCGGGTAAGGACTACACTGGCGACCCGTGATCAGCACCTCGAATGTGTCCAAGTCCTACAAGACCTCGACCAGGCCCGCTCTGGACAAGGTGACGGTCTCCATCGACAAAGGCGAGTTCGTGTTTCTGATCGGGCCCTCGGGTTCGGGCAAGTCGACATTCATGCGCTTGCTGCTCAAGGAAGAGACGCCGACGTCCGGCGATATCCATGTAGCGGATTTCCACGTCAACCGGCTCGCTGCTCGTCGCGTCCCGCGGCTACGACAGAGCATGGGGTGCGTGTTCCAGGACTTCCGACTGCTGCAGCAGAAGACCGTGGTGGAAAACGTCGCGTTCGCGCTCGAGGTGATCGGCAAGCCTCGATCGATGATCAAGCGCACTGTTCCCGAGGTGCTGGATCTGGTGGGACTCGGCGGCAAGTCCGACCGTCTGCCCAACGAGTTGTCCGGTGGTGAGCAGCAGCGTGTGGCGATCGCCAGGGCGTTCGTCAATCGGCCGCTGGTGTTGCTCGCCGACGAGCCGACCGGAAACCTCGATCCGGACACCAGTCAGGACATCATGCTGCTGCTCGAGCGCATCAATCGCACCGGAACCACCGTGCTGATGGCGACCCACGACAACCACATCGTCGATTCCATGCGTCGACGCGTCGTGGAACTGGACAACGGACGAGTCGTTCGTGACGAGGCCCGAGGGGTCTACGGCGTCGGCCGCTGACACCGACCACCCAACTCGACCGCTCAGACTTCTCGACCGAACGAATCGAAGGGCTCGGATTCCGCGATGCGCGCAAGTTTCATCTTCAGTGAGGTCTTCACCGGGCTTCGCCGCAACATCACCATGACGATCGCCATGATCTTGACGACCGCTATTTCCCTCGGTCTGTTCGGCGGCGGATTGCTCGTGGTGCAGATGGCAGGAAAGACCCAGCAGATCTTCCTCGACCGGGTGGAGGTGCAGATCTTCCTCACCGACGACATCTCTGCCACCGACGCAGATTGTGCCCAGGAGACGTGCGCTACGTTGCGCTCGGATCTCGAGAACACACCCTCCGTGGTCTCGGTGCAGTACCTCAACCGCGAGGACGCGGTGAAGGACGCGACCGAGCGAGTGTTCAAGGACCAACCCGAACTGGCCGAGTTGGTCAGTGCCGACAGTTTCCCGGCCTCGTTCAAGGTGCGTCTGAGCGACCCGGAGCGATTCGGAGTGATCAACGACAACTTCGAGAACCGTCCGGGCGTGCAGAGCGTGCTCAACCAGCGAGACCTGGTGGAGCGGTTGTTCAGCGTCCTCAACGGAGTACGCAACGCAGCGTTCGCGATTGCCACCGTGCAGGCGATCGCTGCGATCCTCCTGATCGCCAACATGGTCCAGATCGCCGCGTTCACCAGACGAACCGAGGTCGGAATCATGCGGCTGGTCGGCGCCACCCGGTGGTACACCCAGCTGCCGTTCCTCCTCGAAGCCGTGGTCGCAGCTCTGGTCGGTTCGGCCCTGGCGATTGCCGGGCTGTTCACCGCGAAGAACATGTTCATCGACGACGTCCTCTCCGACGTGTATCAGGCCAATATTCTGGCCCGGATATCGAACAGTGACGTGCTGTTGGTCTCACCGTTCCTGGCACTCGTCGGAGTGGGAATGGCGGCGGTCACCGCCTACATCACATTGCGCCTCTACGTGCGCGAATAAATTCGGTTGCCGATCGGTTCTATGCTGGAGCGGTTGCCGATGAGGCGGCGTCACGCATCGAACGCTCGAGAAAGGGCCCTGCAGTGAGAGAGAAGGGCCGCAAGGCCATTGCGACCAATCGCAAGGCACGGCACAACTACTCCATACTCGACGTCGTCGAGGCCGGAGTCGCGCTCGTCGGCACCGAGGTCAAGAGCCTGCGCGACGGCAAGGCCTCCCTCGTCGACGCCTTCGCGACCGTCGACGACGGCGAGATCTGGCTGCGCGGGCTGCACATCGCGGAATACACACTCGGAAGCTGGACCAACCACGCGCCGCGTCGAAACCGCAAACTTCTTCTCCATCGTCGCGAGATCGACCGCCTGGCCGGCAAGGTCAAAGAGGGAAACCTGACGTTGGTGCCGCTGTCGATGTACTTCTCGGACGGCAAGGTCAAGGTCGAACTGGCGTTGGCCAAAGGCAAGCAGGATTACGACAAGAGACAGTCGTTAGCCAAGCGCACCGCCGAACGCGAAGTCACTCGTGAGCTCGGGCGTCGAGTGAAGGGCATGCGCTGACCGCTGTCCTGCTCGCTCTGGTAGCTGCCGTGGGCTACGGGGTGAGCGATTTCGTCGGCGGTGTCGCGTCCCGTCGAGTCGCAGCCCTGCGGGTGGTCATCGTGTCCTACCCGCTGTCACTCGTCATCGTGCTGCTCGTCGCCCCGTTCGTCGGCGGCACCATCGAACTCCCCGCGATGCTGTGGGGCCTGGCGTCGGGTGTAGCGGGCGGCGTCGCCGTGTGGTGGTTCTATCTCGCGCTCGCGGCCGGGCCGATGGCTGTGGTGTCCCCGGTGACGGCAGTGCTGGTCGCCGGAATCCCCGTTCTGGTCGGGTTGTCGATGGGTGAGCGTCCCGGCGTCATCGCCTTCGTGGGCATCGCCGTTGCCCTGGTGGCCGTCGTGCTGGTCAGCAGGGAGTCACCGGACGAGGTGACCGGCGAGGTCGCGGGCGGCCGCGACATGAAGTTCACCCGCACCGTGGCCTGGCTGACGGTCGGGTCGGGTGTGACGTTCGCCTTCGCCTTCATCTTCCTGCATCAGATCGGTGACGGCAGTGGGCTGTGGCCCCTCGCGGCGTCCCGCGCATCGGCCACCGCGGTGGTCTGGGCAGTCGCGTTGGCGTCGGGGCATTTCGTACCGCCCCACGGCAGCGTGCTGAAACTTGCCGCGTTCGTCAGCGTGCTCGACGTGGTCGCCAACGCCGCGATGATCTACGCGTACGAGGGCGGTCTGCTGTCGTTGGTTAGCGTCATCGCCTCGCTGTATCCGGCTGCGACGGTGTTGCTGGCGATGGTGATGCTCGGCGAACGGGTCGGCGCACTGCACAAGGTGGGAATGGCGTTGGCGCTCGGGGCAATCGCGATGATCGCGCTCGCGGGTTGAACTTGCCCGCGCACGGGTAATGAACCCGTTTATGACTGCTTCCGGTTCTACCTCCGATGTCCCCACATCCGAGAACGCGTCGTCTCGGCCGCGTGTGCTGGTCACCGGTGCCACGGGATACCTGGGCGGTCGTCTGGCACCGCGCCTGCTCGACGAGGGTTACCGAGTTCGCGTGTTGGCTCGGACCCCGAGCAAGCTCGACAACGTTCCGTGGGCGGCGGACGTCGAGATCGTCCAGGGTGACCTGAGTGATCGGGAGTCACTGAAGGAGGCGCTCAGCGACGTCGACGTCATGTACTACCTGGTGCACTCGATGGGCACCGCGGGCCATTCCGATTTTGCCGACACCGAACGCGACAGCGCCGAGAACGTAGCCACCGTCGCAGCGGATTGCGGCGTCGGTCGCATCGTGTACCTCGGGGGCCTGCATCCGCCGACGGGTGAGCTGTCGCCACACCTGAAGTCACGCGCCGAGGTCGGTCGTATTCTGATCGAGTCGGGTGTCCCGACGATCGTGCTGCAGGCGGGCGTCGTCATCGGGTCCGGTTCGGCCTCGTTCGAGATGATTCGCCACCTGACCAATCGGTTGCCGGTGATGACCACCCCACGGTGGGTACACAACCGTATTCAGCCGATTGCCGTACGCGACGTGCTGCACTATCTCATCGGGGCCGCGAGTGCTCCGGTCACCGAATCCCGCACGTACGACATCGGCGGGCCGGACGTCATGCAGTACGGCGAGATGATGAACATCTACGCCGACGTGGCCGGTCTGCGCCAGCGTCGCATCATCGTGCTGCCGGTGTTGACGCCTCGCCTGGCCGGTCACTGGATCGGGTTGGTGACGCCGATTCCGCGCGGATTGGCGATGCCGCTCATCGAATCGTTGCAGTACGACGCCGTCGGTCACGAAATGGATATCGACGCCGTCGTTCCACGTCCGGCCGAAGGCTTGACGGGCTACCGAGATTCGGTGCGGCTGGCTCTACGCAAGATCGACGACGGCGAAGTCGAGACACGGTGGACCGACGCCACCGGAACTGCGGCCCCGTCGGATCCGCTTCCCTCCGACCCTGATTGGGCTGGAGAGGTCGTCTACACCGATACCCGGGTGGCCCGAAGCGGCGCGCGTTCGAGCACCATTCGGCCCGCGCTCGAACGATTGGCCGACGCCGAGGTGCTTGCCGGTTGGCACCGTGACGCCACGGGGCCGGATGCGTCCGCCTCGGGAACCGAACACACCACCCGGCTGAAGTCGTCGCGACGGCTGCCAGGAGAGGCGTGGTTGGATCTCACGGTCGGTGGCACCGCCAAGCAGCCGACGATCGAACAGCGACTCGTGTTCTTTCCTCGCGGATTGGCCGGGCGAGCCGTGTGGTACGCGTCGTTGCCCGTACGCAGGGCCGTTGCTCGTCGAATGCTGCGGACAGTAGTGGATCGAGTCGAGTCCGACGCCGGTGCAGCCGCGGCGCAGGGACCTGCCGGCCGTTAACGGGATGAATATGGCCGATCGACGCGTTACACTGAACAGCCCGGACACGGTGTCCGGGAACATACGGGGCTGAACGGTTTCGACTTTGTATGTTGAGTCAGGGGAAGCGTGTCGGTGCAGGCGAGAGACCACCGTAAGCGTCATCGCAACCTTATAAGCGCCGATTCCAATCAGCGCGACTACGCACTCGCTGCCTAAGTAGCGACTGCGTGTCTGTCAGTCCGGGCTTGCCCTCGGCCCGGGTACTGGCATCAGCTAGAGGGCTCACCGATTCATCCGGCCGCGGGATGATGAGGAACATCAAACAGTGGCTGGGATCGTCATCCTGACTTGTTCGCGAGATCGGGAGATCCAAGTAGAGGCATAGCGGACTGCACACGGAGAAGCCCTGGCAATGCAGCAGAGGACCCGGGTTCGATTCCCGGCAGCTCCACTGTGAAGGCCGGGCCGAGAGACTTTCTCTCGGCCCGGTCTTTTTTTGTGTCGGACACCTCACAAACACTGCTGTCGACCCGGTCCCACCCGCAGGGGGCTCGGTGCCGAATAGAGAGCATGAGCAACCAGCGGACCCCAGTTCTCTACACGGGGAAGCGGCTGTCGTCGCCGTCGATGGTGGTATTGGTTCTGAGCGGTGGCAAGGACGTGAGTCGCGCGCGCAGCAGTCCGTGGCACCTGGCGGGGTTGAGAATGTGGCCCTTCACCTGGACGCTTCGGCGGGCCGGACGTAGCCGCGACATCTCGGTCCAACAACTGCGATATCGATTCCGCGGCTGGAACGCCCCCGAACGGACGCCGGTAGAGGACGCGCGGTGGGCGCTGCGCCGCATTCGTGACCGCAATCCCGGAGTTCCTGTGGTCGTGGTGGGGCACTCGATGGGCGGGCGCACAGCTGCTGCGCTGATCGACGACCCGTCGATCGCGGGTGTCGTTGCGCTTGCTCCGTGGTGGCCGCAGGGTACGGAGGCCGACGGATTCGACGAGAAGCGCACGCTGCTCGTGGTGCACGGAACTGCCGACCGGTGGACCGACCCGCGAACCTCCCGTCGTGCGACCGAACGCGCAATGGCGAACGGTGCCGACGCCGAATATCTCTCGGTGCCTGGAGGCCATTTCATGCTGCGTGATCCGCGCGTGTGGTCGCGCGTCACTCGTGACTTCGTTCTCCGTATCGCCGACGAGTCAAAAGTGCGAACCGATTCGAGCGAATCCGGTGCGTCGACGGGCTGCAGGGGAGAATCGTCGTGACCCGCCGTGTTGCCGTCGTGGGCAGCGGGGTGGCCGGCCTCACGGCGGCATACGCGCTGTCCAAGAACTCGTCGGTGACGTTGTACGAGGCCGACTCTCGGCTCGGCGGCCATGCGGACACCCACTTCGTGGACGGCCCCGGTGGTCCGGTGGGCGTCGACACCGGGTTCATCGTGCACAACGACCGCACGTATCCGACGCTGCTCCGTCTGTTCGACGAGCTCGACGTGCCGACGCAGGATTCGGACATGAGCATGTCCGTTCGGTGCGACGGCTGCGGGCTCGAATACTCGGGCGGACAGGGAATGCGGGGCATTCTCGCGCAGCGGACCGCGGTCCTGCGGCCTCGCTTCGTCTCGATGCTGCTCGACGTCAAGCGTTTTCATCGTCTGGCGACCGAGCTACTCGAGCGCGAGGACGCCGCGGACACCGAGACGACGCTCGCTCAATTCTTGGAGCAGCACTCGTTCTCCGCATACTTCGAATCCCACTTCATGACACCGTTGGTGTCCGCGGTGTGGTCGTGCGATCCGGACACTGCTCTCGCCTACCCGGCTCGCTACCTGTTCACTTTTCTCCGCCACCACGGAATGCTCACCGTCACAGGATCTCCCACCTGGCGTACCGTCACCGGCGGGTCGATCGAATACGTTCGTCGGGTTGCGGAGCACATCGACGAGGTGTTGCTCGGCAATCCGGTACATGCTGTCTACCGGTCCGTGGATTCGGTGCAGATCCGGGACGGCCACGACGACCTGCGCACGTTCGACGCCGCCGTGATCGCAGTCCACCCCGGTGCCGCGCTGAAGATGCTCGCGGAGCCGACTGCGCTCGAACACAGCGTTCTCGGAGCTATGCCGTATTCGGTCAATCACACTGCACTGCACACCGACTCGTCGGTGCTGCCACGAAACATCAGAGCGAGAGCGTCGTGGAACTACCACCTCCCGTCCTGTAGCGCCAAACCCGATCGAGTTCTGGTCAGCTACGACCTGACGAGGTTGCAGCGATTGGGTGACAGCGATCGAAGGATGCTGGTCACCCTCGGGGGAGCAGATCGCATCGACCCGAACACGGTGCTCGACGAGATGACCTACGAGCACCCGCAGTACACCCCCGAATCCGTCGCAGCGCAGCGTCGGCTGCCCGAATTGGATACCGATACGGTGTCGTTCGCCGGGGCGTACCACGGGTGGGGATTCCACGAGGACGGTGCGTTGTCCGGAGCGCGCGCCGCGCAACGGGTGGGGGCCTCGTGGCTCTGACGTCGGTTCTGCCGAACACCCGGGCGCACGGGGCGGCGCTGTA
This sequence comes from Rhodococcus sp. 05-2256-B1, assembly GCF_002258465.1. Taxonomy (NCBI): domain Bacteria; kingdom Bacillati; phylum Actinomycetota; class Actinomycetes; order Mycobacteriales; family Nocardiaceae; genus Rhodococcus; species Rhodococcus sp. 05-2256-B1. The sequence goes on along the minus strand of NZ_NOZA01000031.1, from coordinate 333,337 downwards.
TCTCACTCGGATCGATCACGTCCGACGAGCACCGATACGAAATACGTTCTCGTACAAGAGCTACAGCTGGTTCGTCGACCTCGACGCACTTCCCGAACTGCCGCGGATCCTGCGGCCACTCGCGTCATTCGATTCCCGCGACCACCTGGGTGACCCTGGTGCCACCATTCGCCAGAACGTCGATGCCTTCTTGGCAGAGAGCGGAATCGATCTCGGCGGCGGTCGCATCACGATGTTGGCCAGCGCGCGGGTGTTCGGGCACACGTTCAACCCATTGACTGTGTACTGGTGTCACGACCGAAACGGAGACCTCGGCTGCGTGGTGGCCGAGGTGCACAACACCTATGGCGAGCGATACCGGTATCTGTTGGACACCGGTCGTCACGGCGAGGCACGGACTGCCAAAGAGTTCTACGTCTCACCGTTCAACGACGTCGACGGCGAGTACTCCATGCAGCTGCCCGAGCCGGACGCCACACTCCGGCTGTCGATCGTCCTCGAACGTCTCGGTCACCCTCCGTTCGTGGCGACCGTCGTCGGCCGTCGCCGCCAGGTGACGACGCGATCGATTCTTCGTACCGCACTCGAGATCCCGATGGCACCGCTGCGAGTGGTGATACAGATTCGCTGGCAAGGCATTCGGCTCTGGGCGCGGGGTCTGAAGATCGTGCAGAAACCTGCCCCTCCGGGGGCGCGGAGAGTTCAGAAGGAAGGAGCTCACAGATGACAACGGTGTCTCGAACCGATTCCGTGTCGCACCCGTCCGGTGCCGGGCCGCGCCCGCTCGTCGATCCTCGGGTCTGGCCCCAGATCGCCCACGTTCCCGGTGGCGTGAAAGTTGCGGTCGCCGCGCCCGTTGCCGACTTTCTCTTCCGTCGTGCGGTCGCGGGATTGCAGGTCCGAGTCGCGATGCCGGACGGCACAGTGCTCGGGGCCGGATCGTCCGACGCACCGTTGATGACGGTCTATCGGCCACACGACTTCGCCGCGCGCGTCGGCGACAGCGGCCTCATCGGATTCGGTGAGGCATACATGGCCGGAGACTGGGATGCCGAGGATCTCACCGCTGTGCTCGAGGTCTTCGCTCGTCGCATGGCGTCGCTGATTCCCGAGCCCTTGCAGCGACTCCGTGGGCTCTACGTCCCGAAACCTCCACGGAGTGAGCGCAATACGACGAAGAACACACGATCGAACATCTCGCGTCACTACGATCTGTCGAACGACCTGTTCGAGCTCTTCCTCGACGAGACCATGACCTACTCGAGTGCGTTGTTCGCCGGATCGGGACCCGACGACAGCGTGGAGCTTGCCGACGCCCAGCGCCGAAAGATCGACCGGCTACTCGATCGCGCAGGCGTCGGCGAAGGAACCAGGGTCCTCGAAATCGGCACCGGATGGGGCGAGCTGGCCATTCGCGCGGCCGCTCGCGGTGCGACGGTCCGGTCGGTGACACTGTCGGTGGAGCAGCAGGAGCTCGCGCGTAAGCGTTGCGCGGCAGCGGGATACAGCGATCGAGTACAGATCGATCTCCTCGACTACCGGTTGGTGGACGGTCAATACGACGCCATCGTGTCGGTCGAGATGATCGAGGCCGTCGGTCATCAGTACTGGGCAACCTATTTCGAGACGATCGATGCACATCTGGCACCGGGCGGACGCGTGGCGATCCAGGCCATCACCATGCCGCACGACCGGATGCTGGCCACCCGCAATACGTACACGTGGGTGCACAAGTACATCTTTCCCGGCGGGTTCCTGCCGTCGGTGCGGGCCATCGAGGAGGTGACCGAGCAGCACACCTCGCTTCGGGTTCGCGAACGCCTGTCCATGGGTGATCACTACGCGCGAACCCTGGCCCTGTGGGACAGTCGCTTCCGTGAATACCGCAGCGAGGCACAGGGTCTCGGGTTCGACGATGTATTCGCGCGAATGTGGCACTTCTACCTCTGCTATTCGGAGGCCGGATTCCGATCCGGGTACCTCGATGTTCAGCAGATCGTGCTCGATCGAAGGGACGACCGATGACCACCTCGACAAGTACCGTGGACCGGACCGATCGCAGCGTCGGTGTTGCACACCGAATTGCCGAGTTGATGGAACCCCTGGTGGGTGGCCCGCTTCCCGTCCGGCTGCAGGCGTGGGACGGATCCGTTGCCGGCGACGCCCTGGCACCGAGAGTGCTGTTGCGGAGCCCCAGCGCTCTTCGTCGATTGCTGTGGAGCCCTGGTGAACTCGGTGCTGCGCAGGCGTACGTCACCGGGGAATTGGACGTCGACGGCGATCTTGCCGCGGCTCTCGATCATGTCTGGGGTGTTGTCCGTGAGCGCCGGCTCTCGGCAGTACGACCGGGGGCGGCATCGTTACTGCGGCTGGCGCGGCTGGCCAAGGATCTCGGCGTGTTCGGCCGCCCACTACCGCCACCTGCGTCGCAGGCCTCGGTGAAGGGGCGGCTGCACTCGTTGCTCCGCGACCGCGCTGCGATCAGCCACCATTACGACCTGTCGAACGACTTCTACGAACTGGTCCTCGATTCGCACATGGCGTACTCGTCGGCGTACTGGACCTCGGATTCGTCGGACTACACCCTCGATGATGCCCAGCGCGACAAGCTCGACCTCGTGTGCCGAAAGATCGGGCTCGACAAACGATCCGGGCAACGGTTCCTCGACGTCGGCTGCGGCTGGGGGTCTCTCAGCCTGCATGCGGCACAGGAATACGGAGCGCAGGTCGTCGGAGTGACCATCTCACGCGAACAGAAAGCCTTCATCGACAAGCGAATCGCCGACCGAGGACTGCAGGACAACGTCGAGATCCGAATCCAGGATTATCGGGAGATTCCGGACGGGCCCTTCGACGCGGTGGCGTCGATCGAGATGGGTGAGCATGTGGGGGAGGCCAATTACCCGACCTACACCGCCGCACTGCACACCAACGTCAAGCCGGGTGGGCGAGTACTGATCCAGCAGATGTCGCGAAGAGAAGGCGACAACCCCGGCGGCGGGGCATTCATCGAATCGTTCATCGCGCCCGACATGTTCATGCGCCCGGTCGGGCGGACCGTGGCCATGATCGAGGAGGCCGGACTCGAGGTTCGCGACGTCCATGCTCTGCGGGAGCATTACGTGCGGACCGTCGATGTCTGGACGGAGCGCTTCGAGGCGCGGTACGGCGAGGTGGTGGCCATGGTCGGGGAGGAGGTCGCTCGCGTCTGGCGGCTGTACCTGATCGGCGGGGGAATGGCATTCCGGGACAACAGGATGGGCGTCGACCAGATCTTGTCCGTTCGCCCGGTCGACGGGTCGTCCAGGATGGAACCGGTCCGCCCGGTGTGGGTGGCCGCGCGGTGAATTGGTCCGACTTCTTCACCGTGTCACTGGCGAGTCTCGGCGGTACCGCTGTCCTGATGATGGTCACCGCCCTCGTCGGTGCCCGTATCGGACGACACAATGTCGTGGATGTGACGTGGGGTGGCGGCTTCGTTCTGATCGCGCTGATCTCCGCTGCGACCGGCACAGGTGATCTGTGGCGACGACTCCTGCTGGTCGTGCTCGTCGGAGTGTGGGGGCTTCGTCTTGCGCTGCACATGGTGCAGCGCTCACGCGGACACGGTGAGGATCCGCGGTACACCGAGCTGCTGTCCAAGGCCACCGGCAACAGAACCTGGTATGCCCTGCGGAAGATCTATCTGACGCAGGCGGTTGCGCTGTGGTTCGTGTCCCTTCCACTGCAGGTATCCGCCGTTTCACACGGATCGGTTCTACCCGTCGTCGTACTCGGCGTAGTGGTCTGGCTACTCGGATGGACGTTCGAGGCAGTGGGCGACGCGCAATTGAAGGCGTTCAAGGCCGACGCGTCGAACAAGGGCAAGACCATGGACCGAGGTCTGTGGTCCTGGACGCGGCATCCCAATTACTTCGGCGACTCGGCAGTGTGGTGGGGACTGTTCCTCGTCTCGGCCTCGGCGTGGCCTGGGGTGTTCACGATTCTGTCGCCTGTCGCGATGACGTACTTCTTGGTGTTCGCCACCGGGGCTCGGCTGTTGGAACGGAGCATGGAGAAGCGTCCGGGGTATCGCGAATATCAGCAGCGAACCAGCTATTTTCTGCCGCGGCCACCGAAACGGCAGAGCAAGTAGCTCGCGGGTGGGGCAGCGGCGTTAGGGTTGAACGAGAAATTCGGTTCGTCGACCGGATTCGGTTCGTTCGAGGATTGAGGAGGCGCATCGTGGCGCACGAGAGAGCTGGAACCACTGCACTGCCGGAGGATCTGGTCGATCTCTCGCAACTCGTCACGGCGTACTACTCGCGCATTCCGGACGTGTCGGAGCCGAGTCAGCAGGTCGTGTTCGGGACCTCGGGTCATCGAGGTTCGAGCCTGGATTCGGCGTTCAACGAGGCGCACATCGTCGCCACCACGCAGGCCATCGTGGAATATCGTTCCGCGCAAGGTATCACCGGGCCACTGTTCATCGGTCGAGACACCCATGCATTGTCCGAGCCCGCGTGGACGACGGCTCTGGAGGTGTTGGCAGCCAACGACGTCGACGTTCTGGTGGACTCGGGGGATCGCTACACCCCGACGCCCGCCGTCAGTCATGCCATTCTCCGGTACAACGAGTCGGGGCCGACCGCGAAAGCCGACGGCATCGTGGTCACACCGTCCCACAATCCGCCGCGTGACGGCGGGTTCAAGTACAACCCTCCGCACGGTGGACCGGCCGACAGCGATGCGACGTCGGTGATCGCTGCCCGCGCCAACGAGCTTCTCCGCGAGGGCATTACCGGAATCAAGCGCGTGACTCTCGCGCAGGCGTTCGCGGGAAGCGTCTCGCGGTACGACTTCCTCGGCACCTACGTGGACGACCTCCCGAACGTGCTCGATCTCGATGCGATCCGCGCCGCCGGAGTTCGCATCGGTGCGGATCCGCTCGGCGGTGCCAGTGTCGACTACTGGGATGCGATCGCCGAACGACACAACCTCGATCTGACCGTCGTCAATCCGTTGGTCGACGGCACGTTCCGCTTCATGACGTTGGACACGGACGGCAAGATCAGAATGGACTGCTCGTCGCCGAACGCGATGGCATCACTGATCGCAGCCCGGGATCGATTCGACATTGCCACGGGCAACGACGCCGACTCCGATCGACACGGCATCGTCACTCCCGACAGTGGTCTGATGAACCCCAATCACTACCTCGCGGTCGCGATCGACTATCTGTTCACCCACCGGCCCGGGTGGTCACCGACGGCGGCAGTCGGCAAGACGCTGGTGAGTTCCTCCATGATCGATCGCGTCGTCGCCGGTCTCGGACGAAAGCTGCTCGAGGTCCCGGTCGGGTTCAAGTGGTTCGTGCCGGGCCTGCTGGACGGCGAGCTCGGCTTCGGCGGCGAGGAGAGCGCCGGTGCCTCGTTCCTGCGGCACGACGGCCGAGTGTGGACCACGGACAAGGACGGAATCATTCTGGCGCTGTTGGCCTCGGAGATCACCGCGGTCACCGGATCGACACCGTCGCAACGCTACGCAGAATTCACAGCCGAGTACGGCGATCCGTCGTACGCCCGCGTCGACGCTCCGGCAACCAGGGAGCAGAAGGCTGTGCTCGCCAAGTTGTCGCCCGACCAGATCACCGCCACCGAATTGGCGGGGGAGCCGATCACCGCGACGCTGACCGAGGCTCCCGGAAACGGGGCCGCACTGGGAGGGCTGAAGGTGACAACGGAGAGCGCCTGGTTCGCAGCTCGTCCGTCGGGAACCGAGGACGTCTACAAGATCTACGCGGAGTCGTTCCAGGGCAAGGAACACCTCGCCGAGGTCCAGGCTGCAGCACGTGAATTGGTCTCGTCCGCTCTCGAGAGCTCGTGACCGACTCACCGACACCCGACCACGACAGCTCGGCCCCCGAGCCGGCATTCCAACCCGGAGGCAAACTCCCACCGGAGATCTGGGTACTGGTCTCGGCAGCGTTCGTCATCGCCCTCGGATTCGGCATCGTCGCGCCTGCCCTGCCGCAGTTCGCTCGAGAATTCGGCGTCGGATACACGGCCGCATCGGCAGTGATCAGTGCCTTCGCTCTCATGCGGTTGCTGTTCGCGCCTGCGAGCGGCGCTCTGGTTCAGCGGCTCGGCGAACGACCCGTCTACCTGATCGGACTGTTGATCGTGGCGGTCTCCACCGGTGCGTGCGCTCTGGCTCAGACGTACTGGCAGCTGCTGGTGTTTCGCGGACTCGGCGGGATCGGGTCGACGATGTTCTCGGTGTCTGCTCTCGGACTGCTGATCAGAATCAGTCCACCTACCAGTAGAGGCCGCATCTCCGGGCTGTACGCGACCGCTTTCTTACTGGGAACCATCGGTGGTCCGCTCGTCGGCGGCGCGCTCGTCGGTTTCGGTCTGCGGGTGCCGTTCGTCATCTATGCCGTGGCTCTGGTGATCGCCGCTGCCGTCGTGTACTTCACCCTCGGCAATTCCGATCTGGTCAAGCCGGAGAAGGGAACTGCGCCGCCGACGATGTCGTTGCTCGCTGCTCTGCGAATCCCGTCCTATCGGGCCGCCCTGGCGTCGAATTTCGCGAACGGATGGGCCGTGTTCGGTGTCCGGGTGGCGCTGGTGCCGTTGTTCGTCGTCGAGGCAATGCAGCGGTCCGAGGTGTTCGTCGGGATTGCTCTCACGGTGTTCGCAGTGGGTAACGCTCTGGTTCTCACCAGTGCCGGTCGCCTGTCCGACGTACGCGGACGCAAACCGTTCATGCTGGGCGGTTTGGCGGTGTGCGGCCTGGGAACGGTCGTGATGGGCTATGTCCACGATCCGGTGTTGTTCCTCGCGGTGTCGTTGATCGCCGGAATCGGATCGGGCCTGATGAGTCCTGCCCAGCAGGCCTCGGTCGCCGACGTGATCGGCTCCAAGGCGCGTGGAGGACCCGTGCTGGCTGCCTTCCAGATGGCGTCCGACGTGGGCGCTGTGATCGGCCCGATCGTGGCCGGAATGATCGTGGAACGGGTCTCGTTCGGTCCGGCTTTCGCCGTGACGGGCGCACTGCTTCTACTGGCGGGGTTGTGGTGGTCGCGCGTTCCGGACACCCTCGAGCGCGAGCGCAGCTGACGGATACGTCCGTAGTATTCGCTCTGTGAGCGAGAAGAAGACATCCAGCACGAAACACACTCCGCAGGCCTCGTCGAACACCGTGACGTACATTCTGGGCGGTATTGCATTCCTCGTGGTGGTCGCGGTCGTCGTGGTAGCGATCCTGTGGCAGCGAGGCAGCGACGCGCCCCGGAACGACGGGTACGGATCGGTCAAGAATCCCGAGGTCGAATTGTCGTTGCCGGGAGACGGTGTCGTCGTATTGGCTCGTCCGGGCGCGCAGCGCGTCATCGATATCTACGAGGACCCGATGTGCCCATTCTGCAGTGATCTCGAGGTGAAGCACGGCCAGGAATTGGCTCAGAAAATCGACGACGGCGTTGTCTCGGTCAACTACCACCTGATCAATTTCCTCGATGCGAGCTCGGCCTCGGGTGACTATTCGACGCGGGCCGTTGCGGCGTCGCACTGCGTGGCCGCCACCGAGAATGCGCGGGTCTACTCGGCTTTCCACGCCGCGCTGTTCGACCCGGAATTCCAGCCGGAGGAAGGAAGCGACTCCGACCGAACCGATGCCGAGCTGGCGGAGCTGGCAACGTCGAACGGAGCGAGCGATCTTGCGGTGGAGTGCATCACCACGGGCGCTCAGCGTGACGCAGCGGTGGCGGACGCGACGACCGGTCGGGACGCCTTGGCCGCATCGGGCGCACGCGGAACTCCGGGTGTTCTGGTGGACGGACAGGTGGTCGACGCGCTGGGCGACTCGGAATGGTTGGCTACGGTCGGCTGATCGGGGTCGAGCGCGGGGGCCCGTACCGGAGCATCGAGTACGGGCCGCACCAGCTGATTTGTTGCTGCCGCGAGCCATGGTGTAACTTCGTTCGAGCAACCGCATGAGCGGGAGCACGCAGTACTCGGGGCTATGGCGCAGCTGGTAGCGCACCACACTGGCAGTGTGGGGGTCAGGGGTTCGAGTCCCCTTAGCTCCACCGAGAAAGCAAAAGCGCCGCCCATCGGGCGGCGCTTTTGTTGTGTCTATGGCTTCGGCCACCGAATCGGCGTCTGCAGCGTGAGTCCTGAGACGCCGATTCGGAAGGCGGGAGTCAGTGAGCTGCGTCGAACGCCTGCTCCACTTCGGCGGGTATTCTTCCGCGCGCAGAAATGTTGTGGCCGTTCGCCTTCGCCCATTCTCTGATGGCTTTGGTCTGATTGGCGTCGCGCTTCGCCCCGGTAGCCGGGGAAGTCGACTTCTTCTGTCGCTTTCCACCCACCTTCGTCGAGTGCTCGATGTAATAGTCGAGCTTGCGGTGGAATTCTTTGGCGTTCTTGTCGCTCAGATCGATTTCGTAGCTGACTCCGTTGACCGAATAGGTTATGTGTTCGCCACCGGATTCGATCGGTTTTTCGTCGATGTCATCGACTAGTTGCACATAGACTTTTCTGGCCATGCTGAAGCTCTCCAATGGTGCAGGGAATGATGCGGGGGGATGTCCAGATCGAACTGTGTCGACTATACGGCCGAACAATGTGTATATCCATGCTGGCCGATCGATTGTTACCGGTTTCGCAGCATTGCCACAGAATCTGCAGATGTATTCGTCGAAACCGACGTGGCGCAGGCATTAAGTGTGTGCGCAGTGCGAGGGATCGCTGTTGCGGTGAACAAAGACAAACTGTCCGGTATTGATAGGAAATTCGTTCTCGGGGTCGGTTCGAGCCGGCGGCCGATTTCGGAGTTTCGCGGCACTCGTGTCGCCGTCGTGGGAAACATGAGAAGGCTGGGCAGATCGCAACGAATCGATCACGAAATGCACTCCTTTGGCTAACGAAATTCGATCAGGGACTCGAATGGTTCGATTTCTGGTTCACTCGAGCAGCAAGTGTCTGTTGTGACGCACGGTAGCTCCTGATGCCAATGGGAACCGCGTGGCTCGACGGCGTCCGAGGTGCCGAGAGGGGAGTGGCGCGACCGGCTCCACCGGAGCGCCCACGAGTCGATGAAATCTTCACGAACAGCCGGGTCGGCTGCGGTGACGCTGATGTGCGCAGGTCTACTGGGTGCTGGAGCGCTCGTCGGCGCACCGGCATCGGCCGACCCGTCCACGCCCGCCACCGCGCCGTCGGCGACACCCGGCACGGAATCGGCCGGACGAGAGTTGACGGGAAAGACGGTCTTCCTCGATCCGGGTCACCAGGGCACAGCTCACTCGGAGAATCTGCAACGGCAGGTCGACGACGGGCGCGGCGGTACCAAGGATTGCCAGACCACGGGCATGACCACGGTGGACGGGGTGCCGGAGCACACCATCAACTGGAAGGTCTCGGAGCTGGTTCGGTCCAGTCTGGAGAGTCTCGGTGCGACGGTGAAGACCAGCCGCGTCGACGACGCCGGATGGGGCGGGTGCGTCGACGATCGGGCTCGCGCTGCCAGCGCGTCCGGAGCCGATGTGGCCGTCAGCATTCATGCGGACTCGACGAGCACGACGACCGACACCGACAAGCACGGATTCCATCTGATCGTGCCGACACTGCCGATTCCGAATGCGGCGGCCGATGCGGCTCAGTCCGAGGGCGGGCGCTCGGCCTCGAAGCTGATGAGAGATTCCTACGTTCGCGCCGGGTTCGATCCCGCCAATTACTCGGGCGTTGTCGACGGGATCCAGGAACGATCCGACGTCGCGGGGCCCGCACTGACGACTGTTCCGTTGGTGTTCGTCGAGATGGGCAATGGTTCCAACCCGGACGACGCGGCGGTGCTCGAGGGCTCGGACGGTCAGGTGAAGCATGCGATCGCCATCTCCACCGGCATCATCGACTATCTTCTCGGAGCCGAGGCTGCCTCGTCGCCGGACGTCGCAGTTCCCACCGCCTCTGCGCCGACGCCGACGAGCGCGACTGTCCCCGCCGCTACGTCGACGTCCGTAGCGGGTCGTAGTGCCTTGTCTCGACTACTCGAAAGCGTCTCGCCGTATGTCGAATCGTTCGGTGTCGACGGGTTGAAGGGATTGGTGACCGACGAGAACGTCAGCAGCGTCTCCACCTTCGCTCGAGGCCTCCTGAATCGAATTCTCGCCGCCCGGTAGTCTCGACCGGCGTGGCGCGTCGACGAATTCCGGTGGTAATCGTTGCCGGCTTTCTGGGTGCCGGCAAGACCACTCTGCTCAATCATCTGTTGCGCAACGATGCGGGAATTCGGATCGGCGTCGTGGTCAACGATTTCGGTGCGATCAACATCGATTCCATGCTCGTTGCAGGACAGGTCGATTCGATGGTGTCACTGGGCAACGGATGCATCTGCTGTGCGGTGGACATCAGTGACATGGACGCGATGTTCGATACGCTGGCACACCGCCGTTCGGCCATAGACGTGATCGTGGTGGAGGCCAGCGGATTGGCGGAGCCACGGAATCTCATTCGAATGGTGCGCGGCAGTGAGAACGAGTTCATCGTGTACGGCGGATTGGTGGGAGTCGTCGACGCGGTCGAATTCGCGGTTACCCGCACCCTGCATCCCGAAATCGATCAGCATCTGCAATTGGCGGATCTGGTGGTACTGAACAAGTCCGACGCCGTCGAGGATTCGGAGCGCTCTGCGGTGGTGTCGACGGTTCGGTCCATTGTCGGCGACGTCCCTGTCGCAGCTGTGTCGTTCGGACGCGTCGATCCTCTGTTGTTGTTCGACCGGCCCCAGAACGGGCCGGTCGAATCCGCACTACCCGTGCAGTTGTCCTTCGACGAACTTCTGCGTGAGCACCTCGACGACGACAGCTGCCACGAGCACGGACACCACCGACACCTGCATGCGCAGTACTCGCATACCGAGTTCGTCAGCACAGCAGCGATGGAGCCGCGTCGGCTGATCGAATTTCTGGAGAACCCGACCGGAAACCTCTACCGCATCAAGGGTGTCGTGCATTTCGACCTGCCGGGACACCAGCAGAAGTTCATCGTGCAGACGGTAGGGCGACACATCCGGTTCGAGAGTGCAGCGTGGTCACGGGGTGAAGCCCAGCAGACATCACTGGTGCTGATCGGCACCGAACTCGATGCGGACGCGGTCGAACATCGACTGCGGGCCTGCGTGCGCGGCCCTGACGACGCAGTCGACGCCTCGGCCATGTTGCCGGTCCATCGATACCTCGAGCCGGCGTAGGTCTTCTACAGTCCGACCCATTCGGTGCGCCCGCCTTCGAAGCCCTGCCGTTTCCAGATGGGTACCTCGGCCTTGATGCGTTCGACCAGTCGGGCGCACGCCTCGAACGCCTCGGCGCGATGAGCCGATCCGACTGCGGCCACGAGCGCGAGATCGCCGACCCGCAAGTCCCCGACGCGATGCACGGCAGCGACCGCAAGACCGGTTTCGGACGAGACCTCCGAGCAGCATCGGCTCAAGAAGCGTTCCGCATCGGGGTGGGCGCGGTATTCGAGAGTTTCCACGGCGTGGCCACCGTCGTGGTCACGAACGATTCCGCTGAACAGCACCACGGCACCGTGGTGCGAATCCTGTACCGCGGCCTCTACCTCGGCGGTCGTCAGCGGCTCGTTCGAGATGCGGGCGACGAGTTCAGTCATCGTGGGGTCCTCCTCCTGAGATCTGGGCGAGTACATGATCGAGGAGCGGATCGAGAACGGCCAAGCCGTCTTTCACGCCTCCCGGTGATCCGGGCAAATTGACGACGAGGGTACGTCCGATCAACCCGGACACTCCGCGACTCAGCACCGCGTGCGGCGTCGCGGAGGTTCCCTTGGCGCGGATCTGGTCTGCTATTCCTGGCATCTCGATGTCGAGCAGTGCCGCCGTGGCCTCCGGAGTTGCATCGGTAGGGGAGACGCCGGTTCCGCCGGTCGAGATGATCAGCGACGGCTCGCCGCGTAGCGAGTCGCGCAGTCCGGCCTCGATGTCGGCATCGGCGTACACCAGCGGGCCGCGCACCGCGAAGCCCCGATCGGTCAGCCAGGATGCGATGGACGGGCCGGTGGTGTCCGGGCGGGTTCCGCGAGCACCGCCGGTGGAGGCCACGAGCACGACCGCCGACTTCGTCCCCTCCGACGGCCGAGCGTCGTCGTCGGGGGCGGTCGCCTTCGCATCACGCTGCCAATGTCCATGCTTACCACCGTCTTTGGTGATCAGCCGGACGCCGTTCATCGTCGCACCCGGGTCGACTGCCTTGACCATGTCGTGCAGGGTCAGCCCGGCAACCGCGACGGCGGTGAGGGCTTCCATCTCGACGCCGGTCCTACCGGTCGTGCGCGCGGTGGCTTCGACCGTGATGGAGGTGTCGGTGAATCCGAAGGAGATCTTGACCGACGAGAGCGCGAGTTGATGGCACAGCGGAATCAGATCGGACGTGCGCTTGGCAGCCGAGATACCGGCGATCCGAGCGGTCGCCAGGACATCGGCCTTCGGCATGCCGTCCGCCTGCACCAACCCGATGACCTCGGGCGTGGTGACGAACTCGCCTGCCGCCACAGCGGTTCGGGAGGTCTCTTTCTTGTGCGCCACATCGACCATGCGGGCGCGGCCCTCGTCGTCGAGGTGCGACAGGGGGTTCTGCGGAACTTCGGTGGTCACAGCGGCCATACCTCCACGGGTGATCCTGCGGCGAGTTCGGTCGTCTCGGCGGCGATGTCGATGAGCACGTCGGCCCACGCCAGTGCGGCCACCAGGTGGGACCCCGGTCCGGCGACCAGTTCGACCCGGCCGTCGTCACGCAATTTCCCGCGGAGCAGTTGACGCCTGCCCGGCGGCGAGGTGATCGACTGGAACAGAGTCGCAGGGCCCGACAAGACCGGTGGCAGGCCGGCAGATCGCCGAACGATGTTGCGCGCGAACATGATGTACGACACCACGGTGCTGACGGGGTTGCCGGGGAAACTCAGGACCGGAGTGCCGTCGAACATCGTGATGCCCTGCGGTCCACCCGGTTGCATCCGAACCGATCCGAACTGTCCACCCAGCGGCGCGAGAACGTCCTTGACCACCTCGAAGTCGCCCATCGACACTCCACCGGAGGTGATGATGAGCTCCGCCGATGCGGCTGCGGAGGTGAGGATGCTTCGGAAGCGTTCCGGATCGTCGGTGCTGCGTGCGACGGTAACCACGTCGGCACCGCTCGCGCGCAGGTGCGCGGCAAGAGTGATGCCGTTCGAGTCGAAGATCTGACCGGGCGAGAGCGTCTCGCCTGCGTCGGCCAACTCTGCTCCGGTGGTCACCACGGCCACACGAGGACGCGACCGTACGTCGACGGTGGCCAGTCCGACGGCCGCGAGAACCGAGATGTGCCGGGGCTCGAGCACTCTGCCCGCGTCGATCAGGATCGTTCCCGCGCGTACGTCGCTACCCTGTTCGCGCACGAATTCGCCTGCGACGCGGGCTCGTTCGACGGTCACCGCACCTGCGGTGGTCACCGTGGTGTCCTCCACGGGGACGATGGCGTCCGCTCCGTCGGGTATCGGTGCACCGGTCATGATCTTGGCTGCGCTACCGGGCGTGAGCGTCGAGGGTCGGGTGGGTCCGGCAGCGATGATCGTCGATACCGGAAGCGTCACGGGCGCAGACTGCACCGAGCGAGAATCGACCGCATAACCGTCCATCTGCGAATTCCGGAACAGAGGTAGATCGACGGGGGAGGTCACGTCGTGGAATGCCACCCGCCCCAGTGCGTCGGTCAGCGGCACTCGTTGAGCTGCTCGGGTGCCCAAGTCTGCGAGCAGCCACTCGATCGCTGCTGCGTGCTCCTCGACGGATACGGCGCTCACAGTGCAGGTCCGGTGATCGCTCGAGTGTGCTCAGCCGTCATGGCTGCCAATCCTAGGCACGCCGACACGACGGGCGCGTGTGGGCTGCGGCATACTGGGTAGACAAGCCGATGTGAGACATGCAGGAACAGACGGATTCGAGGTGTGAGGTGACGGTGGACAGTGTCACGTCCCTCGGGATCCCACGTATAGGCGCAGCTTCCTCGGGGTCGTCGTTCGGCCCGGTGGACGATCGTCCCGACGTGCCGCATCTGATCGATCGCTTCGGGCGGGTGGCACGCGATCTGCGCATCTCGATCACCGAGAAGTGCTCGCTGCGGTGCACGTATTGCATGCCGGAGGAGGGGCTGCCGGCAATCCCCGCAGCCGACCTACTGACCGCTGGCGAGATCGCTCGGGTCGTCTCGGTTGCCGTGCGCCTGTTGGGAATACGCGACGTGCGTTTCACCGGCGGTGAGCCTCTGATGCGCCGAGACCTGGACGAGATCCTTCGTTCGTGCTCCGCTGTGGCGGACGGCGTTCCGTTGTCCATGACCACCAATGCCGTCGGTCTGGAACATCGTGCGCAGGCCCTCGCCGAGGCCGGTCTGACGCGCGTCAACGTGTCGTTGGACTCGGTCGATCGTGAACAGTTCGCGCGCTTGACTCGACGCGATCGTCTGCCGTCGGTGCTGGCCGGTATCCGAGCGGCCAAGAAGGCGGGCATCGGTCCGGTGAAGGTCAATGCCGTACTGATGCGAGATACGCTCTCCGGCTCCGTGGATCTGCTCCGGTGGTGTCTGGACGAGGGGGTCGCGCTTCGATTCATCGAGCAGATGCCACTCGACGCCGATCACGAATGGGCCCGCAACAACATGATCGACGCCCAGACGTTGCTCGACGAGCTGTCCACTGCTTTCGATCTTCGTGAAGTGGGTCGCGCCGATCCGTCCGCTCCCGCCGAGGAATGGAGCGTGGACGGCACGGAGGCAACCGTGGGAATCATCGCGTCCGTCACGCGCTCGTTCTGCGGCGACTGTGATCGCACGAGGCTCACCGCCGAGGGGACCATCAGGTCCTGCCTGTTCAGCGACGACGAGACGGATCTTCGCGCGGCGCTGCGGGGCGGTGCCACCGATGACGAGCTGGCAGCAGTATGGCGCGGAGCCATGTGGAACAAATGGGCCGGGCACGGCATCGACGCCGAGGGCTTCGTGCCACCGACCCGCAGTATGGGAGCAATCGGTGGTTGAGACACAGCCCAGCACGACCGATAGTCGAACGATGCAGGTGGAGGTGCGGTACTTCGCAGCCGCCGTCGACGCGTCCGGCTGCGAGTCGGAACACCTCACTCTGCCGGCCGGTGCGACGCTGGGAGAATTGCGCGAGGCCATCCGTTCTCGGTACGGAGCCCCGATGGAACCGATTCTGCGGGTGTCGGCGTATCTGGTCGGAGACGAGTTGACCCGCGATCTGGGGCGGTCCGTAGGCAGCAGAGTCGACGTACTGCCGCCGTTCGCCGGCGGCTGATCGTCACCGATCGCCGCCGACGAAGGTCGGTCAGTGACCGTTCTTCCACCAATCGTCGAACGGTGTCACTGGAACGGTTCGCTTGTGCCGCGTCGCGGCGAACATCTTCTCGAGTTTGTCGGCCACTTCCTCGGTGACGTCCTTGCCTTCGAGGTAGTCGTCGATCTGCTGGTATGTGACGCCGAGTGCTTCCTCGTCGGGCAGAGCCGGTCGATCGTCTTCGAGATCCGCGGTGGGGACTTTGCGCCAGGTACTTTCGGGCGCACCGAGCTCGCGCAGCAGCGCAGCGCCTTGTCGCTTGGTCAGGCCGGTCAGAGGTGTCAAATCCACCCCGCCGTCGCCGAACTTGGTGAAGAAGCCGGTGACCGCCTCGGCCGCGTGATCGGTGCCGACGACCACATAGCCGAGTTCGCCGGCGATCGCGTACTGGGCGACCATGCGTTGACGTGCTTTGATGTTGCCGCGCACGAAATCTCGGACCTCGCCGGTTCCCAGAGCCTCGGCGGTCGCAGCGGCTGCGGCATCGGAGGCCTCCTTGATGTTCACCGTCACCGTGCGGTCGGGATCGATGAACTTCAGTGCGATCGCCGCGTCGTCCTCGTCGGCCTGCACACCGTAGGGGAGCCGTACGGCGACGAATTCGGCCTCGTGCCCGTCGGCACGTAGTTCGGTCACCGCCCGTTGTGCGAGCTTGCCGGTGAGCGTGCTGTCCTGTCCGCCGCTGATCCCGAGTACGAAACCGGAGGCCGGTGTCGACGCGAGGTAGTCCTTGAGGAAGTCCACGCGCCTGCGGACCTCCGTCACCGGATCGATGGTCGACTGTACCGCCAGCTCACGCATGATTCCGGAGCGCAATTCCGAGTTGATGTGTCCCATCCGATCATCCTAATGACGAGTGCGGGTACGCGTTCGGGTCGAGAAGGATGCGTAGTGTCGTTCGACGTGAGCGGATCCACGGATACCTTCGTCAAGCGAGATACCCGCGCGCACCCGGACTTCTTCGAGGCCGAGGCGACGGGACTCGCGTGGCTCGGTGAGACAGGGGTGCCTGTCGTCGGTGTTCTCGATCGCGGACCGACGTTCATCGAACTCGAGCGGTTGACGGCCGCGCGTCCCACCGAGATCGCGGCCCGTCGATTCGGGCGCGCACTGGCCCGGATGCACGACGGCGGCGCGGCCGGATTCGGGGCTCCGCCGAATCGCCCGGACGGCACACCGTTTCCCGGGCAGTTGTTCATCGGCTCGCGGCCCATGACCAACACTGTCCACGCCACGTGGGGTTCGTTCTACGCCGCCGAGCGAGTGCTGCCGTATCTGCGGATCGCGGTCGACGCCGGAAACGTGACGCAGTCCGAGGCGGCGACCGTCGAGGCGGCGTGCGGACGGGTGGCGGACGGCGAGTTCGACGACGGTGAACCGCCCAGTCGAATCCACGGAGACCTGTGGAACGGCAACGTCTTCTGGACCGATGCGGGTGTCGTGCTCATCGATCCCGCGGCACACGGCGGCCATCGCGAAACGGATCTGGCGATGGCGGCACTGTTCGGCTGTCCTCATCTGGACGCCATGGTCGACGGCTACGAGTCCGTGCACCCGCTGCGGACGGGGTGGCGCGACCGGACCGCCCTCCACCAGTTGCATCCTCTGGCCGTACATGCGGCCGGACACGGCCGTTCGTACGGAACTGCCTTGCATTCGGCGGCACTGTCGATCCTCGCGACGTGACCGACAACCGCTATGGGACGCGAGTTGCTCTGCGCACCAGATCTTCCCACCCGTCGGCCAGACGATCCATCGTCATTCCGAGGTCTCGGTACTGGTGCAGCACCAACGTGGCTTCCAGGGGTGTGAGCAGCCAATAGGTGAGAAGTTCCAGGTCTCCCTCCACGCCGGCTGCACGGAGCAAAGACAGAACGTGTGTGAAATTGACCATGTGCGCCGGAGCCGAATACCGAGCGTCGGCCGAGCTTTCCGCGGCCCGCAGCACCTCACCCTGAACCCTGACGAACTCCAGCCGTGCCCGACCGAACGCGACGAGGCGGTCGATGGGATCGGCACCGGGCCCGAGCGGCGGTTCGCCGAACATGAACGAGCTCTGCAACATCTTCTCGGTGTGATCCAACAGGGCTCGCATCAACCCGGCGCGGTTGCCGAAGCGCCGGAACACGGTGCCTTTGCCGACGCCGGCCCTCGTTGCCACGGCCTCCATGGTGACGGCGTCGGCACCGAGGGTCGCCACCAGCTCCGTCGCGGCGTCGAGGAGCAGCCGGCGGTTGCGGGCAGCGTCACAGCGTTCGGAGTCTTCGCCTACTACGGGCAGCATCGGACCGGTCACCTGTTCAGGGTACCTCGCTGAGGAATACAAGTGGACCGCGGTCCGCTTGGATGGTATGAATTGACACGACGATCACGTCATCCGAACTTTCGAAGGAAGATTTCATGTCAGACGCACACGTACTCGTTCTCGTCGGAAGCCTGCGCGCCGAATCGGTGAACAAGCAGATTGCCGAGACTGCAGTCACCGTCGCACCGGCCGATGCCGAGATCGTGGTCTACGACGGGCTGGGCGACGTTCCCTTCTACAACGAGGACATCGACGTCGATGGCTCCGTGCCTGCGGCCGCCCTCGCTCTGCGCGCCGCTGCCGAGAAGGCTTCTGCGCTGCTGTTGGTCACGCCCGAATACAACGGCACCATTCCGGCCGTGCTGAAGAACGCCATCGACTGGCTCTCACGTCCCTACGGTGCCGGTGCCATGGTGGGCAAGCCGGTCGTGGTCATCAGCGCATCGCCGAGCGGCAACGGTGCCAAGTGGGCCCACGAGGACACGAGCAAGGCCGTCCGCATCGCCGGCGGATCCGTACTCGAGGACGTCCAGCTCTCCATCGGCGGCACCATCGACAAGTTCGGGACCGCTCACCCGCGTGAGAACGCCGAGGTGTCCGGTGAGATCGGCCACGTCGTGGCCGAGTTGGTCAAGGCGTCGAAGGAACTCGTCAGCGCGTGACCGCTTGATGGTATCGGGAATCGTTTTCATGTAGCCTGGTCTCATGAAGGTGAGAAATTCTCTGAAATCGCTCAAGAGCAAGCCCGGCGCCCAGGTGGTTCGCCGCCATGGGGTCGTGTTCGTGATCAACAAGAAGGAGCCGCGGTTCAAGGCGCGTCAACGCTGACACTCGCGTGATCCACGTGACGGCCCCTCGGAGCAATTCCGAGGGGCCGTCGTCGTGCGCGGATGTCGTAGGGGAACGTCACTGTCGGGGCGACGGTCGGTAGTGACGAAAGACACCTCGTTTTGTGACGTCCGACACGCCGATGTGGGGTGGACGAGCGTCGGTCGCACGGCCGTGACCAGCGAATACCACGCATGTTGTTCGCAACATCTCGTGTTCTAGGCAGATGGGGGACACTAGGTGTAGTGTTTGACCCGCCGAGAGACCACAACTCGAAGAGCCCGAACGACGTGGGTTCGAGCAGGTCGCAGTCGCCCTGAGCGGGAGATGTTCTCGGTGCCACACGCAGAGCACATCGTCGCCATCGGTGCACCCGACGGCGACAACGGAAAGAGGGACACCATGAGCATCACCGTTTACACCAAGCCCGCCTGCGTCCAGTGCAATGCCACCTACCGCGCCCTCGACAAAGCGGGTATCGAGTATTCCGTCATCGACATCTCGCAGGACCCCGAGGCACGTGACTACGTCATGGCGCTCGGTTACCTGCAGGCCCCCGTCGTCGTCGCCGGTGACGACCACTGGTCCGGTTTCCGCCCGGATCGCATCAAGACCCTCGCGGCGAACGCTGCTTGAACAGATCGAGAAGGTGAGTGAGCGGTGAGTTCACACCAGCAGTCCTCGAACTCACTCGTCTACTTCTCCAGCGCGTCGGAGAACACGCACCGTTTCGTATCGAAGTTGGATATCCCCGCGACGCGCATTCCCTTACGAGATCCGGACGGCACGTTTCGCGTCGACTCTCCCTACGTCCTGATCGTGCCGACGTACGGCGGAGGAACGACGTACGCCGGTCGCGACACCAACTACGTCCCCAAGCGTGTGATCAAGTTTCTCAACGACAAGCACAATCGATCGTTGATCAGAGCCGTCATCGCTGCCGGAAACACCAATTTCGGTGACTCCTTCTGCTTTGCCGGAGACGTCATCTCGCAGAAATGCGCGGTTCCGTATCTCTACCGCTTCGAATTGATGGGCACCCCCGAGGACGTAGTGCGAGTCCGCGAGGGACTCGAAGACTTCTGGGAACGGGAAGTCCGTCGCGCTGCCCACACGCACTGAGCATCAACCACCACAGACCAGTAGGAGCACCGCCGTGGCACCGACCATCACCGACGCAGCACCCGCACCCGCGACCGTTCGCAGCGACGGTGACATGGACTATCACGCGCTCAACGCGATGCTCAATCTCTACGGGCCCAACGGTGAGATCCAGTTCGAGAAGGACCGCGAAGCTGCCAATCAGTACTTCCTGCAGCACGTCAACCAGAACACCGTGTTCTTCCACGACCTGGACGAGAAGCTGGACTACCTCGTCGAGGAGAACTACTACGAGCCCGAGGTTCTGGACCAGTACTCACGTGAGTTCGTGAAGTTCCTGATCAACCACGCGTACTCGAAGAAGTTTCGATTCCCGACCTTCCTCGGTGCGTTCAAATACTACACCTCCTACACGCTCAAGACGTTCGACGGTAAGCGCTACCTCGAACGCTTCGAGGACCGTGTGTGCATGGTGGCATTGACGCTGGCGGCCGGTGACGAAGCCCTGGCCACCGATCTCGTGGACGAGATCATCGCCGGCCGATTCCAGCCCGCGACGCCCACCTTCCTCAACTCGGGCAAGAAGCAGCGCGGCGAGCCCGTCTCGTGCTTCCTGCTCCGCATCGAAGACAACATGGAGTCCATCGGACGATCCATCAACTCCGCGTTGCAGCTGTCCAAGCGCGGCGGCGGAGTTGCATTGTTGCTGAGCAACATTCGCGAAGCAGGTGCGCCGATCAAGCGGATCGAGAACCAGTCGTCCGGTGTCATCCCGATCATGAAGCTGCTCGAGGATTCGTTCTCGTACGCCAACCAGCTCGGGGCACGCCAGGGCGCGGGCGCGGTGTACCTGCACGCGCACCACCCCGATGTGTACAAGTTCCTCGACACCAAGCGTGAGAACGCCGACGAAAAGATCCGCATCAAGACGCTGTCCCTCGGAATCGTCATCCCGGACATCACGTTCGAGCTGGCGAAGAAGAACGAGGACATGTACCTGTTCTCGCCGTACGACGTCGAGCGCATCTACGGAGTGCCGTTCGCCGACATCAATGTCTCGGAGAAGTACTACGAGATGGTCGACGACAAGAGGATTCGCAAGACCAAGATCAAGTCGCGTGAATTCTTCCAGACTCTCGCCGAGCTGCAGTTCGAGTCCGGCTACCCATACATCATGTACGAGGACACCGTCAATCGTGCGAACCCGGTGAAGGGCAAGATCACTCACTCCAACCTGTGCTCGGAGATTCTCCAGGTCTCGACGCCGTCGACGTTCAACGACGACCTCTCGTACAGCCATGTGGGCAAGGACATCTCGTGCAACCTGGGCTCGCTGAACATTGCCAAGACGATGGATTCGCCCGATTTCGGTAAGACCATCGCGGTGGCGATCCGTGGTCTGACTGCGGTGTCGGATCAGACCCACATCTTCTCGGTACCGTCGATCGAGCAGGGCAACAACGACTCTCACGCGATCGGCCTGGGTCAGATGAACCTGCACGGCTACCTCGCCCGCGAGCGCATTCACTACGGCTCGACCGAGGGAATCGACTTCACCAACATCTACTTCTACACGGTGCTGTTCCACGCCATCCAGGCGTCGAACCAGCTGGCGAAGGCTCGCGGCCAGTACTTCAAGGGTTTCCCGGATTCCAAGTACGCGTCGGGTGAGTTCTTCGACAAGTACACCGACCAGGTGTGGGAGCCTGCGACACCGAAGGTCGCGAAGTTGTTCGCCGACTCCGACGTCGCCATCCCGACCCAGGCCGACTGGGCCGCACTGAAGGCGTCGGTGCAGGAGTACGGAATTTACAACCAGAACCTGCAGGCCGTTCCGCCGACCGGCTCGATCTCGTACATCAACAACTCCACCTCGTCGATTCACCCGGTGGCGTCGAAGATCGAGATCCGCAAGGAAGGCAAGATCGGCCGCGTCTACTACCCGGCACCGTACCTCGACAACGACAACCTGGATTACTACCAGGACGCGTACGAGATCGGCTACGAGAAGATCATCGACACCTACGCTGCCGCAACGCAACACGTCGATCAGGGCCTGTCTTTGACGCTGTTCTTCAAGGACACCGCCACCACCCGAGACATCAACCGCGCGCAGATCTACGCATGGCGCAAGGGCATCAAGACGCTGTACTACATCCGTCTGCGTCAGATGGCCCTCGAGGGCACCGAGGTCGAGGGCTGCGTCTCCTGCATGCTGTAAACGAGGCTTCCCTGGCGAACCATCGTTGGGGAACGCGAAGAGCCGATCCGCTGACACGGACCGGCTCTTCATACCCCGCAGAGCGAGGTCCCAATTGATGTCGGGATACCGAGCGTATACGAAGCGTCTTCGCGACGTGCGCGAGGCTCCGCGGGGTTTAAGACCCCGAAGGAGGTGAAGTTATGACAAAGAAGACCTCAAAGATCGTTCGAAGCTCGGTCACCGGCCAGTTCCTGCCGGCGTCGGCCGCGAAGAAGTCACCGCGGACCACGCAGACCGAGACCATTCGACGTAAAAAGTAGAGATCTCCGCGCATCCTTAGCCCGCGGGCTTGATCAGTCTCTGTAGGGTGCCAAAAAGTGGCGGTGGACATTGTCCGCCGCCACTTTTTTTGTGCGACAAAGGTTTTGGGGGACAAAATCAGCAAGTTGGGTACCCGGCAGGAACTACACTCGTGTAACTTGGGCCTAGTGCGAGGTAGGTTGCTCCATCGGTTTAGCGTAATCGGGGCGGCGCCGATACTCGCTCGGCACACTTGTGATCGACTGGGTAAAACCCGCGCTTTGACACTCAAATGGGGATAGGTATGACAGTCACGGACAAGACCCCGCATACACCTGCGGCAAACGCACGGCCAAAGCTCATCGATCGTGTCACCGCGATCAACTGGAATCGGGTCCAGGACGACAAGGACTCCGAAGTCTGGGAGCGTCTCACCAGTAATTTCTGGCTGCCCGAGAAGGTGCCGGTGTCCAACGACATCCCGTCGTGGGCAACTCTGACCGCCGTCGAGAAGCAGCTGACGATGCGCGTGTTCACCGGACTGACGCTGCTCGACACCATTCAGGGCACCGTCGGTGCAGTCAGCCTCATTCCCGACGCGATCACTCCGCACGAGGAGGCGGTGTACACCAACATCGCGTTCATGGAGTCGGTGCACGCGAAGAGCTACAGCTCCATCTTCTCCACCCTCAGCTCCACCCGCGACATCGACGATGCGTTCCGCTGGTCCGAGGAGAACGTCAACCTTCAGCGCAAGGCCGAGATCGTGCTGAACTTCTATCACGGTGACGACCCGCTCAAGCGCAAGGTGGCGTCGACTCTGCTCGAGTCGTTCCTCTTCTACTCAGGCTTCTACTTGCCGATGTACTGGTCCTCGCGGGCCAAGCTCACCAACACGGCAGACCTCATCCGGCTGATCATTCGTGACGAGGCCGTGCACGGGTACTACATCGGATACAAGTACCAGAAGGGTCTCGAGAAGGTCAGCGAGGAGCGGCGTGAGGAACTGAAGAACTACACCTTCGAGTTGCTGTTCGAGCTGTACGACAACGAGGTCGAGTACACCCAGGATCTGTACGACGAGATCGGTCTGACCGAGGACGTCAAGAAGTTCCTGCGCTACAACGCCAACAAGGCACTGAACAACCTCGGCTACGAGGGTCTGTTCCCCAAGGACGAGACGGATGTGAACCCGGCAATTCTGTCGGCTCTGTCACCCAACGCCGACGAGAATCACGACTTCTTCTCCGGGTCGGGCTCCTCGTACGTCATCGGAAAGGCCGTCAACACCGAAGACGAGGACTGGGACTTCTAGAAACCCATCCTTGCGCCGGGCCGCTCACTCCTTCGGTGGGCGGCCCGGCGCGCGAATGTCTTTGGCCTCCTTCGGCATTCGGCCCTGCTCGCTCAGTGCTCGACGCAGTAGGAACTCGATCTGAGCGTTGGTGCTTCGGAGCTCGTCGGAGGCCCAGCGGGCAAGAGCGTCGTGCACCGCTGGGTCCAGCCGAAGCAGAATTTTCTTACGCTCGACGGCCATGGCTCACTGGTACAGCGATCCGGTGTTGACGACGGGCTGGGTATCGCGATCGCTGCACAACACCACGAGCAGGTTCGACACCATCGCCGCTTTCCGCTCCTCGTCGAGTTCCACGACGTGCTTCTCCTCGAGCTTCGAGAGTGCCATCTCCACCATTCCCACCGCACCTTCGACGATCTGCTGACGCGCCGCGATGACAGCTCCGGCCTGCTGGCGTCGCAGCATGGCCTGCGCGATCTCCGGAGCATAGGCAAGACGGTTGATGCGGGTCTCGATCACCTCGACGCCGGCCGATCTCACCCGCGCGTGTACTTCCTCCGACATGGCCGCGGTGATCTCGTCGGCGTTCTCGCGCAACGACATTCGCCCTTCGGCGTCGTACGGGTAGCTACCGGCGATATGCCGAACGGCAGATTCGGTCTGGACGGCCACGAACTCCTCGTAGTCGTCGACCTGGAACGACGCCAGGGCGGTATCGGCAACCTGCCAGACGACGATGGCGGAGATCTCGATCGGATTGCCGTCGGCGTCGTTGACCTTCGATTGACCGGTCTCGTGGTTGCGAATTCGCGTCGAGATGGCCCTGCGGTACGTCAACGGATTGGTCCAGCGCAGCCCCGGTGTACGCAGCGTCCCGCTGTACGAACTGCCGAGTAGCTGCAGAACGCGAGCTTGATTCGGTTGCACCAGAGTCAATCCCATGAGTGCCGGCAGCGAGAGCACGAACAGGACGACTCCGACGACCGTGAGCCCCACCACGGAGAAGACCAGTCCGAGAGCGAACGCGGCGATTCCGCCGAGAAACAGCGCGAGACCGACGCCGAGCATCGACCAGCCCGGCAGATCCCAGCCGGTGCGCTCGGCGATGGTCGTGGTCGGTGTACCCGTCGGCTTCTCGGCGACGGTAGCGGGTGCGGACATGAGAACCTCCCTCTCGATGTTGATAGTAAAGTGATATCACATTACGAATCGAAACAGGGACGGTTCGGTGGAGCTGTGTACTCGGTGCGGCAGGGGAGTCAGCGTCGAAACCATGCCGACGGGTCGTCGGCGATGGCTTTCTCGATTCGCAATCGCGAAGTGGCCGTGAGGTTTTCGGGTAGGCCATCGAGCTCGAACCAGGCCACATCGAGGTTCTCGTCGTCGGCGACATGAGGAGTGCCGCCGGTGTAGCGAGCGAGGAACGTGATGTCCAGATACTGCGCGACGTCGCCGTTGGGGTACGTGATGGGCTCCGTCACGTCGACGCTCGTCAGGCGCACGATCGTGGCGTCCACACCGGTCTCCTCACCGATCTCACGCAGCGCGGCGGGTGCAGGTTCCTCGCCGGGTTCGAGGATTCCGGACACCACGGCCCAGGTGTTGTTGTCTGCCCGCAGAGTCAGCAGCACGCGCCGATCGTCGTCGAGAACGACTGCGCTGACGCCGGACAGCCACAGCGGGGACGTGCCGACGACGCTGCGCAGCGCCTGAACGAAGTCCGGGATAGGCATCGCGTCAGGACACGTAGGCGTTCAGAGAAGCGGACAGGTCGGCCAGAACGGCCCGCGCCGCGACGACCCCGCTGCCCGACCAGACCGTGTCGTTCACCGCGAACACCCGCCCGTCGGTGACCGAGCCGAGAGCGTGCCACGCGTCGCCGTCCATCACCTCACGGCCGAAGGTCTCGCCGTCCGGACCCGCGAATCGCACGTAGACGATGTCGCCCTCGACGGGCTCCAGGTTGCCGGGCTCGACCGAGAAACCGGTGTCACGCTGATTCTGTGGCCGTGCCACGCCGACCTCGGCGAGCACCTGGCCGGCGAACGAATCTTGGCCGTCGACCTCGACGGAATCGGCATCGAATCGGATGACCGACGCCTGCGTCTGGGTTGCATCGATCTCGCGACCGACGCGTTCGGCATCCGCGGAGAACGACGCGAGCTGGTCGAATCCTGCCTGGCCTCGACCCAAGGCGGCTGCGGACTGCAGAAAAGTGTCTTTCCATCCCTGTCCGGTCGCGGTGAACACGGTCGGCGCGATGGCAGTCAGCGAATCGTAGGTATCGGATCCGAGAGAATCGGCCCCCAGGATCAGGTCCGGGGCGAGGGCGGCGATCGCATCGAGGTCGGGGGCACCGACCGGGCCGACCGACGGAACCGACGCCAGGCCGGTACCCAGGTACAGCGGCTGGTCTCCGTCTCCCCGGAAGTCGGGGTCGAGCGTGGCCGCGCCGACGACGCGTTCCCAGATCCCGACCGCGCAGCTGGCGTCGAGGCCTGCAGCGTCGAGGACGACGATGCGCTGTGGATCGGCCGGGATGGCACTGATGCCCTCGGCGTGCCCGACGGGGCGCGTATCGCCCTCGACTCCAGTCGGGTCGAGTGGGGCAAGTGCGGGACACAGTCCGACGGTGTCCCGGTTGTTACCGACCACCCCCGCTCCGGCAATGTTCGTCGTACTGCGAACGATGGTGGATGCGTCGTCCTCGGTCGCGGAGTCGGAGCATCCGGTCAACGCCACGGCTGCCATCAGACAGACAGCGGCCGCCGTGCCCGTGGTGTGTGGCGCGAACCGGCGGGGGAGTCGTGGTCGAAGTGGCAACGCGGAACTTCTTTCTGCGGGTCGGGTGGTCTCACACAGTAACGGAAATCGCCTCGCGCAGAGCACTGCCGCGGACCCTTCTCGGCCATCTGCTCGCACGGTGTTCCGGGGTGTGTCGGAGGGCTCGTAAAGGCCGACGGCGCAGGCAGATCGCACCCCGAACCATGGTTCGATCGAATCCAATACGACACACGGTAGGACCGGTTCGGCAAGCGTCGGTCCGACGGTCTACGATTCGAGTAGCGCACGACTAGTGACGTCGCCTCGTGATTCGGGGTCGGACGCGCAATCAGGAGGATCTGTGACTGCCCTAGCGCCTAGGCCCGCTCCCGCGGTGGATGCTGCTCGGCCTTTCCCGCCGCGGATGGGACCGAAGGGTTCGTTCATCCACAAGGCGGTGACCACAACCGATCCCAAGGTTCTCGGGATCATGTACATCGCGACGTCGTTCGCCTTCTTCCTCGTCGGTGGACTGATGGCGCTGTTGATGCGCGCCGAGTTGGCCGTGCCGGGGATGCAGTTCCTGTCCAACGAGCAGTACAACCAGCTGTTCACGATGCACGGCACCATCATGTTGCTGCTGTACGCAACGCCGATCGTGTTCGGCTTTGCCAACTACATTCTTCCGCTGCAAATCGGTGCGCCGGACGTGGCGTTCCCGCGTCTCAACGCGTTCTCCTACTGGCTGTACCTGTTCGGTGCGCTGATCACCACGGCCGGCTTCATCACCCCGGGTGGCGCAGCCGACTTCGGATGGACGGCGTACACGCCTCTCACCTCTGCTCTGCACTCGCCCGGTGTCGGTGCCGACCTGTGGATCATGGGCCTCGCCGTCGCCGGTCTGGGAACCATCCTCGGTGGCGTCAACATGATCACCACGGTGATCTGCCTCCGCGCCCCCGGTATGACGATGTTCCGGATGCCCATCTTCACCTGGAACATCCTGGTCACGTCGATTCTTATCCTGCTGGCGTTCCCGCTGCTGACCGCCGCACTGCTCGGCCTTGCCGCCGACCGCCACCTGGGCGCGCATCTCTTCGACCCGGCAACGGGCGGAGTGCTGCTGTGGCAGCACCTGTTCTGGTTCTTCGGGCACCCCGAGGTCTACATCATCGCGTTGCCGTTCTTCGGAATCGTGTCCGAGGTGTTCCCGGTGTTCTCCCGCAAGCCGATCTTCGGTTACTCGGGTCTGATCTACGCGACGATCGCCATCGCTGCACTGTCGATCGCCGTGTGGGCCCACCACATGTACGCCACCGGCGCGGTACTGCTGCCGTTCTTCTCGTTCATGACATTCCTCATCGCTGTTCCGACCGGTGTGAAGATCTTCAACTGGGTCGGCACGATGTGGCGCGGACAGGTCACGCTCGAAACGCCCATGCTGTTCTCGATCGGCTTCCTCATCACGTTCGTGTTCGGCGGACTGACCGGTGTGCTGTTGGCTTCGCCTCCCATCGACTTCCAGGTCACCGACACGTACTTCGTCGTCGCCCACTTCCACTACGTGGTGTTCGGCACCGTGGTGTTCGCGACCTACGCAGGAATCTACTTCTGGTTCCCGAAGATGACGGGCCGGATGATGGACGAGGCTCTGGGCAAGTGGCACTTCTGGCTGACGTTCTTCGGATTCCACGCCACGTTCCTGGTGCAGCACTGGCTCGGTAACGAAGGCATGCCGCGTCGCTACGCCGACTACCTGCCGTCCGACGGCTTCACCGAACTGAACATCATCTCGACCATCGGTGCGTTCATCCTCGGTGCCTCGACACTGCCGTTCGTCTGGAACGTGTTCAAGTCGTACCGATACGGTGAGGTCGTCACAGTCGACGATCCGTGGGGTTACGGAAACTCGCTGGAGTGGGCCACCTCGTGCCCGCCCCCGAGGCACAACTTCACCGAGCTGCCCCGGATTCGTTCCGAGCGTCCGGCGTTCGAGCTGCACTACCCGCACATGGTCGAGCGGATGCGGTCCGAAGCGCACGTCGGTCCTGGTGCTCATGGTGGCAAGACCACCGCGGTACTCGAACAGGCCCGCCGGGCTCCGATCGCGACCAGCGATCACGAAGGTTCGGGCGACCCGGATCCCCGGTAGTCCACAGCACAGCGAGAGCCCCTCCCGGCTACCGGGCGGGGCTCTTCGCTTGCGACAATCTTCCCTGCGCGTCCGGCCCGTTCGGCGGCAGTCGCGGGACACGAGCAGGGCACACCAGTAATGGGGGGACAGTGCGAAAGGGAGATTCGGTGAGATCGAGCGACACTGCGGTGTTGGTAACGGTGACGGGACCCGACAAACCAGGTGTCACATCGGTGCTGTTCGCGGCCCTGTCGCGGCACGACGTCAGCCTGCTCGACGTGGAGCAGGTGGTCATCCGCAACAGGCTGACCCTCGGTGTGTTGCTGACCTGTCCACGCGATCCCGAGGCGCTCCAGGAAGAACTCGAAGACGCGATGGCCACCGTGGGCGTCCATGTCGATGTCGAGATCGACGCGGCACAGAACGGTGGACGCACACTGGCCACGCATGTCGTCGTCGTGCTCGGCCGTCCGGTCACCGCGCGAGCATTCAGCACCATCTCGAGAGAATTGGCCCGGCAGGGGACCAACATCGATTCCATCCGTGGGATCGCGGACTACCCGGTGACGGGCCTCGAACTTCAGGTCACCGCCACCGACACCTCGCCTGAGGCAGACCTCCAGCTACGCACCGGCCTCGCCGCGATCGCAGCGGGAATCGGCGTCGACATCGCAGTGGAGCGAGCCGGCATCGCACGGAGGTCGAAACGACTCATCGTATTCGACGTGGACTCGACGTTGGTCCAGGGCGAGGTCATCGAGATGCTTGCCGCCCGGGCCGGGCGCGAAGACGAGGTACGTGCCGTCACCGAGGCGGCGATGCGCGGGGAGATCGACTTCGCCGAGTCGTTGGAACAGCGTGTCGCAGCGCTGGCCGGCCTGGACGCATCCGTCATCGACGACGTCGCCGACAGCTTGGAGCTGACGGCGGGGGCTCGAACGACCATCCGGACGCTTCGGCGTCTCGGTTTCGCCTGCGGTGTCGTCTCGGGCGGATTCCGCCAGGTGATCGAGGGACTGGCTCACGAACTCGAACTCGACTACGTGAAGGCCAACACACTCGAGATCGTCGACGGGAAGTTGACGGGTCGAGTCATCGGCGACGTCGTCGACCGCGCTGCGAAGGCGACCGCACTGCGGGAGTTCGCCGCCCAAGCCGGAGTGCCGATGGAGCAGACGGTCGCGGTCGGCGACGGTGCCAACGACATCGACATGCTCACCGCGGCCGGGCTCGGCGTTGCGTTCAACGCCAAGCCCGCGCTTCGCGAGATCGCCGATGCTGCGATCTCGCACCCTTACTTGGATGCCGTCCTGTTCATTCTCGGGGTCACCCGAAACGAGATCGAAGCCGCGGATGCCGTCGACGGGGGAGTCCGCCGCGTCCCGATCCCATGACCGACGCCCCCGCCGTCGGCGACTCCGTCGATCGGGACCGTGTCGAGTCGACGTCCGATACGGCTGAACCCGAGCAGTTCTCGGACGCCAACACGTTCGCCTCGCGTCACGCCGAATTGGCCCGCGGCTACGGCGGTGCCGAGGATCCCGAGGACCCGTCTGAGGTTCTGGCCATGCCCATGGTGCTGCACATACCCAAGGCCGACCCGCCGGTGCGCAACGACCTACTCGAAGCCGCCGCCCGAGCCGTCGTGGCGCTGTGCCTCGACCCACGGGTCGGTGTCGACGCCTCGTGGCACGAGCCTTTCGTTGCGTGGACCTCGGCGCGGATCAGGAAGGTGGCCCGCCGTGCCCGCGGCGCGCAATGGACTGCAGCGCAGGAAGTTCCGGGTGTCACGGTCGAGGTCGGGAACGCTTCGGCCCGTGCTTTCGTGCCGGGCCGCGTCGGCGATCTGGATCCGCGCATCAAGCGTCTTCAGATCGGCGGCACCGACGTACCGGCCGAAGAAGAGTCACCGCCGAGCGCCGGGCCGGTGCTGTGGATCGACGCGTCCCTGTCGATGACGGTGGGCAAGGCCGCGGCGCAGGTGGGTCATGCGTCGATGTTGCTGGCCGGTGCGATGAGCCTCGACGACTGTCGAGCCTGGGCCGATTCCGGTTTCGCCTGTTCGGTTCGATCGGCGGATCCGGAGCAGTGGACGCACGCGCTGGACGAGGTCCGCGCGGGTCGCGCCGTCGCAGTCCGAGATGCTGGTTTCACCGAAGTGGCTCCCGGTTCGACGACCGTGATCGCTGTCCGGATGTAACGCAGCATCGGCCGGGGGTCCACTGTCGCGCAACTGGCTATCGAACGAGGTATCCAGTGGCCGGACACTGACACCATGCCTTTCTCACCGCTACGCGTCGCCGGCCGTCGTCTCCCGTCTCGCCTGACGGCGCTCTACGTCGGCCTGTGGCTGTACGGCGCGTCCATGTCGCTGATGATCGCCGGTGGGCTCGGCGTCAACCCCTGGGATGTGTTCCACCAAGGTCTGTCGCGGCACCTGTCGCTCAGCTTCGGAACCATCACTGCCATCACCGGCGTGGCGGTGCTCCTGATGTGGATACCGCTGCGGCAGCGTCCGGGTTTGGGGACCGTGAGCAACGTGATCGTCATCGCTGTCGCCGTGGATACGACGTCGGCGATCCTGCCCCATCTGGACGGGCCGATCGTTCGGACACTGGCGATGGTGTCGGGCATCGTCGTCAATGCCTTCGCCACGGCGCTCTACATCGGTGCGGGAATGGGCCCGGGCCCCCGAGACGGTTTGATGACCGGGTTGGTGGCGCGCACCGGATGGTCGATTCGCCTCACTCGCACGGGAATCGAACTGACAGTGGTACTCACCGGCTGGCTGCTCGGCGGAACTCTCGGTGTGGGTACGGTGCTCTACGCGCTCGGGGTAGGACCGCTCGTGCAGCTGTTCATGACTCACCTACCGGCGCTGCGGAACACGAGAACGGTCGAGCCGGTCACCGAAATCTTCGAACCTGCCTCCAGTGCAGTGGTATCGGGTGGGACGCCGTCCACGCGAGAGGAATCGAGGACGGGCACGAATCGAGACGACGACCAACTGGGGCAGGCCAGCGTGATCTCGGCGGGACCGCCGGAATGCAAGATCAGCAACGAACTCGCGTCGTCCACCTGCCCGCCGTCGGAGGCGTAGGAACGCACGTCGGACCCGTCGACCCAGGCGGAGATCGTGCGCACCGAATCGTCATTCCATCTGTCGTGATCGAATTCGATTCCGGCGGAATCGAACCAGACGAGGTCCGGTCGACCGGTCGGCGTCGCCCGGCCGGTGAAGAACTCCTGCTGACGCAGTGTCGGGGCGCTCGCACGTACGCGCAGCAGGCGCGCCACGAATCGAATCATGTTCTGATCCGCGCTGTCCCAGTCGACTGCCCAGGCGTCGGATGCCGGTGCATCGTGAGATACGCAGTACGCGTTGTTGTTTCCGCCCTGGCTGTGGCCGAGTTCGTCACCTGCGAGCAGCATCGGTGTTCCGGTCGACAGCGTCAGGGTGGCAAGCAGAGCACGGACGTGTCGCCCACGGTCGTCGAGGACGGAGGGATCGTCGGTCGGACCCTCGACGCCGTAGTTGACCGAGGAGTTGTTGTCGGTGCCGTCTCTGTTCTCTTCGCCGTTGGCTTCGTTGTGCTTTCGTTCGTACGAGACCAGATCGTGTGCGGTGAATCCGTCGTGTGCGGTGACGAAATTGATCGACGCCCACGGCAGTCGACCGCTGCCGGCATAGAGGTCCTCGGAACCGGCTAGGCGGGAAGCCAATTCGCGCACTCCGTGATGGCCGGCCCAGAATCCTCGCACGGTATCTCGGTAGCGGTCGTTCCACTCGGACCACATGACCCCGAAGTTGCCCACCTGATATCCGGCACCGGTCGCATCCCAGGGTTCGGCGATCAACTTGACGCCCGACAGCACCGGATCGGTACCGATCGCCGTCAACAGCGGTGCACGAGAATCGAATCGCCAACCGCCCGGTCGGCCGAGCGTACTGGCCAGGTCGAATCGGAATCCGTCCACGCCCATGTCCTGCACCCAGTACCGCAGGCTGTCGCACACCATGCGGACCACGGCGGGAGACGCCGAATCGAGTGTGTTGCCGCAACCGGTCAGGTCGACGTCGGATCCGCGACCGTCGAGCAGGTAGTACCCCGGCGCGTCGAGACCCCGCCAACTGATCGACGGCCCGTCGACCGCGGATTCGCACGTGTGGTTGTAGACCACGTCGAGGATCACTTCGATCCCTGCGCTGTGCAACGCGTCGACCATCGTCCGGAACTCGTCCACTTCGTTGCCTCGTACGGCGGCGAAACGCGGATCGGGAGCGAAATACGCGCCCGTGGAGTAGCCCCAATGGTTTCGCATCCCTCGAGCGCGTACCCCGGGTTCGGTGAACGTGGTGTGGACCGGCAGCAATTCGACCGACGTGATGCCCGTTCGAGCCAGGTGTTCGAGTACGGCCGGTTGCGCGAGCCCGAGGTAGGTGCCACGGAGGTGTTCGGGTACGCCGTTGTGGCGCGCGGTGAACGACCCGACGTGCAATTCGTAGAGCACGGTTCTGTCCCAGGGAACGGCAGGCCTCACCGGCCGGTCGCCGTTGTCCGACGGTCCGCGGACGACGCCGAGCGGGAGGTGGCCGAGGGAATCGCGACTGCTGGGGGCTCCGAACGGGTCGTCCTCGTAGGCCAACAGGGCCGCGGGATCCCCGAAGTCACCGGACACCTGGCGGGCGGACGGGTCGAGCAGGATCTTGGCCCCGTTGAATCGTCGGCCCGAGTGGGGATCCCAGGTGCCGTGCGCGCGAAAGCCGTACCGCACGCCTGGCCCGACGTCAGGGACGAAGGCATGTCTGATGCCGAAAGTCCGGTTGGTCAACTCCACGCGCCGCTCGCCGCCGTCCGGGTCGATCAGACATACCTCGACGCCATCCGCACCGGGAGCGTGGACTGCGAATTGCGTACCAGTGGGATGTGCAGTGGCACCCAGAGGGAACGGCTGCCCGGGCGGGTTCACGCGAGTGACCCCGTCGACGGGACGGCGGGAGGTGCGAGGTACATCGTCAATGGGCGACACGCGTGCACATCCTGCCGTGTCTGCGCGGGGAGTGTGCGGGAGGATAGGAGCCGTGTCTGAACCGGATCCCGACCTGCTCGTAGATTTCACCGATGTCGTAGTCCGCCGAGGTGGCGTGACGTTGGTGGGTCCCGTCACCTGGAAGGTGGAACTGGACGAACGGTGGGTCGTGCTCGGGCCCAACGGTGCAGGTAAGACGTCGCTGCTCCGTATCGCTGCCGCCGAGATCCATCCCACGTCCGGTGTCGCTCACGTCCTCGGTGAGGTGATGGGCAGAACCGATGTCTCGGAACTGCGTCCTCGAATCGGCTTGTCGTCGTCCTCGTTGGCGCACCGAATCCCTGCCGACGAACTGGTCTCCGATCTGGTCGTGTCCGCCGGCTACTCCGTGTTGGGGCGCTGGCGGGAGAAGTACGACGCGATCGACACCGAACGGGCCGTCGAGATGCTCGAGAGCCTCGGGGCCGAACATCTGGCGACGCGGACCTACGGCACCCTGTCGGAGGGTGAGCGCAAGCGTGTACTGATCGCCCGTGCCCTGATGACCGACCCCGAACTGCTGTTGCTGGACGAGCCCGCTGCCGGCCTCGATCTCGGTGGCCGCGAGGAACTGGTAGCCCGGTTGGCCGATCTGGCCGCCGACCCCGACGCTCCCGCGACCGTGCTGATCACCCACCACGTGGAAGAAATCCCGCCCGGCTTCAGCCACGCACTACTCCTCAAGGAGGGCGGCGTGGTTGCGCAAGGCCTGGTCGACGACGTCATCACGGCGGAGAACCTGACCGAGGCATTCAGCCAGTCGATCACCCTCGATCGCGTCGACGGTCGCTACTTCGCGCGGCGCACGCGCGCTGCCGGGGCGCACCGCCGCTAGAGCGGACCCCGTGCCCGGGCGCACCGGCTCAGCGGTACGTTGCGGAGATGAGCTCGAGCACCGCCGCCGATCCCGTTCCAGCACGTGATGCGTCGACCGTCATCCTGATCCGTGACGGCCGATCACAACCCGGCATCGAGGTGTTCCTTCTCGAACGCGTCGGCGGGATGGCGTTCGCGGGCGGCATGACGGTATTTCCCGGTGGCGGCGTGGATCCGTCGGATGCGGCCGCGGACATCGAGTGGGCAGGTCCGCCGCCGTCGTGGTGGGCCGACCGGTTCGGCACCGACGAGTGGAAGGCGCAGGCGCTGGTGTGCGCAGCGGCACGCGAGACGTTCGAGGAGTGCGGCGTGTTGTTGGCCGGTCCGACGGCGGATTCGGTGGTCGCCGACACCGCCCCGTTCTCTGCGGAACGCGGTCGACTGGAACGCCGGGAGCTGTCGTTCGCCCAGTTTCTCACCGACCACGATCTGGTTCTGCGAGCAGATCTGCTGCGGCCGTGGTCGCACTGGATCACCCCGATCGGTGAATCCCGACGGTACGACACGAGGTTCTTCGTTGCCGTGCTCCCCGAGGGTCAGAACGCCGACGGTGAGACCAGCGAGGCCGCGTCGGTGAGCTGGCGTTCGGCCGAGGACGCGTTGACGGACTGGCGTTCGGGGACCACCGTCCTGCTGCCACCGACGTGGAGCCAGCTCGATGCGCTCGGCCGATTCGACACGGTGGCCGACGTTCTCGATCACGAGCAGACGATCGCGGCGGTCCTGCCCGTCCTGACCCGGGAGAACGGCACCGTCCGAGTGGAGTTCGACGGCGAGGACGCGTACTACGCGGGCACGGTCCATCCCTGGTCGGATCGCTGAACTCGGGCGCGGTAGCCTTCGGCCATGGCTGAGTTCGTGACTCTCGACGTATCCGACGGTATCGGCACCATTCGCTTGGATCGCCCACCGATGAACGCGCTCAATCGTCAGGTGCAGGAGGAGATCCGGGCTGCGGCACGCGAGGCCACCGTGAACTCCGACGTCAGAGCGGTCATCGTCTACGGCGGCGAAAAGGTGTTCGCGGCCGGTGCCGACATCAAGGAAATGGCGGCAATGTCCGTCATCGAGATGACCGATATCGCGGCGGAACTGCAGTCCGCCCTCGGCTCGCTCAGCACGATTCCCAAACCGGTCGTGGCCGCAGTGACCGGATACGCACTGGGCGGTGGACTCGAGGTCGCGCTCGGCGCGGACCGACGCATCGCCGGAGACAATGCCAAGCTCGGCGTTCCCGAGGTGCTGCTCGGAGTCATTCCCGGGGGCGGCGGCACGCAGCGCCTGGCCCGTCTGATCGGGCCCAGTCGCGCCAAGGACATGGTCTTCACCGGCCGTTTCGTCGGAGCCGAGGAGGCCCTGCACATCGGTTTGGTGGACGAGGTGGTCGCGCCGGACGAGGTGTACAACGCGGCACGCGCATGGGCGGGGCAGTTCACGACCGGAGCGTCACGCGCTCTGGCTGCGGCCAAGGCGTCCATAGATCAGGGGTTGGACGTCGACCTGACCAACGGA
Organism: Rhodococcus sp. 05-2256-B1; assembly: GCF_002258465.1. Taxonomy (NCBI): domain Bacteria; kingdom Bacillati; phylum Actinomycetota; class Actinomycetes; order Mycobacteriales; family Nocardiaceae; genus Rhodococcus; species Rhodococcus sp. 05-2256-B1. The sequence continues at coordinate 297,559 of NZ_NOZA01000031.1, read as the reverse complement.
CTGCGCGTCGAGGCACAGCAGTTCGCGGCCCTGTTCGCCACCGAGGACCGCACCGTCGGGATGGAATCCTTCATCGCGAACGGACCGGGTAAGGCCGCTTTCACCGGGCGTTGAGCATCGAGGTCGGTGGACGAACTTGTTCCATGGCTACCGGATAGTAGGCTCGCCTCATGACTGCAAGCCCCCACGACGGTGCGAATCGACCGACTGCTTCTGTGACGCCTCTCGTCTCGGCCGAGGCGCGAGACCGCGAGGTCGATCCGGCACCGAATCCGCACGCCACGGCCGAGCAGGTCGAGGCAGCGCGGTCGGACACCAAACTGGCGCAGGTGCTCTACCACGACTGGGAAGCCGAGACCTACGACGACAAGTGGTCGATCTCCTACGACGAGCGCTGCATCGATTACGCCCGAGGCAGGTTCGACCAGGCGGTGTCCGGTGACGCATCGGCTCGAGCGGCTCTGCCGTACGGTCGTGCGCTCGAATTGGGTTGTGGCACAGGTTTCTTCTTGCTCAACCTGATGCAGGCCGGGATTGCCGACAAGGGCTCGGTCACCGACCTCTCACCCGGAATGGTCAAGGTCGCGCTGCGCAACGCCGAGCACCTTGGACTCGATGTGGACGGCCGGGTGGCCGACGCAGAAACGATTCCGTACGACGACGACACCTTCGATCTGGTGGTCGGTCACGCCGTGCTCCACCACATCCCGGACGTCGAGCAGTCTCTTCGAGAAGTTCTGCGCGTTCTCAAGCCCGGTGGACGCTTCGTCTTCGCAGGCGAGCCGACCACGGTGGGTAACTTCTACGCTCGCTGGCTGGGCCGTATCACCTGGGAAGCGACCACTCGTGCCACCAAGCTGCCGTTCCTGGCGGATTGGCGCAAACCACAGGAAGAACTCGACGAGTCCTCGCGAGCTGCAGCACTCGAGGCCGTCGTGGACCTGCACACGTTCGATCCGACCGACCTCGAGAACATCGCGTTGTCGGCGGGTGCCGAGGCCGTTCAGGCGAACACCGAAGAATTCGCTGCCGCTCTGCTCGGGTGGCCGGTGCGCACGTTCGAGGCTGCCGTTCCGGCAGGCAAGCTCGGCTGGAACTGGGCCAAGTTCGCGTTCAACGGGTGGAAGACGCTGAGCTGGGTCGACGAGAAGGTCTTGCAGCACGTGGTACCGCGAGGCATGTTCTACAACGTGATGATCACCGGAACCAAGCCCGCGCCCCGCGCTTGATTCGTTCCACCACCGTCGGCCGTACGGCCGACGCTCCATCGATCGGTCCCAACCGTGGGCTATGACTTCACCGGCACCGACCTCGACTTCCTGCGAAGCGAGGCCGGTGCCGAGGCACTCGGTGCAGTCGACCGACTCGAGCTCGATGCGCGAACTTCGCTGCGCGATATCGCCTCGGTACGTGCCCGCTACCCCGAGCACGTTGCGGCCCTCGTCGAGACGGTGACGGTGCGGCGGAAAGCACGGGCGAAGCTGCTGGGGTCCGACGGCTGGCTCGTCACCGACGACGCGGTGCAGCAGGCGACGCCGACGACCGTCGCTCGCAGGCGCGCGGACCGCCTGGCCGGACGGCGGGTGCACGATGTCACCTGTTCCATCGGCAGCGAGCTGGCGGCGTTGGTCGACACGACCGAACTTGCGGTGGGAAGTGACCTGGACCCGATTCGGGTGCGCATGGCTGCCCACAACGTGCCTTCCGCGACGGTACTGCGCGCCGACGCACTGACCCCGACGACACGGGGCACCGTGATCGTGGCCGATCCCGGACGACGCGTCGGTGGTCGTCGACGGCACGATCCCGCAGCGCTCGAACCTCCGTTGCCGGATCTCCTCGACGCGTATCGGGGGCGAGATCTGGTCGTCAAATGCGCTCCCGGGCTGGATTTCGATGCCCTCGATTGGTCCGGTGAGATCGAGGTGGTCTCCCTCGACGGGGGAGTACGCGAGGCGTGCCTATGGTCGGAAGGTCTCGGCGACAGCGAAATTCGGCGTCGTGCCGCGGTCCTGCGATCCGACGGAAGTGCGCTCGAGATCACCGACGCCGAGTCGGACGAGATTCCCGTTCGGCCGCCCGGTGAATACATCGTGGATCCGGACGGTGCGGTCGTGCGGGCCGGACTGGTGCGGCACTACGGTGCCAAATTCGGCCTCTGGCAATTGGATCCGAGGATCGCGTACCTGACGGGCGACGCCGTACCCGTCGGAGTGCGTGGTTTCCGAATCCTCGAACAGTCGAAATTCTCGGAGAAAGTGCTTCGGCAGCAACTGAATCGACTGGGGTGTGGCGCGGTGGAGATCCTGGTGCGCGGAGTCGATGTGGATCCCGCGTTGCTCAGGCCCAAACTCAAGCTGCGGGGCCGGGTCTCGCTGTCGGTCGTCATCACTCGCATCGAGCGCTCGGCCGTGGCGTTCGTCTGCGAGCCGGGCGCGGTCCGTCAGCCGGTGTAGGTGAAGATCTCGCCCAGGTAGCTCGCCGTGACGACCTGCCCGTCGGGACCGACGGACGTGCCCACGGTGGTGCCGACGACATCGGGTAGGGGCTGCGAATCGATGCTGTCGCCCGTCGCCGCGTCGAACGTGAGCAGAGCCAGTCCGTCGCCGTCGCGAACGACGGTGTGGCCGCGCCCGTCCGCGGATTGAGCTGCTGCCCCGGCCTGTTCGACGTCGTCGCGAACCCACACGCGCTCGGCCGAGTCGCCGTTGTCTCGAAGTCCCATCAGGGTGCCGTCGCCGCCGGCCGGGACGATGGTGCCGTCCGAGGCGATCGATGGACTGCCTCCGATTCCGAGTCCCGTGCCCTCGGTCCACTTCTGTTTCCCGTCCGAGGTGTCGAATGCGGTCAGTCGCCCGTCGACGTCGGCGATGTAGACCGTCGATCCGTCCTCGGAGAGCACCGGGCTCGACGCGACGCCTGCAGGGAGGAGCTCCGAGGACCACCGTTCGACGAGGCCAGGTGCGCCGTCGCGGGAGTACTGCAGCGAGACCAGTTGCGGCGCAATCGAACCCGGTCGCCACAGGGTCAGGTAGATGGCGTCGCTGTCGCGGTCCACCGCGGGCGCGGCGGGCACAGCGCATTCGGATTCGCCCGAACTGCACTGGGCGAGTCCGGTGTCCATCGGCTCGAAGTCCGCATCGGGGTCGGTCAAGAAGTCCGGGGCCGGAACGAGATCGAGAATGGGTACTCGCAGTTGGCCGTTCTGGGAATCGAGGACACTGACCTGACCCATCTGGGTGATCGACAGCACGCTGCCGTCGCCCAAGAACTGGGCGGATTTCGGAACACCGTATACCGGTGTACGCCAACGTAATTGCCCGTGATCGTTGTACGAGTTCAGCCCGCCTTCGTCGCCGATGTAGACGTTGATCGCAGAATCGACGGTGGGGGTGGCGGTCACCACGGAAGGGCCGATCCGGTTGCACCAGCGTTTGCGGGCGGACTCGATCTCGAACGAGAACAGATTGCAACCCGATTCGGTTGCGGCAGTGACGAACATCTGACCGTTCGAGCCGATCGATACCGGTGATGTCACGGTGCCGCCGGTGGGTCGAGTCCAGTCCAGCGTCAGTGGAGCACCGACCGATACGTCCGTCGAGCCACTGTTGCGAAGGTTCGCGTGCGCCGCGGGCCAGGAGTCGGGCGAGAGCGGTTCGATGGCAGCAGGTTCCGTGCTGCACCCGGCAAGGGTCAACAGGACCGTCGCAGCCACTGCAGTCAGACCCTTGCCTGCTCCGGACGTCGAACCTGCACCGAACCCGACACGCATTCGAGCACTCCCCATGATGTCCGTTGTGCCCTTTCGATCGGCGGTCGCTCGGCCTGCTGCGCCGATGCCCGGGCATCGGTCGAGAGACAACACTAGCCCGCTGACGGGTGCCGGCAGAGAGCGGGCGAGCGAGAAACTAGGGTGAACGTCCATGACGAGTATGTGGAACGCGCCACTGCGAACACGCTGGCGTGGGTCGAGACGACGCGACAGCGAGCAGGCGCGGTTTCTCACGCGGGCGTCCCTCGACTGGGTGCTCGCCAACAAGGCCTACACCCCCTGGTACCTGGTTCGGTACTACCGTCTGGCCAAGTTCAAGCTCGCGAACCCGCACGTGATCCTGCGGGGCATGGTTTTCCTCGGCAAGAACGTCGAGATTCACTCCACCCCTGAACTGTCTCGCCTCGAGATCGGCCGGTGGGTCCACATCGGCGACGGCAATGCCATCCGGTGCCACGAGGGTTCGCTCCGCATCGGAGACAAAGTGGTGTTCGGCAAGGACAACGTCGTCAACACCTACCTCGACATCGAGATCGGCGCGTCGACGCTCGTCGCCGACTGGTGCTACATCTGCGATTTCGACCACCGGATGGACGACGTGAACATGCCCATCAAGGACCAGGGCATCGTCAAGGGCCCGGTACGAATCGGACCCGACACCTGGATCGCCGCCAAGGTGACGATCCTGCGGGAAACCAGAATCGGGCGAGGCTGCGTCCTCGGTGCCCATGCCGTCGTCAAGGGTGAGATTCCGGACTACAGCATCGCCGTCGGTGCCCCGGCCAAAGTCGTCCGCAATCGCAAGACGGCCTGGGAGGCCGGCGCAGCCGAGCGAGCGAAGTACATCGCGGCACTCGAAGACATCGCGCGCAAGAAAGCTCTCGGTCAGGGCGAGGCGGCGCGGGAGAGCTGAGACCCATGTGAGTGGAACCTCGTAGTGGACTACGAGGTTCCACTCACATGGGGTCAGCTGCGATCGGGCAGGGCGCGTTCGACGATGTGCGGGCGACCCAGCGGATGGCGAACCTTGCGCTTGGCTTCGAGGTACACCCGAGCCGTCGACTCCGCGACGTGCTTCCAGTCGAAGTCGACGGTGAGACGTTCACGAGCGGCGACGGCTCTCTCCTGCGCCGCATCGGCGTTGTCCAACACCCGCCGCACCGCCGCCGTCAGCGCGGCCACATCACCCGGAGCGAAGGACAGCCCGGTGACGCCGTCGACGATCGCCTCGCCGAGTCCGCCGGCCGTCGATGCCACCAACGGAATGCCTGCTGCCGCGGCCTCGAGGGCGATGATGCCGAAGGGTTCGTACCGGCTGGGAAGGACGATGGCGTCGGCGCCGTGCAGCCATCCGAGCAGATCGGAGTGGTTCAGGTTGCCGAGGAACGACACCGACCTGGCGACGCGGTGGGTGCGTGCCAGACCTGCCAGCCACCCGAACTGAGTGCCTTCGCCGGCGATGTGCAGCGTGGTGCCGGGGTGACTTCGTCTGACGCGTGGCAGAGCGGCTATGGCGTCCTGGATGCCCTTCTCGTATTCCAGACGACCGACGAAGAGCAATTTCGCGGGCTCGGAGCGGGGCTGTCGGCGTCGGAAACTCCACGCGGATCCGTCGATGCCGTTGTGAATGACCGAGACCGCCGACTCGGCGACGTCGAACAGGGCTGTGACCTCGTCCTTCATCGACGCCGAGCACGCGATGATCGCGTCGGAATCGTTCGCGAGCCACCATTCGATCGAATGGACCTGGCGGTTGACGGTGCCCGAGATCCAGCCGCTGTGGCGTCCGGCCTCGGTGGCATGGATGGTCGAGACCAGCGGCACGTCGTAGAACTCGGCCAGAGCGATGGCCGGGTGTGCGACGAGCCAGTCGTGGGCGTGGACTACATCGGGCTGCCAGCCGTCGCCGAGGCCGGGTTTACCGAGGGCGACCCCTGCCCGCACCATGGCGTGCCCCATCGCCAGAGTCCACGCGAGCATGTCCTCTCCGAACACGAAGTGCGCCGGATCCTCGGCGACGGCGACCACCAGTACGCCGTCCTCGATGTGGTGGGACGTGGGATGGGTGGACGCGTCGGTGCCGGTGGGTCGGCGAGAGAGAACGACGACCTCGTGCCCGCAACGCACCAGCTCGGTCGCGAGGTGATGAACGTGGCGACCCAGCCCGCCGACCACCACGGGTGGGTACTCCCACGACACCATCAGAACTCTCATCTACGCCCCCCCTGGGCCTTCTCGGCGTGCATCGGGCAGTCTGCGTGCGTCCAGCGCCGCGAACAGTCCGTCTGCGTGATTCCATTGCCGCGCCAATTCTTCGGCTCGGGCCGGGTGCTGCTGCGCGGCAGCGATTTCACGCAGCGCATGTGCGTGGACGTGAGCTCGCTCTCGGGCGTATCCGGCCGCGGAGTCCTTGCTGACCATGAACGCCCAGTCGCTGGCCACGGCCATGAGTGTCTCACGCAGAATCTGATCGTCGACTCGATTGCGCAGTTCGGGGCCACCCGCCCGGCTTCGGACGGCACGGGAGGCGTCGACGGCATCGAGCGCGATCCGGGACACCTCGGCGTTGAGCTTCACCAGGTCGGCGACGTCGTCGCCCGCCCACACGCGCCAGTCCTTGCCCGATCCCCAGGAAGAATCCTGCAGTTCGAGTGGGGCTCCGACGTATCCCCGTTCCCGGGCATCGTTCAACGTTCCGACGGTGACTCCCGCGGCGGGCAGGGCGCGCATCAACTTTTCGAGCCACTGTGGCCCCTCGTGCCACCAGTGTCCGAACAGTTCGGTGTCGAACGCGGCCACCACCACGGCATCGCGGCCGATCCGCTCGGATTCGGAGATCAAGCGCCGACGCACCACGTCGACGAAGTCGGCGACGTGACGGTCCACTGCTGCCGCGGCACGCTCGGGTTCGTAGGGAGCCTTGTCGTTCGAGTCGACGGTGCGGCCGGTCACCCGGGCCGGTTTGAGTCCGGTCGCGTGGTCGTAGGTGTGGAAATCCCGGTAGGCACCGTGGCCCGGGTAGCCGGACTTCGGTGACCAGACGCGGTAGCTGACCGGGAGGTCGCGCCCGAACGCGACGACGTCCGAATCCCACACGGGCCGGCCGAGGGAGGTGTCGCCCCGCATGGCAGGGCCGTCGACCATGAAGTGCGAGACACCTGCGGCCGCGTATTCGGTTTCCATACCGGGGGTGAATCCGCATTCCGGTGCCCAGATACCGCGGGGCGTTAAACCCCATCGGGCGGCGGCGTCGCGTAGGCCCTCGCTCAGGGAGAACCGCCGCAGTCTTTCGTCGAGCAACGGTTGGAACGGGTGCGCGAGCGGCCCACCCAGCAGTTCGACGATGCCCGTGTCGATCAGTGGACGAAGTACTGCCGAGCCGCCGTGTCGCCATCGCGTCTCGAAGCGGTCCAGAGCCGCGGCGGATGCCCGGTGTTCACGTATCGAGAGCGTGGGGTCGGTTGCCTCGTGCGCGCGTAGCTGCCAGTTTCCGAGCCAATGGTGCATGCCGGCCAGGCAATGCGGATCGTCGAGCTGGGCCGCGAGTACCGGGGTGACGCCGAGCGAGAGGACGTCGGTGTAACCGTCGTCGGCCAGCCGTTCCAGTGCCGCGGTCAGTGGGAGGTAGCAGTCGGCCCAGGACTGGTACAGCCATTCCTCGCCGACGGGCCACCTGCCGTGATTGGCCAACCAGGGCAGGTGGGAGTGCAGAACGAGGGAGAACATGCCCGGCACGGTGGCACCGGATGTCACCCGATCACCGCAGCCGAGCTCTTGCGGGCGACGGCGACCAGGTCGAGGCTGTCGTCGATTCGATCGGCCGCGATGTCGAAGTCGGCGATGGTGATCGCGGCGACGTCCTCTGCGAGTTCGGCAGGCCAGGGTTCACCGGCGAGTGCTCGTTCGATCTGCGCGTCGATGAAGGATCCGCCGTGTTTGGCGTCGAGGGCGGCCAGCGTGCTGCCGTGCCGGACTCCGGTGAGTTCGGTGACCTCGAGGCGGGCGGCGACGAGCAACTCGGTCAGTTCTGCCGCGTCGAGTTCGCGGGTGTGGAAGGGGTTGAGGGGAGTGTCGCGTCCGGGCGAGAAGGTGATGCGGTTGGGTGTGCTGATCAGCAGCGTGCCGCCGGGCTCGAGGACGCGGTGCACTTCGGCCAGGAACGCTCCTTGATCCCAGAGGTGTTCGATGACCTGGAAGTTGACGACGACACCGACCGAGGAATCCGCGAACGGAAGGCGGTCGAGATTGCCGCGCACCATCGTCACCGCGGGGTAGCGCGCGTGGACGTGCGTCGCGGCCGAGACGTCGTAGTCGAGGCCGACGACGCAGGCCGCAACCTCGGCAATCATGTTGGCTCCGTAGCCTTCTCCCGATCCGGCTTCGAGCACTGTGCGGTCGCGGCACCGCTCTGTGAGGGCGCGGTAGACCACCTCGTGACGGCGGAACCAGTAGTTCTCCTCGGCGATGCCGGGCACAGTCCGCTCGCCGGTGAGGGGGAGTGGTTCCGGTGCCGGTGTCCGAGCCGATGAATCGTTCACCGACGGAAGGTTAGTGCCTCCGGCGATGAGGTAAGCCAACGTGGTCTCCATAACAGTCGGGGTGCGGATGTATGGTCGATCGGGCAGGGAGGTAAGTTACCCACCAGTAACTACGGTGGGGTAACCTCGTAGCAGAACGTAGAACTGCACCAACCGTTCGACTTGCAGCAACCGTTAGAACACTCACGATCAGCAGAACATGACCAGGAGGTCGACGCAGACCCATGACGAACATCGTTGTTTTGATCAAGCAGGTTCCAGACACATGGTCCGAGCGCAAGCTCAGCGACGGTGACTACACCCTCGATCGCGAGGCTGCAGACGCCGTTCTCGACGAGATCAACGAGCGGGCCGTCGAAGAAGCCCTGCTCATCAAGGAAGCTCAGGGCGGTGAGGTCAAGGTTCTGTCCGCAGGCCCCGATCGCGCCACCGACGCGATCCGCAAGGCTCTGTCGATGGGCGCGGACAGCGCGGTACACCTCAACGACCCGAGCCTGCACGGCTCCGACGCCATCCAGACCGGGTACGCCCTGGCTGCGGCACTGGGCAACGTCGCGTTCGAGAACGACGAGCCTGCCGATCTCATCATCGCGGGTAACGAGGCCACCGACGGCCGTACCGGCGCAGTTCCGGCGATCATCGCCGAATACCTGCAGATCCCGGCCCTGACGCAGCTGCGCAAGCTGTCCGTCGCAGACGGCAAGGTCACCGGCGAGCGCGAGACCGACGAGGGCATCTTCGGACTCGAAGCCACGCTGCCCGCCATCGTGAGCGTCACCGAGAAGATCAACGAGCCGCGGTTCCCGTCGTTCAAGGGAATCATGGCCGCCAAGAAGAAGACGGTGCAGACCATCACTCTGGCCGACATCGGTGTCGAGGACGGCATCGTCGGCGTCGACAACGCCGGAACGACGGTCACCTCGTCCACCCCCAAGCCTCCCAAGACTGCCGGCGAGCGGCTCACCGACGAGGGCGACGGCGGCGACAAGATCGCCACCTACCTCGTAGGCCAGAAGATCATCTGATCCCGCCCCACCGAGCAATCGAAGACCAACGAGGAGCAAAGTCATGGCAGAAGTACTCGTGCTCGTGGAGCACGTCGAAGGAACACTGAAGAAGGTCAGCTCCGAGCTGATCACCGCGGCCCGCGCACTGGGTGAGCCGTCCGCGGTCGTCACCGGCCCGGTCGGTACCGCCGACAAGGTCGCCGACGCGTTGACCGAGGCCGGTGCCGAGAAGATCTACGTCGCCGAGTCCGACGACGTCGACGGTTTCCTCGTCACGCCGAAGGTCGACGTCCTGTCGTCTCTCGCCGAGTCGGTCTCGCCTGCGGCGATCATCACCGCAGCGACGATCGAGGGCAAGGAAGTTGCCGGCCGTCTCGCCGCCCGTCTGGGCTCGGGCTACCACAACGACGTCGTCGCGATCAACGGCGACGGCAGTGCCGTCTACTCCATCTTCGGTGGTGCGTTCACCGTCGAGGCCAAGGCCAACGGCGACGTCCCCGTCCTCTCGCTGCGCCCCGGCGCAGTCGAGGCAGAGCCGAAGGCCGGAGCGGGAACCCGCGAGACCGTCGAGGTCCCGGCGCAGGAAGAGGGCACCGTCAAGGTCACCTCGCGTGACCCGATCGTCGGCGGCGACCGTCCGGAACTGACCGAAGCAACGGTCGTCGTCTCCGGTGGCCGTGGCGTCGGCAGCGCCGACAAGTTCACCGTCGTCGAGGATCTGGCAGATTCGCTGGGTGCCGCAGTGGGTGCCTCGCGTGCCGCCGTGGACTCCGGTTACTACCCGGGCCAGTTCCAGGTGGGCCAGACGGGCAAGACCGTCTCCCCGCAGCTGTACGTTGCACTCGGCATTTCCGGAGCCATCCAGCACCGTGCCGGCATGCAGACCTCGAAGACCATCGTCGCGGTGAACAAGGACGAGGAAGCACCCATCTTCGAGATCGCCGACTACGGCATCGTCGGTGACCTGTTCAACGTCGCGCCTCAGCTGACCGAGGCCGTCAAGAAGCACAAGGGATAGCCTCTCGGCGAAAATCTCTGCTCGACGGGCCCTCATCGCGATTGCGGTGGGGGCCCGTCGCGTTTCGATGGGCGCAATCGTGTTCATGCAAACTCTTCCGACACTTCTCCTCGGCGATGCCCGGTAGTCTTCCCCGCTCGTTAGACACACCTCATGACCACTTCCGTCATGAGCTCGACTGCATCGATCGTCCCGGCCACCGACCGCTATTCGCTCGTGTTGTCCACCGACCCCGAACACCGACTCGCGGCGCAGCGCCTGCGCTACGACGTGTTCGCCTCCGAGCCCGGCTTTGCCATACCCACCGACACGGACGGTCTGGACGCCGACCGGTTCGACGATTTCTGCGACCACCTTCTCGTTCGCGACCAGTGGACCGACACGTTCGTCGGTTGCTATCGCATGTTGCCGCCGCAGGCCGCGGTGTCGGCAGGCGGCTATTACACCGCAACCGAATTCGACATCTCCGCGCTCGATCCCGTCGGGATGAACATCGTCGAAATGGGTAGGGCTGCTGTGCATCCCGACCACCGATCGGGGTCGGTCCTCGGCCTGATGTGGGCGGGAATCCTGCACTACCTCGACGTGACGGGATACGAGTGGGTGATGGGTTGCGTGTCGGTTCCGATGCAATCGGCTCCCGGGGAAGCGGTCGGGGCCAACGTGCGTGGTGTTCGCGACCGGCTGTTGGATCGACACGCGACAGCGGTCGACAGGCGGGTCGTGCCCTACAACCCCGTGGTCGTCGACGGCGTCGATCTCCTCGACATTCCGGCGGCGAAGCGAGCGTCCATGCCGCCGTTGATGAACGGTTACCTCCGGCTCGGTGCCTCCATCTGCGGTGAGCCCGCCCACGACCCGGAATTCGGAGTGGCGGATTTCGTCGCGCTCCTCGGCCTGCACGAGGCCAACACCAGGTATCTGGACCGTCTTCGTTCTGCAGCAACGACATTCGAGTCGGGTGCCCGATGACGCAACCCCTGGTTCGCGCACACGCCTGGATGCCGTCCTCTCCGTGCAGTGACGGGTGTCTGCCGAAGAATCCGCCCACGGTGCGTCGAATCGTCCTCGTTCTGCGCATCGTTGCGGCAATCGCGGCCTTTGCGCTGCTGCCGCTGTTGGTCGTCCTGGGGGTGCCCTTTCCCCGGGTTCGGCATGCATTGACGCGGCTGGGCGCTCGGATGCTGCTATCGGCCATCGGCATCGATCTCACCGTGCTCGATACACGCTCGGAGCGAGAGCGGTCGCGTACGGCAGGTGGTGCCCTGCACGTCTCCGGACACATTTCGTGGACCGACGTCGTCGTCCTCACGGCAGTGCGCCCGTCGACGTTCGTTGCCCGAGCCGATCTGGTGGACTGGCCGCTGCTCGGGCGACTGGCCCGGGCCATGAAGGTGCTTCCCATCGATCGCGCACGACTGCGTGAGCTCCCGGCCGTTGTCGACCAGGTTGCCGACCGAATCCGCGCGGGCGCTTCGGTTGTCGTGTTCCCCGAGGCCACCACCTGGTGTGGGTTGGCCTACGGATCGCTTCGCCCGGCCCTGTTGCAGGCTGCCATCGATTCCGAGACGTGGGTGCAGCCCATCCGGCTGCGCTATCTCGATCGACACGGCGAACCGACCACCGCGACGTGCTTCGTCGGAGACGAGACGATCGGAGCGTCGATCGGCCGCATCTTCCGGCTCGCCGGACTGCGCGCCGAGGTCGAGTTCACCGCCCCGGAAGCGCCCGGCGGCGATCGACACGACCTCGCGCGGCGCTGCGAGGTGGCGATTCGACGCGACGACGGAGTAGAGCCTGCGGAACGACCCCGGAAGGACGTCTACGACCCGGCGGTGCACGAGGTGATGGCCGAAGCCGAGCGAAGCCCCAGCGCGCCGACGGTTGCAGCCGCCTGATCCACAGCTGAACCGGGCGACCGTGGACCCACCTCGCGCAGGTAGGTCTGCGGTCGCTCGACCGGGTATCGTCGAGCTCGTTATGCCTTCTGTGCGCAGTACGCCTGCCCCCGCCCCGCCGCAGCCATCGGTGTACCTCGATCACGCCGCGACCACTCCCATGTTGCCGTGTGCGATCGAGGCGATGAACTCGGTGTTCGGCACCGTCGGGAACGCGTCGTCGCTGCACACCTCGGGCCGGTCCGCCCGTCGCCGAGTCGAGGAATCTCGCGAGTCGATTGCCGCGGACCTCAGTGCGCGCCCGTCCGAGGTGATATTCACCTCCGGTGGTACCGAAAGCGACAATCTCGCCGTCAAGGGCATCTTTTCGGCCCGTCGAGACTCGAACGCCGCACTGACCAGGATCATAGCCAGCTCGGTGGAGCATCACGCCGTGCTCGACGCGGTGGAGTGGCTCGTCGCGCACGAAGGGGCGAGTGTCACCTGGCTCCCGGTCGACGACGAGGGCCGGGTCACCCCCGATGTGCTGCGCGCCGAGCTGGCTCTGCACGCAGACGAGACCGCGCTGGTGACGGTCATGTGGGCCAACAACGAGATCGGCACCGTCATGCCGATCGCCGAACTCGCAGCGGTGGCCGCGGAGTACGGCGTTCCGATGCACAGCGACGCCGTGCAGGCCGTACCGCACCTACCAGTGGGATTCGCCGACAGCGGTCTGTCCGCCCTGAGTATCGCCGCGCACAAGTTCGGGGGCCCACAGGGCGTCGGAGCCCTGTTGTTGGGCCGCCAGGTCCCGTGCGTGCCGCTGTTCCACGGTGGTGGACACGAACGTGACGTCCGGTCCGGCACGCCCGACACGGCCGGCGTCGTCGCGATGGCGGCCGCACTGCGCTCGACGGTGCAGAATCTGTCGCTGCACGGGGAACGAACTCGCGCGTTGCGTGATCGACTCATCACCGGGGTTCGCGAGGTGGTGCCCGACGCCATCCTCAACGGCCCGGAGGGCGACGGGCGGCTCGCCGGAAACGTGCACTTCACCTTCCCCGGGTGCGAGGGGGATTCGCTGTTGATGCTTCTCGACGCCGCGGGCATAGAATGTTCGACGGGATCCGCCTGCACGGCGGGTGTGGCGAGCGCGAGCCATGTTCTGATCGCGCTCGGGTGCGATCCGGGCGTGGCCCGCGGATCCCTGCGGTTCTCGTTGGGAACCGGCTCGTCCGATTCGGACATCACCACTGTGCTTGCGGCCCTGCCGCAGGTCGTCGAACGTGCTCGTGCCGCCGGACTTGCCGGCGTCGGAGCTCGAGGAGGAAATCGCTGATGCGTGTTCTTGCTGCCATGAGCGGGGGAGTCGACTCCGCAGTCGCCGCGGCTCGAGCCGTCGACGAGGGGCACGACGTCGTGGGCGTTCATCTGGCGCTGTCCACCGCTCCCGGGGCGCTGCGGACCGGCTCGCGCGGGTGCTGCTCGAAAGAAGACGCCGGGGATGCACGCCGAGCTGCCGACGTCCTCGGAATACCGTTTTACGTCTGGGACTTCGCGGATCGGTTCAAAGAAGACGTCATCGACGACTTCGTCGCCTCGTACGCCGCGGGGGAGACACCGAACCCGTGCCTGCGGTGCAACGAGAAGATCAAGTTCTCCGCGCTCGCGGACCGCGCGTTGGCACTGGGCTTCGACGCCGTCGCGACCGGGCACTACGCGCAACTGCACGACGGAGTTCTGCGGCGTGCGGTGGACGCCGACAAGGATCAGTCCTACGTGCTGGCCGTCCTGAACCGAGGACAGCTTTCGCGTGCGATGTTCCCCATCGGCGACACCCCCAAGTCCGAGATCCGCGAGGAAGCAGCCGAGCGGGGTCTCGCCGTCGCCGACAAGCCGGACAGTCACGACATCTGCTTCATTCCCTCGGGCGACACCCGGGCCTTCCTCGGCGCACACATCGGTGTTCGTCCCGGCAAGGTCGTCGACTCCGAGACCGGAGCCGAGTTGGCGGACCACGACGGTGTGCACGGCTTCACCATCGGCCAGCGTAAGGGTCTCGGGGTGGAAGGACCGGCCGTGGACGGCCGTCCGCGCTACGTCACCTCGATCGAACCGGACACCGGCACCGTCATGGTCGGTTCGGCGCAGAAGCTGGACGTCTGGTCCATCACCGGAGACCGCGCAGTGTGGACCGAGGGCACCGCGCCCACCGGGCCCATCGAATGCGTCGTACAGGTTCGGGCGCACGGCGGGCTGACCGACGCGGTTGCCGAGGCCGTCGGCGACGGGATGGAGATCCAGCTCCGGGCACCCTTGACCGGTGTCGCCAAAGGGCAGGCAGCGGTGTTGTACCGCAAGGACATTCACGGTGACATCGTGATCGGCAGCTCGACCATCTCGGGCACCCGATCCGAGCGCGAGTGACCCCGAGCACGTTCGGAGGGCTGGCGACCGGCATAGGTTCGTGGCCCGGCACCGACGTTCGTGAGGCCGTCGCCATCGTCCTCGGCGAGCTGGGTGAACTGCCACACGTGGTCGAACTGCCAGGGCGCGGGCTCGGTGCCGACATGATCGGCCGCACCGGAGCCATCATGGTCGACGTCGAACTCGACGTCCGGACGTCGGGCTACCGCGTCGTACCGCGTCCGATGCTGGCCGGTCGCCGTGCGACCGACTTTCTCACCGAGGATCTGGACGTGCTCGAGGAACTGTGGGAGGTCGCGGGACTACGCGGTGCCGGCCGGACCATCAAGGTGCAGGCTGCAGGACCGTTCACCATGGCCGCGCAGGTCGAATTGCGGCACGGACACCGCGCGCTGACCGACCGCGGCGCTCTACGGCACTTCGCGGAATCCCTCGGCGAAGGGCTGCGCCTGCACTGCGCAGAAGTGGCACGCAGACTCTCGGCGAACGTGGTGGTCCAACTCGACGAACCCAGTCTCGCCGCCGTTCTCGCGGGCAGTCTGACCGGGATCACCGGTATCGACTCGGTGCGCGCGATCCCGGAACCGGAGGTTCTGGACCTGCTCGACTCACTGATCGACACCATCGCGTTACCGGTCGCTGTGCACTGCTGTGACGGGGGAGCTCCCGTCGATCTGCTGCGCCGAACCCGAGCCGTCGCGGTGGCCGTGGATGCACACGAGCTGCGCCGAACCGACCTCGATGCGCTGGGAGAGCTGCTCCAGGCCGGCAAGACCCTCGTACTGGGATCGGTGCCGTCGGCAACCCCGGACCGACCACACTTGTGGCGCGAGTGCGCCGAGCCCGGTGTGAAGTTGGTCGACAGCCTCGGCTTCGATCGTTCGATACTCGCTTCGCAGGTGTCGGTGACGCCGTCCTGCGGCTTGGCCGGAAGCACGCCCGAGTGGGCTCGTCGAGCAACGGCTCTCACCCACGAGGTTGTCGCGGCCTATCGGGACGCACCCGAATCGTTGTGACCACGGACCGGGACATTGTGACGAAACACAGTGTGCCGAGTCGGAATGCCTGGAGCGTCCTGCGGCTCCGTCCCGGGTCGTTCGGGACGTACAACAGGTGTGACATCATTCACACGGCCGTCGGGGGTCTGCTTTGAATCGGTGGGAGTTCGTACATGGCATCAGGTGGTCGCGGCTTCGATGAAGTCGCCTCCCTCCGACGTTCCGGCCGGCATCGACGCGGAGTTCTGGCCAAACTCGCCGCCGCCACGTCGGATTGGTACCGGGCTCCGCACGACTTCGAATGGATCCTCAACCACCGGTCCACTCGTCCACTGACGGGAATCATCCGGGTCGTCTTCGGCACCGCCGTCCTGATGTATGCCCTCACGTCGATTCTCATGTTGTTCAGCGATCTCGGCCCCACCGGCTCGCCGGCAATCGGGTGGGTCTTCTTCGTCCTGTTCATGCAGGTACTCGTTGCCGCACGGTGCGTGTTCGGCCCGATCCCCGGGAAGAAGTTCTTCGTCGGGTTCCTGGCGTTCGGCGACATTCTGACCACCTCGGTGCTGGTGTTGTACGCGCCGGTCGCGTCCCTGATCGGAACGGTGCTGTTCGCCGTCACCGGAGCGTTCTGTACGTATTTCCTCAGCCCTCGATTGCTCGTCGCCCACCTGGTGTGGACGGCGACGTTCATCATCGGCTTCGGTATTCGCACGTTCCTCGCTGTGATGGACGGCGAGGTGGTTGCCGTCGACGGACCGGCGGTCGCGACGGCGACGGTGGTGCTGTTGCTGGCAACGGTGGCGGTACCGGTGTTCGCGCAGGTGGCGTGGACGACGTTGTCCAACGACGCCAAGCGGTCGGTACTCGACCCTCTGACCGGGGTGTACAACCGCCGCGGTATCGACAGTGAACTGCTCGACCTGTGGCAGCTCGCGAACAAACGCGGACTGTCGATGGCGTTCCTGGTGGTCGACATCGACAAGTTCAAGGCCGTCAACGACCGCTACGGCCACAGCCGGGGCGACGAGGTCATCGTCCGGGTCGCGGATCGGCTGCGCAGACTCGCCCGCCACCACGGCGGAGTGCTCGCGCGAACCGGTGGCGAAGAATTTCTGCTGGCCGTCGTCGGACATGCGCAGAGCACCGTCGACCTCGGCGTCGATGTGGTGCGCGTGCTGTGCGACCACCGGGACGACATTCCGGTCACGGCGAGCGTCGGTATGGCACTGCTGCGTGAGGACTCCGCGCTGTGGGACGTGGGCACCTCCGTCGTGGGACGAGCGGCTCGCACGGCGGACGCGGCGATGTATCGGTCCAAGCAGTCCGGCGGGAACAGTGTGGTCGTCGACGAGATCTGACACGGGGATCTGCGATGATCGAGACATGTATCGACTCTCGGACGCCCAGCGGCGCGGTCTGCCCGCCGGTGTCCTGCTCTCGGTGATGGCCTCCGTCCTCGGCGGTATCTACTCCGACGACTTCCTGACCGGATTCGCGCTGACTGCCGGGATCTGCGCGGTGGCGTTGATCGCCGCCACCCTGCTGCTGGGCCTGATGGGCAGATAGCCTTCCGGACGCAGGATCGTTTCGATGTCGGTGCCGTCGGATAATCTTCGTCACGTGCCTGAGCCGACCGAACTGCCTGCAGGAACCGACGATGCCGCCGAGGCTGCCGGAGTCGAACTCGATCCTGCCACCCCTGCCGACCGCGAGCGGTGGCAGACACTGGCCGAGGAAGTACGTGGACATCAATTCCGCTACTACGTACGTGATTCGCCCATCGTCTCGGACGGTGAATTCGATGCCCTGCTGCGCGAACTGAACGATCTCGAACAAGCCCACCCGGACCTGCGCACGGCCGACTCACCGACTCAACTCGTAGGCGGTGGTTTCGCGACGGAGTTCACCGCCGTCGACCATCTGGAACGAATGCTGAGCTTGGACAACGTGTTCGATCACGACGAGCTCCGTGCGTGGGCCAAGCGGGTCGAGACCGAGGCCGGTCCGGATCTGCACTACCTGTGCGAAGTCAAGATCGACGGTGTGGCGTTGAACCTGGTGTACGAGAACGGAACTCTCGTGCGCGGTGCGACCCGAGGTGACGGGCGGACCGGCGAGGACGTCACGCTCAATGCTCGGACGATCGACGACATACCCGATACCTTGACCGGCAGCGCCGAATATCCGATCCCGGAGCTGCTCGAGGTGCGCGGGGAGGTGTTCTTCCGGCTCGAGGACTTCCAAGCACTCAACGCGGCGCTCGTCGAAGAGGGCAAACCCCCGTTCGCCAATCCGCGGAACTCGGCGGCGGGCTCGCTTCGTCAGAAGAATCCGGCCGTGACCTCGAAACGGCGTCTCGGCATGATCTGTCACGGCTTCGGACGGATGGTCGGGTTCACCCCCGATTCGCAATGGCACGCCTACGAGGCTCTGCAGGCGTGGGGTCTGCCGATCTCCACCCACACGACGCGCGTGCAGGGCATCGACGCCGTCGTCGAGAAGGTCGAGTACTGGGACAAGCACCGCCACGACGTCGAGCACGAGATCGACGGCCTGGTGGTCAAGATCGACGAGATGTCGTTGCACCGTCGGCTCGGAACGACGTCGCGAGCACCGCGGTGGGCCATCGCGTACAAGTACCCACCCGAGGAAGTCACCACCACCCTGCTGGACATTCGCGTCAGCGTCGGCCGAACCGGTCGAGTGACTCCGTTCGCGTACATGACGCCGGTGCTCGTCGCGGGGTCCACGGTGTCTCTCGCGACCCTGCACAACGCGTCGGAGGTCAAGCGCAAGGGCGTTCTGATCGGTGACACCGTCACGATTCGCAAAGCGGGAGAGGTCATTCCGGAGGTGCTCGGCCCGGTCGTCGACGCCAGGACCGGCGACGAGACCGAATTCGTCATGCCCACCGAATGCCCGGAATGCTCGACGCCGTTGGCACCGGCGAAGGACGGCGACGCGGACCTGCGCTGCCCCAATTCGCAGTTCTGCCCGGCGCAACGCCGTGAGCGTGTGTTCTTCGTGGCCGAACGGCAGCGTTTCGACATCGAGGGTCTCGGATACGAAGCGGCGACGGATCTTCTGGCCACCGGTGCGATCGAGGACGAGGGCGATTTGTTCTCGCTCACCGAAGAAGACCTGATGAAGACGGCGATCTTCCGCACGAAATCGGGCGCATTGTCGGCCACCGGTCGCAAACTGCTCGACAATTTGTCCTCCGCCAAGAATCAGCCTCTGTGGCGAGTGCTGGTGAGCCTGTCCATTCGCCACGTCGGCCCCTCCGCGGCACGAGCCCTCGCCGGAGAATTCGGCAGCCTCGAGCGCATCGAAGCAGCGTCCGTCGAGGAGTTGTCGGCGGTGGACGGGGTGGGCGGCACCATCGCGGCTGCTGTGTCCGAATGGTTCGAGGTCGACTGGCACCGGGCCATCGTGGAGAAGTGGCGGAATGCCGGTGTGCGGATGGAGGACGAGCGAGACGCCTCCATCGAGCGCAATCTGGAAGGCCTGTCGATCGTCGTCACCGGTTCGCTCGAGTCCTACTCGCGCGACGAGGCCAAAGAGGCGATCTTGCTGCGGGGCGGAAAGGCCGCCGGTTCGGTTTCGAAGAAGACGGCGTTCGTCGTCGTCGGTGAATCGCCCGGTTCGAAGCACGACAAGGCCGTCGAGCTCGGCGTACCGGTCCTGGACGAGGCAGGGTTCACGCGTCTGTTGACCGAAGGCCCGGACGCAGTGTCGGAGCCGCCGACGGATACCGACGCGTCGCAGTAGGGGAGACCGGGCGAGTTCCGGTGATCAGGTCAGGACGGTTGCGACGATCCCGGCGAGGTAACCGAGCCGGGCTACCTCCGACGGCCTGAACTCGGGCCCTCCCGGCCGGCCGAGCATCAGCACGGTGCCGGTGGTGCCGAGGGGAGCGGCAGCGATCTTGGTGTCCATGTCCCGCCACACCTGAGGTACCCAGTCTGCGTCGGAGTCGAGTGCAGCGGGAGAGGTCAACGGGAACCAGGGTAGTTCGGCGGCGTGTGTTTCGGGTGCGCCCGGGCTACCGACCAGGCGGAACGGACCGTGCGCGTTGGTGGCCACCACGGTGCTCCAGCCCACGCGCAGAACGCGGGGAGCGCCGTCGACCAGAACTTGCAGACGGTCGTCGGATGCCGCTGCGACCCGGTCGATCAGTTCCAGTTCGCGATGGGTGTCGAGAACGCCGGTGTACGGCCGGATCGAGTCGACCCGGACGTCGGTGAGGTTCTCGGCTGCAGTGATCAGTGTGTCGGGAAGCGAACCGGGCGCGACGTCGACCACCAGGTCGTCGACCGCGTAGCCGTCGCCGCGTTCGATGACGTCGAGCGAGAGGATGTCCGCTCCGACCGAGCCGAGGGCCACGGCCAGCGATCCGAGGCTGCCCGGCCGGTCGGGCAGCTGCACGCGGAGCAGGTAGGACATGGCACGCTCCCTTTCGACGTCTGGCGTAGTTCAGGGAACACTGTGCACCCCCGGCGCGAGCAATCTTTGCATCTTCGACCTGGCCGGCTCGACACGCAACGCGGGACGTGACAATTCTGACACTCGTGCGGGCGAGATCGGCGGCCGATCGAGACCGCTGACCGGGAGTGAGGTCGGCGAAACGGTGCGCACTAGGCTGGACCGCGTTCGCGGACCTGTGCGGTTCGCTCTGCGCAAATACGGGGCCGGTTCCTGCAGGCCCCACTCCTACTGTGTGAAAGGGGTCTACGCGGTGCCCGATATCTCCCGCGACGAGGTCGCTCACCTCGCCCGGCTGTCGCGCTTGGCTCTCAGCGACGCCGAACTCGACGAGTTCGCCGGCCAGTTGGATTCGATCCTCCATCACGTCAAGACCGTGGCCGAGGTGGCGACGGACGACGTTGCGCCGACAGCCAACCCCAGCGACATCGTCAATGTGACGCGTCCCGACGTGATCGTTCCCGGTCTGACGCCGGAGCAGTCGCTGTCCGGTGCACCGAATGCCGAGGAGGGCCGTTTCGCGGTGCCGCAGATTCTGGGAGAGAGCGAATGACCGACCTGACCAAGCTCGACGCGTCCGAGCTCGCCGACCGTATCCACTCGCGGGACGTCAGTGCGGTGGAGGTGACCCGGGCACATCTGGATCGGATTGCCGAGGTCGACGGCGACCTTCACGCTTTTCTGCATGTGGCGAGCGCGCAGGCGCTGGCCGCGGCGAACGACGTCGACGCCGGGCTGGCCGCGGGCTCGGCACCGGCCTCACCGCTCGCCGGGGTGCCGTTGGCGCTCAAGGACGTGTTCACCACCACCGACATGCCGACCACCGCCGGCTCGAAGATTCTCGACGGGTGGGTGTCGCCGTACGACGCGACGCTGACCTCGAAGCTGCGAGCGGCGGGCATTCCGGTTCTCGGCAAGACCAACATGGACGAGTTCGCGATGGGCTCCTCGACCGAGAACTCCGCGTACGGACCGACCAAGAACCCCTGGGACACCACCCGGATCCCGGGCGGCTCGGGAGGCGGAAGCGCGGCTGCGCTCGCCTCGTTCCAGGCACCGTTGGCCATCGGCACCGACACCGGTGGATCCATCCGGCAGCCCGCGGCACTGACCGGCACCGTGGGAACCAAGCCGACGTACGGCAGCGTCTCGCGGTACGGACTCATCGCCTGCGCCTCCTCGCTGGATCAGGGTGGACCCTGTGGTCGTACGGTGCTCGACACCGCGTTGCTGCACGAGGTCATCGCGGGTTACGACCCGCGGGATTCCACGTCGGTCGACACCCCGGTTCGTCCCGTCGTCGAGGCGGCCCGAGAGGGCGCTCGCGGCGACCTGACCGGAGTGAAGGTGGGTGTGGTCAAGGAGTTGCACTCGGACAACTATCAGTCCGGTGTCATCTCGTCCTTCGACGCCGCAGTGGCCGCATTGACTTCGCTCGGCGCCGAGGTGGTCGAGGTGTCGTGCCCCAACTTCGTCCACGCATTGGCTGCGTACTACCTGATTCTCCCGTCCGAGGTGTCGTCCAACCTGGCTCGGTTCGACGGAATGCGGTACGGCCTGCGTGCGGGCGACGACGGCCACCACAGCGCCGAATCGGTCATGGCCACCACCCGCGCTCAGGGGTTCGGGCCGGAGGTCAAGCGCCGCATCATGATCGGCACCTACGCGCTGTCGGCCGGTTACTACGACGCGTACTACGGCTCGGCCCTGAAGGTCCGCACCTTGATCGCGCAGGACTTCGACGCGGCATACGAGAAGGTGGATGTGCTCGTATCGCCGACGACCCCGACGACGGCATTCCCGTTGGGCGACAAAGTCGACGACCCGATGGCGATGTATCTCAACGATCTGTGCACCCTGCCCACCAACCTCGCCGGCCACTGCGCGATGTCGGTGCCGTCCGGACTGGCGTCCGAGGACGGTCTGCCGGTGGGTCTGCAGATCATGGCTCCCGCGTTCGCAGACGAGCGGCTCTACCGCGTCGGCGCTGCGTACGAGGCTGCCCGCGGCGATCTGCGGTAGTTCGAGGTGCTGCATCGGTGGGCCGCCCGGTTGGCGCATCTGCCCTTGCTCGGTGGAGCGGTCCCGGTCATCGGATTGGCGGCGGCCACGGTGCTGGCGATCGTGGCCGCCGGTGCGATCGTGGTTCGCATCCGCCGTGGCCGTCCGCTCGGCTCGCCCGTCGGTGGGCTGAGCGCACTGGGCCTGGCAGCGGCGCTCCTGGTGGCGACCGCCGTACTGACCAACCTGACGGTGACGCGGTACCCCACGGCCGCGTCGGCACTCGGGCGTGCGCCGGTCGTGCACGTCGAAGGACACGGCCGGTTGTTCGACGTGGAGGTGCCCGGCACGGTGTCGCAGTTCCGTGCTCGTCCGGCGACGGTCTATCTCCCGGCCGCGTACGACGACGGGGCGGACGACCTCCCGGTACTGGTGTTGCTCACGGGACAGCCCGGCCATGTGGTCGACTGGATCGAAGGTGGCCGACTACCGCAGACGATGGACGCATTCGCGGCACGTCACGGCGGCGTCGCCCCGGTTGTCGTCGTTGCCGACGGGCTGGGGGACACCGAAGCCAACCCGATGTGCATGGATTCGGACCTCGGTAATGCTGCGACGTATCTGACAGTCGATGTCCCGCAGTGGGTTCGGTCGAACCTCCACGTGTCCTCGGACCCGCGATCCTGGGCGGTCGGCGGGTACTCCTACGGCGGAACCTGCGCCCTTCAGCTCGCGACGACGGACCCGTCGGCGTACCCCACATTTCTCGACATCTCCGGTGAGGACGAACAACGTCGTGGCACCAGAGCGGAGTCGGTCCTTGCTGCGTACGGGGCGGACACACCGGCCGACGAGGATCGGTTCGATCGTTCTACGCCGCTGAACGTGCTCTCCCGCAACAGCTTTCCCGACTCTGCCGGTGCCTTCGTCGTCGGAGCCGACGACGAGGAGTTCAGGCCGCAGACCGAGCGGGCCTACCGGGCAGCCGCCGCCGCGGGCATGGATGTGCACTACAGCGAGCTGCCGGGAGGACACTCGATGCAGGTCTGGGCGCCGGCGCTCGATCAGGAGATGGACTGGCTCGGCAATCGGCTCGGTCTGCTCGGCTGACGGACCAGCACTCCCTTTTCCGGCGGCCCCTCTCGTTAGCGGCAGCGAGCCATGGCCTCGCCTTGGTCGGTCCCGTATCGATGGCCGTGGCCCGACGTGACATCCAATGCGGCGAGCAGGTCGACGGACGTCTGCAGGAAGCCGACGACAGGCAACCACGGCGGCCGTGGGGCGTCGATCGTGAACGTCGTCGTATCCGGCGGCGACCACAACAGATCGAGAGACCATCGCGCGACGGGGTCCGAGGAGTTGGCCAGGACGGCGGCACCGTCGGTGTCGACCGATCCCGCGGGCGGGCCGGCCCAGACAGCCCCGCAGAGTGACGAAATGTTCTGTTGCACGGCAAGGTACGCATCACTTCCTGCAACCGAACCCAGGCTCTGGCCGTACACGACGACTTTCGGTGTGGTCGGCTCCGCCGCCGCTCGTGTGGCGACCGCTCGAACCACGGCGTTCGCGGACCGGCGGGCGTCGTCCTCGGCGAACAGGAAGGTCGCCCAACTTGGCTTGTCGGAGTACTGCACCGCCACCGTCGCGACGTCACCGCCGAACGTTCTTTCGGCCCCGGTGATCGCATTCTCGTCCACCCAGCCGGACCCGGTGGGAATCGCGACCACGACGACGCTGCGTTCGAAGGCTCCAGCCCGTTCCATCTCGGAGACGGCCAGTGCCACACGCTCGTCCGGTGTCGCGGCCGACTCGAGTCCCACGTACGTGCGTACGGTGTCGAGATCCTGCCCTCCCGACGCGAACGCGCGGCCCTCGCGTCCCAGTGTGCGCCACGGTGCCGAGGATCCGGGACCGCCGGATCTCGTCTCCGATGTCGGGGCGGCCACTGCGTCGTCCATCGCCGAGTTCGAGGCCGAGTACGAGGCCGACAGAGTGGACCGCACGAACGGAACGGCCAGGGTGTACGACAATGCAGCGACCGTGACGAGCAGTGCCACGCAACGGTTCCGGCCCAGAGCGGAGAAGATTCGCCGGAGCGCGCTACCGGCTCCGCACAGTACGAGCGCAACGCACAGGGCACCCCCGGTAACGTCGACGGCGTAGCTCCAGCTCACCGGCTCGACGTCCATCGCGGCTCGTAATCGATTCTGCCAGTGCATGTTCGAGGCCAACGCGACGCCCGAGATCAATGCAGCAGTGACGACGGTCCACGCTCGTAGCCGTAGCGACGCGGGCCGTCGTGGCCCGAACACCCGTCGGCCCGCACATGCGACCGTCAGAGCGAGTGCCACCATGAATCCGGTGAACAGGGCCGCAGTGACGGCGGAGCGGGGCAGAAGTGACGGAACCGAGGAGATCGCCACAGCCGCTGCAACGGACACCGACGTGCCGAGTCTCGGCAAGCGAAGACGGTTGGGCGACTCGACATCCGATGCGACTGGGGTCTCGACCTCGCGGTCCGGGATGGCCGTGGTGGACATCAGCGTCGGTCCGTGCGGGTCGGGGTCATCGACACACGTCGGTACCGCGCGACAACGGACGCGATCAGCAGCGTCAGCGCCAGCACGGCTCCGAACAGTGTCAGGGGCATGGCGGGTTCGGCGACCGGTGCACCGAACGATTGTCGCCAGGAATTGAGGTCGACTGCCGTTGCCGCCACGACCGCGGCTGCGTCGCAGATCTGCCGGGACCCGTCGTCGGTGCGATGGTCACAGGCGTCGTGCATGCGACTGTCGAGTTGGGCGTCGATCGCCCTGCGCCACTGTGGGTCGACGGTCGTCCCCGTCGCGCTCGCGTACCGGAGGAGGTCGTATCCCAGGTCGTGGGCTCGGCACGCAGCCTCGAACTCGGGTGGCAGTGGGATCGGGGACGAGCAATCCCCGCCGGGATTGCTCGCCATCCCGTCCTGCACCGCGGGCCGGTAGCCCATGACGTCTGCGAAGTCGCTCGGGATGGTCGACGCAGCGTCCTCGGCGGGTTCGGTGACCAGTGCACGAACGGTCAGTGCCATGGGGGAGCGACGGTCCTCGGTGGGTGACGACGTTGCTGCTCCCGTCGTGGCGGTCACGACGACGATGGCAGCTGCCACGCACATCAGGGTGCGAGATATGTTCCGGCTCATGAGGATCGACGCTAAGTTCGGCCGGCCGAGGCAAGCATCGCTCCGAGGTTCGGCTGTGGTGAGTGCCCCCGGGACCGGTTCGACGCGGTCCTGATACCTCCGAGCCATGCCGAACCGATACCCCGGTACGAGGACGCCGGTGGTCGATGCTGCCTAGGCTCGAGACGTGCGAAAGAAAAGGTCGACGAGTCTCGAACTCGGGGTACGTGCTCGGCGCAGGGTGCCCGAGCAGATCGGCGGCGTCCGTTCGGTCGACGTGCTGATCATCGCGGTGACGGCAATTCTGTACTCGATCGCGTGGCCGACACTGACGGTCACGCATCAGGTTTCGGTTCCGTTGCTACCGTTCGTCGCAGCGTTGGCAGCGTTTCCGTTCGCTCTGGTCAGACTGAATCCCGCGATGGGGTGGGCAGTATCGGCGCTGTCCGCGTTGGTGATTCCGGCGGCATTCGACCGCGTTCCGGGTTACGACTACCCGTGGCAAGTGGTGCACGTCCTCGTCCTGTTGACGTTGTTGTTCGCGGTGGCGCTGCGTTCTCCGGTGCCGGTCCTGTTGGTGGCGTGGTTGGCCAGCATGCTGGTGTTCTTCGCGTACATGCCGGGCTCCGACGGAATCGGGTGGTCGGTGGGTCTGACTGCGGTGGTCGTGTTCGGACTGCTGATCCGGTGGCTCGTTCTCTCGCGCAGGCAGCTTGCGCAGCAGGAGGAGGTCAGCGAACTCGAACGCACTCGCCGCACGATTCTCGAGGAGAGGGCGAAGATCGCCCGCGATCTGCACGACGTCGTGGCACACCACATGTCGATGGTCGTCGTGCAGGCCCAGAGCGCGCCGTACCGACTGGACGACGTGTCACCGGCCGCGGCCCGGGAATTCGAGTTGATCGGCGCGAGTGCACGCGAGGCGCTCAACGAGATCCGGGGGATGCTCGGGGTTCTGCGTAGTGATGGAGCGCAGATGCAGGACGCGCCCGCGCCGAGTGCACTGGATCTCGAACGCACATTGCAGGCGAGTCGCAGAGCGGGCATGAATGTGCGGTGGACCATCACCGGTACCGTCGAATCGGTTTCGGAGACAACAGGACTGGCCCTGTTCCGTATTCTGCAGGAATCGCTGTCCAATGCCGCGCGCCATGCGCCCGAAGCCGAGGTGGAGGTGTGTATCGCGATCGGCCCTGCCGTCGTGGACATGACGGTAATCAACGCACCGGCTCCGAACCCGAGCATCTCCCGCACTCCCGGAAGCGATTGCGGCGGGCACGGAATCGCGGGAATGCGCGAGCGAGCGCAGGCCGCACACGGCCGGCTGCATGCAGCCCCTCTGCCCGGCGGTGGGTTCGAGGTTGCGGTTCGTGTGCCGACCGGAATGTCGACTCCGCCGGCAACGGGTGACGCCGGCGACGCGGTTTAGGCTGTCACGCGTGGTTACAACGGTGTTCATCGCCGACGATCAAGCGATGGTGCGGCAGGGGTTCGGTGCACTGCTCGGCGCTCAGGACGACATCTCGGTCGTCGGCGACGCCGACAACGGTCGTACCGCCGTCAGGGAGGTAGCGCGGCTGTTGCCGGACGTGGTGCTGATGGACGTGCGCATGCCCGAGATGAACGGGCTCGACGCGGCCCGCGCGATCCTGTCCGCGTCGCACGCGTCGCCGGTCCGCGTCCTGATGCTGACGACCTTCGACATCGACGATTACGTCTACGAGGCCCTGGCTCTCGGGGCCAGCGGATTCCTCCTCAAGGACGCGCCGGCCGAGGAACTGATCAGAGGCGTACGAGTCGTCGCGGCCGGCGATGCGCTCCTGGCACCGTCGGTGACCCGACGGCTCATCTCCGACGTCACGACTCGTCGCGGTGCGCGGAGGAACACTCCTTCGCGCCTGGCCGATCTGACGCCGCGCGAGCGCGAGGTTCTCGAACTGATCGCGACCGGTATGTCCAATGCGGAAATTGCAGGTGCGCTGTTCTTGGCCGAACAGACGGTCAAGACCCATGTGGGCAAGGTGCTGAGCAAGCTCGGGCTACGCGACCGCGCGCAGGCGGTCGTGCTGGCCTACGAAACCGGTGTCGTCACGCCCAAGTGAGGCCGACCGGTACCGGCGCGCGCGGGGACCCACGCCCGATTAGGCTGATGTTCGTCACTTCGGTCCGCTCCGCGGGCCTGCGAGCAGAGAGGCCAAAATCGATGCGCATCGGAGTTCTGACCGGAGGCGGCGATTGCCCAGGGCTCAATGCGGTGATCCGCGCTGTCGTTCGCACCGCCGACGCGCGATACGGCTCTACGGTCGTCGGATTCCAGGACGGGTGGCGTGGGCTTCTCGAAGACCGTCGGGTCCAGCTGCGCAACGACGACCGCAACGACCGGCTGCTCACCAAGGGCGGCACCATGCTCGGGACGGCTCGAACCAACCCCGACGTGCTGCGGGCCGGTCTAGACCGAGTCAAGCAGACCCTCGAGGACAACGGCATCGACGTGTTGATTCCGATCGGCGGTGAAGGAACTCTGACGGCAGCTGCGTGGCTGTCGGAGGAGGGCGTACCGGTGGTCGGTGTCCCCAAGACGATCGACAACGACATCGATTGCACCGACGTCACATTCGGCTTCGACACGGCGCTCACCATCGCCACCGATGCGATCGACCGACTGCACAGCACCGCCGAATCGCACCAGCGAGTGATGCTGGTGGAGGTGATGGGCCGACACGCAGGCTGGATCGCGTTGCACGCGGGATTGGCCTCGGGCTCGCACATGACTCTCATCCCGGAGCAGCCCTTCGACGTCGAAGAGGTATGCACGTTGGTGCGCAAACGTTTTCAGCGGGGCGACTCCCACTTCATCTGCGTCGTGGCCGAAGGTGCAAAGCCCGTCGAAGGGTCGATGCAATTGCTCGACGGCGGTATCGACGAATTCGGGCACGTCCGATTCACCGGAGTCGCACATCAGCTCGGCGTCGAGATCGAACGTCGCATCAACAAAGAGGTACGCACCACGGTGCTCGGGCACGTGCAGCGTGGCGGCACTCCCACTCCGTACGACCGTGTGCTCGCAACGCGATTCGGTGTCAACGCCACCGATGCCGCGCATTCCGGAGACTTCGGAAAGATGGTGTCGCTGCGCGGTGCCGAGATCGGCCTGGTGTCGTTGGCCGAGGCCACCAAGCAACTCAAGCGGGTCCCTCAGACCCGGTACGACGACGCAGCAGCGTTCTTCGGCTGACCCCGAGGCGATCGGTGCGCGAGGACACGTGGTTACTCGGGTGGCGAATGCAATGCATAAACTACGGAGCATGACTGCTGCAACCGTCGATCTGATCGATTACGACGATGTGCTCGCCACGTTCGACCCCGTGCTCGGCATGGAGGTCCACGTCGAGTTGGGTACGGCCACCAAGATGTTCTGTGGTTGCCCCACCGCGTTCGGTGCGGAGCCCAATACGCAGGTGTGCCCGGTGTGCCTGAGCCTTCCCGGCGCACTGCCGGTGGTCAACGCTGCTGCGGTGGAGTCGGCGATTCGTATCGGGCTGGCGCTCAATTGCTCGATCACCCCGTGGGGACGGTTCGCGCGGAAGAACTACTTCTACCCGGATCAGCCGAAGAACTACCAGATCTCGCAGTACGACGAGCCGATCGCCACGGAGGGTTACCTCGACGTCGTGCTCGACGACGGCAGCACGTTCCGCGTCGAGATCGAGCGCGCCCACATGGAGGAAGACACCGGCAAGTCGACGCACGTCGGTGGCGCAACCGGACGAATCGAGGGCGCATCGCATTCGTTGCTCGACTACAACCGCGCCGGTGTGCCCCTGGTCGAGATCGTGACCAAGACCATCACCGGTACCGGGGCGCGGGCACCGGAGGTGGCGCGGGCGTACGTGACCGCATTGCGTGACCTGTTGAAGTCGCTGAACGTCTCCGATGTGCGGATGGATCAGGGTTCGTTGCGTTGCGATGCCAACGTCTCATTGATGCGGAAGTCGGCCACCGAGTTCGGTACTCGCACCGAGACGAAGAACGTCAACTCGCTCAAGAGCGTCGAGGTCGCCGTGCGCTACGAGATGCGCCGTCAGGCTGCGGTGCTCGAATCCGGCGGCGAGGTGACGCAGGAAACCCGACATTTCCAGGAGTCCGACGGCACCACCACGGCGGGCCGGAAGAAGGAGACCGCGGAGGACTACCGCTACTTCCCGGAGCCCGACCTCGCTCCCGTGGCCCCGGATGCAGCGTGGATCGAGGAGCTGCGAGCCACTCTGCCCGAGCTGCCGTGGTTGCGCCGCGGGCGAATTCAGAAGGACTGGGGCGTCTCCGACGAGGAAATGCGCGACTTGGTCAACTCGGGTGCTCTCGAACTCGTGGCGGCGACCGTCGACGCCGGCGCGTCGGCGCAGGCTGCGCGGTCGTGGTGGGTGTCGTACCTGGCGCAGCAGGCCAACATCGCCGGCGTCGAATTGGGGGATCTGGCGATCACTCCGGCTCAGGTGGCCGAGGTGGCAGCCTTGGTGGCCGACGGCAAGGTCAACAACAACGGTGCTCGTCAGATCGTGGACGGCGTCTTGGCCGGTGAGGGCGAGCCCGCAGAGGTGATGTCGGCGCGGAATCTGGTGTTGGAGAAAGACGACACCAAGCTTCAAGCCGCCGTCGACGAAGCACTTGCCGCGAACCCCGGTGTGGTGGACAAGATTCGCAGTGGCAAGGTCCAGGCCGCCGGTGCCATCGTCGGCGCGGTGATGAAGGCGACGCGGGGACAAGCCGATGCCGCCCGAGTCAAGGAACTCGTGCTGGCGGCGTGCGGTCAGTCCTGATCGACGCATGAGCAGGGCGGCCGGGCAGCGATTGCTGCCCGGCCGCCCTTGTCGTTCGAAGGAGCTGTCGGATCAGTCGAAGCCGCCACCACCGCCGGCAGGGAACGGCACCTTGACGACGCGGTCGTCGGTGGGGCCGACGGCAGTGCCGTTCTTGTTCACCGTTCCCACCAGAATCTGACCGTCGCTCGTGCTGGTAGCCCCGTTCAACTGCCCGTACTTGTCCTGGATCAACAGGGTCGGCTCGGCCGAGACCGCTCCGGTGTTCGGGTCCGTGGCCAGTGCTGCAACAGCTTTCGCTGTGGTCAGGGCAACCGCGACGCCGCTCTGACCGGCGGCACACCCGGCCACACCCGGACGGTCGGGCCAGGTCCACACCGGGGAGAACACTGCTCCCAGCTTGTCGATGCGCTGCAGGCGATCCTCGGTGGCGGTGCGGTCGGTGACGTAGATGTTTCCGCTGCCGTCGGTGCACACGTCGCCCGCTGTGCCGATACCGCTGAGCGCGATCCCCGGCCGCGGGGGAGTAGGAGTCGGCGACAGTGACGTCACGCGTAACAGCTTGCCGGACAACGAGTTCGGATCCGCGGCGGCCACGGCATCGCCGTTGTCGCCGGTCAACACCAGAAGTTCGTTCGGCGTGTAGAACTCGAGGGAACCTCGGACTCCCGCGGCCCCGCGGGGGATCCCGGTCAAGATGTCCTTGGGTACGTCCCCCTGCGCGAGCCGAACGACCCGCGTATCCGACGCCGTCGTGATCAGCGCGTAGAGCAGTTTATCCTCGGCGTACGTGGGCGAGAGCGCGATGTCCAGCAGGCCCCCGTCGCCGGTGCCGTCGACGGGGATCGTGGCCACCTGCTGTGGCGTCCGGCCTGCGGTGACCTCCATGATGCGGCCGGTCCTGCGTTCTGCCACGAGGCTGCTCTGGCCGTCGGGAAGAGCTACGAGTCCGCCCGTGGTGTCGAGGCAGGTGGCGATCACTGCCGGGTCGGGATCCACGCACGGTCCCGATACGGGCTGCGGGGCGTTCGGACCCGCCGGGGGCGAGGTCTCGCTGGGTGTGGTGGGTTTGAGTTCGGCAGCTCCGACATCCGGCGCGGGAGTGAACGGGGACGAGTTGGAGTCGTCGAATCGGGCGCACCCGGCGAGCAGAACAGCCGTCGTCGACAGGGCGACGACAGCCGCGCGGGCAGTTCGTGACGATGCTCCGAGCGGCTTCATGGTTCGAACGTTACGGAACGTCGAGTCCGACGCGCCACGCGGCCGTGAGCGTCAACGTCGGTGGCGCGGGGTTGTCGGCCTTAGTGTGGGGAGGTGACCGATACACCGCGTGACCCCAACCAGCAGGATCCCTCGTACGAACCGGCCGAGAGCCCGTACGACAACCCCACCGAGAAGATTTCGCCCACGCGTTCGGGTTCCGACGCGTCCGGTGCATCGACCACAGCGTTCGGTGCGCAGCGTTCGGATCGTCTGCCCCGAACCGACGACGAGTTGGACTTCCCGCATTCCTCCGCATCCGACAAGCGGAGCACCGATGCGGCACCGACAGAGAAGATCCCGACGTACCGTCCGTCGGCTTTCGCCGACTCGCCGACCCAGACGCCGACGACGGCTACGACGGCCGGTGCCACCTCGAACGCGTACTCGGATCGTCCGACGGAGTATCTCGGTGAGTCCTCCGATTCGGCAGTCGCCGCCCCGGCAGCCCCGGTGCGCACCGAGACCGTGGAAGTTCCGGCCCGACGCGGCACCACCGATCTGGGCCTGTTCGTCCTACGCGTCGCCATCGGAGCAGTGTTCCTCGGGCACGGCTTACAGAAACTCGTCGGATTGTGGAACGGTCCCGGGCTGGACGGATTTCAGAATCTCCTGGAGGAGTCCGGGTTCCGATACCCGGAGATCCTCGCCATCGCGGCCGCGGCCGGCGAAACCCTCGGCGGCGCACTGCTGATCCTGGGACTGGCGACGCCGCTGGCCGGTGCAGCTGTGTTGGCGACCATCATCAACGCCTGGTGCTTCAAGCAGGTGGCAGAGCCGGGGCTGCAGTTCTCCGGTGCCACCGGCGTGGAGTACGAAACCGTTCTCGGCTTCGCGGCCGCGGCTATCATTCTCACCGGACCCGGAAAGATCGCGTTCGACGGCCGCCGCGGCTGGGCAACCCGCCCGCGCATCGGATCGTTCCTCGCACTCGCGGTGGGAATCGCTGCGGGCGTGTGCATCTGGATCTTCCTCAACGGAGCGAATCCGGTCGTCCGCTGATCCGGTCGACAACCAACCATGTGAGTGGTTCCTCGTACCCTGCTACGAGGAACCACTCACATGCTTTTCTGCTCAGGGCACGTAGCGCACAGCACCCTTGTCCGCGGATGTCGCCAGTGCGGCGTACGCGCGCAGCGCCGTCGTGACCGTGCGCTGTCGATCGACCGGCTGCCACGGCCGCTCGGACGCGAGCATCTTCGCGCGTCGAGTCTCCAGAGTTTCCTCGTCGACGAGGATCTCGAGCGTGCGCGTGGCGACGTCGATGCGGACCTGGTCGCCGTTCTCGACGAGGCCGATCACGCCGCCGGCCGCAGCCTCGGGGGAGATGTGTCCGATGGACAGGCCCGACGTACCGCCGGAGAACCGTCCGTCGGTGATCAGGGCACAGACCTTGCCCAGACCGGCACCCTTGAGGAACGCCGTCGGGTGCAGCATCTCCTGCATTCCCGGTCCACCCTTGGGTCCCTCGTACCGCACGACGAGCACATCACCGGGTTGGATCTTCTTCTGCAGGATGGCCGAGACGGCTTCTTCCTGAGACTCGACGACCAGCGCAGGTCCCTGGAACGAGAAGAGGTCCTCGTCGATGCCCGCGGTCTTCAGAATCGCGCCGTCGACGGCAATGTTGCCGCGCAGCACCACCAGACCGCCCTCGACCGTGTAGGCGTGTTCTAGATCGCGGATGCAACCACCCGCGGCGTCGGTGTCGAGGGAGGACCAGCGATTGCTCGTGGAGAACGGTTCGACGGTTCGGACACCGCCGGGAGCGGCATGGAACAGCTCGATCGCCTCGTCGGATGCGGCACCGGAGCGGATGTCCCACGTGTCGAGCCACTCGTCGAAGCTCTTCGTGTGGACGGTCGAGACGTCGGTCTCGAGCAGATTCGCACGCCGCAGTTCACCCAGCAGGGCGGGAATTCCACCCGCCCGGTGCACGTCTTCCATGTGGTAATCCGAATTGGGGGACACCTTGGCCAGACACGGCACCTTGCGGCTGATGCCGTCGATGGTGTCGAGATCGAAATCGACCTCGCCCTCCTGCGCCGCCGCGAGCGTGTGCAGCACGGTGTTGGTCGAGCCGCCCATCGCCACGTCCAGTGCCATCGCGTTGCGGAATGCCGCCGGGGTGGCGATGTTGCGGGGCAGCACCGACTCGTCCTCGTCCCGGTAGTACTTGATCGCCGCCTCGACGATGGTCGTGCCGGCCCGGGTGAACAGGGCGCGGCGGGCCTCGTGGGTGGCCAGAGTGGAGCCGTTGCCGGGCAACGCCAGCCCGAGCGCTTCGGTGAGGCAGTTCATCGAGTTGGCGGTGAACATGCCCGAGCAGGACCCGCATGTAGGGCACGCGCTGCGCTCGACCTCGTCCAGGCCCTCTTCGGATACGGCATCGTTCGCGCTGGCAGAGATCGCGGTGATCAGGTCGGTGGGTGCCTGCGCGACCCCTCCGACGACCACCGCTTTACCGGCCTCCATCGGCCCACCGGAGACGAACACCGCCGGGATGTTCAATCGCATGGCCGCGTTGAGCATGCCGGGGGTGATCTTGTCGCAGTTGGAGATGCACACGAGTGCGTCCGCAGTGTGGGCGTTGGCCATGTACTCGACCGAGTCGGCGATGATCTCGCGGCTGGGCAGCGAGTACAGCATGCCCCCGTGCCCCATGGCGATTCCGTCGTCGACGGCGATGGTGTGGAACTCGCGAGGGACTCCGCCTGCCGCGCGGACGGCGTCGGCGACGATCTCGCCGACGTTCTTCAGGTGAACGTGGCCGGGTACGAACTGGGTGTACGAGTTCGCGATGGCGACGATCGGTTTACCGAAATCCGAATCGGTCATTCCGGTGGCGCGCCACAGCGAGCGCGCGCCCGCAGCATTGCGTCCGACAGTGGTGACCCGTGAGCGTAGCGGCGGCATAGTGCAGTTCCTCGTTCGTTGCAGCGGTGATCGCAACGAGGAGGTTACTCGGCCCCTCGTCAGCGATCCTTCGGTGCCTGTTCGTCGTCGTGCTCGGCATTCTCGGCCTCTGCGCGTGCCTGATCCTCCGCCGCAGCTGCCGCGGCATAGGGGTCGGTGATGCGACCGCCGCTGGCGGCCGCGAGTTGGGGGAGCCGATCGAACCGCACGAGCGGAAGTGACTTCTCCGTCTTGTCGGTGAGCACCACGCGTGCCCAGCGGCGATCGGGGAAGTGCAGTCCGACCACGGACTCCCACTCGATGACGTCGGAGCCGATGAAACGGCGGGCCGTGATCGCCTCGGGGGTGATGACGGTGCGCACACGCAGCACCCAGATGCACGCGACGATCGGCAGAATCAGCAGCCAGCCCAGTGCGGCGGGCCAGCTCGCTGCAGGCAGAGAGGTACTGAACAGGAGCAACCCGACGCCGATCAGGGCCAGACGCGGGAGGCGGATGACCTGCCTGCTCGACGGCGGTGGCCCGTCGGCACTGTTCGGTTGCTCGGAACCGGTGTGGGATGATGGCCGAGGTGGTTCGGACTGCTGCGAAGACGACACCCATTCATCTTCGCATTGCATCTACGCGATCTCACATAATGGGATTGCGTCGTGACGAGTTTGACTCTTCCCTGTGCGCGCGCCTACCGTTCAGTGCGTGAAGCGGAATTGGATACTCGTAATCGGCCGGCGCGTCAACGCCTGAGCCGGTTGTTCAAACTCGCATCGACGCGCCACCCTCGTACAGCTCACGCTGACGGGGGTTTTTTCTTGCCCAGAGATCGCCCAGCAATTTCACATTCCTGAGGAAGCAATCAGTGAGCGCACCAACCGCACGCCCAGGGCCCACGACACGTAAGTCGGGGACAGCCACGAGCCCGTCGACCAGCAACCCGTCCGCAGACGCGGCGACCAACGGATCGCGACGCCACGTCGCACCCGAGAAGGTCAGCGGCGCACAGTCGGTCGTACGAGCTCTCGAAGAACTCGACGTCGACACCGTATTCGGCATTCCCGGTGGCGCGGTTCTCCCGGTCTACGACCCGCTCTTCGACTCCGTCAAGGTGCGCCACGTGCTCGTTCGCCACGAGCAGGGTGCGGGTCATGCCGCCACCGGCTACGCCCAGGCGACCGGCAAGGTCGGCGTCTGCATGGCGACGTCCGGCCCGGGCGCGACCAACCTCGTCACCCCGTTGGCCGACGCGCAGATGGACTCGGTTCCCATCGTCGCGATCACCGGTCAGGTCGCCCGCAGCCTCATCGGTACCGATGGGTTCCAGGAAGCCGACATCTCGGGTATCACGATGCCCATCACCAAGCACAACTTCCTGATCACCGACGGTGCGGACATCCCGCGCATCATGGCCGAGGCGTTCTACATCGCCGCGTCGGGTCGTCCCGGTGCCGTCCTCGTCGACATCCCGAAGGATGTGCTGCAGGCGCAGACCACGTTCTCGTGGCCGCCGGAAATGCGTCTGCCCGGCTACCGCCCGGTCACCAAGCCGCACGGCAAGCAGGTTCGCGAAGCGGCACGCTACATCGCCGATGCCAAGCAGCCGGTGCTGTACGTCGGTGGCGGTGTCATCAAGGCCAACGCGTCGGCAGAACTGCTCGAGCTCGCCGAACTGACCGGCATCCCGGTCGTCACGACGCTGATGGCGCGCGGGGCATTTCCCGACACCCACCAGCTGAACCTGGGCATGCCCGGTATGCACGGCACCGTCGCGGCGGTCGCCGCTCTGCAGCGCAGCGACCTGCTGATCACGCTCGGTGCCCGGTTCGACGACCGCGTCACCGGTCAGCTCTCGTCCTTCGCTCCCGATGCCAAGGTCATCCACGCCGACATCGACCCGGCCGAGATCGGCAAGAACCGATACGCGGACGTGCCGATCGTGGGCGACTGCGGCGAGGTCATCACCGAGCTGATCGAGGCCCTGCGGGCCGATCGCGCCACCGGAACGACTCTCGACCTCGAGCAGTGGTGGGTCTACCTCGACGGCATCCGCAAGACGTACCCGTTGAGCTACGACCGTCCGTCCGACGGTTCCATGTCTCCCGAGTTCGTCATTTCCTCGGTCGGCAAGTTCGCCGGTCCCGACGCGATCTACTGCGCAGGCGTCGGCCAGCATCAGATGTGGGCCGCGCAGTTCATCAACTACGAGAAGCCGCGCACGTGGCTCAACTCCGGTGGTCTCGGCACGATGGGGTACGCGGTTCCGGCCGCCATGGGAGCCAAGATGGGACTACCCGACGCCGAGGTGTGGGCCATCGACGGCGACGGCTGCTTCCAGATGACCAACCAGGAGCTTGCTACCTGCGCGGTCGAGGGAATCCCCATCAAGGTCGCGCTCATCAACAACGGCAACCTCGGCATGGTTCGGCAGTGGCAGACCCTGTTCTACGAGGAGCGCTACTCCAACACCAACCTCGGCACCCACGGTGCCGTCCGTATCCCCGATTTCGTCAAGCTTGCCGAGGCACTGGGATGCGTCGGTTTGCGGTGCGAGCGGGAAGAGGACGTGGATGCGGTGATCGCCCAGGCACGCGCCATCAACGATCGTCCGGTCGTCATCGACTTCATCGTCGGTGCCGACGCCCAGGTGTGGCCGATGGTGGCCGCCGGAACGGGTAACGACGAGATCATGGCCGCCCGCGGCATCCGTCCGCTGTTCGACGAGGACGAGACCGTGGGCAGTGAGCCAGGACTCGACGACGCGATGGAACGCGAGCAGGCACCGCACCCGATGAACAACGACGCGAAAGGCACGGACCTGTGAGCACCAGCCATACCCTCAGCGTTCTCGTCGAGGACAAGCCAGGTGTGTTGGCGCGCGTGGCCGCGTTGTTCTCGCGCCGCGGCTTCAACATCTCCTCACTCGCCGTCGGCGGCACCGAGATTCCCGATATCTCGCGCATGACGATCGTGGTGACGGTCGACGAGTTCCCGCTCGAGCAGGTGACCAAGCAGCTCAACAAGCTCATCAACGTCATCAAGATCGTCGAGCAGGACGACGATTCCTCGGTGGCGCGCGAGTTGGTCCTGATCAAGGTCCGCGCCGATGCCAGCGTTCGGAGCGAGGTCATCGAAACGGTGAATCTGTTCCGCGCCAAGGTCATCGACGTCTCTCCCGAGGCGGTGACGGTCGAGGCGACGGGCACCCGCTCCAAGCTCGACGCGTTGCTGAAGATGTTGGACCCCTATGGAATTCGAGAAATAGTTCAGTCGGGAGTCGTTGCCGTCGGACGTGGACCGAAATCGATCACTGCGTCGCGTTAGCGGCCTCGGTGACGAACATGCGTAAAACCCAAGAGGAAAGGTAACAACCAGTGGCAGTCGAGATGTTCTACGACGACGATGCTGATCTGTCGATCATCCAGGGCCGCAAGGTCGCTGTGATCGGCTACGGAAGCCAGGGCCACGCGCACTCGCTCAGCCTGCGCGACTCCGGCGTCGATGTTCGCATCGGCCTGGCGGCAGGCTCGAAGTCCCGCGCCAAGGCAGAGGAGCAGGGCCTGAAGGTCGGAACTCCCGCGGAGGTGTCCGAGTGGGCCGACGTGATCATGGTGCTCGCACCCGATACCGCTCAGGCAAAGATCTTCTCCGAGGAGATCGAGCCCAACCTGAAGGACGGCGACGCGCTGTTCTTCGGCCACGGCCTCAACATTCACTTCGACCTGATCAAGGCTCCGGAGTTCGTGACCGTCGGCATGGTTGCCCCCAAGGGCCCCGGCCACCTCGTGCGCCGTCAGTTCGTCGACGGCAAGGGTGTTCCCGCGCTCATCGCCATCGACCAGGACCCGAAGGGTGAGGGCCAGGCCCTCGCGCTGTCGTGGGCCAAGGGCATCGGCGGCACCCGCGCAGGCGTCATCAAGACCACGTTCAAGGAAGAGACCGAGACCGACCTGTTCGGTGAGCAGGCCGTGCTGTGCGGCGGCACCGAAGAACTCGTCAAGACGGGCTTCGAGGTCATGGTCGAGGCCGGCTACGCACCCGAGATGGCGTACTTCGAGGTGCTGCACGAGCTCAAGCTCATCGTCGACCTCATGTACGAGGGCGGCATCGCCCGCATGAACTACTCGGTGTCCGACACCGCGGAGTTCGGTGGGTACCTCTCCGGACCGCGCGTCATCGACGCAGGCACCAAGGAGCGCATGAAGGCCATCCTGGCCGACATCCAGTCGGGCGAATTCACCCGTCGCCTCGTCGCCAACGTCGAGAACGGCAACACCGAGCTCGAAGGCCTGCGCAAGGCCAACGCCGAGCACCCCATCGAGGTCACCGGCAAGAAGCTGCGCGACCTCATGAGCTGGGTCGACCGCCCGATCACCGAGACGGCCTGATTCTCATCGAATCGCGTTGTCACGCAATCTGATCGAAGGGCACCCCTGGATTGCCGGGGGTGCCCTTCGGTGCGTGAGTCCGGTGGCGTCACCGTGTGACGTCTCGGACCTCTAAACTGTTCGTGCTGCACAGCCCGCCGAATTTTTCCGACCACGTCTCGAACCGATATAGGGAGTTTTTCACGTGAGCCAGCCAGGCCGTCCTGTCGTTCTGATCGCCGACAAACTTGCGCCGTCCACCGTCGAGGCACTGGGCGACGGCGTCGAGGTTCGCTGGGTCGACGGTCCGGATCGCCCCGCGTTGCTCGCTGCAGTTCCCGAGGCCGACGCCATTCTCGTGCGGTCCGCGACCACGGTCGACGCCGAGGTGCTCGCTGCCGGGACCAACCTCAAGATCGTCGCCCGCGCCGGTGTCGGCCTGGACAACGTCGACGTGCCCGCAGCCACCGAGCGCGGCGTCCTCGTCGTCAACGCACCGACCTCCAACATCCACACGGCCGCCGAGCATGCGGTGACGTTGCTTCTCGCGGCCGCGCGCCAGATTCCGGCTGCCGACGCCACCCTGCGTCAGCACGAGTGGAAGCGCAGCAAGTTCAACGGTGTCGAGATCTTCGGCAAGACCGTCGGCGTCGTCGGACTCGGCCGTATCGGCCAGCTGTTCGCGCAGCGTCTGGCCGCGTTCGAGACCCACATCATCGCGTACGACCCCTACGTCTCGGCAGCGCGCGCGGCGCAGCTCGGTATCGAACTGGTGAGCCTGGACGAGCTGCTCGAGCGGGCCGACATGTTCTCGGTGCACCTGCCGAAGACGCCGGAGACCAAGGGCATCATCGGCAAGGAAGCCCTCGCCAAGACCAAGCCCGGGGTCATCGTCGTCAACGCCGCACGCGGTGGACTGGTCGACGAGCAGGCACTGGCCGACGCCATCACCTCCGGTCACGTGTTCGCCGCGGGCATCGACGTCTACGCCTCCGAGCCGTGCACCGACAGCCCGTTGTTCGAGCTGCCGCAGGTCGTCGTCACTCCCCACCTCGGGGCATCGACCACCGAAGCGCAGGACCGAGCGGGCACCGATGTGGCCAAGTCCGTATTGCTGGCTATCGCAGGCGAATTCGTGCCCGACGCGGTCAACGTCAAGGGTGGGGCCGTCGGCGAAGAGGTATCGCCGTGGCTCGAAATCGTACGTAAGCAGGGTGTGCTGCTCGGAGCCCTGTCCGACGAGCTGCCCACCTCGTTGTCGGTGGACGTTCGCGGCGAACTCGCGAGCGAGGACGTGCAGATCCTGAAACTGTCCGCGTTGCGCGGACTGTTCTCGGCCGTCATCGAGGATTCGGTCACGTTCGTCAACGCTCCGTCGCTCGCCGAGGAGCGCGGTGTCACAGCAGAAGTGACCACCGCTCCCGAGAGCGAGAACCACCGCAGTGTCGTCGACATTCGCGCCGTCTACGGTGACGGATCGGTCCTCAACGTTGCCGGCACTCTGACGGGCACCTCGCAGGTCGAGAAGATCGTCAACATCAACGGCCGCAACTTCGACCTCCGTGCCGAGGGCAAGAACCTCATCGTCAACTACGCGGATCAGCCCGGAAGCCTGGGTCGAATCGGCACTCTGCTCGGCGACGCCGGAATCGACATCCAGGCCGCAGCACTGAGCCAGGACTCCGAGGGCGACGGCGCAACGATTCTGCTGCGCGTCGACAAGGACGTTCCGGCAGAGCTCAGTGCGAGCATCGCCACCGCTGTGGGTGCCTCCACCATCGAGCTGGTCGACCTGTCCTGATCGCTCGCAGCCGATCGGACCGACACGAACAACGAGGAGTGAAATGAAGCTGGCCGTCATCGCCGGGGACGGAATCGGACCGGAGGTCGTCGCCGAAGCGCTTGCCGTTCTCGACGTGGTCGCACCCGGAGCCGAGAAGACCGAGTACGACCTCGGGGCGCGGCGCTACAACGCCACCGGAGAGTTGCTGCCGGATTCGGTGTTGGCAGAACTGCGTGAGCACGACGCAATTCTGTTGGGAGCCATCGGCGATCCGTCGGTGCCCAGTGGTGTGCTCGAGCGTGGGCTGTTGCTGCGGGCGCGATTCGAGCTCGATCACCACATCAATCTGCGGCCGGCCAAGTTGTACCCGGGCGTGGTCGGTCCGCTGGCCGGGGACAAGCAGATCGACGTCGTCGTCGTTCGGGAGGGTACCGAGGGTCCGTACACCGGAAACGGCGGTGCACTGCGTGTCGGTACACCGCACGAGGTGGCCACCGAGGTCAGCGTCAACACTCGTTACGGCGTGGAGCGCGTGGTGCGCAACGGTTTCGAGCGGGCGCTGACTCGCAAGAAGCACCTGACGCTGTTGCACAAGACCAACGTGCTCACGTTCGCCGGTAGCCTGTGGGCCCGCACGGTCGAGGCAGTCTCGGCGGACTTCCCGGACGTCGAGGTCGCGTATCAGCACATCGATGCCGCGATGATTCACCTCGTCACCGATCCCGGCCGGTTCGACGTGATCGTGACCGACAATCTGTTCGGCGACATCGTGACCGACCTCTCGGCTGCCGTCACCGGCGGAATCGGTTTGGCCGCAAGTGGAAACATCGACGCCACCGGTACCAACCCCAGCATGTTCGAGCCGGTGCACGGTAGTGCGCCCGACATCGCGGGACAGCAGAAGGCCGATCCGACCGCTGCCATCCTGTCGGTGTCCTTGCTACTCGATCATCTCGGCGACGCGGCGGGGGCCGCGCGAGTAGAAGCCGCTGTCGCAGCGGATCTCGCCGAGCGGGGAACCACGACCGCGTCGACGAAAGAGATCGGCGCTCGGATCGCCGCTCGCCTGTAACTCTCACGCCACGACATGCCACGGTGGGCCGACAGCCCACCGTGGCATGTCGTGTATCACGGGCAGGTCACCCCTTGGGCACGTCAGCCGGCGCGGTCTGCACCGGCGTCGGACGTCTCGTCCGTGGGCTCGGGTGCCGGATCGTCGGGCACGATCGGTACGGAGAGCGCGGGAAAGACCGCCGACACCAGGAACGCCACGGGGAAGCTGATGGCCGCGATCGCCCCGAACACCGGCGGCACAGCCGAGGCGAACACGTACTGACTCGTGTTCTGTACCCCGAGAGCGCGTCCGCTCCAATACGGTCCCGAGATTTCCGCGACAGCAGTGAACGCGAGGCCGTTCGGGGCAACGGTGGCGACGGACGCGACGACGAGCAGGACGATGGCGGCGGGGGAGTCGAACCAGTCGGCGATGCCGAGCCCGAGCATGCTGGCAGCGGCCGTCACGGCCACCCACCGCAAAGGCCGCATGCGGCTACCGACACGATCGGACAGCGCGCCCACGCTCATCCGACCCAGTGCGCCGAGAATCTGGGTCAGCGTGACGAGGACACCCGCGGCCGCGGCCGTCCACCCTCGGTCGGTCATCAGCCACACGAGCGCATACGTCCACACCACGTACTGCGGCACCACCAACAGGATGGACGTGGCGTGAATGCGCCACAGTTGGCTGCTGTTGCGGTACGGATTGTCGAGCAGACCCTGCGCCGCCGCATCGGTGCGGTTCGGACGGGGAGGGTCGACCACGGCCAGGCACAGCAGAGCGCTCGCAGCGCAGACGGCAGCGGGCACGAGCAGGGCCGCGCCGACGCCGTGGTCACGCGCGACAGGCGGGATGGTCAGTGCCGCGACGGCCACGCCGAGGGGAACCGACATCTGTCTGATGCCCATGGCCAGCCCACGACGGTGCGGCGGAAACCAGCCCACCACGACGCGTCCGCTCGCGCTGTTCGCGCTGGCCGCAGACATACCGCCGATCAACAGCAGGGCGGCGAGCGCCGGAATGGACGTGCTGACCACAGCAGCCAGGCTCGCGGCAGCGGTGAGCCCGAGCCCGATCACGAGAACGAGACGTTCGCCGATGCGGTCGACGAGCACGCCCCATGCGATGAGGGTCAGCATGATGCCCACGGTCGGCATCGCAACCACGAATCCTGCGGTCGCAAGTCCGAGTCCCCGGTCGTCGTGCAGGGCGGGAATGAGAAATGCAGCACCGTTGATGAAGACGGCACCGGCAGTCTGCGCGAGCATCCCGAGCACGAGCATGAACCACCGTCGCGTCTCGCCGATACTGGACAGCTGCTTCGTGGCGCTCATTCCGGCCTCTCGTCTCACTATGTGAACACACAATCTTGCTATCTGGATACAGATCGAAACATTACACCGGCGAAAGATCGACGGACCGGACGGCATCGGCGTGCGGAGAACGGCGGTCGATAGACTTTCGACATGCGTCTCGGTCGAATTGCAAGTCCTGATGGTGTGGCATTCGTGAGTATCGAAGGTGAGGGGGATGCCCGGACGGCGAAGGAAATTGCCGAACATCCTTTCGGCACACCGACGTTCACGGGTCGATCGTGGCCACTGGCCGACGTGCGACTACTCGCACCGATCCTCGCCAGCAAGGTGATCGCCATCGGTAAGAACTACGCCGCGCACGCCGCCGAGATGGGTGGTGAAGCACCGGAGACTCCCGTCATTTTCATCAAGCCGAACACCTCCATCGTCGGTCCGGGTGCGGCCATCGTGCTGCCTCCGTCGTCGAACGAGGTGCACTACGAAGGCGAACTCGCCATCGTGATCGGTCGTCCGTGCAAGGACGTGCCCGCCTCCAAGGCGTACGACGTG
This sequence comes from Rhodococcus sp. 05-2256-B1, assembly GCF_002258465.1. NCBI lineage: Bacteria > Bacillati > Actinomycetota > Actinomycetes > Mycobacteriales > Nocardiaceae > Rhodococcus > Rhodococcus sp. 05-2256-B1. The sequence continues at coordinate 254,214 of NZ_NOZA01000031.1, read as the reverse complement.
GTGCTCGGATACACCGTCGCCAACGACGTCTCGGCACGCGACCATCAGAAGCACGACGGGCAATGGACCCGGGCGAAGGGGCACGACACGTTCTGCCCCCTCGGGCCGTGGATCGAGACATCCCTCGATCCTTCCGACCTCGAAATCAAGACCGAGGTCGACGGCGTCGTCAAGCAGCAGAGTCGTACTTCGCTTCTACTGCACGATATTCCGAAGATCATCGAGTGGGTGTCCGCAGTGATGACCCTGCTGCCCGGAGACGTCATTCTGACCGGAACGCCCGAGGGTGTCGGCCCCATCACCGACGGAGACAGTGTGTCGATCACCGTCGAGGGAATCGGAACCTTGACCAACCCAGTCGCAGCGAAGAAGTAGGACAACGATGACCACAGCAGCAGATGTCCGCGTTCGGTTCTGCCCGTCGCCCACCGGCACACCGCACGTCGGTCTGGTCCGCACCGCCCTGTTCAACTGGGCGTTCGCGCGACATCACGGCGGCACCTTCGTCTTTCGGATCGAGGACACCGACGCCGCTCGCGATTCCGAGGAGTCCTACGCAGCGTTGCTCGACGCGCTGCGATGGCTCGGTCTGGATTGGGACGAGGGCCCCGAGGTGGGCGGTCCCTACGAGCCCTACCGCCAGTCCCAGCGACGCGACCAGCATGTGGCTGTCGTACAGCAACTGCTCGATGCCGGCGAAGCCTACGAGTCGTTCTCGACGCCCGAGGAAGTCGAAGCGAGGCACAAGGCCGCCGGGCGTGACCCCAAGCTCGGCTACGACAACTTCGACCGCGACCTGACGCCGGAGCAGCGGCAGGGATTCCTCGACGAGGGACGTGGGGCCGTCGTGCGGCTGCGCATGCCCGATCACGATCTGACGTGGAACGACCTCGTACGCGGCGAGACCACGTTCAAGGCGGGGACCGTACCGGACTTCGCCTTGACTCGCGGCAACGGAGTTCCGCTGTACACGTTGGTCAATCCGGTCGACGACGCACTGATGAAGATCACGCACGTGCTGCGCGGCGAGGACCTGTTGTCGTCGACGCCTCGACAGCTCGCACTGTACGAGGCCCTGATCCGAATCGGTGTGGCCGACCGCACCCCGGAGTTCGGACATCTGCCGTTCGTGATGGGCCAGGGCAACAAGAAGCTGTCCAAGCGTGACCCCGAATCGAACCTCTTCATCCACCGCGACCGAGGCTTCGTCCCGGAGGGGCTGCTGAACTACCTGGCGCTTCTCGGGTGGGGCATCTCCGACGATCACGACGTGTTCTCGCTCGACGAGATGGTGGCGGCGTTCGAGATCTCGTCGGTCAATTCCAACCCTGCGCGCTTCGACCAGAAGAAGGCCGACGCGATCAACGCCGAGCACATCAGGATGTTGGCTGCAGACGACTTCGCGGCACGGTTACGCGAGTTCCTCGTTGCTCGAGGGCATCTCGCCGAGCCGGTCGACGAGAAGATGTTCGCTGTCGCGGCGGATCTGGTGCAGACGCGCATCGTCGTGCTGTCGGATGCGTGGGGCCTGCTGAAGTTCCTCTTCGTCGACGACGCGGAGTTCGAGATCGATCCTGCGGCGGCGGCCAAGAATCTCGGCGCAGACGCGGCGCCGGTACTCGACGCCGCCATCGAAGCACTGACCGCAGTGACGGATTGGTCGACAGCCGAGCTGGAAGTCGCCCTCAAGGACGCGCTCATCGAGAAGATGGAACTCAAGCCCCGCAAGGCCTTCGCGCCGGTTCGGGTGGGAGTCACCGGCTCCCACATCAGCCCGCCGCTGTACGAGTCCATGGAACTTCTCGGCCGCGAGAGGACACTCGCTCGTCTGACCGCCGCACGTACCCTTATCGCGTGACGGCGGTGCGACGTCGGCCGTCGAGGTCGGTCGGAGACTCTCGCACATGAGCGTCGCCGACCGACTGGATCGACTGCAGCGCAGGCGTCCGGTTCTCGGATTTCCGATTGCGGTGGTCTACAAGTTCGTCGACGATCAGGGTGGTTACCTGGCCGCGCTGATCACGTACTACGCATTCGTCTCGCTCTTTCCTGCGCTGCTGCTCTTCTCCGTGATTCTGGGCATCGTGTTGATGGGCAACCCGGAGCTGCAACAACAGATCCTGAACTCTGCACTCGGTCAGATCCCGGCGATCGGGGAAGAACTGGGGCGTCCCGAACGGATAGGTGGCGGCACTGTCGGTCTGACGGTGGGTATCCTCGGGTCGCTCTACGGCGGACTCGGCGTGTCCGTTGCGTTGCAGAACGCGATGAACACCGCATGGGCCGTACCGAAGAATCTTCGGCCCGATCCCATTCGAGCCCGAGTGCGGGGATTGGGTTTGCTGAGCACCGTGGGTCTGGCGGTACTGGCGATCACCGCACTCAATGTGCTCAGTGCTGCAGGATATTTCGGCCCGGAATCCGGTCTCGTCGTGTTCGTGATCGGAACGCTGCTGTACGTCGGGGTGTTCGTCGTGGCGTTTCGGCTCGCCACAGTGCGAGCGGTGTCGATCGGACAGGTACTCCCGGGAGCCATAGCGGCCGGTCTGACGTGGCAGCTGCTGCAGACCTTCGGCGGTGTGTACGTGAAGTACGTCGCCGCGAGTGCGACGGTGACGAACGGTGTCTTTGCGGTCGTGCTCGGGCTGTTGGCCTTTCTGTACGTGACCTCGGTATCGATCGTGATCTGCATCGAGATCAACGTGGTTCGTGTCGACAGGCTGTTCCCGCGGGCCCTTCTGGCCCCGTTCACCGACGACGTCGACCTGACCGAAGGTGACAAACTCACCTACACCGGACAGGCAGAAGCACAGCGCAGTACCGCGTTCGAGGAAATAGACGTGACGTTCGAGGACCCACCGAGCGCTCAGTCGGACTCCGGCCCGAACTCCGGCTCGGCAGCCGGGGCACCGTAGAAGCGGTCGATCCTGGTCTCCATCGGGAAGAGCACCGCCGTGTCGCCGAACATCAGACGCGTAGCCGAGTCTGCCGCCGCCGCAACGGCCTCGGACACCCACGGTGCGTCTCCGAGTGGACAGTGCACCACTACTTCGTCGTGCTGAAAGAACACCAACTCACTTCTGCTCGCCCGCAATCGCCCGCGCAGATCTGCCAACAGGCACAGCGCCCATTCGGCTGCGGTCGCCTGCACCACGAAGTTGCGGGTGAATCGGCCACGCGCGTGGGCGTCACCGGTGGACCACCATTGCGGCGTAGGGGGAGGGCACGCTCGGCCCAGCCACGACCGGACCACCTCGCCCCGCTCACCGGCCCGCGCCGCCTCTTCCACGACCGCCACCGCGTCGGGGAATCTGGCGCGTAGGCGGGTCAGCAACGCACGAGCCTCACCCGACGTCGCGCCGTACAGCACTCCGAGAACAGCGACCTTGGCGTGCGCACGATCACCGTCGAACGACTCGGCCGCGACGGGGGCGTAGAGATCCGCTGTTCCCGCAGCGGCGACCATGCGTGGGTCACCCGACATCGCGGCGAGAATGCGGGGCTCGAGCTGGCCGGCGTCGGCGGCGACGAAGGTGTACCCCGAGTCGGCGATCACGCTGGCGCGCAGCGGTTTCGGGATCTGCAGACCCCCACCGCCCCGGCTCGCCCAGCGGCCGGAGACGACGGCCCCTGGCACGTAGACCGGCCGGAAACGATCTGCGCGAACCCACGCGTCCAGCCACGTCCACCCGTTGGTGCTGTGCAGTTTCGACAGATCTCGGTGGCGAAGCAACAGCGGCACCGCAGGATGGTCGATGTCTCGGATCACGTGTGCTCGAGTGGATGTGAGCTCGATACCGGCGCGGGCGAACGCGGCGACCACCTCCGCGGGTGAACCGGGGTTCACGCGGCGCCCGAACACCGACGAGATCTCGTTCTCGAGCTTCACCAACGCAGGAGGAGTCGATCCGTCGTCCGGCCTCGCACCGAGCGTCGCGTCGAGGTGCCGCCGATGCGCAGCGGCCGAGAACGGCAATCCGTCGAAGGTCATCTCCGCCGCGGCCAGACCTCCGGCCGACTCGGCGGCCGCCAACAGCTGCAGCGCCCGATCATCACCGATCTCCTCGCTCTGACGGCGGTAGTCGGCGAGCACTGCCACCGGATCGGCATGCGGGTCGGCGTCGAACAATCCGGGTCGAAGGTCTGCGGGTGTGGACGGTGTCGTGGTGCGCCCCGTTCGCATCGCCAGAATGGCACCGACGAGGGCGAGATCGTGGCAGCGCCGGACCCGCACCCCTCCGTCGAGCAGTCGCGGGTAGATGCGGCTCGTGTCCTCCCACACCCAACGGGGAGCGTGCTCTCGCTCGACAGCGGCCACGGAGCCCACCAGATCGTCGGTCACCTCCTCGGCAGCGGAACTGCCGCCGGACGGGGAGCCGTCCTCGTCGAGGCGGATCAGCACGGCCCGGTTGCCCTGGGGAACGAGCAGCACCTTCATCGGCGTCTGCGAAGTTCGAGAACGCTCACGACACAGAAGTCTGCTGCATGCTCTGCGGCCGACGATGCGCGGGTTCTGCGGTCACGCGATGGTGTCCGAGCGGGCCTCGAGGGCGGTCGAGGGCGGTTATCAGGGCTCTGAGCAGCCGATTTGGAGAATGGGTAGTGACCTTTGATAGTCTCTATCCCGGCTCGAAACGCAGTGCACATCGATCGGATGCGTACCTCGATTCAAGTCCATTGGGGTATGGTGTAATTGGCAACACAGCGGTTTCTGGTACCGCCATTCTAGGTTCGAGTCCTGGTACCCCAGCGAGCAGGTGAGCGGCGATTTTGCCGCCGATGCCGAGGCAGTTAAGCTACCTCAGCGTCACGTGTTCGATACAGCGTCAACAATGCAGGTGAAGTTCCTGGCCCCGTCGTCTAGCGGCCTAGGACGCCGCCCTTTCAAGGCGGTAGCGCGGGTTCGAATCCCGTCGGGGCTACGAAGACAGCACCCCCTCGATCTCCGGATCGAGGGGGTGCTGTCGTTTCGGTGTGACCGTCGTTGCTGTCGTGCGGTGGTGTCGCTTCGCGTCAGACGCTCTTGCGGCGGAACATCTTCTGGTGATCGGCCGGACCGTGGGCATTGTTCACCTTGGGGCCACCGTCCTTGTGGTCGACGGAATTGTGCGACTTGCTGTTCTTCTGTTCGAGAACCTCGCGGAACTTCTTCTTCAACTCTTCGCTGCCGGATTCTGACATGGGGCACTCCTTGCAGTCGGCGACCGGCCGGGTGGGCCGTTCGAGACGAACGTACTCCACTTCTTCGGCCTCTTCAGCCGGTTTTTGGTGAGTGCCGCGCGATCGGCCTCGGGTCGGCGGTCAGAGGCGCTTGTGCAGCGCGTCGGCGGCGGCGAGCAGGTCTGCTGCCCAGCGTGCGCCCGGCTTGCGTCCGATGCGGTCGATCGGGCCGGACACCGAGATCGCCGCCACGACAGTGTCGTTGCTGTCGCGAACGGGAGCCGAGACGCTCGCGACCCCCGGCTCACGTTCACCCGCGCTCTGCGCCCACCCTCGCCTGCGGATCTCCAGCAGCACCCGTTCGCCGAATTCGGCGTCCGGCAGCACTGTGCGTTGAGTCTGCGAATCTGCCCACGCCAGAAGAACTTTCGCACCGGAGCCGGCTGTCATGGGTAGCCGGGCCCCGACGAGCACGGTATCTCGGAGACCGGTCGGGGGCTCCATGGATGCGACACAGACGCGAACGGTCCCCTCGCGGCGGTAGATCTGCACGCTCTCTCCGGTGATTTCGCGAAGCCGAGGCAGTACCGATGCTGCGGCGTCGAGCAGCGCATCCGACGCGCTCGCCGCCAATTCCCCCAGCCCCGGACCGGTGCGCCACAATCCGTCGGAATCGCGCACGAGGAGGCGGTGGGTTTCGAGTCCGACCGCGAGCCGATGCGCAGTGGCGCGGGGGAGCGCTGTGCGGGCACACAGGTCGTTGAGAGTGCAGGGTGTCTCGGCCACTGCATGCAACACGGCCATGGCCTTGTCGAGGACACCGATACCGCTCGATTTGTCGACGGCGCCGCTCAGGCTATGCTGTCTCATAGAACGATATTAGCCTCCCGGATGCTGAGATTGCACAACCGCGAGAAGTCCAGCGTGCCGCGGGGGACGATGTCGAGACGATCACGCGAGGTGGACCAGCCCGTCCGCCGGCGCGACGACAGGGAAGACGAGGTCTGCGACAGCGATGTCCGAAACGACGAAATCCGATGCGTCCGTAGCACAAGCGCCGAAGACGCTGGCGGAGAAGGTGTGGGACCAACATGTGGTCGTCCCCGGTGGGGGAGAAGGCGGTGCACGTGAGCCGGATCTGATCTACATCGATCTGCACCTCGTACACGAGGTCACCAGCCCCCAGGCATTCGACGGTCTGCGTTTGGCCGGCCGCGAGCTTCGTCGCCCAGACCTGACGATCGCAACGGAGGACCACAACGTCCCGACGGCCGACATCTTCGCGCCGATTGCCGATCTCGTCTCACGCACCCAGGTCGATACTCTGCGCCGCAACTGCGAGGAATTCGGAGTTCGGTTGTACCCGATGGGAGATCTCGATCAGGGCATCGTCCACATCATCGGCCCGCAGCTCGGTCTGACCCAGCCGGGTATGACCATCGTGTGCGGAGACAGCCACACCTCGACGCACGGTGCATTCGGTTCGATCGCAATGGGAATCGGCACCAGCGAGGTCGAGCATGTGATGGCCACCCAGACTCTGTCTCTGCGACCGTTCAAGACCATGGCCATCACCGTCGACGGAGAACTGGCTCCCGGTGTGACGAGCAAGGATCTGATTCTCGCGGTGATCGCCAAGATCGGCACCGGCGGCGGTCAGGGATACGTGCTCGAATATCGCGGTGAGGCCATCCGCAAGTTGTCGATGGAAGCCCGAATGACCATCTGCAACATGTCGATCGAGGCCGGGGCGCGCGCGGGCATGATCGCACCCGACGAGATCACGTACGAATACCTGAAGGGACGGCCGCATGCGCCCCAGGGGGCGGAGTGGGATGCGGCGGTGGCCGCCTGGAACGAACTGGCAACCGACCCGGATGCGGTGTTCGACAACGAGGTACACATCGATGCGAGCACTCTGACGCCGTTCGTCACCTGGGGAACGAACCCGGGTCAAGGTGCTCCGTTGGGAGATGCCGTGCCCGATCCCGAGGCAATGCTCGACGAGGGCGAGCGCGTATCGGCCCAGAAGGCCTTGCAGTACATGGGTCTCGAAGCCGGTACACCGATCCGCGAGATCTCCGTCGACACCGTGTTCGTCGGCTCCTGCACGAACGGCCGCATCGAGGATCTGCGTGCGGTGGCGTCCGTCCTCGAGGGCCGCCGCGTCGCAGACGGCGTGCGAATGCTGGTGGTACCCGGGTCGATGCGGGTGCGCGCGCAGGCCGAAGAGGAAGGACTCGGTGAGATCTTCACCGCAGCAGGGGCCGAGTGGCGGCAGGCCGGCTGCTCGATGTGTCTGGGAATGAACCCCGATCAGCTCACCTCGGGAGAGCGTTCGGCGTCCACGTCCAACCGCAATTTCGAGGGGCGTCAGGGCAAGGGTGGTCGCACTCACCTCGTGTCGCCTCTGGTTGCGGCGGCCACTGCAGTTCGCGGAACCCTGTCCTCTCCGGCGGATCTCGCGTAGCAGCGAGCCCTCCGACCGGATCGATCGAACTCACAGGAGAAATTTCGATGGAAGCTTTCACTCGACACAAAGGCATCGGCGTTCCGCTCCGGCGGTCCAATGTCGACACCGACCAGATCATTCCGGCGGTCTATCTCAAGCGCGTGACTCGCACCGGATTCGAGGACGGATTGTTCGCCGGTTGGCGGTCCGATCCGAACTTCATCTTGAACCTCGCGCCCTACGACCGCGGATCGGTTCTCGTGGCCGGGCCGGACTTCGGCACGGGATCGTCACGCGAGCACGCTGTCTGGGCGCTGTCGGACTTCGGTTTCAGGGTCGTCATCGCATCCAGATTCGCCGATATCTTCCGCGGAAACATGGGCAAGGCCGGGTTGGTGGCGGCCGAGGTGGAGCAATCGGACGTCGAATTGCTGTGGAAAGCCTTAGAAGAACAGCCCGGTCTGGAGCTCGTCGTGGACCTCGTCGACAAGACGGTCACGGCTGGAACCTTGGTGGTGCGCTTCGCGATTGACGACTACACGCGGTGGCGTCTGCTGGAGGGTCTGGACGACATCGGACTGACATTACGCCAGGTAGAGGCCATTACGGAGTACGAAAAGTCAAGGCCTTCATACAAACCCCTCACCCTTCCGGCAAGGATCGAGGAGCCTTCGAAAAGCTGACGGACGGGGGGTCCGACACGCTTTGCGGCCGTGAAGCATTCCGCGACACCGAAATGAAAATTGGCGTGGCGCATAGACTCTTGACGACTTGGGGTTTACCGTTGTAGTAGTCGGTCCGACGATGGGCCACAATATAGCGGAGGAAATCCATGAACAAGGCAGAGCTGATTGACGCCCTGACCGAGAAGTTGGGGTCTGACAGGCGGAGCGCCACAGAGGCTGTCGAGAACATCGTCGACACCATCGTGCGCGCGGTCCACCGCGGCGAAAGTGTCACGATCACGGGCTTCGGCGTGTTCGAGCAGCGTCGTCGCGCGGCGCGTGTCGCCCGTAACCCCCGCACCGGCGAGACCGTTCGCGTCAAGCCGACCAACGTACCGGCATTCCGTCCGGGCGCGCAGTTCAAGGCCGTCATCGCCGGTGGACAGAAGTTGCCCGCAACCGGACCTGCCGTCAAGCGCGGTTCGGCAGCAGCTCCGGCCAAGAAGACTGCGGCAGCGAAGAAGACCGCCGCCAAGAAGGCAGCGGTGAAGACGACCGCCCGCAAGGCCACCACCGCGGCAGCCAAGAAGGCAGCTCCGGCCAAGACTGCCGCCAAGAAGGCAGCTCCCGCAAAGACCGCCGCCAAGAAGGCAGCTCCCGCAAAGACAACCGCACGCAAGACCACGACGGCTGCTGCCAAGAAGGCTCCGGCCAAGACGACCGCACGCAAGGCCGCAACCACTACGGCCCCTGCCAAGAAGGCTCCGGCCAAGACAGCGGCCAAGAAGACCGTCGCCAAGAAGGCCCCCGCCAAGAAGGCTCCGGCCAAGAAGGCACCCGCGAAGCGCGCTGCAAAGAAGTAACGCTCGACCGGCACCGGTCATCCAGGACCGGGTCGTTCTCGCACTCCACAGAAGGCCCCGACCGAAATTTCGGTCGGGGCCTTCTGCCGTGTTCGTGATCCGCGGATGCAACTCAGTCGTCGGCGACCAGGTTCGGTAGCGGGCTGGCGATGTGGTCGGCCGCAACGAGCCGACCGTCGTGGCGTGAGAGCACCCACACGCTCCCTTTTCGATTCCTGTTGGCAGGCAACGTGATGCCGTCCTTGTCGGCCCACCATCGCATGAGATCGGGGATCACCTTGCCTTGGCTGCAGATCACCGGTGTACCCATCGTCTCGGCGATGTCGCGAGCCCGGTGGCGGCCCTTTCGGGGGTCCTCGGCGTACCCCTCCTCGGACAGCAGGTGCTCCGGTTCGACCTGCACGCCCAGCGATTCGGCAAACGGCGCGACCGTCTGTTCGCACCGGACGCGGTCGGCTGCATACACCGAGTCACCGCCGAACGCGCCCAATAGTGAGACGAGTGCCTCGGCCTGACGTCTACCGGTCTTGTCGAGGGGGCGATCGGCGTCGTTGCCCTTGTATCGCGACCGCGAGCCGGCACTGCCGTGCCGGACCAGCAGCACGGTGGACGTAGCTGCCGGCTTGGCGACGAATCGTCGAAGAATCTTGTGGTCCATGGGATACGAGAGTTCGCCGCCGATCTTGTCGGGTGCGATCCAACGGAGTTCGTCCACTTCGTCGTTCGGGACGAATTCTCCGCCGGTTGCCTCGGCAGCCCAGTAGAGCACCTTCTTCATGCGACGGTGGCCAGGAATCGGGTAGGTGACGTACGACAGCGACCGTCCGAGAGTCGAGTCGAAACCCGTCTCCTCCTTGACTTCTCGGACAGCCGCGTCGACCGCTGTCTCCCCGGGATCGAGCTTCCCCTTGGGAAAAGACCAGTCGTCGTACTTCGGCCTGTGTACCAGAGCTACTTCCACCACCGAGTCGTTCTCCGGCGATCGTCGCCACAGAATCGATCCGGCCGCGAAGATGTTGGCGCGGGGGGAGCCATCGGAAGTGCCCATCAGGACGCCTGATTCCTCCGGCTGCGCATCAATTCCACCTGGTGTTCTCGGACACTTTCGCCTTGCGCAGGCGACGCGACCCAGCCACCGTCCGGCCCCAGTTCCCAGCAGCGGGTGGTGGGGTCGAGGGCCGAGTCGAAGATGTCACCGAGTTGCTTGGTCAGCTTCGGATCCTTGACCTGGGCCATCACTTCCACTCGCCGGTCGAGGTTTCGGTGCATCATGTCGGCGCTGCCGATCCAGAATTCGTCGGCACCCTGGAAATGCAGAACCCGTGAGTGTTCGAGGAACCTACCGAGAATGGACCGAACTTCGATGTTCTCCGACAGGCCCGGTACGCCCGGCTTGAGCGCGCAGATCCCGCGTACGACCACCTTGACGGGGACCCCGGCGACCGATGCGCGGTAGAGAGCGTCGATCACCTGCTCGTCGACAAGAGCGTTGGCCTTGAGGCGAATTCCGGCTGCGCGGCCCGCCTTGAGGTGCTCGACTTCTGCTTCGATGCGCTCGACGATGCCGCGTCGCACGCCGTACGGGGCCACGAGGAGATTGCGGTACTTGGACTTTCGCGAGTATCCGGTGAGCGAGTTGAACAGGTCGGTGAGGTCCGCACCGATTTCGGGCGACGACGTGAGCAATCCGACGTCCTCGTAGATACGCGCCGTCTTCGGGTTGTAGTTGCCCGTGCCGATATGGCAGTACCGGCGGATGACCGATCCTTCTCGGCGGACGACGAGGCAGGTCTTGCAGTGAGTCTTCAACCCGACGAGGCCGTAGACCACGTGCACCCCGGCTTTTTCGAGCTTGCGTGCCCACTCGATGTTCGCCTGCTCGTCGAATCGTGCCTTGATCTCGACGAGGGCGACCACCTGCTTGCCGGCCCCGGCCGCGTCGACGAGTGCGTTGACGATCGGCGAGTCACCCGAGGTGCGGTACAGAGTTTGCTTGATCGCGAGGACCTGCGGATCGGCCGCAGCTTGTTCGATGAAGCGCTGCACGCTGGTGGAGAACGAGTCGTACGGGTGATGCACCAGAACGTCGCCGTCGCGCAGCGTCGAGAACACGCTCTTCGGGGTTTCGCGCTCACCGAACGCGGGATGTGTTGCCGGGACGAAGGGAGCGTCCTTGAGATTGGGGCGGTCGACGCTGTAGACCTGCCACAGGCACGACAGATCGAGCAGACCGGGAACCTGAATGACGTCGCCCGGATCGACGTCGAGTTCGCGTAGCAACAGTTCGAGCATGTGCTCGGTCATGTCGTCGGCGATCTCGAGGCGGACGGGAGAACCGAAACGCCTACGCGCCAGCTCTCGTTCGAGTGCCTGCAGGAGATCCTCGTCGCGGTCCTCTTCGACCTCGAAATCGGCGTTGCGAGTAATGCGGAACGCGTGGCTCTCGACCACCTCCATGCCGGGGAACAACACGTCGAGGTGCGCCGAGATCAATTCCTCCATCGACAGGAAGGCGTCGATGCGATGGCTCCCCTCACCGCGCTTGACGCGCACGAATCGGTCGACGTTGTCGGGTACCTTCACGCGGGCGAAGTGCTCGCCGGTCGTGGAGTAATCCTTCACCGTCACAGCGAGATTCAGGCTCAGGCCGCTGATGTACGGGAAGGGGTGCGCCGGGTCCACTGCCAGCGGGGTGAGAACCGGGAAGACCTGTTCGGTGAAATAGTCGGACAGACGCGCACGCTCGTCGCTGTCGAGATCGGACCACCGGATGATTGCGATGCCCTCGGCCGTGAGCTCGGGCAGGATCGAATCGAGCAGTACTCGGGCGTGTTTGAGAGCGAGCTCCTGAGTGCGCTGCCCGATGACCGCGAGCTGCTCACGCGGGGTCATGCCATCGGCCGATCGAACCGACAGTCCGGTCTCGTCGCGGCGTTTGAGCCCTGCGACACGAACCATGTAGAACTCGTCCAGATTGGACGCGTAGATGGCCAGGAACTTGGCACGCTCGAGTAGCGGCAGGGACGAGTCCTCTGCGAGCGCGAGAACGCGGGAGTTGAAATCCAGCCAGCTCAATTCCCGGTTCAGGTACCGATTTTCGGGAAGCACCATGGCAGCATCCACCGATTCCGGAGTGGCGGCAGGAAGGGCGGAGGGAATGCTCGGCATCGTTGCGGTCACCGGGGCACTCCACACCGGCTCCGCACCGTTGCTGTCCGCACCGTTGCTCTCCGCGGTCTCGATCGCCGGATCTTCGGTCGCTGGCTGCGCGTCGTCTGTGCTCACAGCACGATCATCCCCCATACCCGCCGTCGGTGAAACTCCGATGACCGAACTTGTTCGCACGTTCACCGAATCACGCGGTGGTTGCGGATTCCTCGTCGCTCCAACCGAGTGAGCGGAGTACGGCTGTCGTCTCCGGCCCGACCCCGAGTCGATGAGCCCGACGTACGTCGTCGACGGTGTCGACGTCGAGTCGAAGTCCCGGCCACGTGCCGTCCAGTGGTCGCGCTCCCGACAAGGTGTGGCGGCGTGCGGAATCCGATCCGAACAGCGGCGCGAGCTCGTCGGCAGAATTCTTCAGGATCAGCGCTGCGGTTCCGGTGCCGTGATGGTCGACCACGACCGACCTGCCGCCGGAGATTGCCGTCGCATACGCCTGCGCGAGTTCGGCGGGACGCAGCGCAGGCAGATCCGCTTGCAGCGCAACGATGTCGACCCGATCGGCCGGGGCCGCGCCGGGGTTCCCGTGGCGATCGCGTGGTGCGTGATCGACTCGCAGTGCGGCCGCAGCAGCGGAGAATGCGGCATTGAGACGGGCTTCGGGATCTCGTGCGCCGGAAGCCGACGGTTCGTCCAGCACCCGGGCACCGATTTGTCGCGCGGTGTCGGCGACGACCGGATCGGGTGTGACGACGGTGACCGAATCGACCACCGACACCGAACCGGCCGCGGTGACCGTGTCGACGAACATGGCGAGCACCAATCGGGTCCGGTCGGCCCCGGAGAACTCGGACGCCAGACGGGACTTCGCCGCTGTCAGGTCCTTGACCGCGATGACGACTCCGACCGCGCGGCGCAGCGCATCGGACGGCCGACTCTCGCGGTCGTCGTCGCTGCTTCGAATTGCGCCCATGGTGTTCGATCCTGCCAGCGTCACCGATGTCTGCCGACTCCGACCGCCCGGGCAGGTCTGCGCGTTAGGGTGATGCGCGCGTAGGCAGGGCATCGGCGAGCAGGTGAGAGGTTGGCGGCATGAGCAGAGCAGCGGTACTGGGGTCCGGGTCGTGGGGTACCGCATTCGCCAAAGTGTTGGCCGATGCCGGAACCGATGTCACCATGTGGGCGCGCCGAGAGGAACTCGCTGCCTCGATCAGCGAACGGCACGAGAACGCGGACTACCTCCCCGGAATCGAACTGCCGTCGTCGATCCGCGCCACGAGCGATCCGGCGACCGCCCTCGACGGCGCGGACATCGTGGTGCTCGCGGTGCCGTCGCAGAGTCTGCGCGCGAATCTGGGGGAGTGGACGGATGCGATCGCACCGCACGCGACACTGCTGTCTCTGGCCAAGGGCATAGAGACCGGAACGCTCATGCGCATGAGTCAGGTGATTTCACAGGTGACCGGGGCCGATCCCAGCCGGGTGGCCTGCCTGTCCGGGCCGAATCTGGCGCGCCCGATCGCCGAGGGGCAGCCGGCCGCGACGGTCATCGCGTGTTCCGACTCGCAACGAGCCCTTGAGATTCAAAAAGCTTGCGCCACAGGATATTTCAGGCCGTACACCAACTCCGACGTCATCGGTGCCGAGATCGGTGGCGCGTGCAAGAACGTCATCGCCCTCGCCTGTGGAATGGCCAGCGGAGTCGGCTACGGCGAGAACACCCTCGCGTCGATCATGACCCGAGGCCTGGCCGAGATCATCCGGCTCGGAGTCGCGCTCGGGGCCACACCGTCGACGCTGTCCGGGCTCGCCGGTGTAGGAGATCTGGTCGCCACCTGCTCGTCGCCGCTCTCGCGCAACCGTACGTTCGGTGAGCGGCTCGGTTCGGGCGGCTCCCTCGAGAGCGCGCAGGAAGCAGCGCACGGGCAGGTGGCCGAGGGCGTGAAGTCCTGTACGTCGGTGCGCGCGCTCGCCGAGAGCTACGACGTCGAGATGCCGTTGACCGATGCCGTGCACCGTGTGTGTCACGGGGGAATGTCGGTTCCGGACGCGGTGGGCCACCTGCTGGGGCGTCGAATCAAGCCCGAGTGAGGTCACGTTCGCGACGTGTGCACGAACAGGGCGAATCCGCGTTCGCGGGGAGACGGCGGTACGGTTTGTCACCGTGAGTACTCCCCGAATCAAAGTTGCCGTCGTCTTCGGTGGCCGCAGCAGTGAGCACGCGGTGTCCTGTGTCTCGGCGGGTAGCGTGCTCGCGAATCTGGACCCCGATACCTACGAGGTTGTCCCGGTGGGGATCACCCCCGACGGTGCCTGGGTGCTCGGCTCCAGTGATCCGGATGCGCTGACGATTCGGGATCGAGTACTGCCGACGGTGGACAAGTCCGGTGCCGCACTCGCGCTGAGCACCGATCCGGGACGCGCAGGCGCGCTGATCGCTCTCGGTGAGGGCGACGCCGGACAGGTCCTGGCTGCGGTCGACGTCGTGTTTCCGGTGCTGCACGGGCCGTACGGCGAGGACGGCACCCTGCAGGGAATGCTCGAACTCGCCGGTGTCCCGTACGTGGGTCCCGGAGTGTTGGCCAGTGCCGCAGGCATGGACAAGGAGTTCACCAAGAAGCTTCTGGGAGCCGACGGACTACCGATCGGCAGGCAGGTCGTGCTGCGACGCGGCACCGATGACCTGACCGAAGCCGAACGCGACCACATCGGTCTCCCTGCCTTCGTCAAGCCCGCGCGAGGCGGATCGTCGATCGGAATCTCGCGCATCACCTCGTGGGATCACCTGCAGTCGGCGATCGGCGTTGCCCGCGAGCACGACCCCAAGGTGATCGTCGAAGGAATGATCCACGGCCGCGAGGTCGAATGCGGCGTACTCGAATTCCCCGACGGCAGCGTGCGCGCCAGCGCGATCGCCGAGATCCGGCTCCCCGACGCGGACAGCGACGATCACGCCTTCTACGACTTCGACACCAAGTACCTCGACGATGTCAGCGAATTCGACATTCCTGCCGCACTCGACGACGACATCAGCGATCGTATTCGCGAACTCGCAGTCTCGGCCTTCCGCGCACTGGACTGCCAAGGATTAGCGCGGGTCGACTTCTTCGTCACCGAGCAAGGCGCGGTGATCAACGAGATCAACACGATGCCCGGATTCACGTCGATCTCGATGTACCCCAAGATGTGGGCCGAGAGCGGAATCGACTACTCGACCCTGATCAGCACCCTGATCGACACCGCTCTCGCACGCGGTACCGGCCTGCGCTGACCCGGCGCTACTGCAACGGTGCCGGGTCGAGGGGCTGCTGGGGTAGTGCTGCCGACACTGCTGACGAGGCATCCTGCAGAGGTGTCGGGCCGGAGTCGCCGGGAATGGTGAGAGCGATGTACGTGCCCCGATCGACGACGAACCACGTGCTGGCGTCGATGCCGTCGTTCTCGCCGGACACCTCGAACCACTGGACGCCGTCGATCACCTGAAGTGGTGCAGCCACATCGAATCCGATAGGGCGAGGCAGCCCGCAGCGAAGCACGACCGGCTCGGCGTTCTCCTCGGCCGATACCCAGGCTCGGACTCCGACAGGTGCCGGGTCGGCCAGGTCGGCGCGGCTGTAGTCGCCCAGCTCGTCGGGCAGCGCATCGAGGAGGGTCGAGCACTGTGCGCTCGCGGCGTCGGGTGCGTCGACCGGCCCCAGCGCTACCGGATCGTGGGCGGGGGAGCTGTTCACCGCTATCGCGGCCACGAGAACTCCCACCACCAACGCGACCGGCAGGGCGATCGCGGTGGCTATGACCGCAGGGTGGCGCTGCTCGCGGGTCTCGTCGGCCGCTGCTGCATTCTCGGACCGGGTGCCGGCGTCGTCGCCGTTGTCTTTGTCGTGGTTGTGGTCGTGGTCCTGGTCGGCAGAATTCATGCGCTACCGAACCGTCGAGGTCGACTGCGGGGCGACGGGACAGGTGAGGGTGCGCGTGATGGCATCGACCTTCTGAATTCGGGAGACGATGTCCGCGATCTCGGTGTCGGATGCGCCGTCGGCCCTGACGATGACGTCGTAGGGTCCGACCACAGCTTCTGCGGATACGACGCCGTCGACCGACTCGATCTGCCGCGCAACGGTCGTGGCACGGCCGACTTCGGTCTGAACGAGAACGAAGGCTTGCACCATCGGTGGTCCCTTTCCTTGCTGGGACGATCGACTGTAAGTTGAGTCGACTGTACGTTGAGTCGGTTGCGTACTCACAGCACGAAACCGGCTGCGCCGGACCGGGCCCGGGCACCGCTAAAGGTACCGCAGGCGCGGTGCCGGTTTCGCGGGAGACCGACGTCCGAATTGCGCTCTGAGGGAGGAACATCATCGACGACACCGGCCCTTCGGGGACCACCGCCGCCGAACCGACGGTGGCCCAGATCGGCGAGTTCGACGTCATCGCCCGGGCCGTCGCCGATCGAGTGCAACCGACGTCGACCATCGTCGGCCCCGGCGACGACGCTGCCGTCGTCAGTGCATCCGACGGCAGGGTGGCCGCCACGACAGATATGTTGGTGCACGGCAGGCACTTTCGGCTCGATTGGTCGACTCCAGTGGAGATCGGCCGGAAGGCGATCGCGCAGAACGGGGCAGACATCGCCGCGATGGGTGGGCAGTGCTCGGCATTCCTGGTTGCTCTCGGCTGCCCGGCGGACACACCGGTGAGCGTGACGGACGGTCTGAACGAGGGCATGTGGCGCGAGGCGTCGGCTGCGGGTTCGGCGATCGTCGGCGGTGATGTGGTGCAATCGGATCAGCTGGTGATCTCGATCACTGCGCTCGGTGACCTACAGGGCAGGGCTCCCGTACTGCGATCGGGTGCGCAGGTCGGTGATGTGATCGCGTTCGCGGGGCGGCTCGGGTGGTCCGCGGCCGGACTCGCTCTGTTGCTCGCAGGCGGCGATCGCTCCGGGCACGACGCGGTTCTCGATGCACACCGCGTGCCCGCCCCGCCGTACCGTGCCGGAATCGAGGCCGCCGAGGCAGGCGCGACATCACTCACCGATGTGTCCGACGGGTTGTCGGCCGACCTGGGGCATATCGCCGACGCATCCGGCGTATCGATGGTTCTGGAACCGGAGCGTCTTCCGATCGCCGACGAAGTCCGTTCGGCTGCAGAGCTGTTGGGGGCAGATCCCCTCGAGTGGGTACTCACCGGCGGCGAGGATCATGCTCTCGTCGGCACGTTCCCCGGCCTCGCTACCGTTCCGACGGGGTGGATCGTGATCGGCCGCGTCGAGCCGGCGTCGAATGCAACCGACGGTGGCGTCACTGTCGCCGGGCACCACCGCGTGGGCAGATCCGGTTGGTCGAGCTTCGACCGAGAGTGAGCTCCGACCGGGTCCATGGAGTCGGCTAAGTTGCAAGGATGGCTATCTACGCGCTCGGCGACCGCGAACCCGATATTCACCCGGACGCCTATGTCCATCCCGATGCAGTCGTCATCGGAGCGGTGACCTTGGCGGCGGGATCGTCGGTGTGGCCGACGGCCGTGCTCCGAGCCGATTACGGCACGATCTCCGTCGGTGCGGGCACCAACATCCAGGACGGGACCGTCATCCACTGCACCCCCATCGACGCGACCGTGATCGGTGCCGGATGCGTTCTCGGTCACAACGCGCATGTCGAGGGTGCGACCATCGGCGACAACTGCCTCATTGCATCGGGTTCCGTGGTGCTCAACGGCTCGAGGATCGGGGCCGGTTCCATCGTGGGTGCGGGTGCGGTGGTGCCGTTCAAGTTCGTCGTTCCCGAACGCAGCATGGCGCTCGGTGTTCCCGCGAAAATCCGTGAGGGCTTCGAGGTTCCGGAGGGGCACGTGGACATCAACGTGCAGATGTACTCCGCGAACGCCGCGTACTACCGCGACGCGCTGCGCCGGATCGACCGGTGACGGCCCGCCCGCTCGCCGAGAGCGTAGATCCGGGTTGGGCCCGTGCCTTGGCTCCGGTCGAGACGAATGTTGCTGCGATGGGCGACTTTCTGCGAGCCGAGCTCGCCGCCGGAAAGCACTACCTCCCTGCCGGTGAGAACGTTCTGCGTGCTTTTCGGTACCCGTTCGACCGGGTTCGGGTGCTGATCGTGGGCCAGGACCCGTACCCGACCCCGGGTCATGCAGTGGGGCTGAGCTTTTCGGTCGCCCCCGACGTGCGTCCCGTTCCACGCAGTCTGGCCAACATCTTCAAGGAATATTCGGACGATCTCGGTCTGCCGACGCCCAGCAACGGTGATCTCACGCCGTGGGCGGAGCAGGGTGTGATGCTGCTCAACCGAGTGCTCACGGTCGAGCCGTCCGCAGCGGCGTCGCATCGCAAGAAGGGCTGGGAGGCGGTGACGGAGCAGGCAATTCGTGCTCTTGTTGCCAGAGCCGAGGATCCCCGGGCTCCTGGCCTGGTGGCGATTCTCTGGGGCCGTGACGCGGCGACGCTGAAACCCATGCTGGGATCGGTGCCGTACATCGAGTCGGCCCATCCGTCACCGCTGTCCGCATCACGGGGATTCTTCGGATCCAAGCCCTTCAGTCGCGCCAACGAATTGTTGGTCGAGGGCGGAGACGAACCGATCGACTGGACGTTGCTGTGACCGGCTCAGGAAAAATCGGGGCGACGCTTCTCGACGAATGCGTCGACGCCTTCCACTCCTGCAGGTGAGACTGCGGCCGCCGAGATCGAGGCGGCCTCGGCATCCAATTGCTCTGCCAGAGTTGCGGTGTCGTACGCCGCGAGCAGCTTCTTGATTCCCTGATACGCCGAGGTGGGGCCGACGGCGAGGGTTCGGGCCAGTCGTTCGGCCTCGCTGTCGACGAAGTCGTCGCCCACGAGGCGGCTGAGGATTCCGAGACGCACCGCATCCTCACCGTTGAGAATCGAATCGTTCAACAGGATGTCCATTGCGTGGCCGGATCCGACGATGCGGGGCAGGGTCCAGGACATGCCACCGTCCGGCGTGAACCCGATGGCGGGGTAGGCCGGTCGAAGCTTGGTCGACGGTCCGCCGATGGCGATATCGGTGAGACACACCAGGCTCATGCCGGCGCCGGCCGCCCAGCCGTGTACACCAGCGACGATGGGAACCGTCACTGCTGCCAGTTCGCGAACGAAGGCGTGGAACGCATCGGCAACCGAGCCGACGAAGGCACCGCGATCGTCGGCACCGGCGAAGTCCCGTACGTTGCCGCCGGCGCAGAAGTTCGGCCCGCGGCCGATGAGCAGGACGCTTCCTACAGATGTGGCACCGGTGTTCACCTCGTGCAGTGCCTGCGTTCCCGAGGTGATGCCGTCCAGGTCGAGAGAGGAACCGCCCGCTTCGGTGGCGACGACGATGTGCAGCACTCCGTCTTTGATGCTGACCTTGCTCGAGCTTTCGCTGTCCGAATGAGTCACGTTCGGCACTCTATCGGACGTCCAACTGTTTGCCCGAATGCGCAGGATCATCGACAGACAACTGTGCCCCGCATCCGAGTGGATGCGGGGCACAGTTCTCGCACGCGGTCGAGGCCGTGGAGGAAATCGAAGAGCGGGGCCGAAATCAGCCCCGAACCACCTTGCCTGCCTTCAAGCAGGAGGTGCACACGTTCATGCGCTTGGAGTTGCCAGGCGCAACCTGAGCGTGAACGGTCTGAATGTTCGGGTTCCAACGACGGTTGGTCCGTCGGTGCGAGTGCGAGACCGACTTACCGAAGCCGGGCCCCTTGGCGCATACGTCGCAGACGGCAGCCATAGTCGCGAACTCCTTGTTAGATGTTGAGCGTTACATGTGGTCGAAGACATCGAAACGAACTACGAGCAGATGCAAGGATTGCAATGCGTGAAGATCGCCTCGAGGCAACCCTGCAAGAATAGCGGCGTCCCACCCAATCACCAAACCGCCACCGCAGACGAGGTGTACCGGCTCACGCGCGCCGCGCTGACGATTCTGCCCGACTAAGCTTCGGGCACTGTCCGCGGCCGACATCGTCGGGCCCGGGCGCAGGTACGGACGGAACGCAGGGGAGGCGCTCGAGGTGGTCGACGTACTCGAATCCATCGATGCCTCGGGCCTGCGCCGGTGGGCCTATCGCTGTGTGGATTCCCTCACTGCTCGGTGCGACGAGATCGACGCACTGAACGTCTTCCCGATTCCGGACTCCGATACCGGCACCAACCTGATGTTCACGTTCCGCGCTGCGGTCGAGTCCATGCGCAGTGCCGGGCCGGCCGCGGGCGCGGGTGCGATCGGACGGGCTCTGGCGGTGGGAGCCGTATCGGGCGCGCGAGGAAATTCCGGGGTCATCGTCTCGCAACTCCTGCGCGCCGTGGGTGAGGCCGCAGCCGACGGTCCGCTGGACACCGTGTCGATCCAGGCCATGTTGCGGCGTGCACGAGTTCTGGTGGCGGGCGCGGTCAGTGTCCCCGCCGAGGGCACCATGCTCACGGTGCTCGAGGCTGCTGCCCACGAGGCCGCTGCCCACGACGCGAACGTCGATCTGGCCACGCTGGTGGTCGATATCGCCGAGGCCACCGCTCGCGCTCTCGATCGCACGACGGACCAACTCGCACCGTTGCGAGAGGCGGGCGTCGTGGATGCGGGGGCGCTGGGGTTGTCGGTGATCTTCGACGCGTTGGTCGAGGTCGTGACCGGCCGCACCCCGCCGAGGCGACGCTATCGCCGTCCTCAGGACCACGAACGGGTGATCGAAGTCGGTGTTTCGAACGCACCCGGAGCCTCCGACGGGGCAGCGACTCGCTCGCAGTCCCGGCCGCTCGGCTACGAGGTTCTCTACGTCGTCCCCGGTATCGACGACACCCGCGCGGCAGCGCTGCGTGCAGCGCTGTCGGACCTCGGCGATTCGGTCGTGGTTGCCGGAGACGGCTCCGGGGCGTACTCCGCTCATGTGCACACCACCGACCCGGGCGGTGCCGTCGAGTGCGGGATCGCGGCGGGAAGTATTCGAGGAGTGCGCATCTCGTGTTTCGGACTGGCCGAGTACGCCGTCGACGCGAACGTCGGTGAGCACGAGCCCGAGGCTATGTCGGTGGGTCGCGATATTTTGGCCCTGGTCGCCGGTGACGGTGCCGCGGCTCTCTACGTACAGGAAGGTGCGACGGTGGTGCGATGCGACGAGCCCATCGATTCGTCGGTGTTGCATCGCGCCATCGTGGGCATGAAGCACCGCGAGGTTCTGGTGCTGCCGAACGGGGCGCTGTCCGCTCAGGAGCTCGTTGCCGTCGGTGCTGCGGCCAGGGCCGACGGTAAGGACGTGTCGATGTTGCCGTGCTCGGCGATGGTGCAGGGGTTGGCTGCGCTCGCAGTGCACGACGCGGCCAGAGCAGCCGTCGACGACGCGTTCGCGATGTCCGATGCTGCAGCGGGGACGAGGTGGGGTTCGTTGCGCATCGCCGAGCAACGCTCGCTGACCTGGGTCGGCATGTGCGAGCCGGGTGACTGTCTCGGTCTGGCCGGGCAGGAAGTGGTGATCGTTGCCGAGCATCCGCTCGATGCCGGATGCAGACTGCTGGACCAGCTGTTGGCCACCGGCGGTGAGATGGTGACGGTGTTGCTCGGGGCGCTGGCTCCCGCGGATCTCGGAGGTCGGCTCGCCGACTATGTGGCGGGTGCGCATCCCGGCGTCGACGTGGTGGTCTACCCGGGCGGGCAGCCCGGGGATCTCGTGCAATTCGGAGTGGAATAGGGAATCTCGGAACAATGGCAACGCTGGCGGATCGGCTCGACGATGTCCTCGGAGCGGCGGCTGCGGCACCGCTGGCCGAGGTGTTCGGCATCCATACCGTCGAAGACCTGCTGCGGCACTACCCGCACCGCTACATGACGCACGGTTCCGAGCTCGGCGAGAAGGAACCCCCCGAGGGGGAACACATCACCATCGTCGCCACCGTGGAATCGGCCACCCTGCGTTCGATGAAGAACCGCAACGGTCAATTCCTTGCCGTCACCCTTTCGGCCGACGGGCAGCGGATCGAAGCCACGTTCTTCAGCCCGCACAAGCTCAAGCACGTGGTCGTGCCCGGGCGGCGGGGCATGTTCTCGGGCAAGGTCAAGTATTTCGGTCGGCGGTGGAACCTCACCCACCCCAGTTACGTGATCCTCGGGGGCGACGACAACGACGGGGCCATCGTCCCCGCGGGTCGCATCGTCGGCGGTGGCACGCTGGCCGGCCTGGCGCGTGGCTCGGTCGATTCGTCCGGAGCCGTCGACATGTCGGTGTTCGACCGCGCCTTCGTACCTATCTATCCCGCGGCGAAAGATGTCGAGAGCTGGACATTCATGCGTTGCGTCCGGCAGGTACTCGACCAGCTGGACGACGTGGTCGATCCGCTCCCGGAATCGGTGCGCCGCGAGCGTGGCCTCATCGACATAGACGCCGCGCTGCGTTCGGTCCACTTTCCCGATACTGCGGCGGACAAGGACGCGGCCCGGGAACGATTGAAGTTCGACGAGGCATTGGCTGTTCAATTGGTACTCGCGGACCGACGACGCGACGCGTCCGACCGGGTAGCCGCGCGGTGCCCACCGATCACCGACGGCATCGCGGCGGAGTTCGATCGCCGGCTGCCGTTCGAGTTGACGGTCGGTCAGCACCAGGTTGCTGCGGAGATCGCCAACGACCTGTCGGGTCCGCATCCGATGTCGCGTCTGTTGCAGGGCGAGGTCGGCTCTGGTAAGACCATCGTCGCGTTGCGTGCCATGCTGCAGGTGATCGACGCCGGACACCAGTGCGCACTGTTGGCACCGACGGAAGTGCTTGCCTCCCAACATGCGCGATCGATTCGATCGATGCTCGGCACGCTGGCCGCCGGTGGCGAGCTGGGATCGCACGAGCTGGCCACCAAGGTGGCTCTGCTGACGGGGTCGATGTCCACTGCGGCAAAGCGATCGGCCCTGCTCGATGCCGTGACAGGTGATGCCGGGATCGTCATCGGCACCCACGCTCTCATCGAGGATCGGGTCGAGTTTCTCGACCTCGCGATGGTCGTCGTGGACGAGCAGCACAGATTCGGTGTGGAGCAGCGAGATGCCTTGCGCGCGAAGGCTCGTGGAAACACCAGCCCGCATCTCCTCGTGATGACGGCGACACCGATTCCGCGCACGATCGCGATGTCGACACTGGGGGACCTGGAGACGTCGGTACTGACGGAGCTTCCGCGCGGCAGGTCGCCGATCGTCAGCAACGTCGTCCCGGCCAGATCCAAACCCGGATGGGTGGATCGAGCCTGGCAACGGATTCACGAGGAGGTCGCGGCCGGCCGACAGGCCTACGTGGTCTGTTCTCGTATCGGTGACGGCGAGGATGCGGACACGGGCAAGAAGAGCGGAGCGGCGAAGAAGGCTGCGCCGAAAGTGGAGGACGGGCCGGAGACGACGGCTGCCGTGGATCTCTACGAGACGCTCTCCGCCGGGCCGATGGCCGATCTGCGTGTGGGGCTGCTGCACGGTCGACTGTCCGGTGACGACAAGGACATCACCATGTCGGAATTCAACGCGGGTGAGATCGACGTGCTCGTCTGCACGACGGTGGTCGAGGTGGGCGTGGATGTACCCAATGCCACGGTCATGGTGATCATGGATGCCGACCGCTTCGGCGTCAGCCAGCTCCACCAGCTGCGTGGGCGAATCGGCCGCGGCGGGCATCAGGGGCTGTGCATCATGATCAGCTGGCTCAGCCCGGGCGGTGGCTCGTTCGCTCGGCTCGAGGCTGTGGCCGCCACCAACGACGGGTTCGAGCTCGCCAAACTGGACCTGGCGACCCGCCGAGAAGGTGACGTGTTGGGAGCCGCGCAGTCGGGCACGGTGACCGGACTTCGGTTGCTCTCGTTCATCGACGACGAGGACATCATTTCCGACGCCCAGGATTGTGCCCGGTCGTTGTTCGCGCGGGACCCGTCTCTGGCCGACAATCCCGGCATCGCGTCGATGATGCGTTCGGCGTGGCGATCCGACAGAATCGACTACCTCGACAAGTCCTGACCCCGTCGCAGTCCGCACTGCACCGTTTCAGTAGCCGAAATTGAACAAAAGTTCCCGCATCGTGAGATCAGTACGCCTCCGGGGCTGTGTCTGCCGGGTAAGTTGAGCCAATGTTCTCCAAAGTTTTGGTTGCCAACCGCGGCGAGATCGCTATCCGCGCCTTCCGTGCGTCCTACGAACTCGGTGCCTCGACGGTGGCGGTGTTCCCGTTCGAGGATCGAAACTCGGTGCACCGAACGAAGGCCGACGAGGCTTATCAGATCGGGGAGAAGGGCCATCCCGTTCGGGCGTATCTCTCGGTCGACGAGATCGTCGCCGCCGCCAAGCGCAGCGGTGCCGATGCTGTGTACCCCGGCTACGGATTCCTTTCCGAGAACCCGGATCTCGCCGCCGCGTGTGTGGAGGCGGGCATCACGTTCGTCGGGCCCTCCGCCGATGTCCTCGAGCTGACCGGTAACAAGGCGCGTGCGATCGCCGCTGCGAAGGCCGCGGGACTACCGGTGTTGGCGTCGTCGGAACCGTCGTCCGATATCGACGAATTGGTCGCGGCATCGGAATCGATGACTTTCCCGCTGTTCGTCAAGGCCGTGGCAGGTGGCGGTGGTCGCGGAATGCGCCGCGTGGCCGAGCCCGAGCAACTACGCGAGTCCATCGAAGCTGCTGCGCGCGAAGCGGAGTCGGCGTTCGGCGATGCGACCGTGTTCCTCGAGCAGGCAGTGATCGACCCCCGTCATATCGAGGTACAGATCCTTGCCGACGGCCAAGGCAACGTCGTCCATCTCTTCGAGCGCGATTGCAGTGTGCAGCGTCGACACCAGAAGGTGATCGAGCTGGCCCCGGCACCCAACCTTCCTCAGGAATTACGCGAGAAGATCTGCGCCGACGCCGTGGCGTTCGCCAAGCAGATCGGCTATTCCTGCGCCGGTACCGTCGAGTTCCTTCTCGACACCCGCGGCAATCACGTCTTCATCGAGATGAATCCGCGAATTCAGGTGGAGCACACCGTCACCGAAGAGGTGACCGATGTGGACCTGGTGCAGTCGCAGTTGCGTATCGCCTCCGGTGAGACGTTGGCGGACCTGGGATTGCAGCAGGAAAACATCGTGTTGCGCGGTGCAGCGTTGCAATGCCGCATCACCACGGAGGATCCCGCCAACGGATTCCGGCCCGACGTCGGCCGCATCACTGCTTACCGCACCCCGGGCGGTGCCGGCGTGCGCCTCGACGGCGGCACGACGTTGGGTGCCGAGGTCGGTGCCTACTTCGACTCGATGCTCGTCAAGCTTACCTGTCGTGGCCGCGACTTCGACACTGCCGTGGCGCGCGCTCGACGTGCGGTGGCGGAGTTCAGAATTCGCGGTGTCGCGACGAACATCCCGTTCCTGCAGGCGGTTCTGGTCGACCCCGATTTCACCGCAGGACGCGTCACCACCTCCTTCATCGAGGAACGTCCGGAACTGCTGACGTCGCGTTCCTCGGGTGACCGTGGCACCAAGATCCTCACCTACCTGGCCGACGTGACGGTCAACAAGCCGCACGGGGAACGTCCCTCGCCGGTGTACCCGCACGACAAGCTGCCCGACATAGACTTCTCGGCTCCCATTCCCGACGGCTCCCGGCAACGGCTGCTGGCGCTCGGGCCGGAGGGGTTCGCCCGCGATCTGCGCAATCAGAAGGCGCTCGGTGTCACCGACACCACGTTCCGTGATGCCCATCAGTCGTTGTTGGCAACGCGTGTGCGCACCAGTGGTCTGCTCGGCGTAGCGCCGTACGTGGCGCGAACGACGCCGCAGTTACTCTCGATCGAGGCCTGGGGAGGGGCGACGTACGACGTGGCGTTGCGCTTCCTGCACGAGGATCCGTGGGAGCGGTTGGCGAGCTTGCGAGAAGCCGTGCCCAACATCGCGATTCAGATGTTGCTGCGCGGCAGGAACACCGTCGGATACACCCCGTACCCGGAGAAGGTCACCCGTAGCTTCGTCGCCGAGGCCACCGACACCGGAATCGACATCTTCCGTATCTTCGATGCGCTCAACAACGTCGATCAGATGCGTCCGGCGATCGATGCAGTGCGCGAAACCGGTACGGCCATCGCAGAAGTGGCACTGAGTTACACCGGCGACCTGTCCAATCCGAACGAGAACCTGTACACGCTCGACTACTACCTGAAGTTGGCCGAGCAGATCGTCGATGCCGGCGCGCACGTGCTGGCCATCAAGGACATGGCGGGTCTGTTGCGTGCCCCCGCGGCCAAGAAGCTGGTGACGGCGTTGCGGTCCAACTTCGATCTGCCGGTGCACGTGCACACCCACGACACTCCCGGCGGACAGCTCGCTACCTATCTCGCTGCCTGGGAAGCCGGAGCCGACGCGGTCGACGGTGCCTGTGCTGCGATGGCAGGAACCACCAGTCAGCCCGCGCTGTCGGCGATCGTCGCCGCGGCCGCGCACACCGAGCGCGACACCGGTCTCGACCTGCAGGCCGTCTGCGATCTCGAGCCGTACTGGGAGGCCGTGCGAAAGGTGTATGCGCCCTTCGAGTCCGGGCTGCCGGCACCGACCGGTCGCGTGTACACCCACGAGATTCCGGGCGGCCAGCTGTCGAACCTACGCCAACAGGCCATTTCGCTCGGTCTCGGTGATCGCTTCGAGACGGTCGAAGCCAATTACGCTGCGGCCGACCGCATGTTGGGTCGATTGACCAAGGTGACGCCGAGCTCGAAGGTCGTCGGCGATCTGGCTCTTGCGCTCGTGGGTGCGAATGCGTCCGCCGAGGAATTCGCCGAGGACCCCAGCCGGTACGACATCCCCGATTCCGTTGTCGGGTTCCTACGCGGCGACCTCGGAACCCCCGCCGGCGGCTGGCCCGAGCCGCTGCGCACCAAGGCGCTCGAAGGCCGAGGTGCGGGCAAGCCGGTGACGCCGCTGACCGACGAAGACGAGAAGAACCTCGACGGGACGTCGGCGCAACGCCGTACCACTCTCAATCGGTTGCTCTTCCCCGGCCCGACAGCGGAACTCGAAGCTCATCGAGAGAAGTACGGCGACACGACCCGATTGTCGGCCAACCAGTTCTTCTACGGTCTGCGTCAGGGCGAGGAGCATCGAGTCACGCTCGAGAAGGGCGTCGAACTGCTCATCGGACTCGAAGCGATCTCCGACCCGGACGAACGCGGTATGCGCACCGTCATGTGCATCCTCAATGGGCAGCTACGTCCGGTGTCGGTGCGCGATCGGTCCATCGCGAGCGAAGCACCCACGGTCGAGAAGGCAGACCGCTCCAACTCCGGACACATTCCGGCTCCGTTCGCCGGGGTGGTCACCCTGGCGGTCGAGGAGGGCCAGAAGATCTCGGCCGGCGACACCATTGCCACGATCGAAGCGATGAAGATGGAGGCAGCGATCACCGCACCGCGGGGAGGCTCGGTCACTCGTCTGGCGATCTCGGGCGTTCAGCAGGTGGAGGGCGGCGATCTGCTCGTCGTCATCGGTGGGGGGTCGACGGGCGAAGAGGCCGGGAGCGAATGACCCGGATCGTCGCGGGCGTTGCCGGGGGTCGCCGATTGGCGGTCCCTGGCCAAGGCACCCGGCCCACGTCGGAGCGGGTTAGAGAGGCACTGTTCAGTGCGCTCGAAAGTCGGATGGAGCTCGACGGGGCCGCGGTGTTGGATCTGTTCGCAGGGTCGGGTGCGCTCGGACTCGAAGCGCTCTCACGTGGGGCCGCGTCGGCAGTACTGGTCGAATCCGACGCACGGGCGGCCGCGGTAGTGCGCAAGAACATCGAATCGGTCGGCCTGACCGGAGCTTCGGTCAAGTGCGCGCCGGTGGCCTCGGTCCTGGCCGGCACCGCCGACGCGGCCTACGACCTGGTGTTGGCAGATCCGCCGTACGCCGTCACGGATACCGCCGTGGCCGGTCTCCTCGAGCGGCTCGTGAGCGGGGGATGGCTCTCGGTCGACGCGGTGGTCGTGCTCGAACGGTCGTCGCGTTCGCCCGAGACCGTATGGCCGACCGGGCTCGTGCCGGAGAAGTCGAAGAAGTACGGCGAGAGCCGAATCGAGATCGCAATCCGGTCAGGAGTGGAGCCTGCGGAATGACCGAAGTGGTCAGGAGTGGAGCCTGCGGAATGACCGAAGTGGTCAGGAGTGGAGCCTGCGGAATGACCGGGTTGGGTCAGGAGTGGAGCCGGCGGAATGAGCTGTCTCAGCTGATAGGTTCGCGGGCATGACTGGCGCACTGTGTCCTGGATCCTTCGACCCGGTGACCATCGGTCACCTGGATATCTTCGAGCGCGCGGCGGCCGCCTTCGACGAGGTGGTGGTGACGGTGATGGTGAACAAGAGCAAGAAGGGCATGTTCAGCGTCGAGGAGCGGATCGAGATGCTCGAGGTCGCGACCGAGCATCTGCCTAACGTTCGGGTCGGTTCGTGGTATGGCCTGCTGGTCGATTACGCACGGCAAGAGGGCTTTTCGGCGATCGTGAAGGGTCTTCGGAGTGCTGTCGACTTCGATTACGAGTTGCAGATGGCGCAGATGAACCGGACGCTGACCGGAGTGGACACGGTGTTCCTCCCTGCGAATCCGGCGCACAGTTTTCTGTCGAGCTCGTTGGTCAAGGAGGTGGCCACGTTCGGGGGAGACGTCACCGGTATGTTGCCGCCGTTCGTGCAGGACCGGTTGATGTCGCGTATCGCCGAGCGTGCCGCCCAGTAGTTCGATGGCGCAGTAGTTCGATGGCGCAGTAGTTCGATGGCCCAGTAGTTCGAAAGGGCGACACACCGGGTGGGTATAGCGCAGACCGGCGTATCGGCGGGCAGACTGAACAGCGAAGAACTGTGGGTGTCGTCTGCGGAGCAGATGCGTTCGCGGTGGCAGATTCGACGATTGGGGTAACCGGTGTACCGCGTATTCGAGGCGCTCGACGAGCTCGTCGCCATTGTCGAGGAGGCGCGCGGCGTTCCGATGACTGCCGGGTGCGTCGTCCCTCGCGGCGATGTCCTGGAATTGCTCGACGACGTACGTGACGCCATACCCGGCGAGCTCGACGATGCGCAGGACGTGTTGGATCATCGCGACAAGCTGGTGGGTGACGCGCGGGCGACGGCGGAGAAGACCGTCACCAGTGCGAACGCCGAAGCTCAGGACACGGTGGAGAACGCACGCGACTCGGCGGACCGCATTCTCGCCGACGCCAAAGCCCAGGCCGATCGCATGGTGTCCGAAGCGTCGGCGCATGCCGATCAGCTCGTGGCCGATGCCGAAGCCGAGGCCGAGCGAACGGTTCTCGAAGGCCAGCGTGAGTACGAGGCGCTGACCGTTCGCGCTCGCACCGAGGCCGATCGGATGATCGAGTCCGGTACGGCGTCGTACGAGCGGTCGGTCGCAGACGGCACCGCCGAACAGAACCGGCTCGTCTCGGAGACGGAGGTCGTGCAGGCGGCCCACGCCGAGTCGGCTCGGGTGATCGACAGCGCACACGCCGAATCCGATCGGATGCGCAGCGAGTGCGACGTCTACGTCGACACCAAGCTTGCAGAGTTCGAGGAGTTCCTCAGCGGCACCATTCGGTCGGTGGGTCGCGGTCGGCAGCAGTTGCGCACCGGCTCGGGCGTCCCGGACTACGGCAACGAACCGTACGGTGACACCTCCTACGGAAGTGCAGACCAGGGACGTCGTAGTCGGCACTGACCCGTCACGATTTGCTCACGTATGCGCAGATGCGTATCGTTGTGTGGTTGCTTACCGACAGTAGGCACACCGACAGTAAGGAAGATCAGCCGTGCCCCCGCCCAAGAGAACGACGCGTCCCGAACTGGACGCAGGATTCGTTCTGGACATTCTCAACCTCGGTCGTCGACCCGGGTCGACGAAAACCATCGAGCGGACGGTTCCGGCTCCTTCCCGAATCGGCCTCGATGCCATCGCCATCGAAGCCGGTGTACCGGTTTCGCTCGATCTGCAGTTGCAGGCGGTATCCGAGGGCGTTCTCGTCACCGGTTCCGTGCGAGCTGCCACGGCCGGTGAGTGCACGCGCTGCCTCGACCCGGTCACTGGCAATGTCGACGTCTACCTCACCGAGCTGTTCGCTTACCCGAACAGCATCACCGAGGAGACCACGGATGCGGACGAGATTCACCGTATCGTCGACGACCTGATAGATCTCGAACCCGTCATCGTCGACGCGGTCGGTCTGGAGCTTCCACTCCACCCCGTCTGCAGTGACGAGTGCGAGGGATTGTGCCCAGAATGCGGCGTTCGCCTGGCGATTGCTGAATCCGGCCACAGTCACGATACAATTGATCCTCGCTGGGCTGGACTTGCAGCCAAATTTGGCGTGGATCCAGAACCGAGCACAGAACTTGTGAACAACGAAGCCGAGGAGAAGTAAGTGGCTGTCCCGAAGCGCAAAATGTCGCGTTCCAACACGAGGTCGCGTCGTGCACAGTGGAAAACCACTGCGCCCACCCTCGTGACGTGCCCCAACCGTGGTTGCGGCGAGAAGACGCTGCCCCACATCGCGTGCCCTTCGTGCGGTACCTACAAGGGCCGCCAGGTCGTCGCAGCGGTCTGATTCCCGCTCAGGTGACAAACGAAGTAGTGGACCGACACAACGGCGGGCCACAGAACAATAGCTCCACTGCCGTCAGCGGCGGGGACGACCGAGAGTCGCTCCTCGCCGCTATCGGTGTTTCTCTGTCCGAACCCTTGTTGACGCTGGCTCTGACGCACCGGTCGTT
This sequence comes from Rhodococcus sp. 05-2256-B1, assembly GCF_002258465.1. Taxonomy (NCBI): domain Bacteria; kingdom Bacillati; phylum Actinomycetota; class Actinomycetes; order Mycobacteriales; family Nocardiaceae; genus Rhodococcus; species Rhodococcus sp. 05-2256-B1. The sequence continues at coordinate 223,180 of NZ_NOZA01000031.1, read as the reverse complement.
CGCCTACGAGCACGGTGGTCTGCCGACCAACGAACGGCTCGAGTTCTTGGGCGACTCCGTGCTCGGCTTGGCGGTCACCGAGCACCTGTACGCGGTGCACCCCACCAAGTCCGAAGGACAGCTGGCCAAGATCAGAGCCAGTGTGGTCAACATGCATGCGCTCGCCGAGGTGGCTCGTGATCTCGGTGACGGCGGCCTCGGTCGTCATCTGTTGCTGGGTAAGGGCGAAGAGCAGACCGGCGGGCGCGACAAGCCCAGCATCTTGGCCGACGGTATGGAGTCCTTGCTGGGTGCCATCCACCTGCAACACGGAATCGATGTTGCCCGCACCGTGGTTCTGACACTGTTCGCCGGCTTGCTCGATCGGGCTCCCAAGCTCGGTGCGGGTCTGGATTGGAAGACCAGCCTGCAGGAGTTGACTGCGGAACGTGCACTGGGTGTCCCCGCGTACGAGATCTCGTCCACCGGACCCGACCACGACAAGGAATTCACGGCCACTGTGCTCGTCGGCGGATTCCCGCGCGGCGTCGGGGTGGGCCGGTCGAAGAAGGAAGCCGAGCAAAAGGCTGCCAGCACGGCGTGGAACTCGTTGTCGGACAACGAGACTCCTGTCGTTGCCGACTCCGCATCCGACTCTTCCTGATGCCCGAACTGCCTGAGGTCGAGGTGGTCCGGCTCGGCCTGGAATCTCACGTGGTCGGCAAGACGGTGCGCTCGGTGGAGGTACTGCACCCCCGCGCCGTACGGCGACACGACCTCGGCGGCCTCGATCTGATCGGCCAATTGCAGGGTCAGCGCATCGCCTCGGCCCAGCGGCGTGGCAAGTATCTGTGGCTGGTGATGGAACCCGGAGATTTCGCGACCGTCGTCCACCTGGGTATGAGCGGGCAGATGCTCGTGCAGCCTCCCACTGCCCCGGACGAGAAGCACCTGAGAATTCGAGCTCGCCTGGACGACGGTAGCGACCTCCGCTTCGTCGACCAACGGACCTTCGGCGGTTGGGCACTCGCTCCGATCGTGACGGTGAACGGAACCCAGGTACCCGAACCGGTCGCGCACATCGCCCGCGATCCTATCGACCCACTGTTCGATGCCGAATCGGTGGTGAACGTGTTGCGCGGCAAGCACACCGAGATCAAGCGGGCACTGCTCGACCAGACCGTGCTGTCCGGTGTCGGCAACATATACGCAGACGAAGCGTTGTGGCGCGCGAAGATTCACGGCAATCGAATCGCAGAAACACTGACGCGTCCCGCGCTGCGGCGTCTGCTGACCGGGGTCCACGCGGTGATGGGGGAGGCCCTCGCTCAAGGCGGAACCTCCTTCGATGCGCTGTACGTCAACGTCAACGGGCAGTCCGGCTACTTCGACAGGTCGCTCGATGCCTACGGGCAGGAAGGACTGCCCTGTTCGAGGTGCGGCGCACCGATCCGGCGCGAAAAATTCATGAACCGCTCCTCGTTCAGCTGCCCCACCTGCCAGCCGCGGCCGCGACACCTCCGGACCTGACCCCATTCCGCAGGCTTCACTCCTGAACCGCCCGCCTAGTATTTCGGTCATGGCAGAACAGAGCACGCCGACCAACCTCTGGGTCGAGCGCACAGGCACACGTCGATACACCGGTCGCAGTTCGCGGGGAGCCGAGGTGCTCATCGGTTCCGAGTCGGTCGAGGGCGTTTTCACTCCGGGGGAGCTGCTCAAGATCGCCCTCGCGGCGTGCACGGGCATGAGCTCCGACGTCCCGCTCTCTCGTCGACTCGGTGACGACTACTCCGCCACCGTCGAGGTGTCGGGGACCGCCGACCGCGAGAACGAGCTCTATCCCGAGTTGAACGAGATCCTTCGAGTCGACCTCAGCGCGATGGACCCCGAGGCGCAGCAACGCCTGCTGACCGTCGTCGAGCGTGCCATCGACAAGGTGTGCACGGTCGGGCGGACCTTGAAGGCCGGAACGACGATCAACCTGGACATCGACGTGGACGCCTGATGAAGTCTCGGGCGATCCTCACCGCTGCGTTGCTCTGCGGCGCGTCGATCGCCGCGGCCCCGGCCGCACAGGCGTCGAGTGCGTGCACTCCGTGGTCGGTGAGCACAGTGGCGTCGGGATTCGGGATGCTCGAGAATCTCGAGTTCGACGGCCGCGGCTCGATGATCGTTTCCGAGACGTCGCCGATCGGACCGGGTGCTCTACGTAGCGTCGCGCCGAACGGAGACCGGGGCACTCTGGTGTCGGGCGTCGAGTCACCCGGCGGCTTGGTGCGGGACGGAGACACCCTGTACTTCACCACCGGAAACAGTGCGGCCGCAGGACTTTTCGATTCCACTTCCGGAACGATCGACGCGCTCGATCTCGATACCGGCGGTCGCTCGACGTACGCGTCGGGCCTGGCGATGCCCAACGGACTGGCGAGATCGGAGACGGGTGATCTCTTCACCACCCGTAATCTGGGTGTCGCTGCAGGCCTGAGCCGGATCGCGACCGATCGCACCGTGTCGACGGTACGTACGGATCTGGGGTCTGCCAACGGGATTGCGATTGCGCGCGGGAAGATCTACGTGGGCAACACGTTCGATGTCGAGCCCGTCGTGTACGTCCTCGACGAGCAGGATCCGTCCGGTTCGGTCTCGCGTGTTCGCGTCGACGGATTCGGACCACTCACCATGTCGGACGATCTGACCGTGGGTGTCGACGGAATGATCTATCTCGCACAGAATCTCGCGGGACGAGTTGTTCGCATCGACCCGACGTCGGGGTCGTCGTGTGTCGTGGCGACAGGTGTGCCGCTGACATCCGCGGTCGCGTTCGGCGGGGTGGGATTCGACCCGACGTCGTTGTACGCAACGAGTTTCGACGGATCCGTCCGAGAGTTGAGCCCGGCATGAACGACGAGCGTCTGACGGCGTGGGTGCACGGCCTGGTGCAGGGCGTCGGGTTTCGGTGGTGGACTCGATCGCGTGCTCTCGAACTCGGTCTCGTCGGTCATGCGACCAACCACGCCGACGGACGGGTGCTGGTGATCGCCGAGGGACCGCGCGATCGTCTCGACGCGCTTCTCGAACTGCTACGCGGCGGTGGAACCCCCGGAACGGTGACGCTCGTCGTCGAGAGTTGGGGGTCGGCCCGCGGTGATCTGAGCGGTTTCGTCGAGCGCTGACCTGCACTACCGGAGGCTGGGCGCGCGGGTGGGCACCTGGCCGGTAAAGTACGGACGCTATGTATCTGAAGAGTCTGACGCTCAAGGGCTTCAAGTCCTTCGCTTCGGCGACGACTCTTCGATTCGAGCCCGGTATCACCTGCGTGGTCGGACCGAACGGCTCCGGCAAATCGAATGTCGTGGATGCTCTGACCTGGGTGATGGGCGAGCAGGGTGCCAAAGCCCTGCGCGGCGGCAAGATGGAAGACGTCATCTTCGCGGGAACCTCGGGTCGAGCGCCGCTGGGTCGGGCCGAGGTGACGCTGACGATCGACAACTCCGACGGAGCGCTGCCGATCGACTACTCCGAGGTATCGATCACCCGCCGCATGTTTCGCGATGGTGCGGGCGAGTACGAAATCAACGGAAGTTCCTGCCGTTTGATGGACGTCCAGGAGCTGCTGAGCGACTCCGGTATCGGGCGCGAGATGCACGTGATCGTCGGGCAGGGCCGGCTGGCGGCGATTCTCGAATCCCGCCCGGAGGACCGGCGAGCATTCATCGAGGAAGCTGCCGGCGTTCTCAAGCACCGCAAACGCAAGGAAAAGGCGGTCCGCAAACTCGACGCGATGCAGGCCAATCTCGCGCGACTGACCGATCTGACGACCGAACTGCGTCGGCAACTCAAGCCGTTGGGTCGGCAGGCCGAGGTCGCACGTCGAGCGCAGACGGTGCAGGCAGACCTGCGCGACGCTCGCCTACGGCTGGCGGCAGACGATTTGGTGGCCAGGCGAGAAGAATTCGCCAACCAGACGCAGGACGAGGAAGCGGCTCGCGAGCAGTACGCGATGGTGCAGGACGCCCTCGAGGCGGGGACCGTCGCCCTCGCCGAACACGAGCAAGCCGTCGCTCGCCTGACGCCCAGCGCCGAAGCAGCCGGGCAGACGTGGTTTCGACTTTCCGCGCTGGCCGAACGAGTCAACGCGACTGTTCGCATCGCGCACGAGCGGGCCCGGCACCTCGACTCCGTGCAGAGCGCCGGCCGAGGGCAGGACCCCGACGAGCTGGAGGCACAGGCCGAGCGGGTTGCCGAAGAAGAGATGGAACTCGTCGAAGCCGTGGAGATGGCGCGGGAAACCCTCGAAGCGGCCCGCGAACAGTTGGCCGAACGAGAGTCGGCGGCTGCGGCTGCGGAACGGGCGCACCTGGCGGCCGTGCGTGCGGTGGCCGATCGCAGGGAGGGCTTTGCACGCTTGTCCGGGCGGGTCGATACGTTCCGGACCAAGGTCGAATCTATCGACGCCGAGGTGGCACGCCTGTCGGTGGCCATCGACGAGGCCCGTGAACGGGGCGAGGCGGCCCAGCGCGAGTTCGAGAGCGTGCAGGACCAGATCGGCACCCTCGACGCCAGCGAACTGAGCTTGGACACCCACTACGAGCGTGCAGTGGCTGCGCTACGTCATGCCGATGCGCGTGTCTCGGAATTGCAGGCAGAGGAACGCACCGCGGGTAAGAGGGTGGCGTCCTTCGAAGCGAGGATCGAGGCGCTGACGATGGGCCTCGAACGAAAAGACGGTGCCGGCTGGTTGGTGGAGAACGAACAGGACGGACTGTCGGGACTGCTGGCCGGGCACCTGACGGTCGAGCCGGGATACGAGATCGCGGTCGCAGTCGCGATGGGACCGGCGGCCGACGCTGCCCATGCAGAGTCCTTCGCCGCTGCCCGCGATGCAGTCCTGGCGCTCCGCGCCGCGGACGGTGGTCGCGCTGCCATCGTGCACAGCAGTTCCGTTGCAGTGCAACCACTCTCGCGCCCCGAACTTCCTGATGGCGCGCGGTGGGTGCTCGATCTCATCGACTACCCGGACCGCTTGGCCGGTGCCATGACGGCATTGCTCGACGGCGTGGTCGCCGTCGACTCGCTCGACACCGCGCACCGACTCGTCTCCGACAACGGCCGACTGCGCGCGGTGACCAAGGACGGCGACGTCGTCGAACCCGGGTGGGTGACCGGAGGATCGGACCGACGGCCCAGCACGCTCGAAGTGCAATCCGCCATCGACACCTCGACCGTCGAGCTGGCTGCGGCCGTGCGCCGGGCCGAGGAACTCGATGCAGCCCTTTCCGGTGCACTCGCGGAACAGCGCGACCGACGTGAATCGGCGGAGCAGGCTCTGGCTGCCCTCAATGAATCCGATGCCGCAATGGCAGCTGTGTACGAGCAGCTGGGCAGGCTCGGTCAATTGGCGCGGTCTGCTCATGCCGAGTCGGCACGGTTGACGACGCAGCGTGATTCGGCAGAGACGAGTCGCGAGGAAGCGGTCGCTCGGCTGGCCGAGCTGGAAGACAGCCTGCGATCCGCCGAGGACGAACAATCCGGGTTCGTGGGAGACGGTGAGAGCGGCGACGCGGCCACCACGATGGAGCGTGAAATGGCGGCGGCCGCGCTCACCGAGGTTCGCGCCGTGGAAGTCGAAGCTCGGCTGAACGTGCGCACCGCGGAGGAGCGTGCGCAGTCGGTCCGGGGACGGGCAGATTCGCTACGCCGGGCGGCGCGAGCCGAGCGGGAGGCCAGAGCCAGGGCCGAGAGGGAGAGCGCGGCTCGGCGTCATGCTGCCGCGGTCGCTGCCGCAGTGGCGGAGTCGGGTCAAGAGCTCGCGACTCGTCTCGGGGCGGTCGTCGCTGCTGCCGCACGACGGCGCGACGAGCTCTCGGCCGAACGGACAACACGCACAGCCGAACTCGACACGGTGAAGGAGCAGGTTCGGGCACTGCAGGGACAGTTGGCCTCGATCACCGACGCGGTGCACCGCGACGAGGTGGCGCGTGCCCAGGCCGCCCTGCGCATCGAGCAACTCGAGACGACCATTCTCGAACAGCACGGGATCGGGCTCGACGATCTGGTGGCGGAATACGGCCCCGACGTCCCGCTGCCTCCGACCGAACTCGAAATGGCCGAGTACGAGGCGGCCAAGGAACGCGGTGAGCAGGTGGTGGCACCCGCCCCGATGCCGTTCGACCGCGCCACTCAGCAGGCGCGTGTCAAACGCGCCGAACGGGATCTGGCCACGCTCGGCAAGGTGAACCCGCTGGCTCTGGAAGAGTTCGCGGCACTGGAAGAGCGATACAACTTTCTGTCCACCCAGCTCGAGGACGTCAAGTCCGCGCGCAAGGACCTGCTCGGGGTCGTCGCCGACGTGGACGACCGCATCCTGCAGGTGTTCACCGAGGCCTGGCTGGACGTCGAGCGTGAATTCACCGGTGTCTTCGCCAAACTGTTCCCCGGGGGCGAGGGACGGCTGATTCTGACCGACCCGTCGGACATGCTCACCACCGGAATCGAAGTGGAAGCACGGCCGCCCGGCAAGAAGGTCAAGCGACTGTCGCTGCTGTCCGGCGGCGAGAAGTCGCTGACGGCCGTTGCGATGCTCGTGGCGATCTTCCGTGCTCGACCGTCGCCGTTCTACGTGATGGACGAGGTCGAAGCAGCGCTGGACGACACCAACCTGCGGCGACTCATCGGTTTGTTCGAGCAACTCCGCGAGAAGTCGCAACTGATCGTCATCACGCACCAGAAGCCGACGATGGAAGTGGCCGACGCCCTCTACGGCGTCAGTATGCGCGGTGACGGCATCACCACCGTCATCTCGCAGCGGCTCAATCGCGAGCGCGTCGCCGTCGATGCAGTCGAACCTGCCGTCGAGGCCGCCGAACCGGACGTGTCGGTGCCCAGCGACACCGATTCCGCGACGTGAGGCTGCGCTACTTCTCGGGGTAGAGCTGCTCGGCGTAGGAGGGCCCGTAGTACTCGCGGAGTTCTTCCACCGTTTCGGGTGCCTGCGGAATCAACGCTTTCGTCAAGGACGCGACATCGGGAATGGAGTCCGCATCCCACGTGTCCGGCTGCCACAACTTGGACCGCATGAATGCCTTGGCGCAGTGGTGGAACACCTGCTCGATGTCGACGACGAGGCACATGATGGGTCGGTGGCCCTTGACCTGTAGTTCGTCGAAGAACGGTGCGTCGGTCACCAGCGACGCGCGACCGTTGATGCGCAGGGTGTCGCCGCGCCCCGGCACGAAGAAGTTCAGGCCGACGAACGGATTCTCGAGAATGTTGCGGTAGCCGTCCATTCGACGATTACCGGGCCGTTCGGCCAGTGCGATCGTGGCCTCGTCGATGACGTGGACCAGGCTGCCGGGCGGATCACCCTTGGGGGAGACGTCGCACCGCCCGCTCGCGTCCGAGGTTCCCATCAGGCAGAAAGGCGAGGCCGCGAGCCATTGCACGTCGAGTGGATGCAGGGTCCGGCGATCCTTGTTAGCCGCCCGAAAGCTGGGTTCGCCGAACATGGCGGTCAGTTGGTCGGCGTCGCGCACCGTGGTCCACGTCATGGCGACGATGCTATCGACACGACCCGGACGGCGGACAGTCCATTTCGGCGATGCACCACCGATGCGTTCGGTCGTGACCACCTGAGAGGATGGTCACGTGAGTAATCAAGCGTGGATCATCGTCGCGGCGATCGCTGCCGTCCTGCTCGTCGTCCTCGTCGCCGGGTTCGTTCTGGCTCATCGCCGGAGAGTGTCCCTCAAGTCGGACGAGGCCGCCCGAATCGAGGACGCGGCCACCAAGGACAGATCCGGTGGCTACACCGCGGGCAGCGGTTTCTCGTTCAGTCAGGGCACTGCGACCGCCGAGCCCGTCCCGCCTGCCCCGAAGCCTGTCGAGACCTTCCCGGTCGAGCCGACGCCGGTGCCACCCACCCACACTCGGGACGAGCCGGAGGTCCTCGACCCCGAGGTTCCGGTCGTCGAGCCTCAGGTGCCGGTTGTCGAGCCCGCCGAGCCGGCCGAGCCCACCGCGCCTGCGGTGCCGGAACCCGCCCCGGACGCCGAGGCACCTGCTCCTCGACTGGACACCATCGATCCGACCGAGGGTCGGTTGGACCGTCTTCGTGGACGTCTGGCTCGTTCCCAGTCCGCGGTGGGCAAGTCCCTGCTCGGATTGCTCGGCGGCGGAGACCTGGACGAGGACTCCTGGGAAGAGGTCGAGGACACGTTGCTGATCGCCGACATCGGCTCGGCCACGACGACGGAGATCATGCGTACGCTGCGCGAGCAGATGGCAGCTCGCAGTATTCGTACCGAAGCCGATGCGCGAGCCCTGCTGCGGGAAATTCTGGTGGCGCAACTGCATCCGGAGTTCGATCGTTCGATTCGCGCGCTTCCGCACGACGGCGCGCCTGCGGTGTTGTTGGTCGTCGGAGTCAACGGCACCGGCAAGACCACGACCACCGGCAAGCTCGCCCGTGTCCTGGTCGCGGACGGCCGGCGAGTGCTCCTCGGTGCGGCCGACACGTTCCGCGCTGCTGCCGCGGATCAGCTGCAGACCTGGGCCGAGCGAGTCGGTGCCGAAGTGGTGCGCGGTAAGGAAGCCGCCGACCCGGCCGCCGTTGCCTTCGACGCGGTGAGCAAGGGAATCGAGAACGGAGTCGACGTGGTGCTGGTCGACACCGCAGGTCGCCTGCACACGAAGTCCGGTCTGATGGACGAGCTGAGCAAGGTCAAACGCGTCATCGAGAAGCGGGCCCACGTCGACGACGTGCTGCTCGTTCTGGATGCGACGGTCGGCCAGAACGGACTGACTCAGGCGCGCGTCTTCGCCGAGATCGTGGACATCACCGGTGTCGTGCTGACCAAGCTCGACGGAACCGCGAAGGGCGGCATCGTTTTTCAGGTACAGCGGGAACTCGGGGTACCCGTCAAGCTCGTCGGTCTCGGCGAAGGTGCCGACGATCTGGCTCCGTTCGAGCCAGGGGCGTTCGTCGACGCACTGCTCGGTTGATCGACCTCGCCGGGCTCCCGCGAACCGGGTAAAAAGCACAAACGCCAGCACGAAACCTTTTAGCAACAGAATTCGGTCATGCGTTCACATGCCCGAAACACCCGAGTGTCACGGATGAAACTTCGTGAAACCACTCTTCTTGCGTAACGGCGCGCCAACCGGTGTGCAGGAGAATGGAGGGTGTACGTGAGTCCCGAGGATATGTTGGCCAACTCCGGCAACGCCGCGTGGATGCTGATGGCAGCATCGCTGGTACTGCTGATGACGCCGGGCTTGGCGTTCTTCTACGGCGGTATGTCGCAGTCGAAGTCCGTGTTGAACATGATGATGATGTCGTTCGGAGCTATGGCCGTCGTCTCGATCATCTACTTCCTGTGGGGATGGTCGATGTCCTACGGCACCCAGGACATCGGCGGTATCTTCGCCAACCCGTTCGAGTTCTTCGGACTCAAGGATTCGATCACCGACGCGGACGGCAACTACATCGCCGGCGCATGGGGTTACGCCAACGTCATCGACGTAGCGTTCCAGGTCACGTTCGCCATCATCACGGTCGCCCTGATCAGCGGCTCGATCGCCGGTCGAGTCAAGTACGGCACCTGGCTCGCCTTCGCCGGAATCTGGGTCACCCTCGCGTACTTCCCGCTGGCACACATGGTCTGGGGTGGTGGGCTGCTGTCGGGCTCCGAGAAGGGCTTGGCCGCAAAGATTTTCGGAACGATGGTCAACGACGACGGTGACACCGTCGCCAACGTCGCACCGATCGACTTCGCCGGTGGAACCGTCGTGCACATCAACGCCGGTATCGCAGGCCTGATCCTGGCGATCATCATCGGCAAGCGAGCCGGATTCGGCAAGGTCGCCTACCGTCCGCACAACCTTCCGTTCGTCATGCTCGGCGCAGCGCTGCTGTGGTTCGGCTGGTTCGGATTCAACGCCGGTTCGGCATTCGCCGCCGACGGCATCGCAGGCGTGGCCTGGGTCAACACCACCGCGGCCACCGCAGCGGCCATCGCAGGCTGGCTCATCACCGAGCGCATCCGCGACGGACACGCAACCAGCCTCGGTGCCGCATCGGGCATCGTCGCAGGTCTGGTCGCCATCACCCCGGCCGCCGGCGCGCTCACCCCGGTCGGAGCCATGATCCTCGGCGTCATCGCCGGCGTGCTGTCGGCTCTCGCCGTCGGACTGAAGTTCAAGTTCGGCTACGACGACTCGCTCGACGTCGTCGGCGTCCACCTGGTCGCAGGCCTGTGGGGCACCATCGGAATCGGCTTCCTCGGATCCGAGACCGGCCTGTTCTACGGTGGTGACTACAAGCAGCTCGTCGTGCAGATCGTCATCGCGTTGTTCGCATTGATCTTCACGGCAATCGTGACCGCGGTCATCGCCTTCGCTCTGAAGCCGCTGGGCTGGCGCGTGACGGACGAGGAAGAGGCGAACGGCATCGACGAGGCCGAGCACGCCGAGACTGCATATGATTTCGCCTGACAAGGTAGAGATAGAGATGAACGCTGCACCGTACGACAACGGGCACTCGAGGTCTTGTGAAGGGAAGCAAAAATGAAGCTGATCACGGCAATCGTCAAACCGTTCACCCTGGAGGACGTCAAGACGGGGCTGGAACAGGCCGGCGTGCTCGGAATGACCGTCAGTGAGGTTCAGGGCTACGGCCGCCAGAAGGGCCACACCGAGGTCTACCGAGGTGCGGAGTACTCGGTCGATTTCGTTCCGAAGGTGCGTGTCGAGGTAGTCGTCGACGACGCCGCAGTGGAGAAGGTCGTCGAGGTCATCGTCGAAGCAGCCCGCACCGGCAAGATCGGTGACGGCAAAGTGTGGGTTTCCCCGGTGGATTCGGTCATCCGAGTCCGTACCGGAGAACGTGGCGCCGATGCGCTCTGACCCCACAGGGTCTCGGTCCGGGGGCCCCGGTTCTGGCGCACGCGCGCCAGAACCGGGGCCTTCGGTCTCTACGGGCTCCGCATCGAAGGGCACGAGCGATGCAGCTGCGGATCTCGCTCGGGCCAGAAAGCAACTGCTCGACGGCGGCACCCGCAACCGCCGACTCGATGCGCCCTCGCTCAGGCAGGCGCTCGTCGATCTTCACGAGTTCTGGCTGACCACCAAGGGCGCAGAACTGGGCGTGAAGCCGGATTCCGGTTTCGCGATAGTCGCAGTAGGAGGTCTGGCGCGTCGCGAACTGCTGCCGTACTCCGACCTGGACTTGATTCTGTTGCACGACGATCTCGACCCCCGCATCGTGGCCGACGTCGCCGACAAGCTCTGGTATCCGTTGTGGGACGCCCACATCAAGCTCGATCACAGTGTGCGTACCGTGCCGCAGGCCCTGCAGGTTGCCGCGGCGGACATGACCGCAGCACTCGGCATGCTCGAAGCACGCCACATCGCCGGTGACGTGGAATTGAGCAACCTGTTGATCGGTGGCATACGTCGGCAGTGGCGCACCGGAATTCGCGGTCGCTTCGACGAGCTGATCGGCCAGACTCAGGGGCGCTGGGCACGGAGCGGCGAGATCGCACACCGTGCCGAACCCGACCTCAAGAGCGGCCGCGGCGGGCTGCGCGACGTGCAACTGCTCGACGCCCTCTCGATTGCTCAGTTGACCGATGGCATGCCCGGGTTGGGACCCGAATCACCCGGCGGCGGTTTGGCATTCGCGCACGGGCGACTTCTCGACGTGCGTACCGAACTTCACCGGGTGGCCGGTCGTGCCCGAGATCAGCTGCGTGCGCAGGACGCCGACGAGATCGGTGCTGCGCTTCGCATCGGCGATCGGTTCGATCTCGCTCGTGTGCTCAGCGATTCGGCACGCACCATCAGCTACTCGGTCGATGTGGGTTTGCGTACCGCCGGCAATTCGCTTCCGCGACGCGGTCTTTCGCGTCTACGTCGCGTACCCGTTCGCCGTCCGCTGGACGAGGGAGTCGTCGAGCACGCGGGCGAGGTGGTGCTGGCACGCGATGCACGACCGAACAAGGATCCGGGTCTGATCATGCGGGTTGCGGCAGCGTCGGCTCAGACCGGCATGCCGATGTCTGCCTCCACGCTCAACCGTCTGTCCGACAGCGCCCCCGAACTCCGTGAGCCGTGGCCCAAGGAAGCACTCAACGATCTGTTGGTGCTGCTGGGATCCGGCCGCAAGGCCATCGCGGCCATCGAGGCGCTCGATCGAACCGGATTGTGGGGCAGGCTGATTCCGGAATGGGGTGCGGTTCGAGATCTCCCGCCTCGAGATGCGGTGCACACCTGGACGGTGGATCGACACCTGGTCGAAACTGCCGCGTACGCAAGTGCATTGACCACACGTGTCGCTCGTCCCGATCTGCTGGTGCTCGGCGCGCTCGTCCACGACATCGGAAAGGGACGCGGCGGCGACCACAGCGTCGTCGGTGCCGATCTCGCCGTTCAGATCGGTAACCGGCTCGGCTTGTGGCCCTCCGACGTGGCCCTGCTGACGGCAATGGTCCGCTATCACCTCTTGCTGCCGGAGACTGCCACCCGGCGCGATCTGGACGACCCGGCAACCGTGCAGACCGTCGTGGATGCGCTCGGTGCGGACACCGTTCTGCTGGAGCTTCTGCATGCACTCGCCGAGGCGGACTCTCTCGCGACCGGACCCGGGGTGTGGGGGGACTGGAAGGCGTCGCTGATCCGTGAACTCGTTCGTCGTTGTCGGCTGGTGATGGCGGGAGAGACTCTGCCGTCGCCGGATCCGCTCGACCCGGCGCACATCGAGTTGGCCTCGCGCGGGGGAGTGCACGTCGACATCACGCCCACCGACGGTCTGCACACCTTCGTCGTGACCGTGGTTGCACCCGATACTCCGGGACTGCTGTCCGACGCGGCCGGAGTGCTGGCACTGCATTCCTTGCGGGTGCTGTCGGCCTCGCTCGGCAGTCACGACGGTTCGGCGATCAACTCGTTCGATGTCGCACCCTTGTTCGGTGCTCCACCGCAGGCGGGGTTGATCCGGCAGGAGATCATCCGTGCGCAGGCGGGCGAGCTCGACCTCGTCGCCGTGCTCGACGCGAAGGAACGAGACGCCCGCGTCGAGACCTCGGACGAGGACGGCGAGGATTCGGCTGTGCCGGTCCTGTACGCCCAGGCTCCGCCTCGGGTGCTGTGGTTCGACGACAACGAACCGGGTCAGGTCGTGCTCGAACTGCGAGCCGAGGACCGCCTCGGCCTGCTGTGTCGATTGGCGAGCGCAATCGAGCAGCAGGGATTCGATATTCGCTGGGCGCGGGTATCGACGCTGGGTAGTTCTGTGGTCGATTCCTTCTGCGTCGACTTGGCCGGCGCGGACAGTCGGGCTGTGCGCGAGGATCTCGAACGCGCGCTCCTCGCCGTCGTGCCATCGCCGGAACCGCCCAAACCCCCGGAAAAGCCCGAGGGCACTTGACCGTTGGTCGGAAGTTCGTCGGAAACCGACATGCCGTGGTGACATTTCACGAACTTCCGGCCGATGGGTTTACCCCCGAGACCGATTTGTTATGTTCGTCACCTGACGCAGCAGGCCCTTCGGGCCGAACTGCCGGCTCCGCTGCTCGAACGTCTCGTCGTTCCTGCAGGCTCCAATTCTGACATTTCGAGAGGCGCGCACTGTGGGATCACACCGACGGTCGAACATCTACGTACCGGCCGAGACGGCATCGGGTACGCCCGGTGGCAAGCATCGCGCCGCGGAGGAAGTTCAGGACACCGGCAGGCGTGCGGCCACCATCGTCGCCGCAACCGGCGCCATCGTCGTCGGCGCGACCACCATGGGCGCGGGCACCGCAGGCGCGGCACCCGTCCCGGAACCGCCCGCGGCCGGATTCCCCTTCGCCGTCCCGGAGGGTGTGCTGCCTGCCGGATTCGAGCTGCCCCAGTTCGTACCACCGCAGTTCGTGCCACCGCAGTTCGAGTTGCCGCAGTTCGCGCCGCCTTTCGGTGCGGCGCCGCAGGCCGCACCGGACTTGGCTCCGGCCCCACAGACCGATCCTTCGGCAGTCCCGTCGGACGCCGCGACACAGGCACCGACTCCGGGACCGCTCGCCGCTCTCGGCCCCGAGGTGGACGCCGCGGCCCAGCAGTGGCTCGACGACGTCGGACTCGGTGGAACTGGTGCCGGGCCGGCGTCGCCGCTCGAGAGTCTGCGTTCGTTGAAGAAGGCGACGGTCCAGCCCGTCGCCGGAGTGTTGACGTCGAACTTCGGTTCGCGGTGGGGCACTCAGCACAGCGGACTGGACATCGCCGCCCCGATCGGCACGCCCATCTATGCTGCAGCCGACGGCACGGTGTCCGATGCGGGACCGGCGTCAGGTTTCGGACTCTGGGTCAAGGTTCTGCACGACGACGGCACCGAGACCATCTACGGTCACGTCAACGACTTCTCGGTGCAGCCCGGTCAGCGGGTCACAGCCGGAGAGCAGATCGCAACTGTGGGCAATCGCGGTCAGTCGACCGGCCCGCACCTGCATTTCGAGGTGCACGATCCCGCCGGCGTCAAAGTCGATCCCGCACAGTGGCTCTCCACCCGCGGCGTGGCTGTGACGTGGAGTGATTCGGCAAGCAAGGCCTGACCGGTCGCACCGCACCGAACGGACTCACTGCCCGACGCCCTGAGCGAGGATAAGGTGGGCTGGCGTTAGTCTGGTGACAACGCCGGACTCGGTCTGGTGACAGTGCCGGACTCGGCTCGTTTTCGGTGATCGGCTAGCTCAGGAGTGCAATCGGTGTTCGAATCCCTTTCCGACAGGTTGACCGGGACTCTCAAGGACCTGCGTGGCAAAGGTCGACTGTCCGGTGCGGATATCGACGCCACAGCCCGCGAGATCCGACTGGCCCTGCTCGAGGCGGACGTGGCGTTGCCCGTCGTGCGGGAGTTCATCAACCGCATCAAGGTCCGCGCCAAGGGTGCCGAAGTATCGGGCGCACTCAACCCGGCTCAGCAGGTCGTCAAGATCGTCAACGAGGAACTGGTCGGCATCCTCGGCGGCGAAACACGCAGACTGGTGTTCGCCAAGAACCCGCCCACCGTCATCATGCTGGCCGGCCTGCAGGGTTCCGGTAAGACGACCTTGGCGGGCAAGCTCGCCAAGTGGCTGAAGGGGCAGGGGCACACCCCGCTTCTCGTCGCCTGTGACCTGCAACGTCCCGGTGCCGTCAGCCAGCTCCAGATCGTCGGCGAACGGGCAGGCGCGGCAGTCTTCGCCCCGCACCCGGGCACGTCCATCGGCGGTGGCGAGAACGCGCTCGGCGTGTCGGCCGCGGACCCGGTCGAGGTGGCCCGCGCCGGAGTGGCCGAGGCTCGCAGCAAGCAGTACGACGTGGTCATCGTCGACACCGCAGGCCGTCTCGGTATCGACACCGAGCTGATGAGCCAGGCCGCCGGTATTCGCGACGCGGTCGAGCCGGACGAAACCTTGTTCGTTCTCGACGCCATGGTCGGCCAGGACGCCGTCAGTACCGCCGAGGCGTTCCGCGACGGAGTCGGCTTCACCGGTGTCGTGCTGACCAAGCTCGACGGCGATGCCCGCGGCGGCGCAGCACTGAGCGTGCGCGAGGTGACCGGGCAGCCCATCATGTTCGCGTCGACCGGCGAGAAGCTCGAAGATTTCGACGTCTTCCACCCCGACCGCATGGCCAGTCGCATCCTCGGCATGGGCGACGTGCTCAGCCTCATCGAGCAGGCCGAGCAGCACTTCGACGCCGAGCAGGCCGAGGCCACCGCCAACAAGATCGGCTCCGGCCAGCTCACGCTCGACGACTTCCTCGAGCAGATGATGGCCGTTCGCAAGATGGGGCCGATCGGAAATCTGTTGGGAATGTTGCCCGGCGCGGGCCAGATGAAAGAACTGGCCAATGTTGACGAGAAGCAACTGGACCGGGTGCAGGCGATCATTCGCGGCATGACGCCGCAGGAGCGCACCGATCCGAAGATCATCAATGCCTCCCGACGACTGCGGATCGCGAACGGCTCGGGCGTGAAGGTCTCCGACGTCAACCAATTGGTCGATCGGTTCTTCGAGGCACGCAAGATGATGTCGGCGATGGCCGGTCGGATGGGTATGCCGGGTGCGCGAAAGCAGGTGCGCAACAACAAGAAGGGCAAGAAAGGCAAGAAGGGTGCTCGCGGGCCCACACAGCCGAAGATCCGCGGCGGGTTCCCCGGAATGCCGGGTGGAATGCCTGCCGGAATGCCCGACCTGTCGTCGATGCCCAAGGGCCTCGATCAATTGCCGCCGGGACTCGAGGGAATCGATCTCTCGCAGCTGAAGCTGCCGAAGAAGTAAGCGGGCCTGCGGTGTCGGCATTGCGGGTGCGGGGACGCGGGCTGCCGGACGAGTCCCCGATCGACCTGTGGATCGACGGCGGCGTCCTGTCCACGGAGCCCATCGCCGATGCCGACTTCATCCACGACGGCGGGTGGATCCTGCCCGGGCTCGTCGACGCGCACTGTCATGTCGGCATCGAGTACGGCGGAGGACACACCGACCTGGCTGGGTCGATCGCGCAGGCCGAGACCGAACGAGGCGTCGGGGCTCTGCTGCTGCGTGACGCGGGATCTCCGGTCGACACGCGGCCGTTGGACGACCACGACGATCTTCCGCGCATCATCAGGGCGGGTCGGCACATCGCCTCCCCGAAGCGATACATCCCTGGCCTGGCGGTCGACATCGAGGACGAATCGCAACTTCCCGAGGCGGTCGCGCAACAGGCGCGATTCGGCGACGGGTGGGTCAAGCTCGTCGGTGACTGGATCGACCGCTCGGTGGGAGACCTCCGGCCTCTCTGGAACGACGCGATCCTCGTCGACGCCATTGCCGCGGCCCATGCGGAAGGGGCACGCGTCACCGCGCACGTCTTCGGGGAAGACGCACTCCCCGGACTGATCGCGGCAGGCATCGACTGCATCGAACACGGCACCGGCCTGACCGACGAGACCATCGAGATGATGGTCGAGCACGGGACAGCGTTGGTGCCGACGTTGATCAACATCGAGACCTTTCCCGGCATCGCGGACTCGGCCACCCGCTACCCGGTCTACGCCCGGCACATGCGCGCGTTGCATGCGCGAGTCGGCGACACCGTCGGCCGTGCCCACGACGCAGGTATCCCGATCTTCGCCGGAACCGACGCCGGCGGATCCATCGCGCACGGCCGCATCGCCGACGAGGTGGACGCTCTGGGACGCGTCGGATTGTCACCGACCGACGCGCTCGGTGCTGCTTGCTGGGACGCCCGGTCGTGGCTGGGGCGCGGTGGGCTCGAGCACGGTGCGCCCGCCGATCTCGTCGTGTACTCCGACGACCCGCGCGGGGGAGCGGACGTGTTGTCCAACCCCGAGCTGGTGATTCTGCGCGGCCGCGTGACCGATCGTCGCGGACGCGCCGCGAGTGGATCGGAATACGGCGATGGTTGATCCGCGGCAAGGCCCGGACCGATTCGGTGCCGACCAGTTCGGCCGCACACCAGGAGGCGCGGGGGAGTTCGGCGTGAACCGGCCCAGCTGGGCGGGAATGGCACCGATGAATCACGTGCAACAGCAGGGCTCGGGACTGTCCGAGACATACTGGCGTGCCGAAGCAGCGGCTGCGGAGCGCAGACCCGGCCAACGGTGGGGACTGCCGGCGGCCGCCCTCGTGCTCGGCCTCAATCTTGCCGGGTTCCTGCTCCTCGGCCTGGTCGTGTCCTCGGAGTCCTCGCCGCTGTTCGTCGTGGGGATCATGATCCCGAGCCTGCTCGCCGCAGGACTGGCGGTGGCGGTCACGATGTCGAGGGGCAACGGCCCCGTCGTCGACTTCGGGCTACCGAGATCCGTTCACGAACTCGTCGGTCATATCCGATCCGGTCTGGCCTGGGGTGGAGTCGCCCTCGTCGGTGGAGTGCTGCTCGCACTCGTGCTGCTCTCGCGTATCGATTTTCAGGATCAGGCACCGCTGGGCGGTATGGCAGACATCGCCATGGGGTGGAAAGTCGTTTTCGCGGTGTGGATTTGGATCGGCGCACCGATCTGCGAAGAAACGATGTTCCGCGGCATGTTGTGGGGAGCTCTCGAAAAACGCACTCGACCCATGCCGATGGCGTGGCTGGGCAACCGCTGGGTGGTACTGGTGATCACGGCGGTGATGTTCGCCATCTGGCACCGAGAATGGTGGCGCTTCGTCGTCCTGCTGTGGGGAGGACTCGCCATCGGCATCGCGAGAATGAGAAGTGGCTCGATCGTCGCGTCGACCACGGCTCACTCCGTCAACAACACCTTTCCGGCTTTGGTGATTCTGCTGGCCTGACCGGGCGATTGAGGGTATCGGGTGGTCGTCTGGCAGAATGGACCGCTGTTCGCCCGTCTCCGGTTACGTACCGCGCGGCGGTCACGACAACTCCAACGCAAAACCGGGTTCGCATGCCGTGCGAACCGCTGAATTGCGCAGTGACCACTCCTCGAAAGGCTTCACCAGAACATGGCCGTCAAGATCAAGCTCATGCGTATCGGCAAGATCCGCACCCCGCATTACCGCGTCGTCATTTCCGACGCCCGCACCCGCCGTAACGGCCGTGCAATCGAGACCATCGGGACGTACGAGCCCAAGCAGGACCCCAGCGTCATCGAGATCAACTCCGAGCGTGCGCAGTACTGGCTGGGCGTCGGTGCGCAGCCGACCGAGCCCGTCGAGGCACTGCTGAAGATCACCGGCGACTGGCAGAAGTTCAAGGGCCTGCCCGGCACCGAGGGCACCCTCCGCGTCGCCGAGCCGAAGCCGTCGAAGCTCGACCTCTTCAACGCTGCGCTGGCGCAGGCGGATTCCGAGCCCCAGGGCGAGGCCACCACCGCCAAGAAGAAGAAGGCACCGAAGTCGGACGATTCCGCTGCCGCGGAGACCACCGACGCTGCAGCAACCGAGACGGCAGACGCGCCGGCCGCCGAGGCTGCTGAGAAGTGAGTGCCGTTGTCGCCGATGCCGTCGAACATCTCGTTCGCGGCATCGTCGCCAATCCCGATGACGTTCGCGTCGAGATGATCACCGGCCGTCGTGGACGCACCGTGGAAGTTCACGTGCACCCCGACGACCTGGGCAAGGTCATCGGACGCGGTGGTCGCACCGCTACGGCGCTGCGCACTCTCGTCTCCGGAATCGGTGGTCGCGGCATCCGCGTCGACGTCGTCGACACGGACCAATAGGTCACGTAACCCATCATGGAGCTGGTCATCGGTCGTGTCGCCAAGTCGCACGGCATCAAAGGTGAAGTGGTTGTCGAGGTTCGCACCGACGACCCCGACGACAGATTCGCCGTCGGAACTGTTCTGCGTGGCCGCAAGCCACGATCGAATGCACAGCCCGTGACACACACGGTGGACGCCGTCCGGGAACACTCCGGGCGGCTTCTGCTGCGTCTGAACGGTATCGACGACAAGACCGCAGCGGACGAATTGCGCGGAATTCTCTTCGTCGTCGAATCGACCGATCTCCCGCCGTCCGACGATCCGGACGAGTTCTACGATCACGAACTCGAAGGCCTCACCGTGGTACTGACCGACGGTTCCGTCGTCGGTACCGTCCGTGAGGTCCTGCACTCGGCAGCAGGCGAACTGCTGTCCATCACGCCCCCTGCCGATGAGCAATCCGGTCGTTCCGAGATTCTCGTACCCTTCGTTTCGGCCATCGTGACCTCTGTGTCGTTGGCAGACAAGACAATCGAGATCGATCCGCCCGAGGGCTTGCTGGATCCGGAGTAGTTCGTGCGCCTCGACGTCGTCACCATCTTCCCGGAATACCTCACCCCACTGCGTACTGCTCTGCTCGGTAAGGCGATCGATCGCGGGCTGGTATCGGTGGACGTTCACGACCTGCGCTCCTGGACCCACGACGTGCACAAGGCCGTCGACGATTCCCCGTACGGCGGCGGGCCGGGAATGGTCATGAAGCCGACCGTCTGGGGTGACGCACTCGACCACGTGCTGACCGACGAGTCGCTCCTCGTCGTCCCCACTCCCGCGGGGGTGCCGTTCACACAACGTACGGCGGAAAGATGGTCCACCGAACAGCATCTCGTGTTCGCGTGCGGTCGCTACGAAGGCATCGATCAACGCGTGTTCGACGACGCCGCACGCCGCGTTCGGGTCGAGGAAGTCAGCATCGGAGACTACGTTCTCATCGGCGGCGAGGCGGCAGTACTGGTCATGGCCGAGGCCGTCGTCAGATTGATGCCGGGCGTACTCGGCAACCAGCAGTCCCACCAAGAGGATTCGTTCTCCGATGGGCTGCTGGAAGGTCCTAGTTACACCCGGCCGGCCCGATGGCGAGAACTCGACGTCCCCGAGATTCTGTTGTCCGGCGATCACGCGAAGATCGCCGCCTGGCGTCGAGAGCAATCTCTGCGCAGAACAGCGGACCGACGCCCGGATCTACTGACGGACTGACGTTGTCAGCTGATTCTGCCGTCGGGGAACAACATCGACACGAAGCCGGTCAGGGTGTCCCGTGCGTGCAGTGCGCTGGCGTCGTCGCTCACGTCGACGACGGCCGTGTCCGGGTAACTTTCCATGTCGTCGGCGTAGAAGATGTCTTCACGGGACGACAGGGCCAGTACGTAGCGATTGTCCGCGCCGATGGTTCCCGTCGACAGATGGACCCACCGATCGGACACGCAGCACATCCAGCCCTGCTTGACTGCATGCACGGTCTCGCCAGGTAAGCCGTCGACGATCCCGAAGTGTTGCTTGTAGCCGTCGGCAGCTACGGGGGCCGAGCGTCGCAGCATTCCGATGATGATGTCGGTCGACGCGGTGGTCAGGCCGCCGCTGCCGTTCAGCAGCCCGGCGTAGTAGCCGACCAGGTCGCTGGGAGTCGTTTCCGTGTTGTACCACTGGTCGTCGCCGGGAGCGTCGGTGTTCCTCAGGGCATATCGCGCCGCGACTGCGCGGACGATCTCGGACGAACCGTATCGATACCAGAGCGTGTATGCGGCATTGTCGTCGGAGAACTCGAGCATGCTGGTCATCGTGGCCAGCTCGTCGGCGGAGACGGGGCGGTTCTGCGACTGCGCCTCGAACATCACCTCGTCGGCAATGAAGAGCTTGGAGACCGACGCCGTTTCGATCGGCTCGTCGGCATCGCTGCTGTAGTAGGAACCGGTCTCTCGATCCAGCAACGCGAAGTTCACATCGGCACCTCGGGCTCGCGCCGATTCCACCGCCATCGGAATACGCGCTTCCAAGGCCACGCCGTCGACCTTCTGGATATCAGGGAACGGTGATGCCGATGTCTCGGCCGAATCCCTGCCACCGGGATCGCCGGCCTGATCATCGGGCGGTACGGAGCACGCGCTCAGGACCAACAGTGCGGCGCAGGTGGCGGTCAGTAACCGAGCCCCCCTGACCATCTACAGAACTCTCCCGCACATAGAACCGCTGACCGACCTGTCCCACACTAGCGGTAGGGTCCATCGCCGTGACCACTGCTCTGAAATCTGTGAACAAGCGCATAGCCGAAGAACTCGATGTTCGCGAAGAACAGGTTCGTGCCGCTGTAGAACTCCTCGACGGCGGGTCCACGGTCCCGTTCATCGCGCGCTACCGCAAGGAGGTCACCGGCACACTGGACGACGCGCAATTACGCCAACTCGACGAGCGACTTCGATACCTCCGAGAACTCGACGAGCGGCGAGATGCCGTCATCGAATCGATCCGTTCGCAGGGCAAACTCGACGACGCGCTCGAACAGTCGCTGATGCTGGCCGAGACCAAGGCCCGCGTCGAGGACATCTACCTGCCGTTCAAGCCCAAGCGTCGGACGAAGGCACAGATTGCGCGCGAAGCGGGCCACGAACCCGTCGCAGACGCACTGTTCACCGATCCGTCCACCGACCCGGCGCAGTTCGATCAGGAGCAGCTCGACGGGGCACGAGCAATTCTCGTCGAGCGTTTCGCCGAGGATGCCGACCTGGTGGGTGAGCTGCGTGAACTGATGTGGACCTCCGGCAAGCTGGTCGCCACCGTGCGCAAGGGAAAAGAGGAGGAAGGCGCGAAATTCTCGGACTACTTCGAGTTCTCCGAACCGTTCACGAGCCTGCCCTCGCATCGCATCCTCGCGACGCTACGCGGTGAAAAGGAAGAGATTCTGTCCCTCGGGTTCGAACCGGAGCGGGACGAGCCGACTCCCGGTGTGCCCAGTGTCTACGAGGGGCGTATCGCAACCAAGTTCGGAATCGCAGATCGCGGCCGCCCGGCCGACAAGTGGCTGCTCGATACCGTTCGCTGGGCATGGCGCACCAAGATGCTGGTCACCGTCTCACTCGATACGCGCATGAGACTGCGCCAGTCGGCCGAGAAGGACGCCGTGGACGTGTTCGCGAGCAACCTCAAAGATCTGTTGTTGGCCGCACCCGCCGGAAACCGCACCACGATGGGACTCGACCCGGGCTTTCGTACCGGAACCAAGGTGGCGATCGTCGACGCCACCGGCAAGGTCGTCGACTACGACACGATCTATCCCCATAAGCCGCAGGGCAAGTGGGACCAGGCGGTGGCCACACTCGCCGGGCTCGCGGCCAAGCACAAGGTGGAGCTCATCGCCATCGGAAACGGTACGGCGTCACGCGAAACCGATTCTCTGGCAGCAGAATTGATTGCAAAATTCCCGGCGGCGAATTTGACCAAGGTGGTGGTGTCCGAGGCGGGTGCCTCGGTCTACTCGGCGTCGGCGTACGCCTCGAGTGAGCTGCCCGAACTCGACGTCTCCATCCGCGGCGCGGTCTCGATCGCTCGCAGGCTGCAGGATCCGTTGGCCGAGCTGGTCAAGATCGACCCCAAGTCCATCGGTGTCGGCCAGTACCAGCACGACATCTCCGAAACTCTGCTCGCCCGTTCTCTCGGGGCCGTGGTCGAGGATGCGGTGAACGCGGTGGGTGTCGACGTCAACACAGCGTCGGTGCCCTTGCTGTCGAGGGTCTCCGGTATTGCCGGTTCGCTCGCCGAGAGCATCGTGGCGCACCGCGACCAGAACGGCCCGTTCGCCAGCCGCAGCACCCTCAAGGACGTACCGCGCTTGGGGCCCAAGGCTTTCGAGCAGTGCGCCGGGTTCCTGCGCATCTCCGGGGGAGAGGATCCTCTCGACCGCTCCAGCGTGCACCCGGAGGCCTATCCCGTCGTGCGCCGCATCGTCGGCAAGGCGGGCGTGGGCGTGCGCGAGGTAGTGGGCAACACCGCACTCCTCCGCCGCCTCGATCCCGCCGAATTCGTCGACGAACGATTCGGGTTGCCCACCGTCACCGACATCATCTCCGAGCTGGAGAAGCCTGGACGCGATCCGCGTCCGGAGTTCAAGACCGCTACTTTCGCAGCCGGTATCGAGAAGGTCGCCGACCTGAAGCCGGGGATGACGCTCGAAGGTGTCGTGACCAACGTGGCGGCGTTCGGTGCTTTCGTCGACGTCGGCGTGCATCAGGACGGTCTCGTTCACGTCTCTGCGATGTCGCACAACTTCGTCAAGGACCCGCGTGAGGTCGTCAAATCCGGCGATGTGGTGCGGGTCAAGGTGATGGAGGTCGACATCCCACGTCAGCGCATCGGCCTGAGTCTGCGGTTGGACGACGAGCCCGGTGCGAGCGGTGGCAAGGACGCACCTCGTGGGCAGCAGGGTGACCGCTCCCGCGGTACGTCCTCGAGCAAGGGCAACGGCCGTCAGAGCAATGGCGGCCAGGGCAACCGCCCGCAACGCGACCGACGCGGCGGTGGCCCCGCAGCGACACCTGCGGCAGGTTCCATGGCCGACGCGTTGCGCAAAGCGGGCTTCGGGAAGTAGCGCTCGGACTTTCCCGGTCGATGCCGACCCCGGCGGCGACGAACGAGAATAGGCTGATTCGGCGATAGCCGTTGTTTCGGGCGTGCGGCGGGAAGGACGTGGAGCGCGTGAGGTGGTTGGAGCACGGTGTCGTCGAGCACGGCCGCCTTCCGTTGCTCTGCTTCCTGCTCGGCCTACTCGTGGGATTTCTGCTGATTCGCCTGAGCGTCAGAATGATTCGCGCGGATGTGAAGTGGTGGCCTGGCAACATCACCCCTGGCGGTCAGCACATTCACCATGTCGTGTTCGGAATCGTGCTGATGCTGTTGGCGGGGATCGGGCTCATCGCGGTGTACGTGGACGGGTCGCAGACCATCGGTGCCGTGCTGGCGGCGATCTTCGGCAGCGGCGCTGCCCTCGTGCTCGACGAATTCGCACTCATCTTCTATCTCCGCGACGTCTACTGGTCCGAGCAGGGCCGAACATCCGTCGATGCGGTATTCGCAGCCGTCGCCTTCACCGGGTTCCTGCTACTGGGACTTCACCCGTTGGAGTTGCTCAGCCCCGCCGATTTCCGGGCCGATCCCGATCCCTGGGTTCGCGGAACACTCGGTGTGCTGGCACTGCTCAACCTGAGTCTGTGTGTCGTCGTGCTGCTCAAGGGCAAGATCTGGACCGGGCTGATTGGGCTGTTCGTTCTGCCCATCCTCATTCTGGCCGCGGTCCGACTCAGCAGGCCGAGTGCACCCTGGGCGAGGTGGCGCTACACGAGCAGGCCGAAGAAGATGGAGCGTGCGCTGCGGCGAGAGAAGAAGTGGCGCAGGCCGCTGATACGGGCCAAGATCTACCTGCAAGATGCGATCGCGGGCAAGCCCAGCATCGTTCATGCGGTCGAGGCCACCGAGGACGAGCTCGCGCGGACCGTCGTGCCTGCACCCCAGGCCGGAACCGTGGCCCAGTCCTCGGTCGGGGCGATTTCCTCGAACGCCTGACGGTCTGGCACAATAGGCGGGTTGCCTCTCGCGAGGCACACACCTCACTCGGAGTACGAACCAGTTGTGCCGCCCCGGTGGCGAGCCGCTCGGTTCCTCTGCTCAAGCGCAGAACGCAAGGATGGCACAACCGATGAACACCCTGGACTTTCTCGACAATCAGTCGCTGCGTAGCGACATCCCCGATTTCCGCCCCGGCGACACGCTGAACGTGCACGTCAAGGTTATCGAAGGCTCGAAAGAGCGTATTCAGATCTTCAAGGGCGTCGTGATTCGACGTCAGGGCGGTGGCGTCCGCGAGACGTTCACCGTTCGTAAGGTGTCGTTCGGCGTCGGCGTGGAGCGCACTTTCCCGGTGCACAGCCCCAACATCGCGCAGTTCGAGGTCCTCACTCGCGGCGACGTTCGTCGCGCGAAGCTGTACTACCTCCGCGATCTGCGTGGCAAGGCCGCCAAGATCAAAGAAAAGCGCTGACCCGGTCGTATCGACCGCTTCGAGCAGCAACCATGCCGCGTCACCGAACATCGGTGACGCGGCATGGTGCGTTGGAGCCGCCGCCCTGATGTTTCGGACGCACCGGTACGAGCGATGCTCGGTGAAAACGCCGCAGGCGCGGACCGACCGGCCCGCGGGCGACGGTTCCGGCTAACCTGTCCAGGTGACGCAGTCCCCACAGGATCCGACCCCACAGGGTTCGACGAACGAGCCCGACGACGAGTCTCCCCGGAACAAGCGTGCGGATCGCAAGCAGCGGTCCTTCTGGCGCGAACTTCCCATCCTCATTCTGGTAGCTCTCGTGCTGAGTTTTCTGCTTCAGACGTTCGTCGCCCGGGTCTATCTCATCCCATCCGAATCCATGGAACCGACACTGCACGGCTGCGCCGGCTGCACCGGGGACCGCATCGTCGTGGAGAAGATCGGCTATCGATTCGGCGATCCGAAGCCCGGCGATATCGTCGTGTTCCGCGGCCCCGATTCCTGGAACGACGAATTCGTCTCGCAGCGCTCCGACAATTCGGTCATCCGCGGGGCCCAGGAAGTGGGCTCTTTGATCGGAGTCGTCGCTCCGGACGAGAACGATCTGGTCAAGCGGGTCATCGCCACCGGTGGCCAGACGGTCGAGTGCTGTGACGCTCAGGGACGGGTGCTCGTGGACGGAAAGCCGTTGGACGAGCCGTACATACAGATGGATTTCCCGTTCGTTCCGGACACGATGACGTGCGACACCGAATTGAAATCGGGCCGGTGCTTCGACCCTGTCACGGTGCCCGAGGGCAACATCTGGGTCATGGGCGACAATCGCAGCAATTCGCGAGACTCGCGGTATCACGTCACCGACGAGTTCACCGGCACCGTTCCGCTGGACAACGTGATAGGTAAGGCCGTGGCCATCGCGTTGCCGCCATCGCGAACCGGCCTCCTGGACTCGCCGGACATTCAGGGTCGATGACGGCACGTCCTCGTCCCGCGCCTCGTGCGCGCGCATCTCTGAGCCGCTCGTCGTGGCCGCCGCGTCCCGTCATCAGGAGGGCGGCGGGGCTGCGGACCATGGAATCGGCACTCGAACGCAACGGGCTCGGTCCGGTTGCGGGTGTCGACGAGGCAGGCCGGGGAGCCTGCGCGGGGCCGTTGACGGTCGCGGCGTGCATCCTGGGCTCTCGGTCGCACACTGCCCTCGCGGACCTCGACGATTCCAAGAAGCTGACCGAGCGTCGCCGGGAGGAGCTCTTTCCCCGGATCAAGAAATTGGCACTGGCATGGAGTGTGGTGTTCGTCGACGCGGCCGAGGTCGACCGCATCGGGGTGCACGTGGCGAACATCGAGGGAATGCGCCGCGCGGTGGCGGGCCTGGGCCTCACTCCCGGGTATGTCCTCACCGACGGCTTTCGGGTTCCCGGACTTCCGGTGCCGTCTCTACCCGTCATCGGAGGGGATGCCACAGCTGCCTGCATCGCTGCGGCCAGTGTGCTGGCCAAGGTGTCCAGAGACCGGTTGATGGTGCAGATGGACACCGACATTCCCGGTTACGGATTCGCCGTGCACAAGGGGTACAGCACACGTGCGCATTCGACCGCGATGACCACGCTCGGCCCGAGCCGGGAGCATCGAATGTCCTATGCCAACGTGGCTGCCGCGGCAGCCGGTCGCTCGCGTAGCGAGGTCGACGCACTGGGGCGAATGGACTGCACCGACGACGGTGCGCCATGATTGAATTTCACGCCCGACTGGAGGATGAAAGAGACCGATGAGTGCCGAAGATCTCGAAAAGTACGAAACCGAGATGGAGCTCTCGCTGTACCGCGAGTATCGGGACATCGTCGGACAGTTCAACTATGTCGTCGAAACCGAGCGTCGTTTCTATCTCGCGAACTCCGTCGAACTCATTCCGCACAATGCCGACGGTGAGATCTACTTCGAATTGCGGATGTCGGACTCGTGGGTATGGGACATGTACCGACCGGCTCGTTTCGTCAAGCACGTGCGGGTGATCACGTTCAAGGACGTCAACATCGAAGAGCTGGACAAACCTGATCTGCGTCTCCCCGAATAGTCGGTTCCGGGTCGGATCGGCAGGTGTGCCCGGTGCCTGACGGGTGCACCTGGACGGTTCCGCTCGGCGGATTCTCCGTGTGAAGTGTTCCGAAGCGCACCGATCAGCGAAAAGCTGGACAACCGACCGAATAATTCCGCGTGTGCTGTTTCGGGCTGGGGCCCGTTGCCGTGTTACGTCGAGCGCGGGAGAATCGTCGAAATGTGAGCGCCGAATTCTGTTGTCTCCCATAGTGTTTCGATTTAATGATGCAAATAGCTTCTGGTATTCACACGTTTTCGTACCGAATGTTTTCGACCCTACGCCGATGTGAACATCGTTGGGTCTTTGCCTCGGTCCGATAATCGGTGGTAGAACTTGAATTACCACATTCTCCCAGACGCGTAAGAGGTACGAGATGGCACGCAAGACGCTTGTCCAGATGATCGACGATGTCGACGGCTCGGTAATCAAAGAAGGCCAGGGGGAGTCGATCGAATTCGGTATCGGTGGAAACCAGTACCGCATCGACTTGAATCTCAAGCATGCGAACGAACTGCACGAGCAGCTGGCTTTCTGGATCGAGCACGCCGAGAAGATTTCCGGTCGCCGCCCCCGCAAGACCGGTGCCGCGCCTGCACCGGCTCGAGGAAAGGTCGATCTGCAGGACATCAGAGCGTGGGCTCGCGAAAACGGCCACGAGGTCAGCGCCCGAGGTCGAATCAGCCAGGAAGTTCAGGCCGCCTACGAGGCTGCGCACTGACCGCGTCCCAGCCTTGATATGCCCGCTGTCTTCGGTCAGCGGTAGTTCGGTCATCGAATTCGATTACCGATTCCGTGCTTCAGCTCCGTCCGTGCAGTAATCCGGACGGAGCTTTTGCATGTTCGAACCATTTGTCGGGCGATCGACAGGGCATGAACGCCGGTAAGCACACAGGTACGACAAAACAGGTGTGTCGGCCCTGCGATTCGACGGTTCTCTCCACAGGATTGCGCGTGTCCACAGGGCAATGCGGCACCTGCACTTTCTCGGAATCACCTCCTTTCGGTCGTGTCACCGTCATGGCGACCGGATCCGGCCGTGCTGTGCGGCCGCAGAGTGGAGGAATTCGACATGCCGACCAATCAAGAACTCGGGGCCCGCGGTGAGGACCTTGCTGCACGCCATCTCGAGCACATCGGCCTGGAGGTGATCGAGCGGAATTGGCGGCATCGTTCGGGGGAGCTCGACATCATTGCGCGCGAGGGCGAGACGATGGTGTTCGTCGAAGTGAAAACGCGTTCGGGAATCGGTTACGGAACGCCGGCGGAAGCGGTGACGTACACCAAGCAGACTCGGATCAGAGGATTGGCGTTGCAGTGGCTTTCGCTTCGCGGAGGGCCGTGGGTCCACATCCGATTCGACGTGATCGCCATCGTGATCGGTCGCGGTGACGACCCTGTTCTCACTCACGTCAGGGCGGCGTTCTGATGCCCCTGGGGCGAGCCCATTCGGTGGCGGTCAACGGCGTCGACGGAGTGTTGGTGGAGATCGAAGCCGATATCGGTCAGGGTCTTCCGGGGACCCATCTGGTGGGACTGCCCGATACCGCGCTGAACGAATCGCGTGATCGGGTCAAGGCCGCGGTGAAGAATTCGGGTGGTACCTGGCCGGACAGTCGAGTGATTCTCGCGTTGTCTCCGGCGACGTTGCCCAAGGGTGGCTCGGTGTACGACCTGGCGCATTGTCAAGAGGTACTGTTCTAAACATGCAGGCAATTGTGTACACGCGCATCTCGAAGGACCGAACCGGCGGAGGGCTGGGCGTCGAACGGCAGCGAGCCGACTGCATGGACCTCGCAGCGAAACTCGGGTGGGATGTGGTCGCAGTGCACTCGGACAATGACATCTCGGCGTACTCGGGCAAGCGGCGTCCTGGGTACGACGCAATGCTGAACGATGTTCGGTCAGGGAAGGCTCAGGCGATTGTCGCGTGGCACCCGGATAGGTTGCATCGCCGCCCGCTCGAACTGGAGTCGTTTATCGATGTCTGCGAGACGCACCGGATCGAGATTAGGACGGTGCATGCCGGAACGATGGACCTATCGACGGCGTCGGGGAAGATGCTTGCACGAATGCTGGGTGCAGCGGCGCGGCATGAGGTCGAGCACTCGATCGAACGCCAGCTTCGTGCGAAGAAGCAGGCGGCTGCCGACGGCAAGTACCGCGGTGGCCGGCGACCGTTCGGGTTCCAATCAGACGGAGTGACGCATCACGAGGTCGAAGCCCAGGCCCTTAGGGAAGCAACATCGGCCCTGCTGCGGGGCGAATCGATCGCAGGCACCGTCCGTGCCTGGAACGAGCAGGGTCTCGTGACCTCCTACGGCGAAAAGGCGTGGACAGGTCGGGACTTGCGGCGGGTTGTGATGCGTCCTCGGAACGCTGCCCTGATCGAACTCGACGGCCAACTGGTGACCGCCAATGATTGGGCTCCGATTGTGGATCCCGACGATTGGGCGACGCTGGTGGCCATGCTGACCGACCCTTCGCGGAAATCGGCCTTCTCGACAGAGCGGAAGTTCCTCGGAACCGGGATATATGTGTGCGGTAAGTGCGGGCAGAAAATGCAGACCGCTACCCAGCGCGGCAGGGGCGTGGGTGGGGGAGAGCGAGCCAAGTCTTACAGGTGCTCAGGTGGTGCCCACATGGGCCGTGTGGCGGACGTATTGGATGCCTACGTCACGGAGGTTGCCATTGCTCGGCTCAGTCAGCCTGACGCGGGTCTACTCCTGACCCCGGTCACTGCCGACGTGGACGAGCTGACAGTGCGGCGCGATGGGATTCAGGCACGACTCGACGAGTTGGCGATGCTGTTCGCGGATGGCTCGATCGACGGCTCGCAATTGAAGAAGGGCACCGAGGGGCTGCGTACCAAGCTCGCAGCTCTGAACTCGGAGCTTGCGGAGATTCGGTCGACGGACATCTTGGCTGATCTGGTGCTGGCAGGGGATCGTCTACGTGAGGTCTGGGACGCCAAATCGCCGGCAATGCGATCACAAGTCATCGACGCTCTTATGACTGTGACAATCCTCGCTCAGCCGAGGGGGCGGCAGCCTGGTGGGGGCTACTTCAACCCCGACTGTATTGCGATCGAGTTCAAGGGATGAGGCCTTAAAAGTAACGATTGTGTTACGAAATGCGCCTAATTGAGCTGTTGCGTTGACGCTACAGAAATAGCATGGTATCGCAGGTCACGCTAGAAATTCAGCGTCGAAAGTTGCGCGAAAACCGTCTACTCAGTGTACGTGACCAGCGGTTTTGCCGTTAGCCAGATGTGAAATCGCCACTTAATGTCTCTCCCAACACCAGAAATCTAGACAATGGGAGAAACATGAGCGCTCGTTTGATCGACATGAGACAGGCTGAAATCGCTTTCGGGTTCGGCCGTGAGACGTACCGCCGTTGGGCGAGGGCCGGCGAGGTCGAGTTGCACCGGCACGGCGGAAAATTGTTTGTTGACCACGACGAACTCGCAGCCTGTATAGAGGCGAATCACGGTGGGACGGCGAAGGTCACCTCCATCGAGGAACACATCGCCAAGTTGGTGGCAGCCGCTCCGCCGATGACTCCAGAAACCCGTGCCCGCATCGCGCGCCTGCTTGGCGTCAGCGCACGGAGCGATGCCGCGTGAACCGCTCGCACAGCCGCCGTCGTAGATAGTCACGCAAACCAAAAGGACAACTGAATAATGAACCCAACACGCGAAAACGGGCACCGCGCCAACGGTACCCGTTTCATAAATAAAATCACATCAGACGTTTCCACCACAGTCAATACTACCGATATCGCCCCCGTACTGCAACTCCGCAGGCAAGCGGCAATGCTCTGCGTCCCAGCGGAATGCGGCTGTGTCGATCCATGGACATGCCGCTGCAAACAGAAGAAAGTAACTGTGACCGACCACGAACTCGATGGATGGCGAGACACGATCGCAATGCTCCTCGACAAGGGCATGACACCCCTACTCGACGTAGAGATTCTGCGCGCACTATGGCGTCGCGGCGGCATTGATCGCCGCTTGGCTCAGGCTGTAGCCGACAGGGCAGGGGTCGCCGCATGATGCCCTACGGCCGGGACTACCCCGACGCTCACGATCCACATGCCGCTCCGTCGCTCCACGTGGTTCCAAACGAATCTGAACCTGAGAACATCTCTGCCAGGCTCTGGCCCGCAAAAGACCTTCAGGGGTCGGAACAGCCCAAATGGCTTGCGCAGAACAGGATCCCACGAGCTGCGATCTCCCTGCTCGTGGGATCGGAGGGTATCGGGAAGTCCCTCATGTGGACGTGGCTCGCAGGACTAGTCACCACGGGACGAGCTGAGCCACGTTTTGGGATCCCGGCCCGCAAGCCCGAACACGTATTCGTGGTGGTGACCGAAGACGACTGGTCGTCCACAGTGCGTCCGCGTCTCGAAGTCGCCGGCGCGGATCTCAGCATGATCTCCGTCATCTGCACCGACGCTGACGGGTCAGGCGCACCGACATTTCCCCACGATCTACACCTCATTCGGGAGAGCAAGACTGCGCCCGGGCTCATTGTCGTCGATGCGTGGCTCGACACTGTGCCCACGTCGATGTCCGTTCGTGACCCCCAGCAAGCACGCAGAGCACTGCATCCATGGAAAGAGATCGCCACCACCACGGGAGCCGCGATCCTGCTCCTCACGCACACCAACCGCATGGCTTCCGGCAACGCGCGAGACACCTATGGCGGAACCGGCGAACTCCGCAAGAAAGCCCGCATGGCGTTGTTCGCTCAGGCCGACCCCGAGGTCGAGGGTGGACTCCTCATTGGCCCCGAGAAATCCAACGGCGCACGTAAGGTCGACGCGACACAATTTAAGATCACCGCGCTTCCGGTGTTCACACCATCAGAAGACGACGATGGACATGTGCCGCTACTCAAGCTCGTCGGTGACTCCACGCAAACCATCACCGAGCATCTGACTGATGCGTTCAATGACGGTGGAGAAGACCGTAGTGAACGCGTTGGTGCTGCAATGTGGCTACGGGACTACATAGGCGTGGAAGGCCCGTCCGTCCCATCGAAGCAGGTGAAGGACGCTGCGAGGATGGCAGGCCATGCGGAACGGACCCTTGCTCGCGCCCGGAAAGAACTGGACGTCACGATCAGCTACGAAGGCGTTCCTGCGAAGACGATGTGGTCGCTACCCGCCTAGTTGTGCCACCTGTGCCCATCTCTATTTCGGTGGCACAGGTGGCATATCTACCCGAGTTGGCACAACTGTCCGTGGCATAACTGTCATCTCTCATCTACTGGCATAACTCTCTGACCACTAGATATGCCATATAAGAGTAGTTATGCCACCTCCGCGACATACGGGAACTCTTGGCACAACAACATGTTGACACAGTCAAGTACTCTCACCGCTTATGAGCGCAAATGAGACTCCAGGCCCCGTTGAGTCGCAAGGTGAACCGACATTTGATGACGTAGTCCGGGTCGGAAAGGTCGAGAGCGACGGCTTAGAGCGGGAAGGCCTTGTGCAGGTTCGATCCGCCGTGAGTAAGACTCCATCGCAATGGGGCCACCTTTTCAACACTCTCGCTCGTGAAGCCGGAGGCGGTCGCTGGAGAATGGGGTACTCGACGTCCGATTCCAAGGTTGCAGTCTTCGTGCCCAGCGCCGAGTTACTAGGTGAACCCGGCCTCGAAATAGTGGTTGCTGCTCTGGACTCTCAGATAGCCGCAACCAACGCACGGCATCGAGAGACGGTTCTTCCGGTGGAAGTCAAAGCCTGGAACGAAAGGGTCCAGGACGAGCGTGATCGCAGATCCTTGGAACGCCAGGTGAAGGCTCGGTTGAGGGCTTACAACGAAGCTCAGGAGTAACAGCAAATGAGCCCCCACCCAGTGAATGGGTGGGGGCTTTCTCCTGTGTATGAAAGTTTCGTTGCGCTAGGGAACTACTTAACTCGGGGACCAGACAGAACCCGCTGAATGGTCGACGTAGACCACGGCTTACCCGAGGTCGTCGGAACACCATCCGCGGTCAAGCCCTCAGCGATCACACGCAACCCACTGCCGGCTTCACGCTCACGCACGATCCGCTGCACGGTCTCATCAGAGATCGACGTAGGACGCCCCAGTCGTACGCCTGCGGCCTTGCGAGCCGCTAGGGCATCCTTCGTACGCTGTGAGATCAAACGACGCTCGTACTGCGCTGAGGCTGCGATCATGTTCGCGACCAGCTCACCCGACGCAGTAGACGTATCGACTCCGAGGTCCAGCAGCACCAGCGACCAGCCTGCCTTACGGCTGCGGTCCAGTAGGCCGGCGAAGTCAGCGACAGACCGGGACACACGGTCGAGCTTGGCAGCGACCAGGTGGGATACCTCGCCTCTGTCCAGCCGTGTCAGTGCCTTGGTCAGCTCCGGGCGTACGAGCGTTGCACCGGAGATGCCGGCGTCGATGACGTACTCCACAGTCCATCCACGTCGTGCTGCCTCAGCGTCGATGGTGGCTCGCTGTGCGTCCATGCCTGCGCCCGAGTCCGCCTGCGAGTCAGTCGAAACCCGGAGGTAGCCGAGAACCTTGGTCGATGTCATGCCTCCATCTTACGCATAACGACCGTATTGCGTAAAGCCCTGTGGCTCAATCAGTTAGATGTCTCAGCACAGCAACAGAGCCGGCGAGGAATGCAGCTTCATCAGCAGTCGACTCAAGCTCACCGAGCACCAACTCCAACGCATCCGCAGCATCACTCAGCTCACGACGATTCACATCCACTCCTCACGCGCGCGGGGTTGCTACAAAACGAACACAGCACGCCCACGAACAGCTCACGCTAGGTTCATCGCATGACTGAGCCCGTAGTGCCGAAGTCCAGGCTAGATGTCGTCCGACAGGAGATCGCTGATAGTGAGGCGTTGGAACGTGTAGCCCTGATTGCGGTAGAGGCGGGCAGCAAGGGAAGTAAGAGTGTGCTGAAGAAGATTCAGGCCAACCTGAAGAAGTATCGCGAGTGGGAGCGGCTGCTGAGTTAAAGAACATTCACCAGCCTGCGTCTTCGTGTTTGGTGCCTCGTGGGTGTCTGAATGCTGCCTGGATGTCCCAGGTTGTTGGTGTTGGTGGCGTCTTTGTGCCAAGTGGGGTTGTCAGCAATGTGTTGAGGTCGGGCTGCGGATTGTGTGCCCTATCCCATGCGGTCGGTTGGTGACGGTAGCCGCGGAAACCCCTGTTGAT
Source organism: Rhodococcus sp. 05-2256-B1 (assembly GCF_002258465.1). Taxonomy (NCBI): domain Bacteria; kingdom Bacillati; phylum Actinomycetota; class Actinomycetes; order Mycobacteriales; family Nocardiaceae; genus Rhodococcus; species Rhodococcus sp. 05-2256-B1. Next base: position 188,643 of record NZ_NOZA01000031.1, on the reverse strand, counting down.
AGTCGACATTGCCTGCATCAACGCCATCGCTTCATCGTCATGTCCGCGGCGCTCGGGGACGGCGATGCGAACGTTCCCGGTCTCGGAAGTTGTGTATTCGAGGTTGCGGAGTTGGGTGAGCAGGGCGGGTGTTTCGGTGCTGAGGATGAGTCTGCCGTCGTTCATCATGAGCTTCAGTTGGTTGAAGCCTGACTGTTTACGTGCGCTGGTTGTGGCGATGGGGTGCACTGGGGTGCGGTTACGGAGAGTGCCACTGCGGTAGGCGACATGGAACTTGTCAGCGAGGTCTTGGGTTGGGAATTGTCCGATTCCGTTGGTCTCGCTGATGAGGCGATTCACGTTGTAACCCTTGGCGACGTCGAGAATCCGATCGATGAATGCGGGTGCGCGCATCTGCGAGTGCGATTCAATCCATGGTACGAAGTAGGTGAGGGCGTGGTCGTCGTTCGCGATGGCGGGGTTGCTGTCGTCGAGGACTCCAATGAGGGCTAGGGCGTTGGCGTCGTTCGCGTAGCCCCAGTCGATTCCGCCTGCGACGAGTTGGCGTTGTGCGTCTTCTGGTTTCGTGAGGTGGTAGGGGACTACCGCGTCGAGGATCTCTTGCTCGCTGAAGAATGCGCCGGCGTCATCCACCCACTGTGCTTCGACTTCCTGCGCGATTTCTCGTTCGGTCATGCCGCTTTTGAGGGCGGCGAGCATCTCGGTGTCCATGATGGGCGAGATGGTGGAGGGCCATCGGAAGCTGGCGTGCATGCCGGTGTGCTCTTGGCCTTTGACGAACAGATCGCGGAAGAAGTGTTCCCGGAATGACGGGGTGCTGGCGAGGATGACGCGTGAGCCGGGTCGGGCGATGACGGTGAATGCTGCGGCTTTCCAAAGGTTCTTTGGCATCTGGTTGGCCTCGTCGAGGATGAGGAGGTCGATGGATTTACCGCGGATCTGTTTTTCGGATGCGGAGACGCAGCGGATTTCGGAGCCGTTGGTGAGCACGATGCGCTCGTTCAGGTCTTCGACTACGGAGCCTGCGAACCACCTTGAGCCTGCGATGAGACGGGAGATCTCACGGAGCAGGTCAGATGCAGTGTCTTGTGTGGCGGACAGGATGAGGATTTGTTTGTTGGGGGCCGCGAATGCGGTGTGCAGCGCGATCATCTGGACGCTGGAGGACTTGCCGGCCTGTCGACCACAGCACATGATGCGGATGCGGGCGGGGTTGTAGGCGACTTCAAGTTGGTGCGGCCAGAGTGGGCGTCCTGCGAGTTCTCTGGCGAAGATGTCGATGTCGTCGCGGGCGTCTTCGATGAGGCTCACTTAGTGCCGCCGCGGGGTGGGGTGCTCGCCATGAGCGACGCGAGATCGACTTGGGTTGCTGCTTGGTCTCGTTGGAGTTTGGACCGGCTGAGCGGGTCGAGTCCGAGGCGTTCGCGGACTTTGAGGGTGTGGGCTCGGAGCCGGATCAGGTAGTTGGCGACGCCTTTGATGCCGCCACCGTCTCCGTAGTCCCCACCGTTTTCTGCGAGGAACCGCTCACCTTGCTCGATACGGGCCTCGGACTGTGCCCAGTCGACCAAGGCTGCTTCGTACGATGGTTCCCGGAGCCAGTCGCAGTCGTCGCGGATGTCGTTGATGAGTTCGGCGACTCGCACGCTGATGAACCGATCTGAGCGTGACCACATTCCGTGCTTGACTGCGACGGTGTTCTGTGGCTTGAACGGCTCGTGTCGCCGGTCGTGGTCCACCCGTTCGAGAGCGCCTTCACTCATCGTATCCTCTATTCAATTATGTTGTGTAGCAGTTTTATTCGAGCTTACGTTTCAAGTTTGTCGAACAGTGCTTTGTCTGATGTGAACCGTGCGTTCTCGGCGGCGATGGCGCTCGATACGGTGTCCGAGATCATTGGGCCTGCGGGACCGAATGGCATGGGGCGTTCATGGCCGGCTGCGACGGTCACGTTGGCCTGCGCTGCGATGAGGGCGAGTCGTGCCGTTTCGTGGGCGTCTCGCGCTGCACGGTACTTGGCGCGTGAATTGGCGTCGGTGAGGTCGGTGAGCGCGATGGCGAGGGCGTGCTTGACGTTCCACGTCGCGTCGCGGAATGCGACCGCTGCCGCTTTGTGGGCGCGGATCTCGGAAGTGCTGTTCATCGGTGTGCATCCTTTGCTTGCGTCATCAACTGGTTCAGTCGTTCGTCGGCCGACACGGGGTTGTAGGGGTGGCCGTCGACTGTGATTCCATGGGCGTGCTCGGCCACGTAGATCGTCGGATCGAACTCCTCGGATGCGGGCGGCTGTTCCATCGACGCGTAGTAGTTCCATGTGTCTAATCCACTGTTGCTCAACAGTGTTCGGTACTCGCGTAGCTTGTTCGCGTATTGTTCGTCGGCGTCGATGAGGTCGGAGAGCGCGTCTGCCGCGTCTTCGTATGCTTTGGCCACCTTCGCTTCGGCGGCGGCGATCCCGGCGCGCACGGTCGCTTTGGCGGCTTCTCTTTCGTCGAGGACTGCCTGGCGTTCGGCTGCGAGGCGGCGTTCTTCGCGGCCCTCTTCTGCGAGGGTGTCGATGGTGCGTTCGGCGTCTACCTGTGCGCGTGCTGCTGCGAGGTCCGTAGCTGTGACGGTGTGGCCGGCGCGGGCTGCTTCGGTGAGTGCGTGAAGTGTGTCGGTTGCGTTCATGCGGCTGTCGGCCCCTTCGATTCTGCGACGCGTGCGGCGCGTGCTGCGCGGTATGCATCAATGTCGGTTTCTGTTTCGTTTTGGTCGTGTCGGGCGTCGAGCATTTCGTCGATCACGTCCCCGCGGCTCACGACTGTGATGTCCCGGAAGTAGCCGTGGTTCGGTGTCTCAGTCGGGGCTTGACTGCGGGCGAGTCGTGCCTTTGCGCTGCGCGACACGTACGGTTCGAACTCGGGCTCGGTGCTGGTCACGGTTATTTCGTCTGATGTCATTCGAGGTCTTCCTTCGTTGCGTTGGCACGCTGTGTAGCCGACGCCAGCGTGTGTCGGTCGACGGGCTGGCGTCGGGCGTATTGGTCACTGCGGAGTGATGCGAGCCGACGTAGGTAGTCGGATCCCTCGGTGGGCTTTGGGATGACGACGTCGGGGTCTGCGTCTTTGTCTTTCTTTGATCGCTTAGCTGCCAAGGTTCTCGATCTCCTTCGAGGCAAAGAACGCGGCATGGTCGACGAGGCGTTCGAGGATTTGCTGTCGGTTCTCGGGCGTGATGATGGTGGAGAGGATGCTTTCGAACGTTGCGGCCATCGCGACCACCGTTTCCGGATACCGTTCGACGTCTGTCGCGTGGATCTCGTCGAGCACTTCACCCACGCCTCCGCTGTTGCCTGCTGCGCCATGGAGAAGGATTGCAGCGGCTCGATACATGTCGGTTTCGTTGGTGACTATTGTGTGTTCGCTCATCGCAAACCTCCTGTGTAGGAACGGAATCGGCGGTGTTGCATCCTGTCGATGCGGTTCTCTAGTTCTGATTCGTCTCGGGTGTAGACGTCGCCCATGTTGATCGACCAATCTTCGGAACGCTGCGACGACGATGCGCCGGCCATAGCGGGCTGACGGCGGAACTGCTGAGCATTCGCAGCAGCCGCAGCAGCCCACGACTGACCACTGTTCATCGCCTGCAAGATCGGCAACGTCTCTGGCGTCACAGCATTCGCACGCATCACGAACTCGCCATTCGACAAACGCGTCGGAATCGAATCCGACGTACCCGTACCCGGCCCCACCACAGGGCCACCCAACGCATAACCACCGCGGGTAGGCCAACGCTCCTCGATACCACCCCACCGAGACACCACCCAATTGATGCCCGCGACGATGTTCGCCAACGGATTGGTGCGGTCATTCGGCAAAGCTGGATCGCGCATCGCAGCGAACGTGTTCGGGATGACCTGCAACAAGCCAACCGCTTCGTTGCCGCCCGAGTTGACGTCCTTGACGCCCTGCGTGATCGTCGGATTACCACCCGACTCATACGAAATCTGCTGCAACGTTGCAGCCAAAGCGCCAACAGACTGACCCGTACGGTTCAACCCAAGAAGCACTTCCGGCTGCCACTGCACAGCACCCTGCGAAGGGTCATAAGCGTCCGCTCCGCGACCCACACCAGCAGGATCAGGGTTCGTCACATCAGTAGGCGGAGTCGGATTCGGGTTACCGCCCGGAGTCGACAACTGCGACCCAGCACCCGCATCACCCGTAGGGCGTTGCGCGAACGGATCCCCCGGAGCTACCCGCGGAGCCGAGAAAATGCTGTACGCACGACCGACAGTCGAGTTCGCCGGATCATCGAAGAACGTGCCTTCAAGGCCCAGCAACTGCGGCAAACCGGCACCGATCGCGGTACCGATCTTCCCGCCGATCTCAGAGAGCGTCGGAACCGACGGTGCATCCGCGGCAGACGTACCACCCAAACCGGTCGCAGGCCCCACATACGTGCCCGTAGGGCTGTAATTGCCGCCCTCCAGCGGCGTCACACCATAGTTGTAATCCACAGCCGGAGTAGCCGAATCAGCATCCGACTGCGGAGGCGCGAACAATGCACCGGGAAGCGAATACTGCAACGGGAACGACGAATCATCAGCGCCGATAGCACCCGACCCCGAACCGAACGCCACATCGCCATGCGAACCACCCGACTCGCCCGGAACACCATCCAACGAAAACGCCATATGCCCCGATGCGCCAGGCAACGGATTCACGCCGACCTGGAACGACCCGAACAAACCGGGCTGGAAACCCATCGCGGCAGCCGACGCAGCAGTAGCGAACTTCGTCGTATCGAATGCTCGCTGCCCTGTGTTGCCGCCCGTCAACGCCTGATAGACACCCGACGCGAACATCGAACAATCCAAGCCACCCAACTGGTACGGGGTGCCGACAACAGAGTCGATGTAGGAGCGTGCATTCGACACCGCAGCGCCACCGGACGCGAAACGCCCGACAGTGCCGTTGCGGATCGCCTCACGGAGCCGGTACACAGCCCCCTGACCGCCCGCCGCCTGCACCTCATCGGCGGTAAGCACATGCTCGCCGTTCGACAACAGTGCAGGGATCGAATCCGACGTCGCCGTACCGGCACCCACAATCGGGCCACCCGCAGCGCGCGTCGACACAGGCCCCGACTTACCGATCTGCGTACCGCCCGTCATCCCCACGTTCGACGACGAAGACGAGAACGCAACGAGCGAATCGCCTAGTTCCTTGATGCCCTTTGTTGATATACCGAACGGAAGGTCGATAGACGGTATCTTTTGGAACTGTCGGCCAATTGCGCCAATAACCGCTTTGATCGTATCGAGGATCCCGTACCAGACATTCGCGATGGGAGCTGATAAAGATTGAATGTGCGACGCCACACCGGTTGCGCCATCCTTGAATCGAGTGAATGCGCCACCCGTCAGAGAATCAATAACGTTACCAACGGTGTTTCCGAGGCCCTGCCACGAAAAACCCGCACCATTTGTTATGAAATCAAGAGCGTCCGAAGCAATTCCCGTGACTCCATCGCGAAAACTACTGAATTTCTCGGGGAACGACGCAAACGCGTCACCAGCGATATCCTTCATGTTGGTAAACGCATCCGACACAATGCCGAGATCGCCCTTTATGCGATTGGTCAGACCGGGCGCGACCAACATTCCCAGCGGCTCCGCCATTTGAGCCCCGACCTTCGGCACCTGGCCGATAGATCCGAGCCAATCGCCGTCTAACAGTTTGTCTCCGAATGAGCCGTCCTTCACACCGGGGAAGAAGCCGTTTTTGTGGTCCAAGCCCTGGCCGTCGGTGCTGACGTTCTCTGGTCGGTCTGCGTCGCCGTTGCCGCCGAGGCCCAGTGACTTCCCGATGCTGGTGACCGTGGAGATGACGCTGGCAATTCCGGACACAATGGCTGCGATTTCAGACCAGGTGTCTTTTACCTTTTGGAAGAAGTCCTTCATCTCTTTCTGCCCTTCCGGGCTTCCGAGAATTTCATTCCATTTCTTGAGCGTGTCGGATATGCTGGTAAGCATTCCGTCGCCAGTCTCTTTGGATGGATTGAATATGTTTCCAATGAGTTCGACAATTTGGCCGCCGATATCCCATAGCTCGCCGAATTTATCGATTGCGCCCTGGATGAAGTCTTTCAGATCGCCCGACTCGCGCATTTCTTTGATTTTGTTGGCGAATCGTTCGGTCCAGCCGAGAAATCCGTCCTCACCTGTCAATTCGGGGAGGAATTCCGAACCGACTGCGGTGATATCGAGGAATGCGCCGCCGAGATTGCGTAAGCCACCGAGTAAGTTATCGATTGCAATGCGCGAATTTTCAAAGATCAAAGCGAAGTCAGACTTGGCCGACTCGGTAGATAGTCCTTCTAGTGCGCCGCGGAGGTTCTTGTTGATGACGTCAGCGATACCTGACAGGCCTGTTTGAAGGGTCGGGAGCTGGGCGTTTGCCAGGGTCGTGATGCTGTCACCAAGACCGGCAAAGAGGTTGTCCTGTACTGCTCTGCGAAGTTCACTCCACTCCGGTCCCAGCGCCTGCATTTTGAGGACGAAGTCGCGCGCGTTCGGGGACAGTTTGGCCAGTGCTTCGGCGAGCTTGTCGGCACCACCGGCTGCGTCGGTCAGGGACCGAGCTGCGTCCTGCTGTGCTTTCGCGAGATCACGCGTCGCGGTTGCGGTGTCACGTTGCGCTGAGATGACACCGAACTGGGCCTCGGCAAGGTTACGAGTGGCAGAGACGACCTGATCGCTGCCCTCAACACCCTTGGCATTCACGCCACGCGCTTCATCACGCTTCTGCGAATTCCGAACCCGCACCTCAGTGACAGATTGCTCAGCCTGCCGAACCCCAAGTGATGCCTCAGCAATATCGAGCTGCGAGGACTTTGGATCCGCCTGCGCTTCTGCGAGCCGCTGGCGTGCGCGGAAGACGGAAAGGACTGCGGCTTCCTCGGAGAGTTGCCCCTGTTTCAACGACAGGTTCATGTCGTCGATCGCGTTCTTTGCGTCCTTGCGGGCGTCGTTGAGATCCTGTTGTGCGTCGGATGCTCGCTGGACTGCGAGTGTGGCGTCGCGTTGCGAGTCGGTGACTCGCTGCTGTGCGTCGGCAACGGAGTCGAGCGCGTCCTGCTGTCGCCGGGCGGAGTCTTCGACGGATTCGCCGGCCGATGAGGATGCGTCGCCCATTGCGGAGAATGCGCCTGCCACGCCGGATCCGCCGACGATAAGCGCGCCTAGGCCCGCGGTGGCCGCTGCACCAGCGGCAGGGAGCAAGGCCAGGACACCGAGAGCTTGTGACGCAGAGGCGGCGAGCGGGATGAGAGTCACTGCTGCTAGTCCGGCAAGTGCGGCTGTCGCGATGCCTACGGGGCTCGCCATGCCGGCGGCGGAGGCCCCAATCGACCCAACAGCGTTCGCTGTGACGTTGAGGCCCGCGGATGCAGCTTGGAGTGCGGCAATGCGAGCGAGGGCACCGGTGATGTCGATGTCGACGTTCATGTGGAGCGTGTGGTGCGTTGCGCGGAATGCAGCCATCTGGGCGCGAGCAACACCGAAATCGAGATCGACGCCGACTCTGACGGTGGGTGTGTTGACGCCGCGAACTTCAGCACCGAGCCGGCCCCGGAAGCCGGTCATGTTCGGCATGACGTCGACGAGCACCTGCTGACGGGGCATTGCGTTGATCTCGGTACGCAGGTTCCGGCCAAACGACTTCGTGTTTGGCTTGACGTCGATCGCGACCGTAGGTGTTTTAAGTCCCTTGATACCGGCGCGGAGATCGGTCTTGAACTTCCCGAACTGCGGAAACAGGTCCACAGGAACGGTGGGCGTCTTCTGCTTCGCCAGTTCCGTCCGCAACTCGCTGGGGAACTTTCGCAGATCAGGCCGGATCGAAAGTGACACGGATCCGGCGCTGAAACTCTGGTCGCCTGGAGACGCCATGCGATCACCGCAATTCTTCTATTAAGTTGTTGTGTTGCAATAGTTTTGGTGGTCACCAGATGTGAGGATCCGGGGGCGGCACCACCCGCTACTCCGTTTCGATCAACTCACATCTGGTGACCGTTCCCGCTTGCCGACCTCAGCACCGCGACAAGCGGGAAGTTCTAGGCTGCTTGGGGCACGAACAGCGCGTCGACTTCCGCAACCTTTAATCGGCGGATCGACGTGTCGGCGAACATGTACGGGACGAGCCTGCCGTCGCGGATCATCCGGTAGAGGATGCCTGCCGAGACGCCGGTACGTGCCGCGCACGCCGTGATTGACTCAAATTCAGTGAACTCAGTGTCGCGTTCCACGTCGACCCTCCCTTGGAATGAGAAAACCCCGATCACCAGAATTGGTGTCGGGGTCTATAGGCAGAACTCTGCCAGTGCTCTCATTCTATTCGTATATGCACGCCTGTGCAAACGGCAAAGTCTAGCGGCGGAACGCATCTCGCTGATCGTCACCGATCATTTGCGGATCGCCAAACAGTTCCGCGTCGCGTCCGTGCTGAATGATCGCCAACCCGATTTGTGCTGCGATATGGCTGGGGAAGCTCGACACAGGCTGGCCGTCGCGCGTGATGAACACCAGGGCTTCGGAGTGGTCGTCGCCGTCGTCGCGTGTCCCTGAAAAATGGACCTCGTAAGGATGCTCAGGTTGTGCGGGGTCGGTCACGTGGGTTGTGGGGCCGGTGAATAGAGTGAAGTCCTCGTGGCGCTCGACCTCGACACTTACGGTGCCGAATTCCTGCGAAGCGGTTGCTGCGGTCATGGTGTGTCTCCTTGCTCGGTGATTAGTACCGTGTGAGCAAACCATTCGACCTCGCGCTTGCATTGTCGGTCCTCGACGCCGCCAAGGCCATTCCGCGGGGAAGCCTGTCGGAGACGGTGTTTCTGGGGGAGTTGGCTCTGGACGGCAGGTTGCGTGCGGTCCGCGGGGTTCTGCCCGGAGTGCTCGCGGTGAAGGCGGCGGGGTGGCAGCGGGTGGTGGTGCCGAGTCGGTGTCTGCCCGAAGCGGGTCTGGTTGACGGTATCGAGGTGTTGGGTGCCGATTGCCTGGCAGATGTCGTTGCGTGGCTTCGTGGTGAGCAGGCGCTGGAATCGCCCACCCCCACCGACTGGCATCAGGAGAGTTACCCGGATCTCAGTGACGTTGCCGGTCAGGCAGATGCCCGATGGGCGTTGGAGGTCGCTGCGGCCGGTGCGCATCACATCATGTTGACCGGGCCACCGGGGATCGGGAAAACGATGCTGGCGCAACGTCTTCCGGGAATACTCCCGCCGCTCACCGAGTCCGAGGCGCTGGAGGTGACCGCGATCCATTCGGTGGCGGGGCTGCTGACGAGTGCGCGGCCGCTGATCACGTCACCGCCGTTCATCGCCCCACACCATTCGACGTCGGTGAGTGCGTTGGTCGGCGGAGGTACCGGCATGGCCAAGCCCGGCGCAGTCAGTCGCGCGCATCGCGGAGTTCTGTTTCTCGACGAATGCGCCGAGATGAGTATCCGGGTGCTCGAAGCTCTACGAACCCCACTCGAGGACGGTGAAATTCGGATTGCGCGTCGAGACGGGGTGGCCCGGTACCCAGCGAGGTTCCAACTCGTCCTGGCGGCCAATCCGTGCCCGTGCGCACCGGCGCGGCAGGCCGACTGCGTGTGTGCGCCCACTGCTCGCCGCAAGTACTTGGGAAAGCTGTCCGGACCGCTCCTCGACCGGGTCGATCTCCGAATTCAGATGATGGGAGTCGCAACCGGGGCGTTGGTCGACGACGTCGGAGAAGGAACGGCCGATATCCGCGCACGGGTGACGGGAGCACGAGATGCCGCTGCCCATCGTTGGTCGGAGTTCGGGTGGAGGACCAATGCGGAAGTCCCCGGACCCGCACTGCGCCAACGGTTTCGGCTCGCTCGGTCGACGCTGGCACCGATCGAGCGGGCATTGCGCAACGGATCGCTGACCGCGCGCGGTGCCGATCGTGCGATACGGGTGGCGTGGACTCTGAACGATCTCGCCGGCGGCACCGTGCCCGGTGCAGACGAGGTCGGTGCCGCACTGGATTTTCGAGACAGGGGAGTGGCATGACCTATGACGCACGTCGGCTGGCGTGGGCGTATCTGTCCCGGGTGGCACAGGGTCCGCATCGCACGGTGACGGACCACGCCGCTGCCCACGGCCCCGAGGTCACCGCCGCAGCCGTACGCGCCGGACACTTGGGTGAGCGACTGGCAGCACGGGCTCATGTCGACACTGCAGCAGCAGATCTGGACCACATGGCCGCTCTCGGTGGACGGCTGATCACCCCTGACGACGACGAGTGGCCTGCGTGGCGTTTTCTCGGCTTCGATGGGTCCGGCCTCACCGCGGGTGTCGACACATCGCCGCCGATCGCACTGTGGGCGTTGGGAAACCGGTCTGTCGGAGCAGACACCGAACGATCGGTGTCGATAGTCGGAACCCGAGCGTCGAGTCCGTACGGCGACCACGTCACTGCCGAGATCTCCGCCGATCTGGCGCTGGACGGCTGGACCGTCGTGTCGGGGGCTGCGTTCGGTATCGATGCGGCAGCGCACCGTGCGGCGCTCGGAGTCGAGGGGACGACGATGGCGGTGCTCGCCTGCGGCGTCGACCGGGCATACCCGGCGGGACACTCCCGACTGTTGCGTCAGATCGCCTCGAGCGGGGTGGTTCTCAGTGAATACGCGCCGGGCACCACTCCGGCCAAGCACCGGTTCCTGGCGCGCAACCGGTTGGTGGCGGCACTCGGATCGGCGGTGGTGGTCGTCGAGGCGGGATGGCGGAGCGGGGCGCGCAACACCGCGGCGTGGGCGGCGAAACTGGGGCGCCCCGTTCTTGCGGTGCCGGGGCCGGTCACTTCTCCGACGTCGAAGGGATGCCATCGCATGATTCGTGAGGGTGAGGCCGTTCTGGTGTCGAGCTCGCACGATGTGGTGGCCGAGGCCGGGGCGCTCGGCTCGCCGGAGGAACCCCGTCCCGATCTGTTCCGGGAAATCGATGCGCTGTCCGAGACCGCACTGTTGATCTACGACGCGCTGCCGGCCACGGGAGCGTTGTCCACCCGTGAACTGTCGGAGAGTTCCGGAGTTCCGTTGTCGAAGGTCCGCGCCGCGCTACCGGTGATGGAGATGGACGGCTTCGTGAGCAACGACGAGACCGGGTGGGCCCGGGTGGTGCGCGGCTGAGGTGACGGCCCTACCGAGGCCCGGTGAAGGTAGGGTGTTAGGTAATGCTTAGTCGGTGCAGTGAGCATCGGCGTCGTTCGCTCGAAGAGGGGTCTGTAGTGCCGCGTAAGAAAACCACGTTGACCGTAGTGCGCACGGAAGCGCTGACCCCGCACATGCACCGGGTGTATCTGGGTGGTCCAGGCTTCGAGGAGTTCGACGCCATCGATAAGACCGATGCGTACGTCAAGCTGTTCTTCGGAACCGAGGACGAACCGATCATGCGGACCTACACCGTTCGATCCGTCGACACCGACGCGCGGGAAATCGCCATCGACTTCGTGGTGCACGGCGACGAGGGCGTCGCCGGACCGTGGGCCACACGCGCGAAGCCGGGCGACGAGATGTCGTTCTTCGGGCCGTCGGGGGCATACGCGCCTCGCCCCGACGCCGATTGGCACCTGTTCGCAGGCGACGAATCGGCTATCCCGGCCATCTCGGCTGCGGTCGAGGCCCTCCCGGAAGACGCCATCGCCAAGGTGTTCATCGAGGTCGGCGATCGTCACGACGAGATCTACATGGAGACTCTCGCAGTCGTCGACGTCACCTGGGTGCACCGGGGCGCGTCGTCGAACGAGATCGGCGACGACCGGGCCGGAGACAACGCACCGCTGATCGAGGCCGTCAAGAACACCGAATGGTTACCCGGGCAAGCGCAGGTGTTCGTCCACGGTGAGGCGCAGGCCGTCATGCACAACCTCCGTCCGTACATCCGCAAGGAACGTGGGGTCGGGGCCGAGTGGGCGTCGATCTCGGGTTACTGGCGTCGGGGGCGGACCGAGGAAACCTTCCGAGCCTGGAAGCGTGAGCTGGCACAGGCGGAGGCGGGAGTCGACGCCTGATCGCGCACCGACGTCCACCCGACGGCGTGTCCGGTTGTCGAGCGAGACGTCAGCGCCCAAGCTGAGCCGATGACCGATTCGCTGCCGCCGCACCTGGAGGTGCACGTCGAGGAGTTCGCCGAACACCTGCGCCTCGGCCGGGAACGGTCGGAGCACACCATCCGGGCCTACGTTGCCGACGCGCGTTCGTTATTGGCGCACCTGGCCGCGTCCTCACCGGGCGGAACGATCGCCGATCTGGATCTGCGTGTCGTGCGCTCGTGGTTGGCGGGGTACTCGGCGGCCGGCGCGGCCCGGACATCGATGGCCAGGCGCACCTCGTCGGTGCGAACGTTCGGGGCGTGGCTCGAACGGGTCGGGGCTGTGACGGTCGGCCCCGCGCAACGTCTCGCGTCCCCGTCGGGTCACCGCACCCTGCCCGGAGTGCTGCGTCACGATCAAGCGACGCGAGCGCTGGACGCTGCCGAGTCGGGTGCCGCCGAACTCGATCCCATAGCGCTGCGCGATCGACTCGTCGTCGAACTGTTGTATGCGACCGGGGTCCGCGTGGGGGAGCTGTGCGGTCTCGATGTCGACGACGTGGACACCGATCGACGAGTCGTTCGGGTGGTGGGCAAGGGCAACAAGGAACGTTCGGCACCGTACGGTCTGCCGGCCGCGCAGGCACTCGACGCCTGGTTCACCGACGGCAGGCCTGCCCTGGCCGTCGACCGATCCGGACCGGCCCTGTTGCTCGGGCGTCGGGGTGGACGACTCGACCAGCGACAGGCCAGGTCGGCGGTGCATGCTGTGCTGGAGACAGTCCCCGGTGGCCCCAGCCTGGGACCGCACGGCCTGCGCCATACGGCAGCCACGCATCTGCTGGAAGGAGGTGCAGATCTCCGGGTGGTGCAAGAACTGCTCGGACATGCATCTCTTGCCACGACGCAGATCTACACTCACGTATCCGTCGAACGGTTGCGGGCGGTGCACGATCAGGCGCATCCCAGAGCATGAGCGTCGAGCTGGGCGGCGCATCGTTTGGTAGCGTCTGCCCAGGATCGACTACACCGAATACGGGGGACCGTGGACCGCGACCGACCGCAAGGTAAATCGGAGCCGTGGTCGACGCATGGCCACAGTGCGCCGGTGAACGGGGCACGACCCGGCAGTACAGGCGACGGCAGTCCACTCGACGGCCGGGGCGACGATGCCGCGAAATCCGTACCGGCGGAACCGATGTCCACTCCACGCTCCACGCACCGGCAGCCCCCGCCGTGGCAGACGCCCGATTCTGCACAGAGACCTCCCGTGCCGCCGCGGTACAACCCGCCCGTGCCGCTTCGACCGGGCCCGCCGGCCGCCTATCCCGAGGCACAGATGCTGCCCGTTCCGCCCGTTCCGCCCGTCGGGGACGATCGGTCTCAGGCCCAGCCGGCCCAGCAGGCACCCTGGTCCCCGCAGACGTGGGCAGGTGCCCCGAATCCGTATCGTCCGAGCAGTCAGGACCTGGGTGCCGAATCGCTGCTCAAACGACCCAAGCGCACCTCGTCGTCGGGGTGGCGTCGCGGTGTGCACCGGTTGACCGGTGGCGTCATCAACCCCGGCGAGTCGACGGCCGAGGAGCGCTACCGCAACCAGGTCGATCGCATACGCCAGCCGGTGCTGGGGGACTACCGCATCGCGTTCCTGTCGCTCAAGGGCGGGGTCGGCAAGACGACGACCACTCTGGGTCTGGGGTCGACGTTCGCGTCGCTGCGCGGAGATTGCGTCATTGCCGTCGACGCGAACCCGGATTTCGGGACACTCGGAGAGCGGGTACCGCGTCAGACCGCGTCGACTGTTCGCGATCTGTTGGCCGCAGCCCCGAACATTCGCCGGTATTCCGACATTCGCGCTCATACCTCGCAGGCACCGAGCCGACTGGAAGTGTTGGCCGGTGAGCGGGATCCCTCGGCGTCGGAGATGTTCGGCGAAGAGGACTATCGCGCAGTCATCGACATGCTGCAGGTCTATTACAACCTGATCCTCACCGACTGCGGAACCGGCATCATGCACTCGGCGATGAACGGGGTGCTGCAGCTGGCCAATGCGCTGGTTCTGGTCAGTTCGCCGGCCGTCGACGGGGCACGCAGCGCAGCCGCGACTCTGGACTGGCTGGAACTGCACGGATACGGCCATCTGGTCGAGCGCACGGTCGTGGTGATCAGTTCGGTCCGACCGGGTTCGTCCGCGGTCGACATGAACTTGTTGCAGCAGCACTTCCTGGAACGCTGCCGCGCGGTGCTGGTGGTTCCGTTCGACGAGCACCTCGCCGAGGGGGCCGTGGTCGATCTCGAGAAGCTGCGTCCCCAGACCAGGAGCGCTTTCGTCGAGCTTGCCGCCATGGTCGCGGACGACTTTCCTGCCGCGTCCGGTCGTCACTCCGGCCCTGCGCGCTGACCGTCACCGAACCGGCTCCTGCACGGGTTTCAATCTGATCGGACGGGCACGCACCAGGGCCGTCGGATCGAGGTATTCGCGGCCCCGCTTGATGCCCCAGTGCAGGCATGTCGCCGTGCAGCCGTCGTGTCCCGACGTCAGCGAACCCAGGATGTCGCCGCGTCGTACTCGTGCTCCGGCCCCGACCGCCGCCGTCACGGGTTCGTACGTCGATCGAAGTCCGCCCGGATGGTCCACCGACACCACCGGCTTACCGGCCACGACGCCCGCGAACACGACCGTGCCGTCGGCGACGGCCAGAACCGAGGTGCCGTCCGCCGCGGCGAGGTCGACCCCGCGATGGCCGGGGAGCCAATCGTGTTCCGGGCGGTCGAACGGTGTCACGACGCGAGGGTGCGGCCGAATCGGCCACGCGAACGAGTCCGATTCGGCTGCCGCGGCCGGCGTGGTCAGCACGATCGCGGCAAGAACGCAGGCGATGCAGCCGGTACGAAGAGTGTTCACTCGTCGACGATGGCCTGTGAATGTGCTGGAAAACGAGGCCCGGCACGAATTGTGGACAACCGAAAGATTCGTCCACAGGCACCGGAATCTCTTGACAGTCGGGCCTGGTTATGACGGGGGCCGCCGCAGGTCTACACTCCTTGTTGCGGCCTGTGCGTGCACGGGTCGACTTCGCGCGTCCGCGTCATCGTATCGACTGCCTCGGCAGAGTTCACGATACGAGAACCGGTTGTCGGCGGTCCTGATCCCCCTGTGGTTCAGGTCCGACAACTTCGGCGGTCGCCAGGGCAGAGGTCACCGACACTCTGCGTCAACCGAACCATGAAAGAGAGTTATTCAGCCATGGCTGTAGTAACAATGAAGCAGCTGCTCGACAGCGGCACACACTTCGGACACCAGACCCGTCGCTGGAACCCGAAGATGAAGCGATTCATCTTCACCGACCGCAACGGCATCTACATCATCGACTTGCAGCAGACTCTGACCTTCATCGACAAGGCCTACGAGTTCGTCAAGGAGACGGTCGCCCACGGCGGCACCGTTCTGTTCGTCGGCACCAAGAAGCAGGCACAGGAGTCCATCGCCGCTGAGGCAACTCGCGTGGGCATGCCCTACGTGAACCAGCGCTGGCTCGGTGGCATGCTCACCAACTTCCAGACCGTGCACAAGCGCCTGGTCCGCCTCAAGGAGCTCGAGGCAATGGAGCAGACCGGTGGCTTCGAGGGACGCACCAAGAAGGAAATCCTCATGCTCACGCGTGAGATGACCAAGCTCGATCGCACCCTCGGCGGCATCCGCGACATGGCCAAGGTTCCGTCGGCCATCTGGATCGTCGACACCAACAAGGAGCACATCGCCGTCGGCGAAGCGCGCAAGCTGAAGATCCCGGTCATCGCGATCCTGGACACCAACTGCGATCCCGACGTGGTCGACTACCCGATCCCGGGTAATGACGACGCGATCCGTTCCGCTGCGCTGCTGACCAAGGTCGTCGCATCCGCAGTGGCCGAAGGTGTGCAGGCCCGTGCAGGCCAGAACACCGCAACCGACGCCAAGCCCGAGGTCGGCGCAGGCGAGCCGCTCGCAGAGTGGGAGCTCGAGCAGCTCGCACAGACGTCCCCGGCCGCTGACGCTCCGGCAGCAGAGGCTCCCGCAGCCGATGCGCCGGTCGCCGACGCCCCGGCAGCAGAAGAAGCACCGGCCGCTCAGGCTTGATCGAATTCGGTCCCGGTTCACCCTCAAGGGTGGGCCGGGGCCGCTTCGGTATGTCAGGGTTGTGATCGGTCCGGCTCCACAGCGAGCCCGTCGATCACGCTTCGAGAACAGCACTTTCGTCAACGCCCGTATTCAGACTTTTGAGGAGGCTCGCCCACGATGGCGAACTACACTGCCGCCGACGTCAAGCGGCTCCGCGAGCTCACCGGCTCCGGAATGATGGACTGCAAGAACGCACTCGCCGAGAACGACGGCGACTACGACAAGGCCGTCGAGTACCTGCGTATCAAGGGTGCCAAGGACGTCGGCAAGCGCGCCGAGCGCAACACCGCCGAAGGCCTCGTCGTCGCCGAGGGTGGAGTGCTCGTGGAGATCAACTCCGAGACCGACTTCGTGGCCAAGAACGACGAGTTCCAGACGTTCGCCGCGTCCGTCGCGGCGACGGCTGCAGCAGGCGAGCCTGCTGATGTCGACGCTCTCAAGGCACTCGACCTGAACGGCAAGACCGTCGAGACGGCTCTGAACGAGTTGTCGGCCAAGATCGGCGAGAAGCTCGAAATTCGCCGCGTCGTGTCCTACGACGGCAACACCGCGACCTACCTGCACAAGCGCAGCGCGGACCTGCCGCCTGCCGTCGGCGTGCTGGTCGAGTACACCGGTGACGGCGACGCCGCCGGCGATGCTGCGCGCGCTGCCGCGATGCAGATCGCAGCGCTCAAGGCCAAGTACGTCACCCGTGACGAGGTTCCCGAGGATCTGGTCGCCGCCGAGCGTCGGATCGCAGAAGAAACCGCGCGCGAAGAGGGCAAGCCGGAGCAGGCTCTGCCGAAGATCGTCGAAGGTCGCGTCAACGGATTCTTCAAGGACGTCGTTCTCACCGAGCAGAAGTCGGTTCAGGACGGCAACAAGACCGTCAAGGCCATCCTCGACGAGGCCGGCGTGACCATCACCCGTTTCTCCCGATTCGAGGTCGGCGCCAGCTAGTCTGCGCTCGATCCGATCGAGGCGATGCCGTTCATTCGATTTCATCGAGTGGACGGCATCGTTCGTGCGCGAGGCAGGTCGGAGCCGTGTCCACCGATCGGGTGCCGATAGGGCAGGATGATCGGTGAGTAAACCGTAGTGTTCGACGAGTACCGAGGAGAGCTATGACCGATCCGGCCCCTGACCGTCCCGGGTTCCGACGCGTGATGCTCAAACTGGGTGGGGAGATGTTCGGTGGTGGCCAGGTGGGGCTCGATCCGGATGTCGTGAACAACGTTGCCGAGCAGATCGCCGAGGTGGTGGCCACCGGAGTTCAGGTTGCCGTGGTGATCGGTGGCGGAAACTTCTTCCGCGGTGCCGAATTGCAGCAGCGGGGGATGGACCGATCTCGCTCGGACTACATGGGCATGCTCGGCACGGTCATGAATTGTCTTGCGCTGCAGGATTTTCTGGAAAAGCAGGGTGTTGCCACCAGAGTCCAGACCGCTATCACGATGGGCCAGGTGGCCGAGCCGTACCTCCCGCTGCGCGCGCGACGGCATCTCGAGAAGGGGCGTGTCGTCATCTTCGGCGCAGGTATGGGCATGCCGTACTTCTCGACGGACACCACGGCGGCGCAGCGGGCGCTCGAGATCGGTGCCGAGGTGCTGTTGATGGCCAAGGCCGTCGACGGTGTCTACTCGGCCGATCCACGGCTCGATCCCGACGCGACGATGTTCGACACGATCACCCACCGAGAAGCCCTCGAGCGAGGCCTCAAAGTTGCCGACGCGACTGCCTTCAGCCTCTGCATGGACAATCAGATGCCGATGTTGGTGTTCAATTTGCTGATTCAGGGAAACATTGCTCGCGCCGTGTCGGGCGAGAACATCGGCACGCTGGTCACGTCGTGAATGCCGCCGACGCGACCGCGAACGAACCGAGAACGAAGACGATGGAGGACAGATCGTGATTGACGAAGCTCTCTTCGACGCCGAAGAGAAGATGGAAAAGGCCGTATCGGTTGCCCGTGACGATCTGTCCTCGATCCGCACCGGGCGGGCCAACCCGGGAATGTTCTCGCGCATCGTCATCGAGTACTACGGTGCCCCGACGCCGATCACCCAGCTGGCCAGCATCAGCGTGCCGGAGGCGCGATTGGTGGTGATCAAGCCGTACGAGTCGAATCAGCTCGGGCCGATCGAAACCGCTATCCGCAATTCCGATCTCGGCGTCAACCCCACCAACGACGGCAACCTGATTCGTATCGGCGTGCCGCAGCTGACCGAGGAACGACGCCGTGAGTTCGTCAAGCAGGCCAAGGGCAAGGGCGAGGACGCCAAGGTGTCCATTCGCAACGTGCGCCGCAAGACGATGGAAGAGCTCAAGCGCATCCAGAAGGACGGCGAGGCGGGCGAGGACGACGTCGTACGTGCCGAGAACGAGCTCGACAAGACCACCGCGAAGTACACCGCCTCGGTCGACGAACTGGTCAAGCGCAAAGAGGGTGAATTGATGGAGGTCTGACCTCCTTCGATAGTTGCGCAACACGGTGGAACGACGATGAATATCGAGGAGTTGACGACAGTGGTGGGACCGGATCGGCAGGAGGGCAGCGGCACGCCCGCTGGCTCGTCCGGGGTCGCCGCCACGAAGTCCGCCGGCAAGGCGGGTCGAAATCTGCCTGCCGCGATCGGCGTCGGCGGCAGTTTGGGTATCGGGTTGATCCTCGTGCTCGTGTTCGTGCCGCTGGTATGGATCGGTGTCGTGGCCGTGGCGTTGGCCGTCGCGACGTACGAGGTGTCCAAGCGGCTCCGCGAGGGCGGTGTTCTCGTTCCGCGCATCCCGCTGATCCTCGGTGGTCAGGCCATGATCTGGCTGGGCTGGCCGTTCGGTGCCGTCGGAGTGCTCAGTGCGGCTGTGGGCACCGTCGTGGTCTGCATGGTGTGGCTTTTGCTGAGACAAGGCTTCGGTACTGCTCCCAAGAACTATCTCGAAGAACTCTCCGTCACCGTTCTGGTGGCGTGTTGGCTACCGCTGTTGGCCTCGTTCGCCGTTCTGATGGTCCTGCAGGACAACGGTGCCGGTCGCATCCTGGTCTTCGTCATCGGCGTCGTGTGCTCGGATGTCGGTGGTTACATCGCCGGTGTGCTATTCGGCAAACACCCGATGGCGCCGGCCATCAGCCCGAAGAAGTCCTGGGAAGGGCTGGTCGGATCGCTCATCTTCTGCGTCATCGGTTGCCTGCTGACGGTGACCCTGATTCTCGAGGCCAACTCGATGATCGGTGTCCTGCTGGGAGTCGTGCTTGTCGTGACGGGAACTCTGGGCGACCTCATCGAATCGCAGGTCAAGCGCGACCTTCGAATCAAGGACATGGGCTCGTTGTTGCCCGGCCATGGCGGCATCATGGACAGACTCGACTCGTTGCTGCCCTCTGCATTCGTTGCGTGGCTCGTCTTCACCGTGTTGCTCTGACCGACTCCGCCGGACGATGAGCGGTGATCGCGGCGGGGTGATTCCCAGTCCCAACATCTGGCACTGGCCGCATCTGTACGAGGCGGAGAACAGGGCTCAGGACGTCGACGGCGCTGTGTTCGCGACCATTCGATCGACCGTCGATTGGACGGCCGAGAACGTCGTGGACGTGGGCTGCGGCAGCGGTTTCCATCTTCCGATGTTCGCTGCGGACGCCCGGTACGTCATCGGTGTGGAACCGCACGCCCCATTGGTGGCCGCAGCCCGCACGCGCGTCGAGTCACTTGCGAACGTCGACGTGCGTGCGGGTAGAGCGGACGCGCTGCCCGTCGACACAGGTTCGGTCGATCTCGTCCACGCGCGAACCGCGTATTTCTTCGGCCCCGGCTGCGGCCCGGGTATCAGCGAAGCGATGCGAGTTCTGCGGCCCGGAGGGGCGTTGGTGGTCGTGGACCTCGACGCGACGGCGTCTCCGTACGGGGACTGGATGCGTGCGGATCTCCCGCACTACGATCCGGCGGCCGTCGAGGCGTTCTTCGATGCCCAGGGATTCGAGATGCGACGCGTCGACACGAGGTGGGCGTTTCCCGACCGCCGGGTTTTGCGGGATGTGCTGGGAATCGAGTTCTCACCGCGGGTAGCGCGCGCTGCGGCACGGCAGGTCGACGGCCTCACCCTGAATGTGCGCTATCGCATCCACGTTCGATACAAGCCGACCGGCGTCGAGTCGATCTGAGCCTGGCTCGGCAGCGAGCGATCAGGACGCGGCAGAGATTCCGAAGATTCGAGCCAGTTCGTTGATCTTGAGAGCCTTTGCCAGACGCGGCAGATCGCTGCCGTCCTTGACGTGAGCACCGTCGGCACCGAGAGCGTCGATGACATCGTGAGCCCAGGACACGTCGGTCGGGGAGGGGGCCAGTTCGCGGTTGACGATGGCCACCTGATCGGTGTGCATACAGAGTTTGCCTGCCATGCCCATCGAGAGCGTCAGGGCTGCATCGCGCCCGAGGATGCTGTCGTTCGCGGTCAGTGTCGGACCGTCGATGGGTCCGGGCAGTCGTGCGACGCGCGAGGAGACGACCAGTCGCGAGCGCGGGTAGGCCATGGCGAGCGGGTCGTCGCTCATGCCCGTGTCGCGTCGGAAGTCGCCGCTGCCGAAGGCGAGACGGAATGTCGAGTCCGCGCGCGCGATTTCGGTGGCGGCCTCGAGTCCTGCTGCTGATTCGACCAGCGCGAGGATCGGGGTGCCGTCGGCGAGGCGGGCGGCTGTCGCCTCGACCTGACCGCCGCTCTCGGTCTTCGCGAGCATGACCCCCACCAGGCCGGGCAGCCCGGACAACGCGGCGAGATCGTCGGCCCAGTACGGGGTCGTCGCGTCGTTGACGCGCACCCAGGCCGAGTTGCCCTCGCTGAGCCAGCGCACGACGGTCTCGCGAGCGGCAGGCTTCTTCGCTGGAGCGACTGCGTCCTCGATGTCGAGGATGACGGCGTCGACACCGGACGCGACAGCAGCGTCGAAGGTATCGGGCTTGGTGGCCGGAACCAACAGCCACGATCGTGCGCGGTCGGGTGCAACGCCGGATGCCACCGGTGTCTCCATGAAAGTAGTCACGTCATGCTCCTCGAGTGAAGTCGGGCATCGCCAACCTTATCGATTCAGAGCATCGGCGCCAGCTTCTGTACATAGTGTTCACGAACCGTGACGCTGGTTCTTCTTCGCTGCGCGCCGGACCTGCAGGATTCGGGCACCGCCGGCCATGGCCATCACCAGCGCGCCCGCGATCGCGGCCAGCAGCATGCTGATTCCGAGGGGTAGGTCGAGCTGCCAGGCGAAGATCTGGACGGTGACGGAGTCGAGGTTCTGCACGATGAACACCAGGAGAACGACAAGGACGACGGCCCCGACCACCAGGCCGGTCCAGAGGGCGGCGGTGCGGGTGTGCGCCACATCGGTGGGGGTGTGCTGCTGTTCCGGAACGAACTCGGGGTCGGGCGCGGAATGGCCGTCCGAATCCGGCGTGGTGATGGGGGTGAGGTCGCCGGCGGCACTCGTCGGCCGGTCGAATCCGGGCGTGACCGAGGCCGATGTGTCGAACGGTGCCTCGTTGTTGTCGTCTGCTCTGGTGGCCATGTCGATGATCCTTTCGCACGCGTGGTCCGAATGCACGCGCAATCGGTCCCGGCGTCGATACCCGTCAGGGCACCGTCGAAAACCGTCGCGAATAGGACTGTGAGCAGAACGGGTGGACAATGGTGGGTATGGAGTTGAGCCAGCAGGAACGACGCGGGGGTCGAGCATGAGTGATTCCGCAGCCGCAACGGACAGCACGACCGAGCAGAAGAGACCGAATCTTCCGCTGGTCTTCACAGCTCCGCGTCGGGGTATGCCGTCGCGTCACCTCGCCGACCTGGACAAAGAGGGCCTGCGTGAGGCAGTGAAGGCACTCGGTCTACCGGCATTCCGGGCCGACCAACTTGCGCGGCACTACTACGCGCGGCTCGAGGCCGACACCACCAAGATGACCGATCTTCCGGCCGAGGCTCGGGAGAAGGTCGGTGCCGATCTTTTTCCCACCTTGCTGACGCCGATCAAGCACTTGGCATGTGATGACGGTGACACTCGAAAGACGCTGTGGAAGGCCAACGACGGGACTCTGCTCGAGAGTGTTCTGATGCGGTATCCGGATCGCGCGACGCTGTGCATCTCGAGTCAGGCCGGTTGCGGAATGGCATGTCCGTTCTGCGCCACCGGTCAGGCCGGCCTGACGCGGAACCTGTCGACGGCCGAGATCGTCGATCAGGTCCGTTCGGCGGCCGCGGACATGCGCGACGGCGTAGTCCCCGGCGGTGAGGGTCGGCTGTCGAACGTCGTGTTCATGGGCATGGGTGAGCCGCTGGCCAACTACAAGCGCGTCGTCGCGGCAGTGCGCAAGATCGTCTCACCAGCCCCCGACGGGCTGGGACTGTCACAGCGTTCGGTCACCGTGTCGACGGTCGGCCTTGCTCCGGCCATTCGAAAGCTGGCCGACGAGGGTCTGTCGGTGACCTTGGCCGTGTCTCTGCACACGCCGGACGATGAGCTCCGAGACACGTTGGTCCCGGTCAACAACCGTTGGTCGGTGGCGGAGGTTCTCTCCGCTGCCCGGTACTACGCCGATCAGACCGGTCGACGCGTCTCGATCGAGTACGCGATGATCCGGGACGTCAACGATCAGCCGTGGCGAGCGGACATGCTGGGCAAGAAGCTGCACAAGGCGCTCGGATCCCGGGTACACGTGAACCTGATTCCCCTCAACCCGACTCCGGGTAGCGAGTGGGATGCCAGCCCGAAGCCGGTGGAGCGGGAATTCGTTCGCCGGGTCATCGCGCAGGGCGTCTCGTGCACCGTCCGCGATACCCGAGGGCAGGAGATCGCGGCGGCGTGCGGTCAGCTCGCCGCCGAGAACTGAACCGCTAGCGGGGCTTGCGGCGGACGATGACGTCGCGCACGACGAGTCCGACCAGCGCCACGGCGAAGCCGACCAACCACAGGTCCTCGACCTTGCCGGTGTGATTTCCGATGATCATGAACAGCAGGAACGCGGCAACGACGATGGCTGCGACGCGCATCGCCTTGTTCGACTCGCCGCTCCAACCCCATGCGGCGGACGGCACCTCGGGCACCTCGTTGCGGGTATCGACGACCGGGTCGTACGAAGCGGATTCCAGTTCGGTATTTGCCACCGGTCGATCCTCTCGGGTGATGCGTTCACGTGGGTCCCGGCACGAACGGTGCCAGACGCGTTGTCGGAACAATATTGGCATACGACCGCCCGTCGTAGTGATCAGGGTTGCATCGCTCACCCAGCGCGTGTGTGGGCTCGAATGAGAGACTGCGGCGGTGACCTCCGAGCGCCTTCCCCATCGTCCGAGTCGGTCCCCGCTGAGCTATCCCCGCGACATGGTCGGTTACGGCCGCACGCCGCCGCTCGCCCAGTGGCCGGATGAGGCGAACATCGCCGTCCAGTTCGTCCTCAATTACGAGGAGGGTGCCGAGAACAACGTGCTCGACGGCGACACGAAGTCCGAGACGTTTCTGTCGGAAATGATCGGCGCACAGGCGTTTCCGAATCGACACATGAGCATGGAATCGCTGTACGAGTACGGATCCAGAGCAGGAGTGTGGCGCGTGCTGCGCGCATTCGAGAAGCGCGGGTTACCGCTGACGGTGTTCGCGGTCGCCAAGGCCATGGAGCGGAACCCGGAAGTGGTTGCGGCACTGCTGGAGTTGGACCACGAGATCGCATGTCACGGCTTGCGGTGGTTGTCGTATCAGCAGATCGACGAGAACGTCGAACGCGAGCACATGGCGGAGGCCGTGGCCATCCTGCGCGAGCTGACGGGGTCTGCGCCACTGGGGTGGTACACCGGGCGCGATTCCCCCAACACCCGATCGCTCGTGGTGGAGCACGGCGGATTCAAGTACGACTCCGACTCCTATGCAGACGATCTGCCGTACTGGGAGAAGGTGCCCCGAGACGGCGGTGTCGTCGATCACCTGGTGGTGCCGTACACCCTTGACACCAACGACATGCGTTTCGCATCGCCGGGAGGATTCTCGACGGGCGACGAGTTCTACGCGCATCTACGTGACGCCTTCGACGTTCTCTATGCCGAGGGCGCGAGTGGGAGTCCCAAGATGCTCTCGGTCGGACTTCACTGCCGGCTGGTGGGCAGGCCGGCCCGCATGGCTGCACTGGAACGTTTCCTCGATCACGTGCAGTCGCACGACAAGGTCTGGGTCGCGAAGAGAATCGACATCGCCGAACACTGGCGAGCTGTGCACCCGCCCGAGGCCTGAGTCAGTCGGCCTGTCGGCACGCCGATGCCAGCGCGGTCAGATAGCGGTCGGTGAACGCTGCCTGGACGCGCCTGCCCACCGGGCCGCCGAGCTTGGTGTACCAGCGACCGGGACGCGAGAACGCCGATATGTGGGCGGTGACGGCACCGTCGGCGGGGGAGTAGTCGACGTAGAAGAGTTCCTCGCCGGACTCGGGATGCCCGTCGAGTGTTCCGTAGGCGAAACCCTGACGGTTCGCCTCGTCGATGACATAGACCACACGACACGGAATGCGCACCGGTCCGAGTGTGAGAACGACCACCGAGTCGGGCGCAGCGGTCTCGGCCTCGGAACGGACCTTCAGTCCTGCTCCTCGGTGCATGTCCCATCGCATCAACGCATCGGCCGCCGCCACGAAGTCGTCCAGCCCCGATCCCACGACCCTCGACATCGTGACGTGGTGGTATCCGGTGGGCAGTGGGCCGGCGGTGGCCCCCGCATCGTCGTAATTGAACGGTGCCGAGCGGTACTTCGAGAAGTCCATGCACCCCAGCGTGCCAGCCTGCGTCGGCACATAGGGGTTTCTCAGCCTCGGTAGGCAACAATGGACCGGTGCCAGACCATCGTGAGCGAACGACCAACTCGGATCGCCCCGAGCCGATACGTGTGCTGTTGCTGGGAAGTACCGGGTCGATCGGAACCCAAGCGCTCGACGTCATCGCCGCCAACCCGGACCGCTTCGTCGTGGTCGGGCTGGCTGCGGGCGGTGGAAACATCGAACTGCTCCGTCGCCAGATCGCGGAGACCGGTGTCCGACGGGTAGCCGTCGCCCAGCCCGAGGCCGCCGCCGAGCTCGATTTCCCCGGAGTGCTGAGTGGTCCGCGAGCAGTGACCGAGCTGGTCGAGTCGACCCCGGCGGACGTCGTGCTCAATGCCCTCGTGGGTTCTCTCGGCCTCGAACCGACCCTGGCCGCGCTGAACAGCGGTGCGCGCCTGGCGCTGGCCAACAAGGAATCCCTGGTCGCCGGAGGCGAGCTGGTTCTCGCCGCCGCAGCCCCCGGTCAGATCGTGCCGGTCGACTCCGAGCACTCCGCGCTCGCCCAGTGCCTGCGCAGCGGTACGCGCGGCGAAGTGGATCGACTGGTTCTCACCGCATCGGGAGGTCCCTTTCGAGGGTGGAGCGAGAGCGAACTGAAGTCGGTCACGCCGGAGCAGGCCGCCGCGCATCCCACCTGGTCGATGGGGCCGATGAACACGTTGAACTCGGCGACGCTGGTCAACAAAGGTCTGGAACTGATCGAGGCGCACCTGCTGTTCGGTGTGCCCTACGAGAAAATCGATGTCACCGTGCACCGGCAGTCCATCGTGCACTCGATGGTGACGTTCGTCGACGGTTCGACCATCGCTCAGGCCAGTCCACCGGACATGAAGTTGCCGATCGGGCTGGCCCTCGGCTGGCCCGATCGAGTGCCCGACGTCGCCCGTGCACTCGACTTCACGACCGCATTCTCCTGGGACTTCGAACCACTCGACGACCGAGTGTTTCCGGCGGTGCAGCTGGCGCGTGAGGCCGGGATCATGGGTGGGTGCATGACTGCGGTGTACAACGCGTCCAACGAAATCGCGGCAGAAGCGTTCCTGGCCGACAGAATCGAATTTCCGCAGATCGTCGAGACGGTGCGCGCGGTACTGGGCGACGGCGGGCAGGACTGGTCGACGGCTCCGAGGGACGTCGACGACGTACTCGCAGCGGACTCCTGGGCCCGGGCCCACGCCCGTGACCTACTGAAACCGAAAGGCCTCTGACACATGGTGTTCGCTCTGGGTGTCGTGCTGTTCGCCGTGGGAATCGGTGTGTCGATCGCGCTGCACGAGGCTGGACACATGTGGACCGCGAAAGCGCTCGGCATGAAGGTTCGCCGCTACTACATCGGGTTCGGCCCGAAGATCTTCTCCTTCCGTCGCGGGGAGACCGAGTACGGACTCAAAGCCATTCCGGCAGGCGGGTTCTGCGACATCGCCGGCATGACCGCCATCGACGAGCTCGCGCCCGACGAGGTCGAGCGCGCAATGTACCGCCAGAAGACGTGGAAGCGCATCGTCGTCATGGTCGGCGGCATCGCGATGAACTTCGTGCTGGGAATCGTTCTGGTCTACGTGTTGGTGCTCGGCTGGGGCACGCCGGATCGGGTGACGCCGACAACGACGGTCCAGGGCATCGGTTGTGTCAGCACGTCCCAGACCGAGGACGGTGAACTTGCGCCGTGTTCGGGAGACGGTCCGGCTGCCGAAGCTGGACTGCGCACGGGCGACATCATCACTGCGGTGAACGGTCAGCCGACAGAGGCCTGGTCCGACGTCGTTCTCGCCATTCGGGATTCCACCGGGTCGGCCGATCTGACAGTCGATCGCGACGGTGCTTCGAAGACTCTGAGCGTTCCGATCCTTCAGGTTCAGCGCTACGTCGTCGATCCTGAGACCAAAGCGAAGAACTCGACAACCGTGGGAGCGATCGGCGTCACCGGCGGTCCACCGCCGAACATTCGATACAACCCGATCGAAGCGGTGCCCGAGACCTTTGTTTTCACCGGGGAGATCTTCGTGCAGACCGGGAAAGCGTTGGTGCAGTTGCCGAGCAAGGTGGAGGCGCTGTGGGATTCGATCTTCGGTGGTGAACGAGGGCTGGACACTCCGATGAGTGTCGTCGGAGCCAGCGTCATCGGTGGCCAGGCCGTGGAAAACGACAACTGGCAGACGTTCGTCGGGCTGCTGGCGTCACTCAACTTCTTCCTCGGTGTGTTCAACATCGTGCCGCTGTTGCCGCTCGATGGTGGCCACATCGCCGTGACGATTTACGAGCGCATCCGCAACATTTTCCGCAACCGTCGCGGCCTGCCCGACGGGGCGCCGGTGGACTACATGAAGCTCATGCCCGTCACCTACGTGGTCATCATCGTTTTCATCGGGTTCTCCTTGTTGACGCTCACGGCGGACATCGTCAACCCCATTCAATTGTTCTAAGTAGACTCGACAGTCGTAGCTAGGAAAGAAGGCCACTGTGTCCGTGTCAGTCGGATTGGGAATGCCCGCACCGCCGGTGCCCGTACTCGCGCCACGTCGAAAGACCAGGCAGCTTCAGGTCGGGTCGGTGGGTGTCGGAAGCGAGAGCCCCATCTCGGTGCAATCGATGTGCACCACCAAGACCCACGACATCAACGCCACCCTGCAGCAGATTGCAGAGCTGACGGCGTCGGGTTGCGACATCGTTCGTGTTGCGTGCCCCACACAGGACGACGCCGACGCGCTGTCGATCATCGCGAAGAAGAGCCAGATTCCGGTGATCGCCGACATCCACTTCCAACCGAAGTACATCTTCGCGGCCATCGACGCCGGGTGTGCAGCGGTGCGCGTCAACCCGGGCAACATCAAGGAGTTCGACGGCCGCGTCAAGGAGGTCGCCAAGGCGGCCGGTGACGCGAACATTCCGATCCGCATCGGTGTGAACGCCGGTTCTCTCGACCCGCGGCTGATGAAGAAGTACGGCAAGGCGACACCCGAGGCGCTCGTCGAATCCGCGCTGTGGGAAGCAGGCCTGTTCGAGGAGCACGGTTTCGGCAACATCAAGATCTCGGTCAAGCACAACGACCCCGTCATCATGGTCGCTGCGTACGAGCAGTTGGCGGCACAGTGCGACTACCCACTGCACCTCGGTGTCACCGAAGCGGGACCGGCTTTCCAGGGGACCATCAAGTCCGCTGTGGCATTCGGGGCCCTGCTGTCCAAGGGCATCGGCGACACCATCCGAGTTTCCCTGTCGGCACCGCCGGCGGAGGAGATCAAGGTGGGAAACCAGATCCTGCAATCGTTCAATCTGCGCCCGCGCAAACTCGAGATCGTGTCCTGCCCCTCGTGTGGGCGGGCACAGGTCGATGTCTACACCCTCGCCGACGAGGTGACTGCGGGACTCGAAGGAATGGAGATCCCGCTACGCGTCGCGGTCATGGGCTGCGTCGTGAACGGGCCGGGCGAGGCCCGCGACGCTGACCTCGGTGTCGCGTCGGGCAACGGCAAGGGCCAGATCTTCGTCAAGGGCAAGGTCATCAAGACGGTCCCCGAAGCGCAGATCGTGGAGACGTTGATCGAGGAAGCGATGCGCATCGCCGAGGAGTTCGAGAAGGACGAGATCGCCAGCGGTGGCGCGCCGGTGGTCACCGTCAGCTGAGCGGGTACACCTGTTCGGCGTCCGGTTTGCCGCTCTGCCACCGGGGGAACACATTGTCTGGAATGATTCGCTTCAGAATCGGTGCGTACGCGGTAGGTGGGTCAGGAGGTCGGTAGGTGCTCAAGCTCCTCGGCGCGAAGCCTCTCGGTAATCGGGACGTCGCGCACGTGCTCCGGGTGCTCGACGCCGACCCCGTTGCAACCTGCATGGTTGCCGCGCGCGTGCAGGAATCCGGCCTCGATCCGAGGTCGTTCCACGGCGAGATGTGGAGCAGGGGCGGTCCGGACGAGTCGCTGTGCTTCTACGGTGCGAATCTGGTTCCGTTGCTCGGTTCCAGCGACGATCTTCGTTCCTTCGCGGACCGCGCGTGCCGCGGGCCGCGTCTGTGCTCGTCGTTGGTCGGCAGAGCGGAGTTGACGCTTCCGTTGTGGGAAATGCTCGAGACGGATTGGGGTCCGGCGCGAGAGGTACGCGGTGAGCAACCGTTGTTGGCCACGTCGGTACCGTCGTCCATCTCGCCTGATCCTCTCGTTCGGCTCGTTCGACCCGACGAGCTGGACGTGTATCTGACCGCGGCCGTTGCCATGTTCATCGAAGAGGTCGGCGTCGACCCGCGACTGAACGACGGCGGTAGGGGATACCGGCGTCGGATCGCCAGTCTCATTGCAGCGCAACGTGCCTGGGCCAGATTCGAGGACGGTCGCGTGGTGTTCAAGGCCGAGATCGGCTCGCAGTCCGGGACGGTCGGGCAAATCCAGGGAGTATGGGTGCACCCGGACCGACGCGGGCACGGCCTGGGTGCATCCGGAACGGCGACCGTGGTGAACTCGGTCGTCCGCCAGGGGCGTACTGCGAGCCTGTACGTCAACAGCTTCAACTACGTCGCGCGCCGGGCCTACGCGAAAATCGGTCTGACGCAAGTGGCGACGTTCACCACGGTGCTGCTGGACTGAGAACGGTCGCTCGATCGGCCTGTCCCGAAACGCGATTCGTTGCCGTGGTCGACGCACCGGCCGTATTACGATGGGGCGCAATGAGATCACGTGATGCGACCTGGATGCGCGGACGGCTGGGCGTGGTGACCGTGATCGGTGCCGTCGTCGGTGCCTGCCTCACTGGGTGTACACCCAAGCCCGACGGTCCGGAGCCCGCAGCTCAGGCATTCCTCGCGGCCTTCGAGGCCAACGACATCCCCACGGCCGCCGCCGATACCGACAAGCCGGACGCCGCAGCCACTGCGCTGCGCGAGGCGTGGACCAATCTGCAAGCAGAGGCCCTCGACGCCGAGACGACGTCGGTTCGAGTCGACGGCGACACCGCCACGGTCGGCTACACCTACCGTTGGCAGCTGCCCAAGGATCGGGTGTGGACGTACGACGGCCAACTGAACATGGGTCGGAGTGCGGGAGAGTGGGTGGTGCGGTGGACCGCCTCGGACATCCACCCGAAGCTCGGTGACACGCAGACCATGGCCTTGCGCTCGACGGCTGCACCACGCGCTCGGGTCAACGAGCGCTCCGGCACCGACGTCCTGGTGCCCGGGGTCGTACATCGAATCAAGTTCGACGCGTCGGCCGCGAACAACGTCGTGGCCTCGGCGACGGCGTTGTCGACACTGCTGACACCGTTCGACGCGTCGATCACGGCCCAGTCGATCGTGGAGTCGGCGACTTCCGTCGACGGCGACTACCCGGTGGCGCTGCTGCGAGACAGCGACTTCGAACCCATCTCGGCGGCGCTGACCGAGATCCCCGGTGTCACGGCGTCCGACGAATCGGATCTCGTGTCCACCGACCCCACCTTCGCGCCGGACCTGGTGGGCCAGGTGAAGAAGGCCGTCATCGACGACGTCGACGGCAAGGCCGGCTGGAGCGTGGTGACCAGCAACCGCAACGGCGTCGACATCGACGTCCTCACCGACACCCCGCCCGAGCCGGCACCGTCCTTCTCGATCAGCCTCGATCGGAATATTCAGGTCGCGGCCCAACGAGCAGTGAACGCCAGGGCCGAGCAGGCCATGACGGTGGTCATTCAGCCGTCCACCGGGGCCATCCTCGCTGTGGCGCAGAATCCGGCCGCCGATCGGGACGGACCGGTCGCGTCGGCCGGTCTCTACCCACCGGGTTCGACGTTCAAGATCATCACCGCCGGGGCGGCGATCTCCAGCGGACTCGCGACCCCGGGGAGCACCGTTCCGTGCCCCGGTCGTATCGAGATCGGCGAACGAAGCGTCCCCAACTACAACGAGTTCGCTCTCGGTGACGTGACCATGAGCACCGCGTTCACCCGATCGTGCAACACCTCCTTCGCGAAGCTGGCGAGCGAGATGTCGCCCGACGCGTTGACCGTGGCCGCGTCCCAGTTCGGCGTCGGTCCGGACTACGACGTCGTGGGGTTGCCGACCGACTCCGGTTCGGTCCCGCCCGCGGACGAACTCGTCCAGCGCACCGAGGACGGATTCGGCCAGGGCAAGGTGGTCGTCTCGACCTTCGGGATGGCACTGGCCGCCGCGACGGTTGCCCACGGCTCCACACCGGTTCCAAATCTTCTGGTCGGACGGGAAACCGCCATCACCGGCGATCATCCACCGATAGAACCTGCCATGGTCGACGGGTTACGCGGCATGATGCGCTCGGTGGTCACCAGCGGCACCGCAGAACGGATCGCCGACCAGGGCGAGGTGTACGGCAAGACCGGAGAAGCAGAGGTCGAGGGCGGATCGCACTCGTGGTTCGTCGGTTACCGAGGCGACATCGCCTTCGCGACCTTGGTGGTACGCGGCGGCAGCTCGGACAATGCGGTCGCCGTCACCCGAGAGATGTTCGAGCAGCTTCCGCCGGGGTACTGAGCGCTGCGCCGGTGGGCCGGGTTCAGCCCGACAGCAGCCCGAGTCGACGACACGCAAGAACCGCTTCGTATCGAGTGTGCGAGTCGGTTTTTCGCATCACGCTGCGGAGATAGGACTTGACCGTCTCGGCACCGATCGACAGCCGTGCCGCGACTTCGACGTTGGTGCAACCGAGCGCGACCTGCGAGATGACGTCGATCTCGCGTGGCGTCAATGCCTGCGAGTCGCCGGAGTCGCTGTCCTGGTTCGCCGTCCGACCGAGCGTTGCTGCCAGTCGCGCGGTGACCGCGTCCAGTCTGTGTTTGACCGCCGCGTCTCCGATCGACCGAGCGAGCTCGGCGAGCTCGTCGTGCACACCGCGCAACTCGACCGTCCGCGAGAGGTGCCCGTCCGACGTGGCCCGCGCACTCTCCATGAGGCGCACCCTGCGGTCGACCTCGTCGCGGATGGCGATCTCCTGACCGAGGCGCCGGGCTGCGGCGGTCATGATGTCGCCGACTCGATCACCGAGGGGGCCGCGTTCTCGCACCGCCGCGTACATCACCATGCGGGCTGCTCCGGCGACGACAACCGGCACCGCCAGGATCGACTTGAGGCCCTCGCCGAGGACCGGCCGGTCGAAGTGGTGGGTGATCGACATCGACGCGCCGTAATCACTGACGGCCGCGGGCCGACGTTGGTCCATGACCCGGCCACCGAGACCGGACCTGGGCGGGATGGCGAGCCCGTCCAGCCCACGCGTGCGGGTGCCGTGAAATTCGCTCAGGTGCAGCGTTTCCGAGGACACTTCCCCGCCGAACACGACGGGCACGGCGGACGTCGCGGCGACCTGGCGTAGTTCGGCGCGAAGGGCATCGCCGTCCCGGGGGCGCAACAGACTGGAATGGACCACGACGCTTCCTTCCTCGGTTCGGGTACGTCGACGGCGAACGTGACCCAGATCATATCCCGTCGCGCGGTTGCGGATTCGGTGGCCTCGACCAGCAGCGCTGGTTCTTCTGGACACGGATGCGGCGACTACTCTGGACGGCATGTCTGTCACCGCCGAGAGCAAGCCCCGTCAGCCACTCGTGCCAGGCGTCGTCTCGCCCGTCCTCTCCGTGCCGAAGTCGATCGAGCGACCCGAATACGCGTGGAAGTCGACCGTGAACGAAGGCAGCGAGCCGTGGGTGCAGACCCCCGAGGTCATCGACAAGATGCGCGTGGCGTCGAAGATCGCGGCTCGCGCTCTGCAGGAAGCGGGCCGGGCCGTGGCACCGGGAGTGACCACCGATGAGCTCGACCGTATTGCACACGAGTACATGGTCGACCACGGTGCTTACCCGTCCACGTTGGGCTACAAGGGTTTTCCGAAATCGTGCTGCACCTCGCTGAACGAGGTCATCTGCCACGGCATCCCCGATTCGACGGTGATCGAGGACGGGGACATCGTCAACATCGACGTCACCGCGTACATCGACGGTGTGCACGGCGACACCAACGCGACGTTCCTGGCGGGTGACGTGTCCGAGGAGGCGCGCCTGCTCGTCGAGCGGACCCACGAAGCGACGATGCGTGCCATCAAGGCGGTCAAGCCGGGGCGCGCCCTGAACGTGGTCGGGCGAGTGATCGAGTCCTATGCGCACCGGTTCGGCTACGGCGTGGTGGAGGACTTCACCGGCCACGGCATCGGCACGACGTTCCACAACGGCCTCGTCGTGCTGCACTACGACCAGCCGTCCGTGGAGACCATCATCGAGCCGGGCATGACGTTCACCATCGAACCGATGATCAACCTGGGCACGATCAACGCCGAGATGTGGGACGACGGTTGGACGGTGGTCACGCACGACAAGAAGTGGACCGCACAGTTCGAGCACACGCTCGTGGTGACCGAGACGGGTTGCGAGATCCTGACACTGCCGTGAGCGGAGCCTGCGGAGTGAATAGAAATCTGATGCTGCCGTGAAAGGCGCTCTGTTGGTTGCCGGCACTACCTCCGATGCAGGCAAGAGTGTATTGGTCGCCGGCCTGTGCCGGATGCTGGCGCGGCGGGGTGTTCGGGTGGCCCCGTTCAAGGCGCAGAACATGTCGAACAACTCGGTCGTCACGTTGGACGGCGGCGAGATCGGCCGGGCTCAGGCCATGCAGGCGGCTGCCTGTGGCCTCGAGCCCAGCGTGCGGTTCAATCCGGTGTTGCTCAAGCCCGGCAGTGATCGGACGTCGCAGTTGGTGGTGCGCGGGCGTGCGGTGGCCCAGGTGAGTGCGAGCAACTACATCGAGCATCGGCAGGCGCTCCGGCATGTGGTCGCCGACGAGTTGTCCTCGCTACGTGCCGAATTCGACGTGGTGATCTGCGAGGGTGCCGGTTCACCGGCCGAGATCAATCTACGCGCCACCGATCTGGCCAACATGGGGTTGGCGAGGGCGGCGTCGCTGCCGGTGATCGTGGTGGGCGACATCGACCGCGGGGGAGTGCTGGCACACCTGTTCGGGACGGTGGCGGTGTTGTCACCCGAGGATCAGGCTCTCGTGGCAGGGTTCGTGATCAACAAGTTTCGGGGTGATCCGGCTCTGTTGGCACCGGGGCTCGACCAGTTGCGGGCGTTGACCGGGCGGCCGACGTACGGAGTCGTTCCGTTCGCCGACGGGTTGTGGATGGACGCGGAGGATTCGCTCGGCACCGTTCCCGATGCGCCCGTGGGCAGGCCCCGTCCTCCGCTCGGCTCGCAGTGGCTGCGGGTGGCGGCGGTGCGATTGCCGAGGATCTCCAACACGACCGATGTCGAGGCGGTGGCGTGCGAGCCTGGAGTGTCGGTGCACTGGGTCACCGAGCCTTCTCGGCTCGAGGATGCGGATTTGGTGGTCGTCCCCGGCAGCAAGTCCACGGTGTCGGATCTGGAATGGTTGCGGCGCACCGGTCTTGCTCGTGCCCTTTCCGAGCGCGCCGCTGCGGGGATGCCGGTTCTCGGCATCTGCGGCGGTTACCAGATGTTGGGCCGAACCATCTCTGATTCCGTGGAGTCGGGCGTCGGAACGGTCGAGGGACTGGGATTGCTCGATCTCGACATCGAATTCGCGGCCGAGAAGGTACTCGTGCAGGCGAGTGGTCGTTCCGTCGTATTCGGCTCGGATCCCGTGCGGGGGTACGAAATTCACCATGGACGAGTGGTCCGGAACGACGACGATGCGCTGCTGACGACCGCGGGGGGCGTCGGCGAGGGCAGTGTGCGTGGCGCTGTCGTGGGAACTCACTGGCACGGACTCCTCGAATCCGATGATTTCCGTCGATCCTTTCTCGCCTGGGTGGCAGAGAAGGCGGGTCGCGCAGGATTCGAGGTTGCGTCCGACACGTCGGTTGCGGCCCTTCGAGAACAGCAGTTGGATCTGCTGGCGGATCTGGTGGACAGCAACATCGATATCGACGCCGTTCTCGATCTGATAGAGAACGGCGTCGACGGCTCGACGAAAAAGATCGTTACGCAGATGCTTTGAGCAAGCCCATCCAACTGACGGTCGAGAAGATCCCGGTGATCACGAGCGGAACGACCACCAGCAGAAGCACGCGTGGGGTGTCGGTGAAGAAAGTCCCGACGTCGGGCCACCAGTTTTGCCACGTGATCACGATCGCGCCGCCTCCGAAGACGACGAGGCCGGCGAGTCCGAGCGTGAACAGACCGTTCGTGCGGAAGCGCCGGTAGACGACTCCGACGAACGCCCCGATGGACCCGATCAGCAGTAGCCCGATCACCAGAGTCAGCCACTGTAGGAGCGGGTTGTCGGTGGCGTAGCGGGCCAGACCGAACATGCGGATCTTCAGCCCGAAGCCGCCGGTCGCGGCTTCGACGACCGACAACAGGTAGACGATCGTGCCGAGGGCGACCGATTGTGCTACCCCCACCAGTGCTGTCGCAGTGAGGAATTCGCGACGTGTGATGCTCAGGCTCAGGGCGTACGGGAAGCACTGGGTGATAGCCGTGACGTAGAAGGCAATAGCGAACCCATAGACCGAGAACACGCCGCCGCTGAAGCTGAAATCCGAATCGCTTTCCGGAACGACCGAGAAGATGCCGTAGGTGATCACGAACACTGCGACGAGAATTCCCAGGGGCCACGCGAATGTGGTTGCCCACGAGGTGTTGTGGACCCGAGCTACGTTCAATATGCGCTTCATGACAAGGCCTCCTCGGCGGTGGTCGACTCGTGGATAGAGCCGGAATGGGCAGTGGTTCGATCGATGATCAACTGCTGCAACGGAATCGGTTCGATGCTGAGACCGGACGCCACGCCGAGGGATTGCTGGTGATCGTTCAGTCGCCCGTCGATCGTCGCTCGGGCTGTCGAGCCGAGGGCAGTTCTGTGCAAGATTCGATGCTCTGCAGCGAACCGGTCGACGGCCTCGGTCGGACCGGTGATCTCGAATGCTCTCTCGCGCAGATCGTCCGACTCGGCGTCGAGCAGAATTCTTCCCTTGTCGATGAGAATCACGTGCTCGATCAGATTGCTGACCTCGTCTATGAGGTGTGTCGACAGAACGACCGTTCGGGGGTTCTCCGCGTAGTCGGCCAGCAGCCGGTCGTAGAACATGTGTCGTGAGACTGCGTCCAGCCCCAGGTAGGGCTCGTCGAAGAAGGTGAGTGGCGCTCGGGACGCGAGACCGATGACGATTCCGAGTGCCGACGTCATTCCGCGAGAGAGCTTCTTGATCTTGCGACCCAACGGGAGGTCGAAATCGCGCAGCAATTCGGCGGCGAAGTCGTTGTCCCAGTGCGGAAGAATGTGGGAGGCCTGCGCAATGGCGTTCTTGACCTTCAAATCGTCGGGATACTTCTGGCTTTCCTTGACGAAGCACACGTGACTCAGAGCGCGCGGGTTCTCCCACGGGCGTTCGCCGAATACCGAGATCTCACCATCACTTTCGCGCATCTGGGCGGTCATCATCTGCATGACGGTGGTCTTGCCTGCTCCGTTGCGGCCGAGGAAGCCGTAGATCTTGTTGCGTTCGATCTCGAAGCTCACGTCGTCGACGGCGGTGAACGAGCCGAACTTCTTGGTCAGGTGTGTGGCCGACGCAACGACGCGGCGGAGTTCGTCGGGCGTACCGATATCGTGGATGCTCATCGCGCTGCCTCCCAGTTGTCGAGCATGGTCTTGAGTTCGTCCACGGTCATTCCGAGCTTGCGTGCCTCGGTGACCAGCGGGTCGATGTACTGACGGGCGAACAGATCGCGTCGACGGAACCGGAGTGCGTCCCGTGCGCCTGTGGTGACGAACATCCCGATTCCTCGTTTCTTGTAGACGACGCCGTCGGCGACGAGCTTCGCGAGCCCTTTGCCCGCTGTGGCCGGATTGATGCGGTGGAACGCGGCGAGCTCGTTGGTGGAGGGAACCTGTTCTTCCTCGGCCAGGGAGCCGTCGATGATCGAGTTCTCGACGAGCTCGGCGATCTGCAGGAAGATCGGCCTGCCCTCGTCCATCAGAGCCACCACCGTTGCGGTGAGGTCCGATGCCTCACTGGTTCATTACTCATGTAACTAACCATAGAACCGATGCGTGGTTCTGGCAACAGGCAGTACCGTCGTCCCCATGGAGTTCACGCATGTGAGTGCTGCGGGCGGGTCTGTTTCGATACGAGTAGCAGGACCGGACAGTCGGCACGCCGTGCTCCTGTTGCCCGGGATCGGCGATTCGGTCGATGTCTACGACTCGGTCAGCGAGCGGTTGCACAACTCGGATCTCAAAACCGTTGCGGTGGAAGACATCGATGGAGTGGGGGACGACGCTGTTCTCGCCCTACTGGACGAGCTGAAGCTGTCGTGGGTCCACCTCGTCGGGAGCGGGGCCGGTGCAGAAACGGCCTGGAGGCTCGCGGCCAAGACCTTCGGGAGGTTTGCCAGCCTCATCGCCGTGGATCGTTGCCATCCGGCAATCGCCGACGATCGGGGAGTCGTGCGCGACGCCGAATGCCCGGCAGTCGAGTTGCCGACGACGCTTGTCATCGGCAACTCCGCGATGCGTCCGGCCGCCGACAACAGCGGCCGCTTCGTCTACTCGGACTTCCGGGTCGTAGCGCTCGACGGTGTCGAACATGTCGCGGCCGACGCCCCGGCTGCGCTGGCCACGGAGATAGTGCTCCGCACCAGCCCCTGGTGACCGAAAACTACAGTTCGAGGCCCAGGAGCGCGTTCTCGACCACCTCGGGCAGTCCCGGATGAATCCAGTACTGACCGCGGGCCATGTCCTGGGCGGATAACCCGAAGCTCATCGCCTGGATGAGCGGCTGGATGAGCGTGGGGGCCTGAGCTCCGATGATGTGGGCCCCGAGTATCTTGCCGGTGCCCTTCTCGGCGATGATCTTGCACAGCCCCTCGCTGTCCTCCATCGCCCAGCCGAAGGCGACGTCGCCGTAGTTCTGGACCTTCACCGTGATGTCGAGCCCTGCGTCTCGGGCCTGTTCCTCGGTCATCCCCACCTCCGCGATCTGCGGGTCGGTGAACACGGCAGCGGGAACGAATCGGTGATCGTAGGTTCGCAACGCCGACGTGTCGCCGTGCCAGGCGTCCTGCAACAGGTTGTACTGGACCACGCGCGCTTCCTGATTCGCCACATGCTTGAGCTGATACGGCGAGGAGACGTCGCCCAGTGCGAACACGCCCTCGGCGGTGGTGCGGCCGAACTCGTCGACCGTGATGCGGCCCTCGTCGTCCAGCTCGATCCCAGCAGCACCGAGATTCAGTCGGTCGCCGTTGGGCTGCCGGCCGACGGCCACGAGGAACGCGTCTCCGAGGACCTTGGTGCCGTCCGCAAGTTCGACGCCGTGCAGTCCGCCCTCGGAAATCCCGCGCGTGTCACCGGAATCGAGGTGAACGTCCCACTTGGCCCGGGCGAGCTCGGTGAATCGTTTCGCGATATCGGCATCCAACGCGCGCAGCAGTGAATCCTTACGGGCGACGATCGATACCTTCGATCCGAGTGCGGAGAACACGTGCGCGAATTCGGCTGCGATGTAACCGGATCCGAGGATCACGAGGTGTTCGGGCAGTGCCGGTAGGCGCATGACGTCGTTGTTGGTGTGGTAGGTGACACCGGAATCTTCGATCGATTGCGGCACGGTGGGACGTGAGCCGGCCGCGATGACGATCTGGTCCGCCGTGATGGTCGTACCGGTTCCGGTGTCGATGGTGCGCGGGGCGACGAAGCGTGCGTGACCCTCGAACAGCGTGACGTTGGGGCTGCCCTCGGCGCGGTATCGCTTGCCGCCCTCGGAGATGGGGTCGATACGTCCGAAGACCCGCTCGACGATGTCCGGCCAGCGGACCGTGTCGACGTGCGCATCGATGCCGTACTTGGAGGAATCTCGCACCGTACGAGCCACCTCGGCCGCGTACACGTACATCTTGGTGGGGATGCAGCCGACGTTGAGGCACGTACCGCCGAACGTCGCATTCTCCTCGATCAGGGCGACCTTCTTGTCGTCGAACCTCTGATCGACGATCGAGTTTCCCGAGCCCGAGCCGATGATGACGACGTCGAAATGTTCTGTCATGAAATGTGTCCGATCTCGGTGTGGTCCTTGCCCGACGCGTGGTCGGTCTTCTCTCCCCGGTGCAACCACTCGAGCCATTCGTCCATTTCCTCGAAGGCCCGTGAGCGAGGGCCCTCGGTGGACAGGAAGACGTCGTGGCGTGCGCCCTCGATGGGGACGATCGAGGTTCGATCACCCAGGCAGCCGGCCCAACGGGCGATTTGCCGGACATCGAGAACGGCATCGGCCGCGTCGACGGCCGAGCTGTAGCGGCGGGAGAAATGCGTCACCTTCGAGCGAAGGATCAACGACGGAATTCCGATATCGAGGCCGCGGTGCAGCTCGGCATGCCCGTGCCGGACCGCACGGATCCAGCCGAAGGTGATGGGGAAGCCGGCGAGGGGTTTCCAGTCCAGGTCGTAATCCCACTCGCCCTGCTCCGATGCCGCGAGGGAAAGGCCGTAGGTATCCAAGCCGCCCCCGGGGACCGGCGTCTTTGCCCGAAATCTGCCGATCACGTCGATCGCCGCGGTACCGACGCTACGTATCGCCGGCGGGCCCTGCAGGTCGAACCAGGGGCTGTTGAGGACGACGCCTGCCAGGCCCAACCCGGACGAGCCGCCCTCCTGACGGTTGAGACGGTTGAGCCACAGCGGCAACACGAGGCCACCGGTGGAGTGCGCCATCAGCAGCACCGGCGCGTCCGCGCGCTCGGCGCGGACCAGGCTCAGCGCCTCGTTCAGCTCGGCGTCGTACATCGCCAGATCGGTCACGAAGTGTGCGGTCTGGCCCTCACGGCGCGATCGTCCGCACTTGCGCAGGTCGAGCGCGTAGAACGCGTATCCCTTCTCGGCGAAATGCTCGGCGATGTGTCGCTGGAAGAAGTAGTCGGTGAATCCGTGGACATAGATCACCGCGCGGTCGAAGTTGGCGACACCCGGCGGTTGATACCGCACCAGAGTGGCCTCGACCTGGCCCTCGCCGTCCGGATCGTCTCCGAGTGGGATGGTCGTCTGTTCGTAGCCGTCGCCGAGGACATCGGGAACCCAGGTAGTCACAGATCACAACTGTAGTGGGCGCCGCCGACAGCGTCCGAGGAGCACAATCGAGAGCAGGTTGACGTGGTGTCCGATGGGGTAGGCCCAGCTAGTAACCTGACCGCATCGGGTGAGTAACCCTCTACAGAAGAGTTCTCGGACCGATACCGCCACCGGCCGAGACCTTTACAGACAAGGAAGTCGATTCTCCAGTGTCCACAGATGAGCAGGGTAAGCGGATCAAGACCGACGTCGTTCTGGTCGGTGCCGGAATCATGAGCGCCACCCTCGGTGCGCTGCTCCGTCAGCTCGAGCCGAACTGGTCGATCGACGTCTACGAACGTCTCGACGCCGCAGCGGCCGAGAGCAGCGACGCGTGGAACAACGCGGGCACCGGGCATTCGGCGCTCTGCGAGCTCAATTACACGCCGCAGAACAAGGACGGCAGCGTCGATATCGCCAAGGCGCTCAACGTCAACGAGCAGTTCCAGGTCTCGCGGCAGTTCTGGGCCCACGGCATCGAGACCGGCGTCCTCTCCGACGCCAAGAACTTCATCAATCCGATCCCGCACGTGAGCTTCGTGCACGGCGAGGACAACGTGAAGTACCTGCGGGCGCGCTACGAGGCGCTCGTCGGCAACCCCTTGTTCGCCGGCATGGAGTACATCGATTCCAAGGACGAGTTCACCGCGCGACTGCCGCTGATGGCTCGTGGCCGTGACTTCTCCGATCCCGTTGCGCTCAACTGGAGTCAGGAAGGCACCGACGTCGACTTCGGTGCACTCACCAAGCAGCTGCTGAACTACCTGTCCGCGGCGGGTGGCACCGTGCACTTCGGGCACGATGTGCGCAACATCACCAAGCAGTCCGACGGCACGTGGGACGTCAAGGTGGCGAACCAGCGCACCGGTGCCAAGAAGACCGTCAACGCCAAGTTCGTGTTCGTCGGGGCGGGCGGCGGCGCGCTGCACCTGCTGCAGAAGTCGGGCATCGCCGAGATCAAGGGCTTCGGCGGATTCCCCGTCAGCGGCGAATGGCTGCGGTGCACCAACCCCGAACTGATCGAGCAGCACTCGGCCAAGGTGTACGGAAAGGCCTCGGTGGGAGCACCGCCGATGTCGGTGCCGCACCTCGACACGCGCGTCATCAACGGCCAGCAGGGATTGTTGTTCGGACCGTACGCGGGATGGTCACCGAAGTTCCTCAAGCAGGGCAAGATCACCGATCTGCCCGGCTCGGTCAAGCCGGGCAACCTGATGTCGATGCTCGGCGTCGGCGTGACCGAGCTCGGGCTCGTGAAGTACCTGGTGAGCGAGTTGGCTCAGTCGCAGGCCGATCGGGTCGAGACTCTGCGGGAGTTCGCGCCGACCGTCGTCGCCAAGGACTGGGAGCTGGTCACGGCCGGCCAGCGTGTGCAGGTGATCCGCAAGAAGGGACGCGGCGGCGTTCTCGAGTTCGGTACCGCTGTGGTCAACGCTGCCGACGGCAGCATCGCGGGCCTGCTCGGTGCCTCTCCCGGCGCATCGACAGCCGTACCGGCCATGCTGGACGTGCTGCAGCGGTGCTTCGGAGACAAGTACGACGCGTGGCAGCCCAAGCTCAAGGAAATGGTCCCGTCCCTGGGGGTCAAACTGGCTCAGAACAGCTCGCTGTTCGACGAGGTCTGGGCCTGGACCTCGAAGACGCTGGAGCTGGAAAGTTCGCGTGAGCTCGCACAGCACACGGGTGTGTGATAGCAAAAGGTATGAATACGCAAGCAGCAGCTCTCAAACGATCGTGGGCACTAGACCTGTCCAACAGCACGTTGTACGACCTGTTGAAGCTGCGTGTCGAGGTGTTCGTGGTCGAGCAGGCCTGCGCCTATCCGGAGTTGGACGGACGCGACCTGCTGACCGAGACGCGGCACTTCTGGCTCGAACGAGACGGTGAAGTGGTGTGCACTCTGCGTCTGCTCGAAGAGCACGACGACGGCGAGAAGGCGTTCCGTATCGGCCGCCTGTGCACCCAGCGTTCGGCCAGGGGACAGGGACACACCACGCGAATTCTGCGGGCCGCCCTGGCCGAGGTCGGTTCGGCACCGTGCCGGATCAACGCGCAGAGCTACCTCGTCGACATGTACGCCAAGCACGGCTTCCTGCCCGACGGCGAGGAAGTACTCGAGGACGGTATTCCGCACACTCCGATGCGTCGCGGTGGCGGCACCGCCTGGAGCGAGGCGTAACAGCCCGTTCGGATCCGAAGCTACGAATGCCACACACGTCCAGGCGTGTGTGGCATTCGTTCGTTCGGCGGTAGTGTTCCGTTCGAAGTCGAGTGCGGAGAAGTCCTGTGAGAATCAGGCGCGGTCCCGCCACTGTGATCAGGAGTGTTCTCCTGTCAGCCAGAT
Organism: Rhodococcus sp. 05-2256-B1; assembly: GCF_002258465.1. NCBI lineage: Bacteria > Bacillati > Actinomycetota > Actinomycetes > Mycobacteriales > Nocardiaceae > Rhodococcus > Rhodococcus sp. 05-2256-B1. The sequence continues at coordinate 146,185 of NZ_NOZA01000031.1, read as the reverse complement.
CGCCGCCCGGCTTCGTGTAGTCCACCGAACGCTCGGCGCGGAACTCCGAGCACGAAGGGAATTGGTTGTGCAGCGAGAGAGCAGTGTCCCCGAACCGGGGTATCCGTTCAGTGCGATCGTCGGTCAGGATCAGCTGCGGTTGTCGTTGATCCTGTGCGCGGTGCACCCCGGTATCGGCGGTGTGCTGGTGCGCGGCGAGAAGGGGACCGCGAAATCGACGGTGGTTCGGGCGCTCGCAACTCTGCTGCCTGCCGTCGAGGACGAGGACGGTGCCCGCCCGGCCAAGCTGGTCGAGCTTCCGGTGGGAGCGACCGAGGACCGCGTGGTGGGGTCCATCGACCTCGAGAAGGTACTGCGCGACGGGGAACGAGCATTCCAACCCGGCCTGCTCGCAGCGGCACACCGCGGCGTGCTCTACGTCGACGAAGTGAACCTGTTGCACGACCATCTTGTGGACGTCCTGCTCGACGCGGCGGCGATGGGTCGCGTACATGTCGAACGAGACGGCGTATCGCATTCTCACCCAGCACAATTCGTCCTCGTGGGCACGATGAATCCCGAGGAGGGAGAGCTCCGGCCACAGTTGCTCGACCGATTCGGTCTGGCGGTCGAGGTCACCGCGTCGCGTGATGTGGACGTGCGCATGAACGTCGTGCGCAGGCGTATGAACTACGAGCGTGATCCCCACGCGTTCGCGGCAGCGTACGTCGACGAGGACGCCGCCGTTGCAGCGCAGATCGTGGCTGCACGCACGATCCTCGATGATGTGGTGTTGAGCGACAAGGAACTTCGGCGCATCGCCGCGCTGTGCGCATCTTTCGACGTCGACGGTATGCGCGCAGACCTGGTGGTCGCGCGTACTGCCTCGGCCCACGCCGCGTGGCGAGGCGCGAGCGAGGTGACCGAGGAGGACGTGCGCATCGCGGCGGAACTGGCGCTACCGCACAGGCGTCGACGCGACCCCTTCGACGAGCCCGGTATAGACGACAAGCAGCTCGACGACGCCATGCGCGACGCCGCCGAACAGGCCGAGCAGCAACCCGATCCCGAGCCGGAGCCGGATCCCGACGGTGATGGAGGAGCACCGAAGCCCGACGCGGCGGATAATTCCGACGCGCCGTCGAGCACGGAATCCGACGCGCCGCAGGAACCGGCCGACAGCCAGGACAAGGCCCCGACCGGTGCGGGCAGCGACCGGCAGGCAGGAACGCCGGGCGCGCAGTTCAAGGCGCGGCTCATCGAGCTTCCCGGGGTCGGTGAAGGTGCTCCGGGTAGGCGCTCGCGGTCGAGGTCCTCGTACGGACGGTCGGTTCGTCCCACCGTCGAACCGGGCCGGGGTCTGCATCTGATCGGTACGTTGTTCGCGGCAGCCGAGCAGCAGGTGGTGCGTGGGCGCACGTCCGGTCGGCTGCGACTGGCGCCCGAGGACCTGCGCGGAGCCGTCAAGGAGGGACGCGAGGGCAACCTCATCGTCTTCGTCGTCGACGCGTCGGGATCCATGGCTGCGCGAGATCGACTGTCGGCGGTGACGGGTGCGGTGCTCTCACTGCTCCGTGACGCCTATCAACGGCGCGACAAGGTCGCGGTCATCACCGTGCGCGGCACCGAGGCCGAGACAGTACTGCCGCCGACGTCCTCGGTCGATGTCGCTGTGACGCGGCTGCGAAAGATGAAGACCGGGGGCAAGTCTCCGTTGGCGCAGGGATTCCTGACCGCGCGAGAGTTGGTGCTGCGCGAGAAGGTTCGAGACCCGCTGCGGCGCGCGTTGGTGGTCGCTCTGACGGATGGGCGTGCCACGGGCGGCACCGATCCCGTCGGTCGGGCGCGAATCGCCGCCGGCCGCATCGCGGCGGACAAGATCGCGTCGGTCGTCGTCGACTGCGAGTCGGGCATGGTGCGCCTGGGATTGGCCGCGGACTTCGCCGGCTGTCTCGGAGGCGGATACGTGGCGCTCGCGGACCTGTCGGCCGAGCAGGTCACCGCCGTCGTTCGCGCAGCGGCGTAGGAGGACACGCGATGCCACAGGGAGTACCTGCTCCGGGAACCGTTCCGGAGGACGGCCTCACGACTCGTCAGCGCCGCAATCTGCCGGTGCTCGCCGTCCACACCGGTCCCGGCAAAGGGAAGTCGACCGCTGCGTTCGGAATGGCGTTGCGAGCCTGGAACCAGGGTTTCGACGTCGGCGTGTTCCAGTTCGTCAAGAGTGCGAAGTGGAAGGTGGGCGAGGAAGCGGCATTTCGTGCTCTGGGCGACGCGCACGAGAGCACCGGAATCGGCGGCGCTGTGGAATGGCACAAGATGGGCGAGGGGTGGTCGTGGACTCGCAAGAAGGGCAGCGAGGTCGACCACGCCGACGCCGCGGCCGAAGGCTGGCGTGAGATCGCACGGCGCATCGAGCAGCAATCCCATCGCTTCTACGTGTTGGACGAATTCACCTATCCACTCAAGTGGGGCTGGGTCGACGTCGCGGAGGTGGTCGAGGTGCTGACACATCGGCCGGGCAACCAACACGTCGTCATCACCGGCCGCGACGCTCCGCCGGAGTTGATTGCGGCCGCCGACCTCGTCACCGAGATGACCAAGGTGAAGCACCCGATGGATGCGGGTCGCAAAGGGCAGCGGGGCATCGAATGGTGAACCGGTCGTGTCCGGCCGTGGTGATCGCGGCACCCGCGTCGGGCAGCGGAAAGACGACGGTCGCCACCGGACTGATGGGTGCCCTGCGCGGTGCCGGCCGTCGGGTCGCTCCGTTCAAGGTCGGCCCGGACTACATCGATCCCGGTTACCACTCGCTCGCCGCGGGCCTGCCCGGTCGAAATCTCGACGCGGTCATGGTCGGTGCCGACCGCATCGGCCCACTGTTTCTGCACGGCAGCAGCGGCTGCGACATCGTGGTGGTCGAAGGCGTCATGGGCCTGTTCGACGGCAAGATCGACATGACCGGTCCGGGGGAGGCGTCCGCCGAGGGCTCGACCGCGCGAGTGGCGGCCATGCTCGGCGCGCCGGTGGTGCTCGTGGTCGACGCACGCGGGCACAGTCAATCCCTCGCCGCCGTGCTGCACGGATTCTCCACCTACGACTCGAGTGTGCGGATCGGCGGTGTGATTCTCAACCGCGTCGGCAGTGATCGGCACGAACAGGTGCTCCGTCAGGCCTGCGAACGAGTGGGTGTTCCGGTTCTGGGCTCCCTGCCGAGGATGAGTGAATTGGTCGTTCCGTCACGGCATCTGGGGCTGATCACCGCGGTGGAGCACGGCGGTGCCGCTACCGATGCGGTCGACGCGATGAGTGCATTGGTCGCACAGTTCGTGGACATCGAGGCGGTCGAGGCTCTGGCGCGTTCGTCGGTGACCGTCCCGGCCTGGAACCCTGCGCTCGAGGTCGGACCGTCCGGCGGCGCACCGGTGATCGCTGTCGCCGGCGGCCCGGCGTTCACCTTCGGCTACACCGAGCACGTCGAACTGCTCCGGGCCGCCGGCGCAGATGTTGCGGTCTTCGATCCGCTGCGCGACGGATTACCCTCGGGCACAGCAGGAGTGGTACTTCCCGGCGGTTTCCCGGAAGAACATGCCGCCGCCCTCGCGGCGAACGAAGTGCTACTCGCCGATATCAGGACAGCGGCGGCCCGTGGATTGCCCATACATGCTGAATGCGCCGGATTGCTCTATCTCGCACGGAGATTGGACGGCCACGCCATGGCCGGGGTAGTCGACGTCGACGCGGAATTCGGGAACACGCTCACCCTCGGATACCGCGATGCCGTCGCCCTCGAATCGTCGACGCTGTTCGACGCGGGTAGTCGCGTCACCGGCCACGAATTCCACCGAACGAAACTGGTGGACGTCCGAGAGAGCGCACCGGCGGCGTGGGGTTGGCACAAGCACGGGGTCGACGGCAGAACCGCCGCACGCGAGGGTTTCGTGCAGGGTGGTGTCCATGCGTCGTATCTGCACACGCACGCGGCGGGAAACCCCGAGTCGATCACTCGATTCGTCTCTGCCGCACACGATTACGCGTGCGTGTGAGGCGCGGCGTCGTCATCGGAATCGGCACCAGAGCAGGGGTCGGACCCGACGAGGTACTGCAGGCGATCACCGAGGTGATCGAGGAGAACTGGTCGGTGTTGAGCATCGCATCGATCGACCGAAAAGCAGAACTGGTGGCAACGATCGCGTCGAGAATGGGTGTTCGAGGAGCGACGTTCTCGGCGTCGGACCTGTCTGCAGTCGTCACCGAATCCGGGTCGGACCGGGTGCGAGACGCAGTCGGTACTGCCAGCGTCGCGGAAGCGTCGGCTCTGTTGGCCGGCTCGGCGCGGCGGCTGCTGGTTCCGAAGGCAGTCGGGGCCACCGTGGTCGTCGCGGTGGCCGCGACGGACGAAGAACCGGCGGATCTGCCGCACTGACTGGCGAAAGCGAGCCGACGAGGGCACTGTGGGTCGAATGAGTTCCGACAGTCTGGTTCTACTCGGCCCGATCGTTCGTTATGTCGGCACCGAGACCGCGACCCTGTGGTTCGAGATGGCGCACCCGTGCACCGTCACCGTCGTCACCGAAGTCGGCGTCCGAGCATCGGAACGAACGTGGGGAGTGCACGGTCACCACTTCGCGCTCGTTCCACTCGAGGGCCTGCCCGCCAACGCGCCGGTGAGCTACGAGGTGTTCGTCGACGAGCACAGGGTGTGGCCGGAGGACGGCAAGCGAGCCAGCATCCACACCGTGGACGCAGCGGGGCCGGTCACGCTTGCGTTCGGGTCTTGTCGGCGCGGCGACGATTACAGCGCGAAGTCTCTGAAGACGATCGGTGCCGATGCACTCGCCGGGCTCGGATCTGCCCTCATCGAGCAGGATCCGGGCCAGTGGCCCCAGGCCCTGTTGCTTCTGGGTGACCAGGTGTACGCCGACGACCCGTCGCCCGAGATAGTCGAACGACTGCAGGCGCGGCGGGAGTCGGGAGAGGGACCGACCAGTGCCATCGGCACCGACGCGGAGAACGAGATCTGCGACTTCGAGGAGTACTCGTGGCTCTATCGGGAATCGTGGGGACTCGAGCCGGTGCGGACGCTGTTGGCGAGCATCCCGTCGTGCATGATTCTCGACGATCACGATCTGCGCGACGACTGGAATTCGTCGGCCTCCTGGCGTCGTGACATCGAGACCCGGCCGTGGTGGAACGACCGCGTGATCGGGGCGTACTCGTCGTACTGGGTGTATCAACATCTGGGCAATCTCTCGCCGAAAGAACTGGCGGGGGACGAGATGTACGCCGCCGTTCGCTCCGCCGAGACCGATGCGGATCGCGAGAAACTGTTGGCCGACTTCGCGTTACGTGTCGATCGAGCCCCCGAGACCGGCCGGTGGAGCTTCTATCGAGATTTCGGCGACACCCGTCTGATCATGATCGACTCACGCTGCTCACGAAATCTCGACCCCGACAACCGCGAAATGGTCGACGAGAAGGAATGGGCGTGGGTCCGCGAGCGCGCACTCGAGACGACGCCCCGGCATCTGCTGTTCGGATCGTCACTGCCGTACCTGATGCTGCCGGCACTGCATCATCTCGAACAGTGGAACGAGGCTGTGGCACAGGGGAGTTGGGGGCCGAGGTCGGCCAAGGTGGCCGAAAAGATGCGAATCGGACTCGACCTCGAGCACTGGGCCGCATTCACCAACTCGTTCAACGACATGGCTGCCCTGACGCGTGAGCTCTCGCGCGGTGACGACAAGCCCGCGTCGATCATGTGGCTCTCGGGAGACGTGCACTGCTCGTACGTCGCCAACGCCGACTTCGGTGTCGGCGGGCGCGACGTGCCTGCGACGTATCAGCTGACGATGTCTCCGTTCCGCAATCCGCTGAATCTGCCGATCCGCGCGGTCAACAAACTGGCCGTCAAACGCCCGGCGGCGAGGATCCTGTCGAAGCTCGCGCGGGCCGCCCACGTGGGCCCGTCGGGTGTCGAGTGGCAAGCCGAGGCGGGCCCGTGGTTCGACAACGGGGTCATGCTGCTGACCCTGCACGGCGACTCGGCGCGACTGCAGGTCCACCATGCCCACGTCGACGACGCCGGGAAGCAGGTCCTGACACGAACGTCCAGCCTGGCGCTCGCCTAGAGCAGGCACCCCGCCATGCTCGGGTGAAAACGATTGGCCATCGAGGGGCTGATGGGGTTGGCTGGTTCGTTGTGGCCCATCTCGAACTCAACGACATCGTGTACTTCCTGCCCGACGGACGGCAGCTGCTCAACGGCGTCGGCTTCCGGGTGGGCGACGGTGCCAAGACCGCATTGATCGGGCCCAACGGAACCGGTAAGACGACGTTGACGCGCATCGTTGCGGGCGACGAGGCTCCCGACGAGGGCGCGGTGTCGAGTTCCGGTTCGCTCGGGGTGATGCGGCAGTTCGTCGGGCAACTGCGAGACGACTCGACCGTGCGTGATCTGTTGCTGTCGGTCGCGTCCCCAGCCGTGCGGTCCGCAGCTGCTGCGCTCGACGCCGCCGAGAACACGATGATCGAGGTCGACGACGAGAAGACCCAGATGAAGTACGCGCAGGCCCTGTCCGATTGGGGCGATGTGGGCGGCTACGACCTGGAACCGTTCTGGGACAAGGTGACCACGGCTGCACTCGGTATGCCGTTCGATCGGGCGAAGTGGCGCGCGGCTTCGACGCTCAGTGGCGGTGAGCAGAAGCGGCTCGTGCTCGAGTCGTTGTTCGCCGGCACCGACGATCTGCTGCTGCTCGACGAGCCGGACAACTACCTCGACGTGCCCGGCAAACGTTGGCTCGAAGCGACCATTCGCGACTCCGACAAATCCGTCCTGTTCATCAGCCACGACCGGGAGCTCATCGCCAACGCTGCCAACCGGATCGTGACCCTGGAGCCGGGGGTGAGCGGGGCCACCGCGTGGGTGCACGGCGGTGGGTTCGCGACGTATCACGCAGCGCGGGAAGACCGGAACGCGCGACTCGACGAACTGCGCAGGCGGTGGGACGAGGAATTGGTCAAACTGCGCGCGCTGGTGTTGCGTCTGCGCGAGAAGGCGAAGTTCAACGACGGCGTAGCCGCCCGCTACCACGCATCGCAGACGCGACTGGCCAAATTCGAGGAGGCCGGACCGCCCGAGGCCGTGCCGCTCAAGCAACACGTCACCGTCCGGTTGCGCGGTGGTCGAACGGCCAAGCGTGCGCTCGTGTGCACGGCCTTGGAACTGACCGGCCTGATGAGACCGTTCGACACCGAGATCTGGTACGGCGATCGCGTGGCGGTATTGGGTTCCAACGGCTCGGGCAAATCGCACTTCCTGCGTCTGCTCGCCAACGGCGGCACCGATCCCGAGAAGGAGCACGAGCCGGTCCAGGAACTCGCACTCGCGCCCGTTCCGCACACCGGGACAGCGGTACTCGGGGCCCGGGTACGGCCCGGTCTGTTCGCACAGACGCACACGCGGCCGGATCTTGCCGGCAACACGCTGCTCGAGATCCTCCACATGGGCAACGAGCACCGGGACGGCATGGGCCGTGAGGCCGCCGGCCGAGCGTTGGACCGATACGGTCTGGCCCGCGCGGCCGAACAGTCCTACGACAATCTGTCGGGCGGGCAGCAGGCACGTGTGCAAATTCTTCTGCTCGAGCTCTCCGGTGCCACGCTGCTGCTGCTCGACGAGCCGACCGACAACCTCGACCTGATGTCGGCCGATGCGCTCGAAGACGCCATCGCGGCATTCGAGGGCACCGTGATCGCGGTGACACACGACCGGTGGTTCGCCCGCAGTTTCGATCGATTCCTGGTGTTCGGTGCCACCGGGCAGGTTTACGAAGCGGCCGAGCCCGTATGGGACGAGAAGCGAGTCCAGCGCGCGCGGTAGCGTTTCCTCTCGTGAACGCGACTGACTCTCCCTATCTGGTCGGCCTGAATCTCGAAGGGCGGCGCGTCGTCGTGGTCGGTGGCGGCACCGTCGCACAGCGTCGACTACCGCTGTTGATCTCGTCCGGAGCAGTGGTCCACGTGGTCACCCGCGAGGCCACTCCGGCCGTGGAGGCAATGGCGACGGCAGGGCAGGTGACGCTCGAACTGCGCGATTACCGCCACGGCGATCTGGCCGACGCCTGGTACGCCATCGCCTGCACCGACGAGGCCGAGACCAATATCGCCATTGTCGCGGAAGCGACCGCGTCCAAGATTTTCTGTGTCCGTGCCGACATCGCCAAGGACGGCACAGCCGTCACTCCGGCGTCGGCCGAATGGGACGGCCTCACGCTGGGAGTGCTGGCAGGCGGCGAACATCGCCGATCGGCCGCCGTGCGCAATGCCGTCGTCGAAGCGCTGCAGTCCGGCGTCGTGGCCGACTCGGCGCACGCGCCGCTGACCGGTGTCGCGCTCGTGGGCGGCGGCCCGGGCGACCCGGATCTGATCACCGTCCGGGGCCGCAGACTCCTGGCATACGCGGACGTCGTGGTGGCCGATCGGCTGGCTCCACCCGAGTTGCTCGCCGAACTCGGACCACACGTCGAGGTCATAGACGCTTCGAAGATTCCGTACGGCCGGGCGATGGCGCAGGAAGCCATCAACCAGGCGCTGATCGACGGTGCCAAGGCCGGCAAGTTCGTGGTTCGGCTCAAGGGCGGTGACCCGTACGTCTTCGGTCGCGGTTACGAGGAACTCGAAGCGCTGGCCGCCGAGGGCATTCCGGTCACGGTGGTACCGGGCATCACCAGCGCGATCTCGGTTCCGTCCTCGGCCGGAATCCCGGTGACGCATCGCGCCGTCACCCACGAATTCGTCGTCGTGAGCGGTCACGTGGCCCCCGATCATCCCGATTCTCTGGTCGACTGGGACGCGTTGGCCAAGCTCAAGGGCACAATCGTGTTGCTGATGGCCGTCGAGCGCATCGGGCTGTTCGCCGATGTACTCGTGGCGGGCGGCCGCCCGTCGGACACCCCCGTCATCGTCGTTCAGGAGGGCACCATGCGCACCCAACGTGAAGTTCGGGCCACGCTGAGCACCGTCGCCGACGCGGTCCGCGAGGCCGAAATCAGGCCGCCGGCGATCGTCGTCATCGGCACTGTGGCCGGGTTCTCTGTACACGCCGGTAACGTGAACGCTCGTGCCTGAGTCATCGATGTCCAACACCTCCGCCACCGAGATCAAGTACCCGGTGACGACTCGAGCGTTCGGGATGGCGATCATCGTCCTGAGCGGGCTGCAACTGATGGTGGTTCTCGACGGCACCGTCGCCAACCTGGCCTTGGCTCCGCTGCAGGCCGATCTGGGTCTGTCCGACGCCGGGCGCAACTGGGTGTTGACCTCCTATGCGTTGGCCTTCGGTGGGCTGATGTTGCTCGGCGGCAGGCTCGGCGACGCCTTCGGGCGAAAGAAGATGTTCCTCGCCGGCGTCGTCCTGTTCACGATCGCCTCGTTGCTGTGCGGACTGGCAGTCAACGAAGCCACGCTCGTTGCGGCGAGGGCACTGCAGGGGGTCGGTGCCGCGGTGGCGTCGCCCACGGCATTCGCGCTGGTGGCCACGACGTTCGCTCCGGGCCCGGTGCGTAATCAGGCCATCGCCATCTACGCCGCCATGACCGGTGTCGGGTCCATTGCCGGGCTCATCATCGGCGGCGCTCTGACCGAGGTGTCGTGGCGTTGGATCTTCCTGATCAACGTACCGATCGGCATCGTCATCGTCGTGCTCGCCGTCGTGTCGCTGCAGGAGACCGTCGGGGCGAAGCTCGCCCTGGACGTGCCGGGTGCGATCCTGGCGACCCTGGGCTGCACGGGTGTGGTCCTCGCGCTGAGCGAGGGTACCGAGCTGGGCTGGTCTAGCCCGATCGTCATCGTGTCGTTGATCGCCGGACTGCTGTTCCTCGGATTGTTCCTGTTGGTCGAGCGACGGGCCGAGAACCCGCTGCTGCCGTTCTCGTTGTTCGTCAGTCGCGATCGAGTGGCGACTTTCGTCGCAATCTTCTTCGCCGGCGGGGTCATGTTCTGTCTCGCTGCATATGTGGCGTTGTTCGTGCAGGACATTCTGGGCTACAGCCCGCTGCATGCCGGCCTGGCTTTCGTGCCGTTCGCCTTCGGTCTCGGTGCCGCGGCGTTCCTCGCGTCGCAACTGGTGACTCGGATCGCTCCGCGCTGGCTCATTCTCTGTGGTGCGGTCATCATGGTCGGCTGGCTGCTGGTGTCCGTGACGACGATGGACGCGGATTCGGCGTACTTCCCAGGGTTGTTCTTCCCGGTGATCGGGATCGGCTTCGGCGTCGGTCTGACGGTCGTTCCGCTGCCTCTGTGCGCCATCGCGGGCGTGAGCCCCACCGAAATCGGTCCGCTGACGGCAATCTCGCTGGTCGCCCAGACCCTCGGCGGTCCTCTGGCGCTGGCCGTCATCGGGGCACTGGTCACGTCGCGAACACTGTCCCTCGGCGGCATATCCGGGCCGGCGACTCTGATGAACGACAGTCAGCTCGACGCACTGAGCTCCGGGTACATGTTCGCGCTGTTCTGTTGCGCGGTCTGCGCCGTGATCGCCGGGATCGCCGCACTGTTCATCCGATTCACCCCGCAGCAGGTGGCCCAGGCGCAGGCCGCGCAGGAGGACGCCCAGAAGGGCTGACGAGCGGGGCCGATCAGACTCCCAGTACGGCCTTCGCGATGAGGAAGTAGACGATCAGGCCGGTCGCATCGCAGAAGGTCGAGATGAAGGGCGTCGAGAACACCGCGGGGTCGACGCCGATCTTCTTGGCGATCAGCGGCATCGCACCGCCGACCGTCGCGGCGAGCGTGCATATCGACAGCAGCGTCGTGCCGATGACCAGGCCCAGGTGCCAGTCGTAGACGAGTCCGGCGATGACGAACCCCAACGTCCCGAGCATCGCTCCCATCGTCGCGCCGACGCGGACCTCGCGAAACAGCACAGCGGCGATGTCGCGCGGGCGGACGTCACCCAGGGCGAGCGCGCGGGTCACCGTGGTCGCGGCCTGCGAACCGGTGTTTCCGCCAGTGCCGGTGAGCAGGGGAATGAACAGCGCGAGGGTCACCACCGCGGCCAGTGCGTGCTCGAAGATCTCGAGCACCTGCACGGTGAGGATGGCCGACAACGCCAACACGAGCAGCCAGACCACGCGCGAACGAACGATGGACAGGACCGGCGTCGACAGGTACGGCCGACGCAGCGGTTCCGCACCGCCCGCCCTGGCTGCGTCCTCGTCCTCGGCCTCCTCGAGAATGCGAGAGGACTGCTCGAGGGTGAGGATGCCGATCAGGCGCTGTTCGGAGTCGACCACCACCACCGCCGGACTGCGATGCTCGAAACACAGACGTGCCGCGACCTCCGCCGACGAGTCCGCCCGCACCACCGGGTGCGACGAATGGAGCTCTCCCACCGGCGTGGTCGAATCCGCCGTCGCGAGATCGGCGAGCGTCACCACACCGAGCAACGTACGACGGTCGTCGGTGATGGGCAGCAGGTACACCGATTCTGCGTCGGGACCGGTCCTTCGTACCGCGTCGAGAGCCTCGGCTGCCGTCGTGTCGTTGCGTAGGCGCACGTACTCCGGAGTCATTCGACGGCCGACCGACCCGCGGTCGTAGCCCAGCATCGGTGCAGTGAGCGCCCGTTGTGCGGGCGATAGGCCGAGCATCATGCGATGCGCGATGTTGGAGGGCAGCTCGTCGAGCAGTTCCACTCGGTCGTCGGGGTCGAGGTTCTCGAACAGGGCGATGACGTCGTCGCTACGCAAACTTTCGAACAGCTCGCTGCGAATGGTCGCGTCGAAACGCTCGAACACGACCACGGCCTCGTCCTTGGGCAACAGTCGAAACAGAACCGCCCGCTGCGCCGAGTCGACCCGTTCGAGCATTCTGACCGCGTTCGTCGTGGACAGACCTGCCATCAGGGTCGACAACGCGGCCACGTCGCGCTCGGCCAGTAGTTCCGATGTCCTGGTCACGATGTCGTCGAGAGTCTCGGGCACCGGTCCATTTTGCCTTGCGAGCGGTCATCGACCGACAGCGGTCGCTACTCCGGAACCACGTCCCAGTGCTCGACGATGGCGTCGTCGAACCGGAAGATATCTCCCGCGACGAAGGGGTCGGATTCTGCTGCGCCCGGCGCTTTCGCGAACGTCCACACCAGATCGCCGTCGGCCAGCGAGACGACCGATTCCGAGGCAGGGAACTGCGCGCCGCCGGCGAAGAACTGTTGCAGTGCCGCGGTGCCGTTGCCCGCAATCGGATTGTGTTGCAGGTAGGACGGGGCGAAGTCGGTCCCGAGCACGGACGCGTCGTGTTCGCGGAAGAGCGCGTCGTAGGTAGCCGTCACCGACATGCGTCGGCGCTCTTCCTCGTCCTCGGTCGGCTCGGAGGGCGCGGTCGGGTAGCGGTAGAGGTCACTGAACATGGTGTTGCCGCTCATCGACGTGGCCGGCACGGATTGCGTCATGGCCCAGTGCTCGGTGACCTTGCCGCCGTCGAAGGCGAAGAGGTCGATGTTCGCTTCACCGGTGGTCTCGGATGCCGGATCAGCGGTGGCCTGCCAGTGCACTGCCACCCATCTGCCATCGGCTGCGACATGCTTGACGACGGCTCGTGCACCGGGAATCCGTGTCCGGGTGGCCTCGAATCGGGCGACGATCGCGTCGGGCCCCACCGCTGGTCCAGGTCGATCGACGGCGTTCTCCGCCACGACCGACGCAGCGGCGGCAGGTTCTTCGGCCGTGAACGCAGATTCGAAGAGCGTCAGCGCTGCTTCTTCGTTGCGTGATTCGGTGACGCTGTCGGAGCGGTCGTCGGGCGACTGCGCGGCGACGGAGACGTCGTTCGGCTCCGGGGTGGAGGGCGACGTACCGCACGCCGTGATGGCGGACAGTGCGACCAGAACGGGCACGGTGAGTCGAGCAGCTGCGCGTGTTCGGTTCATGTCTGCTCAACTGACTTGAAGCTACAACAGTTCCCGAATCGGTCGACGAACCTCGTGGAATGTTTCAGCGGGACAGATCGGCTCGGTCGGCCGCGGCTCGTCCCGAATCCCATCCTTCGGCATCGAGGCGCGGGCCGCGCATCGGCTTGGCGGTGGGAAAGAGGCGGTCGAACTCCGCTTCCACGGCAACGGTCTGTGCCGCGAGAATCGGCAGCAGGTCGCCCGATTCCTGTCTCGCCTCGTCGAGGGCATACGCGTCGGCATCGGTGAGACGATCTCCGATGCGGATGGCGTAGGCGTAGAGGAACGCCTTGCCGAATGCGGCCGAGCCGGCCTTCTTTCGCTTCTTGGCTTCGGGCGAGTGGCCGAGAGCTCGGGTTGCCTGCACCAGCAACGAGGTGAAGACGAGCTCGGCCTGTTCCACGTCTACCGGCGCGCCCACGAGCGTCGCAACGGCGTACTCCGCGTCCCAGATCGTCTTGACCCGGTTGGCAGTACCGGCGACGTGCAAGAGCTGGGCTTTGGCGGGTGCGTGCGGACCGTCGATGTGCACCCGTCGACCGCGAACGTCGAGATGACCCTCGGCCAACAGCAGCGTGTCGATCGAGTACCGCGTCATCAACTCCTGCGCCTTGGCGGTCAGCGTCTCGGCTTCCTCCGCGAAATCGGTGGCATCGGCCTTGGCCAGCAGACCGCGAATCTTGGCCAGCATCTTGCTGTTCGGTGAATCCGCGCCGGTGGTCGTCGGCACCGACGAGCGTGTGCGGGGCCACTGCGAAGGCTTGGCACCCAGTTGCGGCCAACGGGGGAGGGTTTGCCACTGGCCGAGCAGCGTGAGCACATCGAGCCACTGATCACTGGCCGCGATGTAGTCGGACTTGCCGGACGCCACGAGGTACGCCGTGAGGAAGTCGGGAGTGGCGTCGACTCGGGCTGCCACCATCGGGAACTGTTCGCAGATCGCCGACATCTGATCGACCCAATCGTGCGGGGCGCGGGAGTCCGCTTCGATGAGATCGGCATGGTGCAGCAGTGCTGCGGCAGCGAGATTCGTCACCGCCACCGTGTGCTGACGCCGGACCACATGCATCAGATCCAGTGGTTGCCAGCCGTTCTCGTACAGCGTGCCGATCATGTTGGTCAGTGCCAGCGTGCCGAGTTCGTTCGCTTGCATCGAGACCAGACGGTCGGCGATGTCGTCGGCGATTCGTTGACTCTTGTTCTTGCCGACCGACGCCTCGGCTCCCTGTCTGAGCAGTTCCGGAACGGCGCTCATTCGGTGAGCACGATCAGTTCGGTGTCCGACGCCACTTCGACTCGAAGACCCGCCTTCGACGCTACGCGCGCAACAGCTTTCACATCTCTGGGCTCGGCGGTGGTCAGGGTCAGCGCGCGGGCGAGCAACCCCTTGTGATGTTTGTTGAAGTGGCTCACCACCGATCGGCTGCCGTCGGGCTTCTCGGTGAGCACCGTTGCCGTGATCGCACCGGGGATGGGCCCGAGCTGTTGATAGGTGCCGGACCGGAGGTCGACGACGATGCCCTCGTCCTCGGCGAGGATCGCGTCGGACAGTTCCGGCTTCCAATGTGATCGCAGTGTGCCGAAGCCGGGAATTGTCGATCCGCCGGAGAGCCGGTAGGCCGGAATCGGGTCGGACGCGCGGACGGCCCCGAACAGTGCCGACCCGATCCACAACCTCGCATCGGCACGGGCACGTCCGGCACGGGTGAAGGTAGACGCCCCCAGAGCGTCGTAGAGCACTCCGGTGTACCGGCGCAGGGCCGGAGTGGTGGGCGAGGTGAACAAACGAGCGTTGCGTTCGATCTCGTCCACCTGGGTCGGACCGAGACCGAGAGCGGTGATGGACGCGTCCAGGTCATCGGAGAGCCGAACCAGGGCGTCAGCAAGCGTTCGTCGGAGCGGAAGTAGGGACGGCAACGACAACCGGTCCAGATCGAGAGGTGCTCCGGAACCGCCGTCGGACTTCGTCTCGGAGGGAGGCAGCAGAATCAGCACGGGGGTCAAGGCTACTCACTTCGTGGCCGCCTATCCGCAGGCGCTGCACCACCGACTAGTCTGACAACCCGTGATCACCCGTCTTACGCAGCTGTTCCTTCGTACCCTTCGCGACGACCCGGCCGACGCCGAGGTCGACAGCCACAAGCTGTTGGTTCGCGCAGGCTACGTTCGTCGTATCGCGCCGGGCGTCTATTCGTGGCTGCCGCTGGGTCTCCGGGTGCTGCGACAGGTCGAACGCGTCGTGCGCGAGGAAATGAATGCCATCGGGGCGCAGGAAATTTCGCTGCCCGCCCTGCTGCCGCGTGAGCCGTACGAGACGACGAACCGGTGGACCGAATACGGGGACGCATTGTTCCGGTTGCAGGATCGCAAGGGCAACGACATGCTGCTCGGTCCGACCCACGAAGAGTTGTTCGCGTTGACGGTCAAGGCCGAATACAACTCCTACAAGGACCTGCCGGTCACGCTGTACCAAATTCAGACCAAGTATCGCGACGAAGAGCGTCCTCGCGCCGGCATTCTGCGTGGACGCGAGTTCGTCATGAAGGATTCCTACTCCTTCGACATGGACGAGGACGGACTGAAGCGGTCCTACGCCGCACACCGCGACGCTTACCAGCGCATCTTCGCCAGGCTCGGGGTCAGCTACGTCATCGTCGCCGCGACGTCCGGCGCGATGGGCGGAAGTGCGTCCGAGGAATTCCTGGCCGAGAGCGACATCGGCGAGGACACCTACGTTCGGTGCATCGAATCGGGATACGCGGCCAACGTCGAGGCCGTCACGACCCCGGCACCGGACCCCATCGCCATCGAGGGGCAGCCTGCCGCGGTCGACTACGAGACGGGCAACACTCCCACCATCGCGACGCTGGTCGAGTGGGCGAACGGCGCAGATCTGGGTCGTACCGTCACCGGTGCCGACACGCTCAAGAACATCCTGCTCAAGGTGCGGTCCGCCGGTGGCGAGTGGGAGCTGCTGGCCATCGGCCTGCCCGGTGACCGTGAGGTGGACGAGAAGCGCCTCGAAGCATCGCTCGAGCCTGCCGAATTCGCATTGCTGACCGACGCGGACTTTGCTGCTCACCCGTTCCTGATCAAGGGATACATCGGGCCACGTGCGCTGCAGGCCAACGGAGTTCGCTACCTCGTCGACCCCCGGGTGGTGAACGGAACATCGTGGATCACCGGTGCCGATGTGCAGGGCAAGCACGTGGTGAACCTCGTGGCCGGCCGCGACTTCGTTCCCGACGGCACCATCGAGGCCGCCGAGGTGCGTGACGGGGACATGTCACCCGACGGACAGGGGCCGCTGGTCAGCGCTCGCGGAATCGAGATCGGGCACATCTTCCAGTTGGGCTACAAGTACACCGATGCATTCTCGGTCGACGTACTCGGCGAGACCGGCAAGCCCGTGCGACTCGTACAGGGTTCCTACGGCGTCGGTGTCTCCCGTCTGGTGGCCGTCATCGCCGAGCAGATGCACGACGACAAGGGCCTTCGGTGGCCGTCGGAGGTAGCACCCGCCGACGTACATCTGGTGATCGCGAACAAGGACGAGGCCGCGCGCGCCGGCGCAGAATCCATTGCGACGCAACTCGATTCGCAGGGCATCGAGGTTCTCTTCGACGACCGCAAGGCCTCGCCCGGCGTGAAGTTCAAGGACTCCGAACTGATCGGTATTCCGCTCGTCGTCGTCCTCGGCCGCGGTTGGGCCGATGGCAAGGTCGAAATCCGGGACCGCTTCTCGGGTGAGAGCCGTGAACTCGACATCGATTCCGCGGTCGACGAGATCGTCGCCGCGGTGCGCACCACGTAACAGCCCGTCCCGATCTCTCCACGCTCGATCTCCCCACGCGCCGGTCTACTCGCTGGTAGCTTCGGGTCACACGACTAGGAGAGGTCACACCGTGGCTCAGTTTGCGCTGTTCGATCCGACAACTTTCGATCCCGCCGAGCTCGACGAGGAGTCTCGTCGTCAGCTCCGCGCACTGATCGATTGGTTCGAGGATCGCGGTAAGGCCAGGCTGCTCGCCGACGATCTCGAAGGAGTCTGGCCCGCCGACTTCCTCGAGTTCGTCGCAGCCCAGAAACTGTTCGCCACGTTCTCGACGCCGGCCGAATACGCGAACGGGTTGCCCAACGCTCGTTGGGACGCTGCCCGCAACGCTGCTCTGAGCGAAATTCTCGGGTTCTACGGCTTGGCCTACTGGTACACCTGGCAGGTCACGGTGCTCGGCCTCGGCCCGATCTGGATGAGCGACAACGACGACGCCAAGCGCCGCGCAGCGCGTGAGCTCGACCGCGGCGGCGTCATGGCATTCGGATTGTCCGAGCGCGCACACGGTGCCGACGTCTACTCCACCGACATGCTGTTGACGCCCTCCGTCGACGACGACCTCGAGTTCACCGCGTCGGGGGAGAAGTACTACATCGGTAACGGCAACGTGGCGGGGATGGTGTCGGTGTTCGGTAGACGCACCGACATCGACGGGCCGGAGTCGTACGTCTTCTTCGTCGCCGACAGTTCGCATCCCGCGTATCGGTTGCGTGAGAGCGTCGTTCACGGCCAGATGTACGTCAGTACCTTCTCGCTCGAGAATTATCCCGTTCGCCGCGAGGACATTCTGCATACCGGACCCGACGCGTTCTCGGCTCCACTGAACACCGTCAACGTCGGCAAGTTCAACCTCTGCACCGGCTCGATCGGCATCTGCGAGCACGCGTTCTACGAGGCGATCACACACGCCAACAATCGGATTCTGTATGGCAACCGTGTCACCGAATTCCCCCATGTGCGCAGTGCATTCGTCGATGCCTACTCGCGGCTGACCGCCATGAAGCTGTTCAGTGCGCGTGCGCTGGACTACTTCCGCGCTGCGGGTCCCGGCGACCGGCGCTACCTGTTATTCAACCCCATGACCAAGGCCAAGGTGACGTCCGAGGGCGAGACGGTGGTCCGCTTGCTGCACGACGTCATTGCCGCCAAGGGGTACGAGAAGAACACCTACTTCCGTGAAGCCGCGCAACTGATCGGAACACTGCCGAAACTCGAGGGAACGGTGCATGTCAACGTCTCCCTGATGCTCAAGTTCATGCCGGCATACATGTTCTCGCCCACCGATCAGGCGGAGGTCACCAGGTTCACCGACGCCGTCGACGACGGATTCTTCTTCGCCCAAGGCCCCGCTCGCGGCGCGAGTTCGGTTCGGTTCCACGATTGGAACCCGGGGTATCGCAAGCATTCCGGTGTTCCCAACGTGGGTCGTTTCTACGAGCAGGCCCAGGCGTTCGCGTCGTTCCTCGCCGAGTGCGCCCCCGACGAGTCGCAGCAACAGGACCTCGACTTCCTGCTCGTGGTGGGGCATCTGTTCTCACTCGTCGTCTACGGCCACCTGATCCTCGAACAGGCCGACGAGATCTCCACCGACATGCTGGACCAGATCTTCGACTTCCAGATCAGGGACTTCTCCGGCTACGCCGTCGCGCTGTACGGAAAGCCGTCGTCGACCGATGCGCAGCAGAAATGGGCGCTGGACGCCGTACGCAAGCCGGTGGTGGACGCAGCACGATTCGAGACGGTCTGGAACGACGTCGTCACGTACGACGGTCGGTACGAGATGCGTCCCTAGGCGTCACAGCTGTCCGGAATCGGCTGGGACGAGCTTGGTTCCGAACGCGCACATCGTCATCTCGTGCAGTCCGTCGCTGTCCTCCGGATGCTCCGGTGCCTGCATCGACAACAAGACGTTGAGCAGCATTCCGTGCGCGATGAACTGCCGAGCCTGATCTTCCGAACACCCGGTACCGCTGCGGATCTGGTTGTAGATCGCGCCCATTCCTTCTCGTGCCTGGCGGCCGATCTCGGGTACCGACCCTGCACCGAACCCGTGCATCATGACCATCAAGAGGTCGCGATCGGCCACCAGATCGGCGTAGGCACCGCCCAGGTCGGCCCAGGTCTCGTCGTCCGTCGGGTCCAGAGGCCCCGAAGCGAGCACTGCGTCGAATGACGTCATGATGCCGTCGATGGAGCGTTGGAAGACCAGCCGAAACAATTCGACTTTGGTTCCGAACATCCGAACCACATACGGCTGCGAGACGCCCGCTTCCTTGGCCACCGCATCGGTGCTCGTCCCGGCAAAGCCCCCGCGTGCGAACGCTCGTGTCGCGGCGTCGAGGACGAGTTCTCGACGGTCGGCCGCGTCCATTCGGGTTGCTCGGGGCTTGGGCGTGGGAGTGTCGGACATATTGACAGGTTATCAGTCGATAACTTACGGTCGCATCATAAGTAATCATTCGATGCTTACAAACTCGAGACGGGACGTTCGCCATGACCGCTACAGCCTCTCCGCCTGCAGTGCACCCCGCCGCTCGGTCTATTCCGGTGTGGCTGGGAATCGTCGCCGCATCCCTGCCCATGTTCATGGCGACCCTCGACAATCTGGTGATGACCAGCGCGCTGCCGGTGGTTCAGCAGGATCTGAATGCGTCGGTCGGACAGCTGCAGTGGTTCCTCAACGCCTACACACTGAGCTTCGCGACATTCATGCTCACTGCAGCGACCTTGGGCGATCGCTGGGGCAGGCGCGCGGTCTTCCTCGGCGGGATAGCGCTGTTCACCGCGGCCTCCGTGGCCAGCGCGCTCGCCACGAGTCCGGCAATGCTCATCGCCGCGCGGGCGATACAGGGCCTCGGTGCCGCGGCGATCATGCCGCTGTCGCTGACTCTGCTCGCAGCTGTCGTTCCGATTGCCAAGCGCGCCATAATAATCGGAATCTGGGGCGGTGTCTCGGGCCTCGGTGTCGCACTCGGGCCTGTCGTCGGTGGTGCGGTCGTCGACGGTATTTCCTGGCAAGCGATCTTCTGGATCAACGTCCCGGTGGCGCTCGTCGCGGTACCGCTGGCGTACATCGCCCTGACCGAGTCGACCGGGCGCAGGCAACCTCTCGATCTGCTGGGTGTGGTGCTCGCGGGAGGCGGGGTGTTCTTGCTCGTGTGGGCGGTGGTCCACGGCAACGACGACGGATGGGCATCGACCACCGTGCTCGCGAGCTTCGTCGGCTCTGCGGTGCTTCTCCTCGCGTTCGTCTCCCGAGCATGGCGAACCCCGTTCTCGGTACTGCCGTTGACGCTCTTCCGATCACGCAGTTTCACGCTGGCGAACATCATCGGAATCACGTTCTCGCTCGGCATGTTCGGGGCCGTGTTCCTGCTTGCTCAGTACCTGCAGATAGTGATGCACTACAGCCCGTTCGAGGCGGGCCTTCGCACATTGCCCTGGACCGCCGCGCCTATGGTGGTCGCACCCATTGCGGGTCTCGTGGCCGATCGAGTCGGCTTGCGCGGCTTGTTGGTGTCCGGACTGGCGTTGCAGTCGCTGTCACTGGTGTGGATGGCACTGATCCTCGGACCCGACACCGCCTACCTGTCGATGGTGCCCGCGCTGCTGATGGCCGGAGTCGGCATGGGGTTGACCTTCGCGCCCTCGGCGACCGCAGTGTTGCGAGACATGGACGACGACGATCACGCCACGGCGAGCAGTGCGAACTCCACTGTGCGGGAAGTGGGAATTGCGCTCGGAATCGCCGTCCTGACGGCGGTGTTCATCGGAAACGGAGGATCACTCACCCCCGCTGGATACACCGACGCGTTGGCACCCGCTCTACTCGTAGGCGCAGGGGCGGTGGCGATCGGATTGGTTGCGGCACTGTTCATGCCGGGTCGTTCCGCCGGTCCGGCGGACGACGTGGTCACGGCTGACCGGGAAAAGCCGTCGACGACGGTGTGACGCCGAGGATCTGCTGCCATGTGGCCAGTCTGATCGCGGCCTCGGTCAGTGCCTGGACGCCCATCTCGCGAGTGCCGCCGGATCGACTGCGCTCGACGGCCGAGCGCCACGCCACACTCGTGTCGATCTCTGCCTGAACAGCGAGCTGCACAGCCGAGATCGCATCGGTCACCGGAAACGGAGACGCGTATGCCGGATCGGGCAGGGGCGCTGTGACGCTGGCCGCGCGGAGTGCTTCGATGGTCGAGTCTCGACGCGCTCGGTGTGCCGCGGTGCACGCGGCCACCATGTCTGCTCGGGTCGGGTTGGAGAACGCCGCGACGATCCCGTACGCGAAGACGGCTGCGTACTCGGCGACGAGTGCATCGACGAGCCCCTGTTGTTCGGGTCCGAGATCGCTCATGCGAGTACCACCTGAGCGAACACCGTGCACGAGGCACTGATCGACCCGAGAAGGCCGGCGCGATAACCGCTTTCGTCGCGGGCGGCGGTCGCCGCACTGCGTGCCGAGGCGGTCAGCGCATCGCGCACCGCGACGAGATCGGGTGGCGGCGCGGACTGGGCCGCGGTCGTGGTCGTCGTGGCAGTCGCCGACGAGGTGTCAGTGGTCGCTCCGGTAGCCCGGGCGATCTCGGTCTCGAGTGCATCCGCATGTTCGGTCCGCTGGGCCGCGACCACGCCGAGAGCTCCTGCGTAATCGGGAGCGACCGTTGCCGCCGAAGACGCAGCCGCGGCGTCGGAGCGAGCGGAGCGCAACTGTGCCGTCAGAGAATCGAGTGCGGGACCGGAGATTTCCTCCGCGCCGCAGGCCGTGACGGTCGACGCCGTGGCCGCAGTGAGGACGGCGGCACCGGCGAGCCGGAACAGCCCACGTCTGTTCAACGAGAGAGGGGCGGTCGGCGTGGGCACCCCGATATCGTGCCAGACCCTCGACCGTGTCGGACCCTCGAGGCGACACGCGCCGTGCCCGTGTGTCGCCTCGGCCGTGCGTGGTCGCGAGCACCACCTGCGGGGCGGTAGTCTGTTGGTTCACCAAACGCGGTCCGGCGCACCTGTGCCGCATTGCCGACAACTACACACGAGGAGTTCGCGACATGCCTGTTCCGTCCCAGGAAAGGGTTGTCGAACTGCTCGGCGACCTGGTTCGAGATCGGGGCTACGACCTCGAGGACGTGAACGTGGTCGCTGCCGGTAAGCACAGTGCCGTGCGCATCATGGTCGACCGTGAAGACGGCGTCGACCTCGACGCGTTACCGGAATTGAGCCGGGTGATCTCCGATGTGTTCGACGGCGTGACCGATTTCGGCGAAGCGCCGTACACCCTCGAGGTCACCACTCCCGGAATCGATCGCCCGTTGACACAACCACGGCATTGGCGTCGCGCGCGTGGTCGCAAGGTGCGGATCGAACTCGCCGACGGCAAGGTCGAGGGCCGCGTCGGACTTCTCGACGGTGACTCGGTTGCCCTCGTGATCAAGGACAAGGGAGTTCTCTCGACACGATCGATCGCGCTGGCCGATGTTGTGAAAGCTGTTGTGCAGGTAGAATTTTCGCGGCCGACCGCAGAAGAGATGGATCTTGCGGGCGGCGTGGTGGGCGGTAGGCCGTCACCCGCGAACACCGACGAAATCGTGAATGTGGAAGCACCGGAAGAAGGGTCGGACAAGTGAATATCGATATTGCAGCTCTGCGCGCCATCGAGGCGGACAAGGGCGTTCCGATCGAGATGGTGATCTCGACGATCCAGACCGCGTTGTTGACCGCCTACCGGCACACCGAGGGGCACCAGTCCAACGCGCGAATCGACGTCGATCGCAAGACCGGTTCCGTCCGGGTGATGGCCAAGGAGTTCGACGCCGAGGGCAATCTGATCTCCGAGTGGGACGACACGCCGGAAGGCTTCGGCCGGATCGCTGCCACCACCGCTCGTCAGGTGATTCTGCAGCGTTTGCGCGATGCGGAGCACGAGCGCTCCTTCGGGGAGTACTCGACCCACGAGGGTGAAATCGTCAACGGCGTCATTCAGCGCGATACGCGCGCCAACGCCAAGGGCACCGTCATCGTCCGGATCGGCAGCGAGGCGAACGGGGCCGACGGCCTGCTTCCGCCCGCCGAGCAGGTTCCGGGGGAGACGTACGAGCACGGTGAGCGCATCAAGTGCTACGTCGTCGGAGTCGCGCGGGGCAACCGCGGCCCGCAGATCACGCTCTCGCGCACACACCCCAATCTGGTGCGCAAGTTGTTCGCGCTCGAGGTGCCCGAGATCGCCGACGGTTCGGTCGACATCGTGGCGGTAGCGCGTGAATCGGGGCACCGCTCGAAGATCGCGGTCGCGTCGACGGTCTCGGGCCTGAACGCCAAGGGTGCATGTATCGGGCCGATGGGGCAGCGCGTGCGGAATGTGATGAGCGAACTGGCCGGCGAGAAGATCGACATCATCGACTTCGACGAGGACCCGGCGACGTTCGTCGGGAATGCACTGTCGCCGTCGAAGGTTGTGTCTGTGACCGTGGTGGACGCAGCCGCTCGCGCGGCGCGAGTGGTGGTCCCGGAGTACCAGTTGTCGCTGGCGATCGGCAAGGAAGGGCAGAACGCTCGACTTGCCGCTCGATTGACCGGTTGGCGTATCGACATCCGCAGTGACGCGGCGGCACCCGAGACGACCAGCGCCTAGGGCCGGAATGCGGAGATCGAGGCAATACAGCGGTAGAGTGGTCGATGGTTCGGTAACGACCTCTCCGCTCGGAGACGTGAACGCGAGAATCCGGTTGTGACAAGCCGGCCGATTCGTACATGTGTCGGGTGCAGGGAGCGAGTGCCGGCCGCCGATCTGTTGAGGATCGTGGTTCGAGAAGCTGGTTCGTACGAATTCGCTCTCGTCCCCGACATCCGGCATTCGATGTCCGGTCGTGGTGCTTGGTTGCACTACAACCGAGAATGCCTGCACAATGCGGAACGTCGCCGAGTCTTCGGCCGCGCGTTTCGGATATCGGGAAATGTGGAATCGTCCGCAGTATCGGACGTGCTCGACGAGCACGAACGGCTGCACGGCGAGAACACGACAAGAGCAACACCCGTCGACAAGAACAGGCAACAGCACTGATGAGCACACCGTGAAGCACCAACGATGAACGTCCATCGGAGATAACCCGAGGTCGTGCGGGCACCAAGCCTCGCTCGGCCTCTCAGTGAGGAGAGCAGTGGCAGGCAAGGCCCGCGTGCACGAGTTGGCAAAAGAACTCGGTGTCACCAGTAAGGAACTACTCGCACGGCTCAAAGAGCAAGGCGAGTTCGTCAAGTCCGCATCATCCACAGTCGAAGCCCCCGTGGCTCGTCGACTTCGTGAATCCTTCCCGTCCGCAAACGCGGACGCGCCGGCGTCCGGTGCAGCAGCACCCAACGGTCGCGCAGCAGCAGATCGTGCGTCGGATTCCGCCGCGAAGCCCGGCGCAGCAAAGCCGAGTGGACCTCGTCCCGGACCCAAGCCGGCATCCCGCCCGGCCGAGCCCGAGGCCCCCGCTGCACAGGCACCCGCAGCGCAAGCTCCGGCAGCACAGTCGCCCGCTGAGGTAGCTCCCGCTGCCCCGTCGGCACCGGCCGCTGCGCCCACGCCGGCACCGGCTGCGCCCTCCCCTCGTCCGGCGGCACCCACTGCTCCGGTCGAGCAGGCACCTGCCGCGTCGGCCGAGGCAACAGCGTCGGCTCCGGCCGCCCCTAAGCCCGCTGGTCCTGGCCCCAAGCCCGGCCCGAAGGCCCCGCGCGTCGGAAACAATCCGTACTCGTCGGCTCCGGTGGAACGACCGGCTCCGCGACCCGCTCCCGGTGCCGGTGCTCCCCGCCCCGGCGGCGGACGACCGGCTCCCGGACAGGGTGGACCCCGTCCGGCCGCACCGGCAGGCGGCGCTCGTCCCGCTCCCGGACAGGGCGGCCCCCGTCCCGCACCGGGTCAGGCCGGACCTCGGCCCAGCCCGGGCTCCATGCCTCCTCGCCCCAATCCGGGTGCGATGCCGACTCGTTCGGCACGTCCCGGCCCCGCAGCAGGACGTCCCGGTCGCCCCGGCGGCGCACCGGGTGGACGTCCGGGCGGCGGCGGTGGCGGTGGCTACCGCGGCGGTGGCGCTCCCGGCGCTCCCGGTGGTGCACCAGCAGGTGGCGCTCCCGCAGGTGGCTTCCGTGGCCGTCCCGGCGGCGGTGGCCGTCCCGGTCAGCGTGGCGCAGCCGCAGGTGCGTTCGGTCGGCCCGGCGGAGCAGTCCGCCGCGGTCGCAAGTCGAAGCGGGCGAAACGCGCCGAGTACGAGAGCATGCAGGCTCCCGCAGTCGGCGGCGTCAGGCTGCCCCGCGGCAACGGCGAGACCATTCGTCTCGCCCGCGGAGCATCGCTGTCGGACTTCGCAGACAAGATCGACGCCAACCCCGCTGCACTCGTGCAGGCACTGTTCAACCTCGGTGAGATGGTCACCGCGACGCAGTCGGTCAACGACGAGACGCTGGAGCTTCTCGGCGGCGAGATGAACTACGTCGTGCAGGTCGTCAGTCCCGAGGACGAGGATCGCGAACTGCTCGATTCGTTTGACCTCACCTACGGCGAAGATGCCGGCGGCGAGGAAGATCTCGAGCAGCGTCCCCCGGTGGTCACCGTCATGGGCCACGTCGATCACGGTAAGACTCGACTGCTCGACTCGATTCGTAACACCACGGTGCGCGAAGGCGAGGCCGGCGGCATCACGCAGCACATCGGTGCGTACCAGGTGTTGACCGAGCTCGAAGGCAACGAGCGTCTCGTGACCTTCATCGACACCCCCGGTCACGAGGCCTTCACGGCCATGCGTGCTCGTGGTGCCAAGGCCACCGACCTTGCGATCCTCGTGGTCGCGGCCGACGACGGTGTCATGCCGCAGACGGTCGAAGCCATCAACCACGCCCAGGCGGCCGACGTGCCGATCGTGGTCGCGGTCAACAAGATCGACAAGGAAGGCGCGAACCCGGACAAGATCCGGCAGCAGCTGACCGAATACGGTCTGGTCGCCGAGGAATACGGCGGCGAGACGATGTTCGTCGACATCTCCGCCAAGCAGGGCACCAACATCGATGCCCTCCTCGAAGCGGTGCTGCTGACGGCCGATGCGTCACTCGATCTGCGTGCCAACCCGGACATGGATGCCCAGGGTGTCGCCATCGAGGCACACCTCGACCGCGGTCGCGGTCCGGTCGCCACCGTGCTCATCGCCCGCGGAACGCTGCGCGTCGGTGACTCGATCGTCGCCGGCGATGCCTACGGCCGCGTGCGTCGCATGGTCGACGAGCACGGCGAGGACGTCACCGAAGCGATGCCGTCCCGGCCCGTTCAGGTCATCGGCTTCACGTCGGTGCCCGGTGCAGGCGACAACCTTCTGGTCGTCGATGAGGACCGGATCGCCCGTCAGATCGCCGATCGCCGTAATGCCCGTAAGCGCAATGCTCTGGCGGCCAAGAGTCGCAAGCGCATCAGCCTCGACGATCTCGATGCAGCTCTGAAGGAGACTTCGCAGCTCAACCTGATCCTCAAGGGTGACAACTCGGGAACCGTCGAGGCGCTCGAAGAGGCCTTGCTCGGTATCCAGATCGACGACGAAGTCGAGTTGCGCGTCATCGACCGCGGTGTCGGTGGCGTCACGGAAACCAACGTCAACCTGGCGTCGGCATCCAACGCGATCATCATCGGCTTCAACGTGCGGGCCGAGGGCAAGGCAACCGAACTCGCCAACCGCGAGGGCGTCGACATTCGGTACTACTCGGTGATCTACCAGGCCATCGACGAGATCGAGAAGGCCCTCAAGGGCATGCTCAAGCCGATCTACGAAGAGGTCGCTCTGGGCCAGGCCGAGATCCGCGCGCTGTTCCGTTCCTCGAAGGTCGGAAACATCGCCGGTTGCCTCGTCACCTCCGGTACGATCCGTCGCAACGCCAAGGCGCGCCTGCTCCGTGACAATGCGGTCGTGGCCGAGACCGTGACGATCTCCTCGCTTCGCCGCGAGAAGGACGACGCAGTCGAGGTTCGTGAGGGATACGAGTGTGGTTTGACGGTGACGTACTCCGACATCAAGGTGGGCGATGTCATCGAGGCGTACGAGCTCCGTGAAAAGCCGCGCGACTAGAACAGGTCCGGAGCTGAACAGCTCCGTTCCCGGTCGCGTCGGCTCGGTGGTGAAGCCAGGGGAGTGACACTGCACTCCGGGGACGAGCCGGTGGTGGTACGACATATGTACCGCCACCGGCTTTGTCGTCGGAGCTGATCGAAGGGGCGACGTCAGCGTGTATCTGGGTGCTTTGGAGTTGGACGTGTTGTTGGGGGACGTGCGTTCGCTCGCCGAGAAACGGTCGATGGTCGAACCGGTTCTCGGCGATCTGCAGAGGCTGGGAGTGTCTGCCGCCGAAACCGGTGAGCGAGAACGTATTCGGCGTTCGATGTTGGGCGTGGCAGCGGCGGGCACGAACGTCGACCTGTTGCACGACAAGCTCGACGAGTGCGAGCGGCACGTCGCCGAGCGTCAGGATCTGGAACTGTTGGCAGTACGCCGAAGAATTTTCGGCCCCGAGGATTAGATCGGGGAGTTCGTCGAACGTGTTCGGCGAATGTTGGAGCGTAATCGCCGAGACGTCGCACTGCAGTGACGTCCGGCCATGAAAGAGGAGTGTGATTGTCGTGGTGGATCAGGCCAGGGCTCGTAAGTTGTCCAAGCGAATCGCCGCTATCGTTGCGACGGCGATCGACCACGAGATCAAAGATCCACGGTTGGCGTTCGTGACCATCACCGACACGAAGGTGACGGCCGACCTGCACGACGCCACGGTGTACTACACGGTGATGGGCGAGGATCTCGATACCCCGCCCGATCTGCAGGGAGCTGCGGCGGGTCTGGAGAAGGCCAAGGGCGTTCTCCGCTCGAAGGTCGGAGCCGGTACCGGTGTGCGGTTCACTCCGACGCTGACGTTCGTGACGGATACCGTCCCCGACACCGCCCGGCACATGGAAGAGCTGCTCGAACGCGCTCGCGCAGCCGACGAGGAGCTGGCTCGCGCCCGGGCGAACGCGAAGCCTGCCGGAGACCCGGACCCGTACAAGGCTCCCCGCGAGGAGTCACCCGCGGATCGCGGCGATGCAGAAGCCGTCGAGCCAGCCGAAGCCGACTGAGATGTCCGATGGCTCTGGTTCGGAGTTCGAGCTGGACGAGGATCTGGCGTGTGCGATCGAGATGCTCGAGCGCGCTTCCTCGGTGACCGTGCTCTGCCATGTCCAGCCGGATGCCGACACGATCGGCAGCGGATTGGCAATCGGTTCGGTACTCGAACGTCGCGGCGCGCAGGTGCAGGTGGCGTTCGCCGCGCCCGCGTTTCTGCCTCAATCGATGGAAGAGCTACCGAACCGGCATCTACTGGTGGAGCCGGAGAAGGTGGCCGAATCGGTCGATCTGGTGGTCACCGTGGACGCCGGAAGCCGAGGTCGACTCGGTTCGCTCGGCGAGCGGCTCGACTCCGCATCGGAGTCCCTGGTCATCGACCATCACCGAAGTAATACGCGGTTCGGAACACTGAACGTCGTCCACGCGTCCGCCGAGTCCACCACGGCCGTGATCGTCCGCCTGCTGGATCGGTGGGGTGTCGACATCGATGCGGACCTGGCGCATCTGCTGTTCGCGGGTCTGGTCACCGATACCGGGTCGTTCCGGTGGGTGCGGCCGGGTTCGCATCTGCTCGCCGAGAGATTGCTCGCGACCGGCATCGACGGTGCACGGATCGCCCGTCGCCTCCTCGATACGCACCCCTTCGACTGGCTGCCGATGCTCGGGGCGGTACTGGGTTCGGCCGAGCTGCTGCCCGACGCGGCGGGCGGAAAGGGGCTCGTGTACGCCGTCATCCGGAGCGAGGATTCGGCCGGTCTGAGGTCGGAGGAGATCGAGAGTGTCATCGACATCGTGCGGACCACCTCCGAGGCGGAGGTGGCTGCGGTGTTGAAGCAGCAGGATTTCGGGTCGGTCTGGGTTGTGTCGCTCAGATCCAAGACGCAGGTGGACGTATCTGCAGTGGCGACCGGTCTCGGCGGCGGTGGACATCACAACGCCGCGGGCTACACCGCGACCGGTGAGCTCCCCGACGTGATCGATGCGCTCCGTGAGGCCTTGTCGGCGTCGTGAGTTCCACCCCTGTCACGGCTCGCCGAATTCTCGGGCTGTCGCTTCCATCTCTCGGAGTTCTGGCCGCCGAACCCCTCTACCTCCTGTTCGACGCGGCGGTCGTCGGCCGGCTCGGCGCGTTGGCTCTGGCCGGCCTGGCGATCGGGGGGCTCGTCCTCGCTCAGGTCAGCACGCAGCTGACCTTCCTGTCCTACGGAACCACTGCGCGTGCGGCGCGCATGCACGGTGCCGGTCGTGAGCGCGACGCCGTCGGGGAAGGGGTGCAGGCGACGTGGCTGGCGGTGGCGATCGGTCTCGCGATCGTCCTCGTGGTCCAGTTGTTCGCCGCCCCCGTCGTGTCGCTACTGGCCGGTGGCGGTGACATTGCCGCGGAGGCACTGCTGTGGCTGCGCGTGGCGCTGGTGGGGGTGCCGTTCATTCTGATATCGCTGGCCGGGAACGGCTGGATGCGCGGCGTGCAGAACACGACGACACCATTGCGGTTCGTCGTGCTCGGTTTCGGCGTGTCGGCGGTGCTGTGTCCACTCCTCGTCCACGGCCTGCTCGGATTTCCGCGGCTCGAATTGGTGGGCTCGGCCGTTGCGAACGTCATCGGCCAAGGTGTCGCAGGCGCTCTGTTCGTCGGTGCCCTCGGGCGGTCGGGTGCGCCGTTGCGCCCGCGCTGGTCGGTCATGCGGGCGCAGCTGGTACTCGGCCGCGATCTGATCGTGCGCAGTCTCGCGTTCCAGGCGTGCTTCCTGTCTGCCGCAGCGGTCGCGTCGAGATTCGGTGCCGCGTCGGTGGCGGCAAATCAGGTGGTGCTGCATCTGTGGAACCTGGTGTCGTTGATGCTCGACTCGTTGGCCATCGCCGCGCAGACACTCGTGGGAGCGGCCCTGGGTGCGGGCAGGACCGAGGATGCGCGTGCGCTCGCTCGCCGGTTAACGGCATGGTCGACGGTCTTCGCGGTGGTCCTGGCCGCGGCCTTCGCCGTCGGTCGGCCGGTCGTCCCGGGATTGTTCACCACCGACGTCTCGGTGATCGATCAGATGCAGGCGATCTGGTGGATCTTCGTGGCGATCATTCCGGTCGCCGGTGTGGTGTTCGCGTTGGACGGGGTGCTGTTGGGCAGCGGCGATGCCGCGTTCTTGCGTAACGCCACGATGGCGTGTGCGATCGTCGGGTTTCTGCCGTTCATCTGGTCGGCCCTGGTGTTCGACTGGGGTGTCGTGGGCATCTGGCTGGGTCTGGGTGTCTTCGTCTGCCTGCGCATGGTCGCGGTCGCCGGTCGAGTGCTGTCGGGTAAATGGCTCGTGACCGGTAGTGATCGGCAACTGCGAGACTGATCGCGTTCGCATGCATCACCGCCGTGACACCAGGGCCGGATGCAGCACCACCTCGCGGCTCTTGACGACGAAGAACACCCGTCGGCCGGGTTCCAGGCCCAGCTCCGATACCGCGGCGGCGGTGATGTCTGCCGCGATACCCGGTGTGCCGTCGGGGTGCGGACGAGCTCGGACGCGGATGCCCGAGCCCTGCACTTCCATCTCCTCGATGACTACTTCGAAGACGTTGCGCGGGCTGGCGTGCGGCGCGGTGAGGTGTACCGAAACCGCAGCGGGGGAGAAGACTGCGACCACCGGCGTCCCGGAACCGTGTTGCCCCGAGCCGTGCACGACGGTGTCCCACGGCGTGCGCAGCGCGGTGGTGTCGCCGACGGTGAGTGCGTGGCCCGAGATCAGATTGACCCCGGCCATGCGAGCACCGAACTCGCTTCGCGGGGCGGTGAGAACGTCGGCGACCGACCCGCGTTCGACGACGCGTCCACCGTCGACGACGGCGACGGTATCGGCGAGTGCGACGACGTCGAGCAGATCGTGGGTGACGATCAGTGCCGTACGACCGTTCTCTCGGAGTACGGTGCGCAGCAGTCTTCGGATGGCCGGGGCCGTGTCGACGTCGAGCGCGGCGAGCGGTTCGTCGAGCAGGAGGAGTCGGGGATCGGCGGCGAGTGCGCGGGCGATGGCAACCCGCTGAGCCTGGCCCCCGGACAGCTGTGCCGGGCGGCGCTCGGCCAGGTGAGAGGCTCCGACTGCGTCGAGCCATCGATCGGCCACTGCTCTGGCCGTCCTCCGGTCGGCGCCGGAACTACGTGGTGCGAATGCGACGTTCGTCCGTGCGGTCATGTGAGGAAACAGCAGTGTCTCCTGTGCCAGAGTCGCGATGCCGCGGGCGTGCACCGGAACGGCCGTCCTTGCGGTCGTGTCGGTCAGAACGTCCTCGCCCAGGCGGACGATGCCGTCGTCGGGTGGCACCAGGCCCGCGACGAGCTGCAGCAGTGTGGATTTACCTGCGCCGTTCGGTCCCAGGATCGCCGTTGTTTCACCCTCGGCGACATCCAGCTCGAGATCGACGCCCCGGGCCGCGACGGTGGCGCGCAGGTGTAGCGAACTCATGGTGTTTCCGTCGTTCGAGTACCGCGAGCGGCCAGGACCACCACTGCCGCGACGACGACGAGGACGAGCGACAGGGCTATCGCTGCGTCGGGGTCGGACTCGCGTTGCAGATAGATTTCGAGGGGCAGGGTTCTGGTCACTCCCTCGAGAGAACCGGCGAACGTCAGCGTCGCGCCGAACTCGCCCAATGCGCGCGCGAACGCGAGAACGATTCCGGACGTCAACCCGGGCAGGATCAAGGGGAGGGTGACGCGGCGCAGGACCGTCGTAGGGGGTGCGCCCAAGGTTGCGGCCACCACGTCGTATCGGTCCCCGGCAGTGCGCAGCGCGCCCTCGACGCTGACCACCAGGAAGGGCAACGACACGAAGGCCTGGGCGAGCACCACGGCCGTCGAGGTGAACGCGATCCGGATTCCGAAGGCATCGAGATGTTCGCCCAGTAGCCCTTGGCGACCGAACGTGTAGAGCAAGGCGATGCCGCCGACCACCGGGGGGAGCACCAGGGGGAGGACGACGAGGGAACGCAGCGTCGACAGACCGCGAAACGAACTGCGGGCGAGGACCGTTGCCATCGGCACACCCAGGAGCACACACAACACCGTGCTCGCCGAGGCCGTCTTCAGACTCAACAGCAGTGCGGCTACTGCGGACTCGGACGTGATGAGCCCGAAGAAGTTCGTCCAGTCGATTCGGGTGAACATCGCGGCCAACGGCGCGACGACGAGAAGCGCTCCGGCAGCGGCAGGGACGAATATCCATCCGGGTACACCGACGGTCGGACCTGTGCCCGCGGCGTGCCCGGTCACGGTGCCGCGAAACCGGCCTGCGTCAGCACTTCACGGCCGACCGGTCCGGCGACGAAGTCGGTGAAGGCGCGGGCCGTGTCCACGTTGTCGGATCCGCTCAATGCTGCGATCGGATAGGTGTTGACCGCCCCGCTCGATTCCGGGAAAGGCACGGCGGTGACGGCGTCTGCGGCCCCCGTTGCATCGGTGACGTACACCAGTCCGGCGTCGGCCTGACCGGAGGTGACCTTGCCCAGAACGTCGGTGACGGACGACTCCTCGCTGACGGCCGGGATGTCGGTTCCGGTGGCGTTCTCGACGGCTGCCGTGGCCGCGCCGCACGGCACCTGCGGCGCGCAGATCACCGTCAGCACATCGGGTTTCGCCAGATCGGCGAACGACCGGACGGCCTTGGGGTTACCCGGGGCAGTGACGATGGTGAGGGTGTTGGAGGCGAAATCGACCGGGTCGCCGGCGACGAGGCCGGCATCGACGATCGTGCTCATGTTCTTGGTATCGGCAGAGGCGAACACGTCGGCAGGTGCACCGTTGACCAGTTGCGCGGCCAGATCGGAGGAGCCCGCAAAGCTGAAATCGACGGTGGTACCGGGATGTTCCTGCTCGAAGCGGGTGCCGAGCGCGGTGAACGTCGAGCGCAGTGATGCCGCCGCGAACACGGTCAGCGTGCTCGAACCCCCGTCCTGCGGAGCGTCCTCGGCAGCGGGGTCGGCCGCGCACCCTGCAAGCATCAGGGCGACCGCGACCAGAGCACCGTGAACCGCTCGAATGTTCTTCACTGACATCGTCCTTCGGTCCTAGGGGGTTTCGACAATGACGGTCGTGGCCTTGACGACCGCGACGGTGATGGAGCCCGGTTCGAGCCCCAATTCCTGGACCGACCGGGTACTCATCAGGGACACGATGGTGAACGGCCCACACTGCATGCGGACCTCGCTCATGACCGCGTCGGAGACCACCTCGGTCACCAGCCCCACGAGTCGGTTCCGGGCCGAGCTACCGCCCGATGCCACCTCGGGCGGGGGAGCGGCGTGCTCGCGGGCGTACTGCGCGAGAGCGCGCGCGTCGACGACCTTGCGGCCCGTCTCGTCGTCGCGGGAGGGCAGGGTCCCGCTGTCCATCCACCGGCGGACGGTGTCGTCGCTGACTCCGAGCAGTGCGGCGGCGTCGCGTACCCGTATCGGCGGTGCCGTCATCGCACGATGCCGTTTCCTGCAGCTATCCGCAAAAGCGTCATGAAAGGCACCATATACCCGAATCTGCGGTCGTTGCTGCGTGGACCCTCCTTTCGGAGCCGTCGGACGAACCGCAGCGGTTCACCCCCGCGTGCACCGCTGCGGAATCTCCGGGGAGTATTGGAGGTTGGTACGTTCTCGGGCGGTTGTGGCGATTCGACGTCGGCGGCCGAGTGCATCGGAAGGGATCATCAGTGGCAGCCAAGTTATGGGCAGTGAGCGACATTCATGTCGGACATCGAGGCAATCGACCTGTCACCGAGGACATTCATCCCGAGTCACCCGAGGATTGGCTGATCGTCGCCGGAGACGTCTCGGAGAAGACCGACGACATCAAATGGGCGCTCGAGCTGCTGCGCAGCCGCTTCGCGAAAGTGATCTGGGTTCCTGGCAATCACGAGTTGTGGACGACGGTGAAGGACCCCGTTCAGATCCACGGAGCGGCTCGGTACGAGTACCTGGTCAATCTCTGCCGCGAGATCGACGTCGTCACTCCCGAGGATCCCTACCTGCTCTGGGAAGGCGAAGGTGGACCCGCGACGATAGTGCCGATGTTCCTGCTCTACGACTACACGTTTCTCCCGCAGGGTGCGCGGGACAAGGAGCACGGGCTGGCGATCGCGCGCGAGAAGAACGTCGTCGCCACCGACGAGTTCCTGCTGTCCTCTCAGCCGTATGCGACGCGCGATGCCTGGTGCCATGCCCGCATCGACGCCACCCGCGAGCGCCTCGACGCGCTGGACACCACGGTTCCCACCGTGCTCATCAACCACTTTCCGATGGTGCGTCAGCCGACCGAGGTGTTGTTCTACCCGGAGTTCGCCCTGTGGTGCGGTTCGACGCTCACGGCGGACTGGCACATCAGGTACAACGCGATCTGCTCGGTGTACGGTCACCTGCACATCCCGCGGACCACCTACTACGACGGCGTCCGCTTCGAGGAGGTCTCGGTGGGTTACCCGCGCGAATGGCAGCGCCGTGGACTGCCGAACAACGTTCTGCGCCGAATTCTTCCGGTTCCCGAGTATCCGCCGGGCACGTTGAACAAATGGGGCGGGCACTTCACCGTGACGCCCGAGATGGAGGCAGAGGTCGAGAAGATGAGGGCAGGCCAGTGATCGAATCGCTTCTCCCCAATGGTGTTGTCTCGGCCGAATTGTTCACCGATCCACCGGGTTTGATGCCGCACCCACTCGAAGCGCCGTTGGTCGCCAAGGCGGTGGACAAGCGCAAGCGTGAGTTCACCTCGGCTCGACACTGCGCACGTGTGGCGATGCAGAAGCTCGGTGTGGAGCCCGCGCCGATCATGCGCGGCACCTCCGGCGCACCGCAGTGGCCGAAGGGAGTGGTGGGATCGTTGACGCATTGCGACGGCTACCGCGGTGCCGTTCTGGGCTACGCCATGCAGGTTCGCTCGGTGGGAATCGATGCCGAGCCACACGGACCTCTTCCCGACGGTGTGCTCGACGCGGTCAGCCTCGAAGCCGAGCGCGAGTGGCTCTCGACAGCGGGCCGAGAAGACGTCCACTGGGATCGAGTGTTGTTCTGCGCCAAGGAGGCGACGTACAAGGCCTGGGAGCCGCTGACCGGTCGCTGGCTGGGGTTCGAGGACGCGCACATCACGTTCGAGCGCACCGGCACCGGTGACGACATCTCGGGAACGTTTCGATCCGAACTGCTGGTCCCGGGCGACACCGTGTCCGGACCTCCGCTGACGGCTTTCGACGGTCGATGGATGGTGTCCGACGGTTTGGTGATGACGGCGATCTCGGTGATGTGACGACCGGCTCGTCGCGCCTGGCACAATGCACTCTCGTGAGTGCTCGCGGAAAGATCTCGTCCGGTCTCGTCGGTGCCGGTGTGTTGGTGGTCGACAAGGGGCCGGGCGTCACCAGTCACGATGTCGTCGCGTCGTGCCGAAAGTTGTTGCAGACCAGAAAGGTCGGTCATGCGGGGACGTTGGACCCCATGGCGACCGGGGTGCTGGTTCTGGGCGTCGAGCGGGCGACCAAGATGCTCGGACTGCTGACGCTGACGACCAAGTCGTACACCGCCACCGTGCGACTGGGGCGCAGTACGACGACCGATGACGCCGAGGGTGAGGTGCTCGCCGACGTCCCGGCCACGAATGTCTCGGATTCGGATATTGCGGCCGGGGTCGCCGCACTCACCGGTGACATCGAGCAGGTTCCGGCCAGTGTCAGTGCCATCAAGGTCGACGGTCAGCGGGCACACAAGCTCTCGCGCGCCGGTGAGGAGTTCACCCTCGCCGCTCGCAAGGTCACTGTCACTCGCTTCGACGTGACGGCTCGCCGCGATGTCGTCGATTCCGATGGCCGGTTCGTCGACCTCGATGTCGAGGTGGACTGCACGTCGGGGACGTACGTGCGCGCGCTCGCACGGGATCTCGGCGCAGCACTGGGCGTCGGCGGCCACCTGACGGTTCTGCGCAGAACCAGGGTCGGGCCGTTCACGCTCGACCACGCCGTGACGCTCGAGGAATTGGCCGAGAATCCCGCTGTGGGTCTCGATATAGACGAGGCCGCGCGCACCGCATTTCCGCACCGACAGATCGATGCCGCCGAAGCGGAGTCGCTCAGCCAGGGACGCTGGCTCGATCCCGTCGGAATCGAGGGGGTCTACGCGGCTGTCGATCCCACCGGGCACACCATCGCGTTGCTGCAGGAAAAGGGCAAACGGGCGAGCTCGGTGATGGTGGTGCGGCCGGCAACACTGCGCGGGTACTGATTTCCCGTTCGGATCGGCCCTGCGACCGAGGGGACTGCACCGCTCAGGTGGCCGGAACCATCCAGATCGCTTCGGCGGCGCGGTGACCGAGATCGATGGACTCCGTGCTGCCGCGTCGGGCGAGTTCGATCGCCACCGTGCCGGCGTAGTCGCGTCGTTCGACCACGGTGATCGGTAGATCGAGCTCGATGCCGACCGAATCGAAGTACCGGAGCATTGCGGGGTCCGAATCGGAGATACGAGCCACTCGTCCCGACTGACCGTCGAGGTACTCGCTCAGTCTGGTTGCGGACGGCGTGTCGATCGACCCGTTGGCCGACGGAATCGGGTCCCCGTGTGGATCTCGTTCGGGGTGGCCGAGTTTGGCGTCTATCCGATCCATCATCAGATCGGATACCGCATGTTCGAGGATTTCTGCCTCGTCGTGGACCTCGTCCCAGCCGTACCCGAGTTCGCGAACGAGGTAGGTCTCGATGAGGCGATGTCGACGGACCATGCCGATGGCCGCCAGTCGGCCCTTCTCGGTGAGTGAGATGGCACCGTACCGGGCGTGGTCCACCATGCCCTGATCGGCGAGTTTGCGAATCGCCTCGGACACCGTGGATGCGGATACGCCGATTCGTTCGGAGAGCATCTTGGTGCTGACGGAGTCTTCACTCCATTCGCTGGCCGTCCAGATGACCTTGAGGTAGTCCTGCGCAACTGCGGACAGCTGTACGCCCTCGTCGGCCGGAGCTGGATCGTCTTTTCGTTGCGCCACGTCGCCGAGCTTAGGCAATCCAATGGAAAAAGACATCTCACCCGGCCGGAGCCACCGTCACCTGTCCTCGGCGGCGCAGAGCGCGCGTGACGATGCCCTGCGCCGGGCTGAACAGGTAGGCCAGCACGAACACCAGGCCTTGGGCCAGCACCACACTGCCACCCGAGGAGACGTCGAGATAGAAACTGGCGTAGATACCGACCAGGGCGCAGCCCACCGAGATGGCGGGGGCAATCATCAGCATGCGGCCGAAGCTGTGGGTGAGTAGGTATGCGGTTGCGCCGGGTGTGATCAGCATGGCGACGACCAGGATGACGCCGACGGCCTGTAGCGCCACGACGGTCGTCAGCGCGAGCAGCGTCAACATCGCGGCCGAGATCACGCTCGGATTGATACCGACCGCGCGAGCCTGCGTGCGGTCGAAGGCGAACAGAGTGAAATCGCGACGCTTGATCACCATCACGGCCAACGCCAGCCCGCCGAGCACGAACACCTGGATCATGTCCGACTGCGACACCCCGAGCAGGTTTCCGAACAAGATGTGGTTGAGGTCGATCTGGCTCGGAAACTTGGAGATCAGGACGACGCCGAGGGCGAACAACGTGGTGAACACGACGCCGATCGCGGCGTCCTCCTTGACGATGGTGGTGTTGCGAACCACCCCGATGGCACCGACCGCGATGAGTGCGAACAGCAGCGCGCCGATGGCGAACGGCGCACCCAGCAGATAGGACAGGGCGACGCCGGGGAGTACCGCGTGCGATACGGCGTCCCCCATCAGTGACCAGCCGATGAGTACGAGCCAGCAGCTCAACACTGCGCAGACGATCGAGGCGGTGACGGTCACCAACAGCGCACGCTGCATGAAGGTGTATTCGAGAGGATTGACGACGAAGTCGATCAGGTACACGGTTCAGCTCGCTTCCGAAGTAGGAGAGCTCGCGCCCAGTTCGTCGATCTTCGACGGGTCCATGCCGAAGGCCAGTGCCAGGTTCTCCGGGCGCAACACCTCGGCTGGACTGCCGTGCATCAGGACCCGCTGCTGCAGCAGGATTGCCTCGTCGCACAGTTCCGGAAGGGCGTGCAGATCGTGGGTGGACACCAGGACGGACGCACCCTGAGCGGCCAGTTCTCGGAGGAGTCGCGTGATCGTCGCCTCGGTCTTCTTGTCCACTCCTGCGAACGGCTCGTCGAGGAGCAGCAAGGACGCTTCCTGAGCGATGGCGCGGGCCACGAATGCCCGTTTGCGCTGTCCGCCGGAGAGTTGCCCGATCTGTCGATCGGCGAGCTCGGTGAGATCGACTCGTCTCAGGGCCGCGTCCACCGCAGCTCTGTCTGCCGCACGAGGGGTTCGGAGAAAGTTCTGTTTGCCGTAACGACCCATCATCACCACGTCCCGGACGCTGATGGGGAAGGTCCAATCGACCGATTCGGCCTGGGGCACGTAGCTGACCGTCCCGGCTTTGCGGGCCCGGGCGGGGTCGCCGCCGAAGACCGTGATCGAACCGGCATCGGTCTTGACGACGCCCATGATCGCCTTGAACAGCGTCGACTTACCCGATCCGTTCATTCCGACCAGGCCGCAGACGCGTCCGGGTGCGAGGGTCAGGCTCGCGCCGACCAGCGCCACGACGTCTCGGTACCGAACGTCGACGGCGTCGACGGTCAGCGCGGCACCGTCCCGGTTCGCACCCGAGATGTGCCGGGTCATCGCGTGCCCACCAACGCGTCGGCGATCAGCCGCGCGTCGTAACGCAGCAGATCGAGGTAGGTGGGCACGGGTCCGTCGGCGGCGCTGAGGGAGTCGACGTACAGCTTTCCGCCGAAGCGGGCACCGGTGTCCTCGGCGACCTGGAGCTGAGCCTTGTCCGAGACGGTCGACTCGCAGAAGACGGCAGGCACGTCGTTGTCACGTACGAAATCGATGGTGCGGACCACTTGTTTGGGTGTCCCTTCCTGTTCGGCATTGACCGGCCACAGATACGCCTCCTGCAGGTCGAAGTCGCGGGCCAGATAGCCGAACGCGCCCTCACACGTCACCAGAGCACGTTGCTGCGCCGGAAGTTGGGCCAGATCGGATTCCAGTTCGTCGCCGACCGACCGCAGCTCGGTGATGTACGCGGCGGCGTTGGCGCGGTATTCCTCGGCATGGACAGCGTCGAGCGCCACGAACGCGTCGGCGATGTTGGTGATGTAGGTCTCCGCCACGACCGGCGACATCCAGGCGTGTGGATTGGCCTTGCCCGCATATGCGTCGTCGCGGATGTAGACGGGTTCCACGTGTGCGCTGACGACCGCGTGCGGTGCGGGCACCCGCTCGACGAACTTCTCGAACCACGCCTCGAGTCCCAGACCGTTGTCCAGGATCAGATCGGCGCTTTCGGCAGTGCGTAGGTCGCCGGGTGTGGGCTCGTACCCGTGAATCTCGGCTCCGGCCTTGGTGATCGACTCCACACGGAGATGGTCGCCCGCAACGTTCGCGGCCATGTCGGCCAGCACCGTGAACGTCGTCAGGACCAACGGTCTGCCGTCGTCCATCGACGTCGGCTCGTCGTCGCCGACCGCGCGAGCGCATCCGCTCGACGTCGCTACCAGCAGTCCCGCAACGGCCCAGCTCGCAACGATTCGACCCACGCGAGATCCGCAGGATCGAAGAAATAAGTTAGGCACCCCGAAATATTTACCGTGGGGACACCCTTTTGTCCATACCTGCCGCACGCGACACGCCTGTCCGAGGATGACCGAGCGGCCGCCGGGCCGTAGGCTTCGCGGTGTGCAGAGATGGCGAGGTCTCGACGATGTACCTGCCGACTGGGGCCGATGTGTGCTCACGATCGGTGTGTTCGACGGCGTTCACCGCGGACATGCGCAGTTGATCGGTAGAGCAGTGGCCGCAGCTCGGGAACGCGGCGTACCCAGCGTGCTCATGACCTTCGATCCCCACCCGATGGAAGTGGTCCGTCCTGGTAGTCACCCCGCGCAGTTGACGACGTTGACCCGGCGTGCCGAACTGGCCGAGGAACTGGGCATCGACGTGTTCTGTGTCATGCCGTTCACGCCCGAACTGATGAAACTCACCCCCGAGCGATACGTGCACGAGATCCTCATCGAACGCCTGCACGTTGCAGAAGTGGTCGTCGGCGAGAACTTCACCTACGGCAAGAAGGCGCTCGGGACGGTCCCCATGCTGCGCAAGATCGGCGAACGGTCCGGCTTCGCGGTCGACGGAGTCAACCTGTTGGCCGAGCATGCCGTCACGTTCTCGTCCACCTACATCAGGTCGTGCGTGGACGCCGGGGACGTCGCGGCAGCAGCTGCAGCGCTCGGCCGCCCGCATCGCGTCGAGGGTGTCGTCGTGCACGGCGACGGACGCGGCCGTCAAATGGGCTATCCCACAGCCAATGTCGCTCCGCCGATGTACTCGGCCATACCGGCGGACGGGGTCTACGCCGCCTGGTTCACCGTGCTCGGTCCGGGTCCGATCATGGGGACGGTCACTCCGGGGGAGCGGCACCCGGCGGCTGTGTCGGTGGGCACGAATCCCACGTTCTCGGGACGCACCAGGACCGTCGAGGCGTTCGTGCTCGACGGCGAGGGAGACCTCTACGGGCAGCACGTGGCCGTCGACTTCGTCGAGCGACTGCGCGGAATGGAGAAGTTCGATTCCATGGAGGCTCTCGTGGAGGAGATGGGCCGGGACGCCGACCGGGCCCGCTCGATCCTGGCCGCCAGCGCAGCCTGATAGGCTGACTCCTCGGTGTTCGCTGCGGTCCGCGGCGGCTGCACCGGCTTCGATACCGCCCGGATGATCATGCATCGTCCACGGCGGGGCCCGTTGCTTCCTTTCACGCGGACGTCATTGATCAGGAGTAGTACCAGTGGCATTGACCACCGAACAGAAGAAGGCCGTTCTCGGCGAGTACGGCTTGCACCCCACCGACACGGGTTCGCCCGAGGCGCAGGTTGCAATGCTCACCAAGCGCATCGTCGACTTGACCGAGCACCTCAAGATGCACAAGCACGATCACCACTCCCGCCGCGGCCTGTTGCTGCTGGTCGGACGTCGTCGTCGTCTGCTCAAGTACATCGCGAAGGTAGACGTCACTCGCTACCGTTCGCTCATCGAGCGTCTGGGTCTGCGTCGATAATTTCGATCGACGCGAGGATGTTGCCGATGCATGGTTCGACGCGCCGGTGTACACCCGACTCGCAGCAATAGTGCAGTAGCCAACGAGGCAGTGCTTAGACTGTTCCTCGTTGGCTTTCTGTGTTTGTACCGCAACATCAGGATAGTCAGCACGACCAGCGGATACACGGTATCCGCACACCGCCGTGTATGCCTGTCACGCCGTGGTGTCGGTCTTCGGTAGTGGCTTTTCGGATACGAGATCCGGAGGGCTTCGATCGATGGCCGCCTCCGCGCAGCCGCGTCCCGAGACGAACTCTCGGAGATGGACGGCACAGGTATGCCGCCACAGCCAGGAGGGCTGGTGGTGTGTCCGCGCGGGCACGGCAAAGACGAGAGGACGAGAACAGAACACATGTCGGACACCACAACATTGGACGCCGAAGAAGGCGTCTACGAAGCAACAGCGATCATCGACAACGGCTCTTTCGGTAAGCGGAGCATCCGCTTCGAGACGGGTCGCCTCGCACAGCAGGCCGCAGGCGCAGTCGCCGCGTACCTCGACGAGGACACCATGCTGCTGTCGGCAACGACGGCGGGCAAGCACCCCCGTGAGGGATTCGATTTCTTCCCGCTGACGGTCGACGTCGAAGAGCGCATGTACGCCGCGGGCCGTATCCCCGGATCGTTCTTCCGCCGCGAGGGCCGTCCGTCCACCGACGCCATCCTCACCTGCCGCCTGATCGACCGGCCGCTGCGTCCGACGTTCGTCGACGGACTGCGCAACGAGATCCAGGTCGTCATCACGGTCATGAGCCTCAACCCAGCCGATCTGTACGACGTCGTCGCGATCAACGCCGCGTCGGCATCGACCCAGATCGCCGGCCTGCCGTTCTCCGGTCCGATCGGCGGCGTTCGCGTCGCGCTGATCGACAAGCAGTGGGTTGCGTTCCCGACCAACGAGCAGCTCGAGAAGGCCGTGTTCAACATGGTCGTCGCCGGCCGCATCGTCTCCGGCTCCGGTGCCGACGCCGACGTCGCGATCATGATGGTCGAGGCCGAGGCCACCGAGAACGTCATCGAGCTCATCGAGGGCGGCGCTACCGCACCCAACGAGGCAGTTGTCGCCGAGGGCCTCGAGGCCTCGAAGCCCTTCATCGCAGCCCTGTGCACCGCACAGCAGGAGCTCGCGTCCAAGGCCGCCAAGCCGACCGGCGACTACCCGGTCTTCCCGGCGTACCAGAGCGACGTCTTCGAAGCCGTCGAGAACGCCGCGAAGATCCCGCTCAACGAGGCACTGACCATTGCCGGCAAGGCCGAGCGCGAGAACAAGCTCGACGAGGTCAAGGCTCAGGTCCTCACCTCGGTCGGAGACAGCTTCGCCGGCCGCGAGAAGGAGATCGGTGCCGCGTTCCGCGCACTGACCAAGAAGTCGGTTCGCCAGCGCATCCTCACCGATCACTTCCGCATCGACGGCCGCGGCATCACCGACATCCGGTCGTTGTCCGCCGAGGTCGCGATCATCCCGCGTACCCACGGATCGGCTCTGTTCGAGCGCGGCGAGACCCAGATCCTGGGCGTCACCACCCTCGACATGGTCAAGATGGCGCAGCAGGTCGACTCGCTCGGGCCCGAGACGTCCAAGCGCTACATGCACCATTACAACTTCCCGCCGTACTCCACCGGTGAGACCGGCCGCGTCGGTTCGCCGAAGCGTCGCGAGATCGGTCACGGCGCACTCGCCGAGCGCGCTCTGCTGCCGGTTCTGCCCAGCCAGGCAGAGTTCCCGTACGCCATCCGCCAGGTCTCCGAGGCATTGAGCTCCAACGGCTCGACCTCGATGGGCTCGGTCTGCGCATCGACTCTGTCGCTGCTCAATGCCGGTGTGCCGCTGCGTGCCCCGGTTGCCGGTATCGCGATGGGCCTCGTGTCCGACGAGGTCGACGGCGAGACTCGCTACGTCGCCCTCACGGACATCCTCGGTGCCGAGGACGCGTTCGGCGACATGGACTTCAAGGTCGCCGGAACCAAGGACTTCGTCACCGCCCTGCAGCTCGACACCAAGCTCGACGGCATTCCCTCCAAGGTGCTCGCCGGCGCGCTGTCACAGGCGAAGGATGCTCGCACGACGATCCTCGAGGTCATGGCCGAGGCCATCGACACCCCGGACGAGATGAGCCCGTACGCACCTCGCGTCACCGCGATCAAGGTGCCGGTCGACAAGATCGGCGAGGTCATCGGGCCCAAGGGCAAGATGATCAACTCCATCACCGAGCAGACCGGTGCCAACATCTCGATCGAAGATGACGGCACTGTCTACGTCGGTGCAGCGGACGGCCCGTCCGCACAGGCCGCGATCGACATGATCAACGCCATCGCCAACCCGCAGCTGCCGAAGGTCGGCGAGCGATTCCTCGGAACCGTCGTCAAGACAACGGCTTTCGGTGCATTCGTCTCGCTGCTCCCGGGCCGCGACGGACTGGTGCACATCTCGAAGCTCGGTAACGGCAAGCGCATCAACAAGGTCGAGGACGTCGTGAGCGTCGGGTCGAAGTTGCGCGTCGAGATCGCCGATATCGACAACCGCGGCAAGATCAGCCTCGTTCCCGTCGAAGACGACAACGCAGCTGCTCCCGCCGACGCTCCCGAGGCACCCGCCGAGGTCAGCGCTGAGTAAGAAGCAAGCGAGCCGAACGGTACGTCCCCTCGGGACGTACCGTTCGGCCGTTCCAGAGACCAGCGGCACCGACACGGGCGTTCGACGCACGACTCTGCCCGGCGGCCTTCGGGTCGTCACCGAGTTCGTTCCCGGCGTTCGCTCGGCATCGGTCGGTGTGTGGGTCGGCGTCGGCTCGCGCGACGAGCAACCCAGCGTCGCCGGTGCCGCGCACTTCCTCGAACATCTGCTGTTCAAGTCGACGCCGACGCGTAGTGCGCTCGAGATCGCCCAGGTGATGGACGGTGTCGGGGGAGAGCTGAACGCATTCACTTCCAAGGAGAGCACGTGCTTCTACGCGCACGTGCTCGACGAGGACGTCGCGCTCGCGATCGATCTCGTCAGCGATGTGGTGCTTCGTGGTCGGTGTAGATCGGCAGATGTGGACGTCGAGCGTCAGGTGGTCCTCGAAGAGATCTCCATGCGCGACGACGATCCCGAGGATCTCCTGGGAGATGCTTTCCTG
The DNA here is from genome assembly GCF_002258465.1 of Rhodococcus sp. 05-2256-B1. Taxonomy (NCBI): domain Bacteria; kingdom Bacillati; phylum Actinomycetota; class Actinomycetes; order Mycobacteriales; family Nocardiaceae; genus Rhodococcus; species Rhodococcus sp. 05-2256-B1. The sequence goes on along the minus strand of NZ_NOZA01000031.1, from coordinate 102,008 downwards.
GAAGCGATGTTCGGTGATCACCCGATCGGGCGTCCGATCATCGGATCTGTCGAATCCATCGAATCGATGACCCGTTCCCAACTGCATTCGTTCCATGTTCGCCGCTATACGCCGCAACGGATGGTCGTCGCCGTCGCAGGCAACGTCGATCACAAGCAGATCGTGTCGTTGGTACGTCGCGCCTTCGCGGGTCATCTGGAAAAGGGCCTGCGGCCGGCCGAAAGGCGTAGCGGTTCAGCGCGATTGCGGCAGAATCCGACGCTGAGCCTGACCACCCGGGACAGCGAACAGGCGCATCTGTGCCTGGGCGTGCGGGCGTTCGGACGTCACGAGGGACACCGCTGGGCATTGTCGGTACTGAATTCTGCTGTCGGCGGTGGGCTCAGTTCTCGCCTGTTCCAGGAGATCAGGGAAGAGCGCGGACTGGCTTACTCGGTGTACTCCTCGGTGGATACGTTTGCCGACAGCGGGGCGTTCTCGGTGTACGCGGGATGTCAGCCGGAGAACCTGGGCGAGGTCACCACGGTGATTCGCGAGGTGCTCGCCAAGGTTGCGGCCGAGGGCATCACCGATGCCGAGTGCGCTCGCGCCAAGGGTTCGTTGCGCGGTGGATTGGTGCTGGGACTGGAGGATTCGGGTTCTCGGATGAACCGTATCGGTCGCAGCGAACTGAACTACGGCAATCACCGCGACATCACCGACACGTTGGCGCGGATCGACAGTGTCGGCAACGACGAGGTACGCGAGGTAGCGGCCGTGTTGCTCGACCGGCCTTTCGGTGCCGCAGTGGTAGGCCCCTACAAGAACGTCCGCCAGCTGCCGGCGTCGGTCAAGTCCCTGGTCCGGTAGCGTCGGCGATCACGTCGCGCACTGCGCATCGGATCAGGTCCGGCACTGCCGAGGTGTCGGTGATCGGCTCGAACGCTCGAGTGGCGTGGAGCGCCGCAATTCCGTGCACGGAGGTCCACAGTCTCAGTGCTGTGAACTGTGGATTCTCCGGCACGACGGCATCGAGTGTCGAGGTGAGAGCCTCGAACAGGGGTTGCGACTGTCCGCGCAGATTCTCGCCGGAGCCCTCGAGCAGGTCGTGTCGAAAGATGAGCGCGAACATCGCGGGGCGCTGCGCCGCGAACTGCACGTACGCGTGCGCCATCGCATCCAGTGCATCTCGGGGCGAATCCGACTGCTGTGCAGCAGAATTCAGTGCGGTCTCGAGATCGACCAGACCGACTCGGGCCACGGCCGCGGCCAAAGCGCTCAGTGTCGGAAAATACCGTCTCGGTGCGCCGTGCGATACGCCGGCTTCACGCGTGACCGCTCTGATGGTGAGCCCGCCCTGTCCCTCGTTTTCGAGCAGGCGGACGCCTGCGTCCACCAGTCGAGTCCGAAGGTTGTCAGCCACGTAGACATTGTCTACTCTCAGCCGTGACGATGTCCAGCCGAGAGGATCGATCAATGTGGTATCTGCTTTTCAAATATGTGCTGATCGGCCCGATCCTCCGAGTTCTCGGCCGTCCGTCGGTGGTCGGCGCAGGCAATATCCCGAAGACGGGACCGGTGATCATCGCCGGCAACCACCTCACCGTCGTCGACTCGTTCTTTCTCGTCCTCCTGGTTCGTCGCCGAGTCACGTTCATCGCCAAGAGTGAGTACTTCACCGGTAGAGGTGTCAAGGGGGCCGCGCTCCGGTGGTTCTATTCCGCGACGGGCCAAGTCCCGGTCGATCGACGCGGCTCCGCCGCCTCGGAGCCGGCGCTCGAAGCCGCGAAAAGTGTTCTGCGACAGGGGGACATCTGGGCTGTCTATCCGGAAGGCACTCGGTCACCCGACGGCAGACTGTACAAGGGTAAAACCGGTATGGCGCGGGTCGCGATCGAGACCGGTGCTCCCGTCGTGCCGGTGGTCGTCCACGGAACGCTCGGGTTCAATCCGGTGGGTTCGCGGATGTGGAGACCGGCAAAGGTGCGACTGGTCGTCGGCGAACCGATGGACTTCTCCAGATATGCCGGGGGACAATCCAATCGGGTCATCATCCGTGCTGTCACGGATCAGGTCATGGCATCGTTGGCGGACCTGTCGGGTCAGGAGTACGTCGATCTGTACGCCGCCGATGTCAAGGCGGCGTCATGAGCACCGTGGGCCGATGTCGAGATGAGGTGTGCTCAGAGCTTCTTCTTGTTCCGCAACAACTTCCAGGGCACCAAGGCTGATTCGAGCTGGACCGACAGGCTCATCTTCGACTCGCCTTCGCTGCGCTCCTCGAACGTGATCGGTACCTCGGCGAGAGTGAGCCCGTGTTTGACGGTGCGGTAGTTCATCTCGACCTGGAACGCGTACCCGTTGCTCTCCACCGACGCAACGTCGATCGTGCGGAGCGTGCGGGCATGCCATGCCTTGAAGCCGGCGGTGGCGTCCTTGACTCCGAGACGAAGAATCGTGTTCACGTAGAAGTTGGCCCACGCCGACAGCGCCTTGCGGTGCCACGGCCAGTCCGCGGCGACCGAACCGCCGGGGACGTAGCGCGAACCGAGCACGACCGCGGCGTCGGTGCTCTGCAGCTTGTCGATCATCGCCGGAATCACCTCGGTGGGGTGCGACAGATCGGCGTCCATCTGGATCACGATGTCGGCTCCCTCGTCGAGGGCCCGTGTCATGCCGGCCACGTATGCGCGGCCCAGACCGTTCTTCTCGGTGCGGTGCAGAACGGAGACCTCGAGGGGACCGTCGATGGCGAGTTTGTCGGCGATGTCACCGGTTCCGTCGGGGGAATTGTCGTCGACCACGAGAACACCGAGCCCCTCGACCTTCAGCCCGGCCAGCAGTTCGACCAGCTTGGGGAGGTTCTCGCGTTCGTTGTACGTCGGTACAACGACGGTGGTCTTCGGGGCGACTCGTTCCGTACTCACCACCGTATGATCCGTGATTCCGTGTTCCGATCAAAATTTCGGACACGATCGGCCGCGTCGGTGCGGGTTTCGGAGGCCCGATGGGGCTATCGGTGTCGGTGCTCGACGAAGGTATCGCCGCGCAGTATCGGCACGCAGGAACTCGAGTCGACCTCGGCGGCGATGTCGACGTCCTCGGGGTGGCCCATCGCTATGAGCTCCCGCCCCGAGCCGCATCGCCGCAGCTCGGTAGCTATATCCGCTGCGGCAGCGTGCCACGCGGTCGCAGCGACCACCGCCTCGGGGGATGGATCGAACAGGCCGGACTCCACGAGCGGTGCCAGCACGGCTCCGGCACCCCACAAGTCCTCCACTGCGGGCCGCAACGACGAATCGGGCCATCTCTCGCCGGCGGCTATGACGGCAATCACGCTGTGGGGGTGCTCGTCGACGACCCACTGCGCGATCGCGGCGGCGTTGCGGAGCGATGCGCCCACGCACGCGTCGACCCGGGCGGCGAGTGCGTGGGCGATCGTGGAACCGTTCGGCGACGGCAACACGAGTCGACTCGGTGGCGGTGCGGCGGCGCGCACGGTGGCAGGACACAAGCTGACGTCTCCCGGCGTGGCAACCGAACGGCCGACTGCGAGAACGGCGTCGTGTTGCTCGGCCAGGTGGGTGGCACGGTCGTCGCGCCATCGGCTGGGTACGACGTCGATTCCGGCGTCCACCGCCACCGTCAGAGTGGTCGTGAACGACAGGACGTCCACGACGACGGCGATGTCGGCACCGGCGACCACAGCGTCGATCGCGGACAGGCCCCACTCGAAGCGCAATGCGCAGTCGTTCTGAGTGTGGGCGGAGTCGACCGGCATTGCGGAACCGTAACCAACATTGTGTCCGGTGCTACGTTCGGCCCGGACAGCGGAACCAGGGGAGGCGCGGATGCAGCTGGAGATCGACACGAAAGTGATCGTGTTCGCGTCGGGTGTGTTGCTGATGTGGGCGTTGGCGCTCGGAGTGCTCAAGTACCACCAGATGTCCACGTCGAGCGACGGAACCGCGCACCGATACGTCGACATCGCGCATCGGGCAGCGTTGATGTACTCCTTCGCTGCGCTCGTGCTGGCGGCTCTCGCGCACTACAGCGCCTGGCCGACGGTGGTCGACCTGACCGCAGCGGTGGTGGTGCTGGTGTTCTTCGTCGCCGCGATCGCCGGCTACACCGTGCACGGGATCCGGCGAGACACCGAGAATCAGTTCGTCCATCCCGTTCCGGGGACGCACCTGTTCATGCTCGCTCTGATCGTCGGCGAGATCGGCGGGACCGCGGTACTGCTGGCCGGATTTTTCGCCGAACAATTCTTGGGACGGTCCTAGTGTCGCTCGGTCCCGAGGACGGTTGTGACGCAAGGATTTCCGATTTGTCCGGATAACCGACAATCGCGAAAGCAAACACCACCTTTCCTCCGGCGCGGAAACAGTGGATGGCTTAGCGTCGGGAAATGGGAATGTTTCGCACGAAGTCCGTCGACGAGATCGAGAGCGACGTCGACGACGAGGGGTCCGGCAGTCTGCGCAAGCAGCTCGGGTTACGCGACTTGGTCGGTTTCGGGGTCGGCATCGTCATCGGAACCGGCATATTCACGCTCACCGGTGTACAGGCCAAAGAAAATGCCGGCCCGGCGGTCGTGATCTCCTTCGTCATCGCCGGTGTCGTGAGTTTGCTTGCCGCACTGTGTTATGCGGAACTTGCATCGGCCGTGCCGACGGCGGGCAGTGCGTACACGTACGCGTACGCCACCCTGGGGGAGCTGTTCGCGTGGATCATCGGATGGGATTTGATCCTCGAATTCGCTTTGGGTGCTGCCGTTGTCGCTCGAAGCTGGTCCGGCTACCTCGCGGATCTCTTTTCTCTGCCACCCAGCTTGTTCACCGAGGAAGCGCCGGTGAACGTGGGGGCTGTTGCCATCGTCGCGGTGCTGGGCGTCGTTGCCGCTGTGGGAGTCAAGGAGTCGGCGCGAGTGACCAACGTGCTGGTCCTGATCAAGGTCGCCATCTCGGTGTTCATCGTGATCGCCGGCCTGTTCTTCGTCCAGAAGTCGAACCTGGTTCCGTTCGTGCCCGAGTCCGTGCCCGCCGAGGCCGGTGGCTCGACGCTCGATCAGCTCCTGATGCAGGCCGTGGCCGGAATCGCACCCTCGGCGTTCGGATTTGCCGGCGTCGTCACCGCTGCAGCGGTCGTGTTCTTCGCCTACACAGGATTTGAGGCCGTTGCCAATCTCAGTGAAGAAGCCGAGCGGCCCGCCCACGATCTGCCTCGCGCACTGATCGGCACGCTCGTGGCATGCACCTTGCTGTACATGATGGTCGCGTTCGTCGTCACCGGCATGGTGAAATACACCGACCTCGACGACAGTGCTCCCATTGCCAAGGCGTTCGATTCTGTGGGTGCAGGCTGGGCTGGCGTTCTGGTCTCGATAGCGGCCGTGGCGGGTCTGACGTCGGTCATTCTGGTCGAGTTGGTGACCATCTGCCGAATCGGCTTCGCGATGGGCCGGGACGGTTTGCTACCCAAGTCGGTTGCGAAGGTGTCTCCCCGTTTCGGGACTCCGACCCGCTTGACCGTCGGCGTCGTGGTGTTCGTTGCGCTGCTGGGGGCCCTGGTACCGCTGAAGGAGCTGGCCGAGATGGTCAGCATCGGAGCCCTCTTCGCGTTTCTGCTGGTCTCGGCGGCAGTGCCGATCCTGCGTCGGACCAAGCCGGATCTCGAGCGGCCCTTTCGGGTTCCGCTCTCTCCCGTCGTGCCGATTCTGTCCGGGCTCTCGTGCGTCTACCTGATGGCTAACCTGGTGGTGGAGACGTGGATTCGGTTCCTGGTCTGGTTGGCCCTCGGTCTGTTGATCTACTTCGCCTACGGGCGCCGCAACGCGAGGTTGGCGACCGAGGTGGTCGACCGATAGACCTACCGTCGGTCGAGGTAGAGCTCCGCCGTCTCCGTTGCCACGGCCGCGACCGCCGAGGCGAGGCCGGGCTCGAGATCCAGAGCCGTCGCGAGTGGCTCGCCGCGAAGATTCGACGATCGAAGCAACTCCCAGGCCCGCTCGACCAGTTGCACCGAGGTCGGGTGGTCCAATTCCGGTCGGTTTGACCGCAGCGCGGTGGCCGCCCAGTCCGCGTCGAACGTCCCGTTGGGAGGTCCGAACACGCGTTCACCGGACGAATAGCTCGTGGGCTCCATGCTCGACGACGCTAGCAGGATTTGCGGCAGGTGGGACCGTGACCGAACTGCGGCCGATCGACACTATCGAACCGATCGGTTTCATCTGTACGGTGAGTCGATGAGCGAGGGGTATCGCAGGCCTGTGGCGGCCGGGTCGGTCTTAGCGCCACTGCTCGCTGCTGTGCTGCTCGTCGGTTGCTCCGCCGGTGAGGCACCTCGCCCGACGCCCGATGCGTCGTCGTCACCGAACTTCGAGACCGCCACCGGCTCGCTCGTGGTCGGTGACCCGTTCACCGCGCCGACCGCCCCCACCGAAACGGTGCCGCCGGTCGTGCCGGGACTGTCGCTGGAGGGAATTCGTCACCCGTCGGGCTCACCCGTGGCGGTGACGGACGTGGTGTTGCGAGCCTCCTCCGTCGAGTATCGACTGCGCGGCAACGGGCCGGTGTCCTATACGGTGCGCTACGTCGACGAGGCCGTCCGATACGGAACCAGTGAGCCGGTCGCGCTTCCCGGGCGAGCCGTACTCCAGGTCGACATCGCCGGTACCTCGACCGAGCCGGATGTCACCGTCGTTCCGTATGCCGGGCCGGATCGGATTCGCAACGAGCCGGACTCCGCCGTGGTGGCGGTCGACTTCCTGGCCGATGCCGATGGAATCTCACAGTCCTTCGTCGCCGTGGCGTCAGACCGTCCGGACTTCGCGGTGCACAGCACCGAGGAACCGGCCGCCGTGATCGTCACCATCTCCTGAGCTGCCGCCACCCGACGTCGACGACGCGAAAGTACCTCTGCGACGTGCGTTCGGGCCCGGTCCACCGGGGGCCGCGCTACCATCGCGGTGTGTCCGACGCCACAGCGAGAGCAAGTTCGGCAGGTCAGGTGCATGTGCTCGTGTACAGCAGTAACGCGGCCACGCGCGCTCAGGTGATGTCTGCGGTGGGCACCCGGCCCGATCCGGCGCTCGGCGTCGTCGACTTCGTCGAGGTTGCCACCGCGGCCGTGGTCATCGAGCACCTGGACGCGGGTGGAATCGATGTGGCGATCCTCGACGGTGAGTCCTCGCCCGTCGGCGGACTGGGTTTGGCCAAGCAACTCAAGGACGAGATCGACGACTGCCCGCCGGTGCTGGTACTCATCGGACGCCCCGACGACCGGTGGTTGGCCGACTGGTCGCGCGCCGAGGCCGCAGTTCCCCATCCAGTGGATCCGATTCGACTCGGGCGCGCGGTGGTCGATCTGCTGAGGCAGCACTCGGGTCGCGTCGGTGCCAGGGTCTCTCGATCGCGGTAGATCAGACCGTTTTCTCCGATGCGGGCACCGTCAGCACGAACCGGTGGATCGAGCCGGCGACAACAGCTCCGAGCACGGGGAACACCACGAACACCCACAGTTGTGACAGGGCAGGGCCGCCGGCGACGAGGGCGGGGCCGAGGGACCGAGCAGGGTTGACCGAGGTCGAGTCGATTCCGATGCCCAGCAGGTGAACCACGGTCAGGGTGAGGCCGATCGGGATGCCGGCCGCCACGACGGGGTGAACGGTGGGGGCCGTGGTGGCGAGTACGACGAGTACGAGCAGGCCGGTCGCGATCGTCTCGAACACCGCGACCGACGCCAAGCCGTACGCTCCGGGCGAGGAGCTGCCGAATCCGTTGGTGCCCAGACCGTCCGACGACATGTCGTACCCGGGACGGCCCGATGCGACCAACAGTACGACCAGCGCGCCGATCACTGCACCTGCGGCCTGGGCGGCGATGTAGAACGCAGCCTTGATCGGGGTGATGGCGCGAGCTATCAGGGCTCCGATCGTCACGGCCGGGTTGATGTGGCAGCCCGAGATCGGGCCGATCGCGTAGACGAGGGCAAGCAGTGTGAGTCCGAACGCCAGGGCGATGCCCGGGGTTCCGACGGTGTCGCCCGCGATGACGGCGGTGCCGACGCCGAATATCACGAGCAGGGCAGTTCCCAGTCCCTCGGCGGCGAGCGCCGAGACGGAAATCGACTTCATCGTCTCTCCTCAGTGGTGGCGGCAGCCCGGGTCGGGTGGCCGGAAATGTTCGGTGATTGGTCGTCCCTCGCGGTGTGGACCGCATGTGAGGCACGAGTGATGTGGATCACATCAATGATTGGGTCCGAGGGTGGGTGGCCCATGCGCGTCAACGGTTTACGAAACTGGACTGCTCGAAATCCCGCGAGATCTGCACCGAACCCATACTGTGTGGTTCAGGTCACATTGGTACGGCCGTCGCATTTAATTTCGCGGCGGCGCGGTCGTCGATCGAGGGAGCGGATGCCCGAATGAACGCCTACGTTCCGATTCTCGTCCTGGGTGCCGTCGCAGTCGCGTTCGCAGTCTTCTCGGTGATGGTCGGCACGATGGTGGGACCCGCCCGATACAACCGAGCGAAGTTCGACGCGTACGAATGTGGAATCGAACCCACGATGCATGCGCCTACGGGACAACGATTTCCGGTGAAGTTCTATCTCACCGCGATGCTGTTCATCATCTTCGACATCGAGATCGTCTTCCTCTATCCCTGGGCCGTCCACCTCGACGTTCTCGGTGCGTTCGGGCTCGTCGCGATGGCGTTGTTCGTCGTGAACGTGTCGGTGGCCTACGTGTACGAGTGGCGGCGAGGCGGGCTCGGTTGGGACTGACCACACGATCTCGGATACGACGACGGAACGATGCACTGTTCTCATTCTGCGGAAGCGAAAGAGCGTGATCGATGGGACTCGAAGAGAAGCTACCCAGCGGATTCCTGCTGACCACCGTCGAGGGGTTGGCCGGGTACGCACGTAAGGGCTCGCTGTGGCCCGCCACCTTCGGGCTCGCATGTTGTGCCATCGAAATGATGGCCACCACGTCCGGCCGTTTCGATCTCGCGCGATTCGGAATGGAAGCGTTTCGCGCGTCCCCCCGGCAGGCGGATCTGATGATCGTGGCCGGCCGCGTCAGCCAGAAGATGGCTCCGGTGTTGAGGCAGGTCTACGACCAGATGGCAGAACCGAAATGGGTTCTCGCCATGGGTGTCTGTGCATCCTCGGGCGGAATGTTCAACAACTACGCGGTGGTCCAGGGAGTGGACCACATCGTGCCCGTCGACATCTATCTGCCCGGGTGCCCGCCTCGGCCCGAGATGCTGCTCAACGCAATCCTGGAGTTGCACAAAAAGATTCAGCAGATGCCGTTGGGTGTGAACCGGGAACAGGTGCGAGCGGCCGCCGAGGCGGCTGCACTCTCGTCCACCCCGACGATCGATCTGAAGGGTTTGCTCCGATGACGGCGCAGCCGCCGGGTGGGATGTCTCAGCCGCCAGGAAAAATGTCTCAGCGGCCACGCGGGATGTTCGGGGTTCGCGGTAGTGGCGACACGTCGGGCTACGGCCGATTGGTGCCGCCGGCGGCAGCGGAGGACACCGCGACGCGGCCCTACGGCGGCTACTTCGATGCCCTCGTCGATCGGTTGGCCACCGTCCTTCTTGCTGTGAACCCCGTCGCTACGTTCGACGCCGCCGTCGAACGGGTGGTGATTCATCGCGGCGAATTGACGCTGCATCTGGTGCGGGAGTACGTGCCTGCCGTCGCCCAGGCGCTACGGGACGACGAAGAATTGCGATTCGAATTGTGTACCGGCGCATCGGGTGTGCACTATCCGGACCTGATCGGCCGGGAGTTGCACGTTGTGTACCATCTGGTCTCCATCACGCACGGCCGTCGGCTCCGACTCGAAGTTGCCGTCCCCGACGACGATCCACACAGTCCGTCGCTGTGCGGGGTGTATCCCACCAACGACTGGCACGAGCGCGAGGTCTACGACTTCTTCGGCATCGTCTTCGACGGTCATCCTGCATTGACGCGGATCGAGATGCCCGACGACTGGGTCGGTCATCCACAACGCAAGGACTATCCGCTGGGCGGAATTCCCATCGAGTACAAGGGCGCTCGCGTCGCGCCTCCCAACGAGCGCAGGTCGTACAACTGATGAGTGCAACGGACGAAACCATCTACGCGGTCTCCGGACAGGACTGGGACGACGTCGTCGAGTTGGCCCGCGGATCGAGTACCGAGCGGATCGTGGTCAACATGGGCCCGCAGCACCCGTCAACACACGGCGTGCTGCGGTTGATTCTCGAAATCGAGGGCGAGACCGTCACCGAGGCTCGTTGCGGGATCGGGTATCTGCACACGGGAATCGAGAAGAATCTCGAGTACCGAAACTGGACCCAGGGCGTCACGTTCGTCACCCGCATGGACTACCTGTCGCCGTTCTTCAACGAAACCGCATACTGCCTCGGCGTGGAGAAGCTACTGGGTATAACCGACGACATTCCCGAGCGCGCCACGGTGATCCGGGTGATGCTGATGGAGCTGAATCGCATCTCGTCGCATCTCGTCGCATTGGCCACGGGCGGAATGGAATTGGGAGCGGTCACCGCGATGCTGTTCGGGTTCCGTGAGCGCGAGCTGATACTCGACGTCTTCGAGGCCATCACCGGCCTGCGCATGAACCACGCCTACATCCGGCCGGGCGGACTGTCGCAGGACCTACCCGAGGACTCGGTCGGCAGAGTACGTGAGCTCCTTCGCGTGCTGCCGGGACGCCTGCGTGACCTCGAACTCATGCTCAACGACAACCCGATCTGGAAAGCCAGAACCGAGAACGTAGGTTATCTGGATCTCACCGGATGTATGGCGCTGGGCGTCACCGGTCCGGTGCTGCGTTCGACCGGACTGCCCTACGACCTGCGACGGTCCGATCCGTACTGCGGGTACGAGAACTACGAGTTCGACGTGGTGACCGACACCGGATGCGACTGTTACGGGCGATATCTGATTCGCGTCGAAGAAATGAAGGAATCGCTCAAGATCGTCGAACAGACCCTCGACCGCCTGCGTCCCGGGCCGGTCGTCATCGACGACAAGAAGATCGCGTGGCCAGCCGAGCTGGTCTCGGGACCCGATGGCCTTGGCAACTCTCAGGAGCATGTGCGGACCATCATGGACACCTCGATGGAATCGCTGATTCACCACTTCAAACTGGTGACCGAGGGAATGCGGGTCCCGGCCGGCCAGGTGTTGTCCTCGGTGGAGTCGCCGCGAGGGGAGCTCGGGGTACACATCGTCAGCGACGGTGGAACCAGGCCGTACCGAGTGCATTTCAGAGATCCATCCTTCACCAACCTGCAAGCGGTGGCGGCAATGTGCGAGGGCGGAATGATCTCCGACGTCATCGCCGCGGTCGCCAGTATCGACCCGGTGATGGGTGGGGTGGATCGATGACCGCGCAGCCCCAGTCGGAACCGGTTCTGATCCAACTCGGAGCCCGGCCGGACGAACCGGTGCAACTGGCCACGCCGGGTGCACGAACGTCGTATCCCGCCGAGGTGCTCGCCCGGCTGCACGCCGACGCCGAGGTCGTCGTTGCGCGCTATCCGCAGGCCAGATCGGCCCTGCTGCCGCTGCTCCATCTCGTGCAAGCCGAGGACGGCTGTCTCACGCCCGCTGGAATCGAATTCTGCTCGGAGGTACTCGAACTCACCGGGGCGGAGGTGACTGCAGTCGCGACCTTCTACTCGATGTATCGACGCGAACCCACCGGGACGTACCGCGTCGGCGTGTGCACCAACACGCTGTGTGCTGTCATGGGCGGCGACGCCATCATGGACGCGCTGCGTGATCACCTGGACGTCGAGCACGGAGGTACCACCGCCGACGGCACGATCACCCTGGAACATATCGAGTGCAATGCCGCATGCGATTACGCCCCGGTGATGATGGTCAATTGGGAGTTCTTCGACAACAGCACCCCGTCGTCTGCGCGGGATCTGGTCGATGCACTTCGATCCGGCACCCAGGTCACTCCGACGCGTGGAGCACCGTTGTGCACGTTCCGCGAGACCGAGCGGATTCTCGCCGGATTTTCCGACTATCGGCCCGAGGCACTCGAAGCGACCGGTAGTGCAGGCGATGCCACCCTGGCCGGACTGCGATACGCGCGCGAACACGCGATGTCGGCACCCGAGGCCGGGGCACGACCGAACGACGATCACCCGGACGTCGGAGCCGCGGCCGCACCGGAGACGGTGCGAGACAAGCCCGCACCGGCACCCTCGGCGACCGTGCCACCACAACCGAACACCACCGAGACCGATCCACCGACGAAGGGAGCGTGACATGGCCCTGACGCCGGTGTTGAGCGAGTTCTGGGACGAAAAGAATTCCTGGACGCTCGACGTCTACCGCAGCCACGACGGATACCGCGGGCTCGAGAAGGCCCTCGCGATGGACCCCGACGACCTCATCGCCTTCGTCAAGGACTCCGGATTACGCGGTCGCGGCGGCGCAGGATTTCCGACCGGAACGAAGTGGAGCTTCATCCCGCAGAACGACGGTAAAGAGCATTGTCTGGTGGTCAATGCCGACGAGTCCGAGCCGGGTACCTGCAAGGACATGCCACTGCTGATGGCGAGCCCGCACACGCTGGTCGAAGGAATAGTGATCGCCGCGTACGCAATTCGCGCATCCCATGCATTCGTGTACGTCCGCGGCGAGGTAGTGCCGGTGCTACGCAGGCTGCAGGCTGCGGTCGCCGAGGCCTACGCGGCGGGCTATCTGGGAAAGGGTGTTCTCGGAACGAAATTCGACTTGGAGTTGGTGATCCACGCCGGAGCCGGCGCGTACATCTGCGGCGAGGAAACAGCCCTCCTCGACTCGTTGGAAGGTCGGCGCGGACAACCTCGGCTGCGGCCACCGTTCCCCGCAGTGGCGGGCCTCTACGCACGCCCGACTGTGGTGAACAACGTCGAATCGATTGCCAGCGTTCCAGTGATCCTGCGCAAAGGAATCGACTGGTTCCGATCGATGGGTAGCGAGAAGTCACCCGGCTTCACGCTGTACTCCATCTCGGGCCACGTCTGCCGTCCAGGCCAGTACGAGGCACCGTTGGGGATCACGCTGCGGGAGTTGCTCGGCTACGCGGGCGGGATCAGACCGGGACACGAACTGAAGTTCTGGACGCCGGGAGGATCCTCGACGCCGATGTTCACCGGCGAGCATCTCGATGTTCCACTCGACTACGAGGGCGTCGGTGCCGCCGGATCGATGCTGGGCACCAAGGCCTTGCAAATATTCGACGAGACGACCTGCGTGGTGCGAGCGGTGCTGCGCTGGACCGAGTTCTACGCACACGAATCCTGCGGCAAATGCACACCGTGCCGGGAGGGCACGTATTGGCTGGTGCAAATTCTGCGTCGCCTCGACGGTGGAACCGGTACCGAGGCCGACCTGACGACCTTGCTCGACATCGCCGACGGCATCGCCGGAAAGTCCTTCTGCGCGTTGGGAGACGGTGCTGCCAGCCCGATCGTGTCTTCGCTGAAGTACTTCCGTGACGAATACATCCGTCACGTCACCGAGCAGGGATGCCCATTCGATCCACACCGATCGACCCTGATGGCAGAGGAGCTGACGTCATGACTGCAGCAGCACATGGTCGTTCCGCGGGCTCCACTCCTGCATCTTCGGGTCGTTCCGCGGGCTCCACTCCTGCCAGCCCTGAGCAGTCGGTCGCCCCAGTAGAGATGGTGACACTGACCATCGACGACCACGAGATCAGTGTTCCCAAGGGCACGTTGGTGATTCGCGCGGCCGAGTTGATGGGCGTACAGATTCCGCGATTCTGCGATCATCCGCTGCTCGATCCGGTGGGCGCCTGCCGCCAATGTCTGGTCGATGTCGAGGGGCAACGCAAGCCGTTGGCGTCCTGTACGACGACCGTGGCCGAGGGCATGGTGGTGCGCACTCAGGTGACGTCGGAGGTCGCGGGCAAAGCGCAACGTGGCGTCATGGAATTGCTGCTGATCAATCATCCTCTCGATTGCCCGGTGTGCGACAAGGGCGGTGAGTGTCCACTGCAGAATCAGGCGATGGCCGCGGGTCGCACCGAGTCCAGGTTCACCGAGACCAAACGCACGTATCCCAAACCGATTCCGTTGTCGGCCGAGGTTCTGCTCGATCGCGAACGCTGTGTCCTGTGCGCTCGATGTACTCGCTTCGCGGCGCAGGTTGCCGGTGATCCATCCATCGAGCTGCTCGAACGCGGTGCCGTGCAACAGGTCGGCATCTTCGGCACCGAGCCGTTCGACTCCTACTTCTCGGGAAACACCGTCCAGATCTGCCCCGTGGGTGCACTGACGAACACCGAGTATCGGTTCCGAGCGCGCCCGTACGATCTGACGTCCTCGCCGAGCGTGTGCGAACACTGCGCAGGAGGCTGTGCGCAACGCACGGATCATCGTCGTGGCAAGGTCCTCCGCCGGTTGGCTGGTGACGATCCCCAGGTCAACGAAGAGTGGAACTGCGACAAGGGCCGGTGGGCATTCAAGTACGCCAGCGAGCCGGACCGCATCGGCGCACCGATGGTCAGAGACGAATCGGGGGCTCTGGTCGAGACGTCCTGGTCGGCCGCATTGGCGGCGGCGGCAACGGGACTGGCTGCGTCGATCGGGAACGCTGCGGTACTCGTGGGCGGAAGATCGACTGTCGAAGACTCCTACGCATACGCCAAGTTCGCGCGAACAGTGCTGCACACCAACGACATCGACTTCCGCAACCGTGCTCACAGCGCCGAGGAAGCGGAGTTCCTGGCCGGTCGTATCGCGGCGACGGGGCTGGGCGTGACCTACTCGGATCTCGAAAACGCTCCTGTGGTGTTGATGGTGGGGTTCGAGCCCGAAGAAGAGTCACCGCTGATGTTCCTCAGGTTGCGCAAGGCGCGCCGGACCCGCGGCGTGGTCGTGGCGTCCATCGCATCCTGGGCCAGCCGCGGTCTGCGCAAGCTCGACGGGGTGCTCCTGCAGTCGATTCCCGGCGAGGAACCACAGTGGCTCGACGCACTGCACGTGGGTGACCGCGGTACCGAATCGATCGCCCAGCTCCTCCGGAGCCCTGGAGCGATCGTGCTCGTGGGCGAGCGGCTCGGTTCCGTTCCCGGTGCATTGTCCGCAGCGTCGAAGTTGGCCGACGACACCGGAGCGAACCTGGCATGGATTCCGCGACGGGCAGGAGAGCGCGGTGCCCTCGACGCAGGCACGTTGCCGAACCTGCTGCCGGGCGGGCGGCCCGTCGCCGACGCCGCCGCCCGCGCCGAGGTGGCAGCCGTGTGGGGAGTGACAGAACTGCCTACGGACGCGGGCCGAGATACCGCGGCGATACTGGCGGATGCCGGGCCTGACCGCGCCCTGATCACCGCAGGGATCGACCCGGACGATCTGCCCGATCCGCAGGGTGCGCTCGACGCGGTGGACCGATCGGCATTCGTGGTCAGCCTCGAACTACGCCACAGCGCCGTCACCGAGCGGGCCGACGTGGTGTTTCCGGTGGCACCGGTGGTCGACAAGCCCGGAACCTTCGTCGACTGGGAGGGCAGGCCTCGCACGTTCGACACGGCACTCGGTGCCGGCGCAGTATTGCCCGACCAACGCGTTCTCGACGCCATTGCCGCGCAGATGGGAGTCGAACTGTCGCTACCCGACGCGGCGGCGGCGCGCGGCGAGTTGGCACGGCTGGGAGCCTGGAGCGGATCACGGATTCCTGTGGCCCGAGTGGCACCACGGCGAGATATGCCGACGCTCTCCATCGGCCAGGCAATTCTGGCCACCTGGCGAATGCTCATCGATTCGGGACGGATGCAGGACGGCGAGGACAATCTCGCGCAGACCGGCCGGGCACCCGTGATCAGGCTGTCCGAGACGACGGCGTCGAGCATCGAAGCGTCGCCCGGCGACCTGGTCAGGGTCGAGACGGGCCGGGGCTCGATCACGTTGCCACTGAAAGTCACCGATCTACCCGACAACGTGGTGTGGGTGCCGATGAACTCACCGGGGTCTTCGGTGTACGGCTCACTCGGCGCGGAGTCGGGTGCGGTGGTGAGGATTCGCAGGGATCAGCCCGCGGAGCGACCTGAGGGTGCAGGAGTGGAGCCTGCGGAACGACCCATGGGTGCGGGAGTGGAGCCTGCGGAACGACCCGGGGGTGGTGCATCGTGATTGCCGCAGCGCCGACCGATCTGTCGATGTTCGGCACCGATCCGTGGTGGCTGGTGGTCGGCAAGGCCCTGGCGGTCTTCGTTTTTCTGGTGCTCACACCGCTCGTGGCCATCTATGCCGAACGCAAGATCATGGCGTGGATGCAGATGCGCGTCGGGCCCAATCGGGTGGGTCCGTGGGGACTGTTGCAGTCTCTGATGGACGGGATCAAGCTCGCTCTGAAAGAGGGAATCACTCCGACCGGCGTCGACAAGCCGATTTACATTCTGGCTCCGATCATTTCGGTGGTCCCTGCCTTCATGGCCTTCGCGGTGATTCCGTTCGGTCCCGAGGTGTCGGTGTTCGGCACTACGACTCCGCTTCAGATGACCGACCTGCCGGTGGGGGTTCTGTACATCCTCGCGGTCACCTCGGTGGGTGTGTACGGGATCGTCCTGGCCGGTTGGGCGTCGAGTTCGACGTATCCGTTGCTGGGTGCACTGCGTTCGACGGCTCAGGTCATTTCCTACGAGGTTGCGATGGGGCTTTCGTTCGCTGCGGTGTTCCTGTACGCGGGCACCATGTCGACGTCCGGAATCGTTGGTGCGCAACAGAACACCTGGTACGTGTTCCTGTTGTTGCCGTCGTTTCTGGTGTACGTGACGGCGATGGTGGGTGAAACCAACCGCGCGCCGTTCGACTTGCCCGAGGCCGAGGGGGAGTTGGTGGGCGGGTTCCACACCGAATATTCCTCCTTGCGTTTCGCGATGTTCATGCTTGCCGAGTACATCAACATGGTCACGGTGTCGGCGCTCGCGACCACGTTGTTCCTGGGTGGCTGGCGGGCTCCGATTCCGTTGAGTCTGTGGAGCGGTGCCAATTCCGGGTGGTGGCCGGTGCTGTGGTTCGTCGCCAAGGTGTGGGTGTTCCTGTTCGTCTTCATCTGGTTGCGGTCGACGTTGCCGCGATTGCGTTACGACCAGTTCATGAACTTCGGCTGGAAGATCCTCATTCCCGTCGCTCTGATCTGGGTGATGGTGATCGCGACGGTGCGGGTTCTGGGGGCCGGGCGATACGACGTACCTCTGGTCACATTCGTGGTGTCGACGATCTTTGCAGTCGCCGTCCTGGGTTCGCTGCTGCTCTTACTGCGCCGCCGCGCGCGCACACGAAACCTGCCGCCTGCTGCACCCGTCGCACCGTTCGACGCTGCGGCGGGCGGGTTTCCCGTACCTCCCATTCCGAAGCAGGGCACGAACATCGCGAGCCGGCACGCCGGCGCACGGTCCACCGTGGCCGCGTCCCAGAAGGAGAACGCCGATGCCTGAATTCCTCGGTCCTATAGCAGGTTTCGGTGTCACCTTCGCCACCATGTTCAAAAAGCCCGAAACCGAGCTGTATCCGGAGGAGAAGAAGCCGACCGAGATGCGCTATCACGGCCGCCATCAGCTCAACAGGTACGCCGACGGGCTCGAGAAGTGCATCGGTTGCGAACTCTGTGCGTGGGCCTGCCCGGCCGACGCGATCTATGTCGAAGGTGCCGACAACACCGAGACCGAACGGTTTTCGCCGGGCGAGCGATACGGCGGGGTCTACCAGATCAACTATCTCCGGTGCATCGGCTGCGGACTGTGTGTCGAGGCCTGTCCCACACGGGCTCTGACGATGACCAACGAATACGAACTGGCCGGTGACAACAGAGCCGACCTGATCTACGAGAAGGATTCGCTGCTGGCACCGCTGGAGCCGGACATGGTGCCGCCGCCGCACGCGATGGCACCGGGGCGTTCGGCAGAGGACTACTACCGCGGTGCCGTCACCGGTGCCGAGAGCGAGGCCGACACCGATCGAGGGCCGGTTCGATGACTGCCACCGTTCAGCTCGCGCTCGAGGCAACCTCCACCGGCGAGGCCGTGCAGTTCTGGACCCTCGGTGTCGTTGCGGTCATCGGTGCACTGGGTGTGGTGATGAGCACGAAGGCCGTCTACTCGGCACTGTTCCTCGCGGCCACCATGGTGGTTCTCGCTACCTTCTACATGGCCCAAGGGGCCCTGTTTCTCGGTGTCGTGCAGATCGTCGTCTACACCGGCGCGGTCATGATGCTGTTTCTGTTCGTCCTGATGCTCGTCGGCGTCGATACCTCGGAGTCGTTGACCGAGACACTGCGCGGGCACCGTATCGCGGCCGTTGTCATCGGAATCGGCTTCGGGCTGTTGATCATCGGGGTGCTGCTGCGCGACTCGGCCCGCGCCGGGCGACTCGATTTCGCCGGACTCGACGCGGCCAACTCCACCGGAAACGTAGAAGGCCTGGCCGAGCTGATCTTCGTCGAGTACGTCTGGGCGTTCGAGCTGACCGGCGCGCTGTTGATCACGGCCACCATCGGGGCGATGATTCTGGCGCACCGGGAGGCTCTGGGACCGGTGAAGGGTCAGCGGGAGATGTCGCAGGACCGGTTCCGTGACGGCTCCAGGGTGACGCCGCTGCCGAGCCCCGGTGTGTTCGCTCGTCACAACGGCGTCGATCGACGGGCTCTGCTCCCGGACGGAAGCGAGTCGGACTCGTCCGTCAACGCACTGTTCGCCGATCGAGGCATCGAGTACAAGGTGGACGGGGGTGACACGCGATGAATCCAGAAAATTACCTCTACCTGTCGGTTCTGCTGTTCACGATCGGCGCAGCGGGCGTCATCGTCAGGCGCAACGCCATCATCGTGTTCATGTGCATCGAATTGATGCTCAACGCAGTCAATCTCGCGTTCGTCACGTTCTCTCGCATGCACGGCAATCTCGACGGCCAATTGTTCGCGTTCTTCACCATGGTGGTCGCTGCAGCCGAGGTGGTGGTGGGCCTGGCGATCATCATGGCCATCTTCCGTTCTCGTCGCTCGATCTCGATGGACGAGAACAATCTGATGAAGAACTGACGGGGGAGCAGAAACGATGTCGATCCTGTGGCTTCTCCCGGCTCTGCCGGCCTTCGGTGCGGCCGTCCTTCTGCTCGGTGGCCGGCGCTGCAACTCGTGGGGCCACCTTCTCGCGACGGCCGCCGCGGTGTCGTCGTTCGTCGTTGCGGCGCTGGTGTTCTCGTCGATGCTCGGACGGGACGAGTCGGACAGAACACTCACTCACACGCTGTTCCGCTGGGTGCCCGTCGACGAATTGCAGGTCGATTTCGGCATGCGTGCCGATCAACTCTCGATCTGTTTCGTCCTGTTGATCACCGGGGTCGGATCACTCATTCACGTGTACTCGATCGGGTACATGAGCCATGACCCGGAGCGGCGACGCTTCTTCGCGTACCTTAATCTGTTTCTCGCAGCCATGCTGCTGCTGGTGCTGGCAGACAATTTCCTCGGCCTCTATTTGGGGTGGGAGGGTGTCGGTCTGGCGTCGTACTTGCTCATCGGATTCTGGCAACACAAGCCATCGGCAGCGACGGCTGCTCGAAAAGCGTTCGTGGTCAACCGCGTCGGCGATATCGGCTTGGCCATCGCCCTGATGATCATGTTCGTGAACTTCGGGTCTGTGCAGTACGACGTGGTGTTCGCGGGAATCGGGAACGCGGGTGAATCGGTGGCGACCGCCATGGCACTGATGTTGCTGCTGGCGGCCTGCGGAAAGTCGGCCCAGGTGCCGCTGCAGTCGTGGCTCGGCGACGCGATGGAGGGCCCGACGCCGGTCTCCGCACTCATCCACGCGGCGACGATGGTCACCGCCGGGGTGTATCTCATCGTCCGATCCGGACCGGTGTTCGAGGCCTCGCCGGTGGCGCGGGCGGCGACCGTCACGGTCGGCGCGGTGACGTTGCTGTTCGGTGCCGTCATCGGTTGTGCGAAAGACGACATCAAGAAGGCGCTCGCCGCCTCGACGATGAGTCAGATCGGGTACATGGTGCTCGCGGCCGGACTCGGCCCGTCCGGTTATGCCTTCGCCATCGTGCTGCTGCTGTCGCACGGATTCTTCAAGGCAGGCCTGTTCCTGGGGGCCGGCTCGGTGATGCACGCGATGAACGACGAGACCGACATGCGACGGTTCGGCGGGCTCCGTGCCGCGATGCCGATCACGTTCGTCACGTTCGGTCTCGGCTACCTCGCCATCATCGGAGTTCCGCCGTTTTCCGGTTTCTTCGCCAAGGATCCGATCATCGAGACTGCGTTCGCGGCCGGGGGAGCGGCAGGTGTGGTGCTGGGCTGCGTCACGTTGCTCGGTGCGGGCTTGACGGCCTTCTACATGACTCGGGTGATGCTGATGACGTTCTTCGGCCCGAAACGCTGGTCGGCGCAGGCACATCCGCACGAAGCGTCGGCGACCATGACGGCTCCGATGATTCTGTTGGCCGTCGGCTCGGTGGCATCGGGTGCCTTCCTTGCGGTGGGTGGACGCCTCGAGACGTGGCTGGAACCGGTGGTGGGATCGGCGCACGAAGAACACGCGATACCTGCCTGGGTCGTGACGGTCGCAGTTTTGGCGGTGGTACTCGTGGGTGCAGGCGTCGCGTACCGGAAGTACATCGCTCGTGACGTTCCCCCGACTCCACCCGAGGACGTATCGGTGCTGACCAGAGCCGCACGCGCTGACCTGTACGGCGACGCCTTCAACGAGGCAGCATTCATGCGGCCCGGTCAAAAGCTCACGAACACAATGGTATTCGCCGACAAGGCGGGTATCGACGCGGTCGTGGACGGGGTGGGGAGATCGATCGGCGGAGTATCCACTCGATCGAGGCGGCTGCAGACCGGATTCGTACGGTCCTATGCGTTGGCGATGTTCGCTGGGGCAGTTCTCGTCGTGCTGATGGTGGTGGTCCTGTGACGTTCCCCTGGCTGACCGTCCTGTGGGTTCTGCCGATTCTCGGCGCGATTGTCGTCGCCCTGGTGCCGGCCGATCGTCCGACAATCGCGCGTGGTGTCGCCGTGGGGTTCGCTACCGGCACACTCGCGGTGTCGGTGGTACTCGCCGTGGCATTCGACTTCGGTGGCGATCGCTACCAGTTCCTCGAAGATCATTCCTGGATAGCGGCATTCGGTGCGCGCTACACGCTCGGCCTCGACGGAATAGGCCTCGTGCTGGTGTTGCTCACCACCGTTCTGACCCCATTGCTCCTCGTCGCGGGCTGGCACGACGGCAGCCGCGTGGCGCACTACGGATCGCGCCGGGTCTCGCACACCTATATGGCGTTGATCCTGGTGGTCGAGTCCATGGTGATCGTCTCGTTCCTCGCCTTGGACGTACTGCTGTTCTACATCTTCTTCGAGGCGATGCTGATCCCGATGTACTTCCTCATCGGTGGTTTCGGTGGTACCGAGCGCACGCGTGCCGCGGTGAAGTTCCTGCTGTACAACCTGTTCGGTGGCCTGGTGATGCTGGCTGCCGTCATCGGGTTGTACGTCGTCACGGCCAGGCCCGACGGTCCGTTCGTCGGCGGGACGTTCGATCTACGCGCGATCGCGGATGCGGCGTCATCGGGGGGACTCGGTGTGGATCCGATGGTTCTGAACGCGCTGTTCCTCGGCTTCATGTTCGCGTTCGCGATCAAGGCACCGCTCTGGCCGTTCCACACGTGGCTACCCGACGCTGCAGTGCAGTCCACCCCGGCGACTGCTGTGCTGATGATGTCGGTGGTGGACAAGGTCGGCACCTTCGCCATGCTGCGCTTCTGCCTCGAGCTCTTTCCCGGTTCGTCGCATACTTTCGCCCCGTGGATCATCACGCTCGCAGTGATCGGAATCGTGTACGGCGCGATACTGGCGATCGGTGAGACCGACATGATGAGACTCATTGCCTACACCTCGATTTCGCACTTCGGATTCATCATCCTCGGCATCTTCGCGATGACCGGTCAGAGTCAGGCCGGTGCCACGCTGTACATGGTCAACCATGGAATCTCCACCGCCGCATTGTTCTTGATCGCAGGCTTTCTCGTGTCCCGTCGTGGTTCACGCGCGATCGCCGACTACGGCGGCGTCCAGAAGGTCGCGCCGGTGCTCGCCGGAACGTTTCTGATCTCTGGTCTGGCCACGCTCTCGCTACCCGGTCTTGCCCCGTTCATCAGCGAATTCTTGGTGCTGATCGGCACATTCGGTCGCTACGGCGTCGCCGCAATCGTGGCCACCGGTGCGCTCGTGCTGTCGGCGATCTACATTCTCTGGCTCTATCAACGGGTGATGACGGGGCCGGTCCGAGAGGGCACCGACAAGATCTCCGATCTCGTTCCCCGTGAGGCGTTGGTGGTGGTCCCGTTGCTCGCGCTGCTGATCGTGTTCGGGGTGTACCCGAAACCGGCACTCGACATCATCACTCCGGCAGTGCAATCCACGATCGTCGACAGTGCAGGAGGTCAACGATGACCACTCCCGAAGTGCAGTACGGTCTGCTGTCGCCCATGTTGATCGTCTTCGGTGTCGCGGTTCTCGGGGTTCTCGTCGAGGCGTTCGTACCGCTACGTGCTCGTCGCGCAACCCACGTGGGTCTCGCTCTGGCAGGGCTGGTCGGCGCCCTCGCGGCAGTGCTCGGCCTGGCCGGCACCGAGGCAGCCGCGATGAACGGGGCCGTCGCGATCGACGGACCGACTCTGTTCCTGCAGGGAACCATTGTGCTCGTGGCAATTCCGGCCATCGCACTGTTGGCGGAGCGCACCGTCGCCGTCACCGGGGCCGGGGCCGAGCGCCGCATCGACTCGTTCACTCCGCAGGCCTCGACCACGCCGGGCAGCGTGGCAGAGAAGCAGGCCATCGATGCAGGCGTCGCCCAGACCGAGGTCTTTCCACTGGCGATGTTCGCGATCGGAGGCATGCTGCTGTTTCCGGCGTCCACGGATCTGCTGACGATGTTCGTGGCGCTGGAAGTGCTGTCGTTGCCGCTGTATCTGCTGTGCGGACTGGCGAGACGACGACGACTGCTCTCTCAGGAAGCAGCCCTCAAATACTTTCTGCTGGGCGCGTTCTCGTCTGCGTTCTTCCTGTTCGGAGTCGCGTTCCTCTACGGCTACGCCGGGACGGTCCGATTGGACGGAATCGCCGACGCCATCACGGCAGACGGTCAGGGCAGATCACTGGCACTGATCGGAACCGCCTTGCTTGCGGTGGGTCTGCTGTTCAAAGTCGGTGCCGTGCCTTTCCATTCGTGGATTCCCGACGTCTACCAGGGTGCCCCCACTCCGGTGACGGCGCTGATGGCCACCGTGACCAAGGTGGCGGCCTTCGGTGCGATTCTGCGAATCTTCGGAATGGCGCTGCCCGGTCTCGAGTTGAGTTGGCGTCCGATGTTGTGGGTGATCGCCATCGCGACGATGGTGCTCGGTTCGGTTGTCGCGGTGACGCAGACCGACGTCAAACGAATGCTGGCCTACTCGTCCGTGGCGCACACCGGGTTCATCCTCACCGGAGTGACTGCGCTGGGTATTTCGGGTGATGTACGTGATTCGGGGGTGTCGGCCACGATGTTCTACCTGCTTGCCTATGCCTTCAGCACGCTGGGTGGATTCGCCGTCATCGGTCTGGCCCGAGACGAACGCGGTGAGGTGAGCGACCTGGAGCGATGGGCGGGTATCGGTCGCCGCTCGCCGATCGTCGCCGCTGTGTTCGGCTTGTTCCTGCTTTCGTTCGCCGGGATCCCGCTCACCAGTGGGTTCATCGGTAAGTTCGCGGTGTTCAGCGCAGCCTCGGGTGCGGGGGGAGCCGCACTGGTCGTGGTCGGAGTGGTGTGCAGTGCGATTGCAGCGTTCTTCTACGTGCGCGTGATCGTGCTGATGTTCTTCACCGAACCCAGCGAACGGACCGCCACGGTGGTGCGTCCTACCGCGCCGGTGGCCTGTGCGATCGGGGTGTCGGTGATCGTCACCGTGGCACTGGGAGTCTTTCCTCAGCCCGTTCTCGATATCGCCGCGCGGGCCGGGAACTTCCTCTAGCTCGTACAGGCCTACTTAGCGGACTTCATTCGCTGCTTCCACGTGTGCGAGCCGGTGCCCACGGGGATTCCACCGATGGCTCCCGCGAGGCCGAATGTCGGCATGTTGACGTAGATCGCTTCACTGTCCTGGGCTGTCGCGGTATAGGTTTCGTGCCATACGCCGACATGGCCGGTCGCAGCGACCGATCGGTTGAAGGCACGCCATGCGGGGGCATGTGGTGCGTCGGGATCGGAGGCGAATCGCGTCAGGTCTTCCGCGTTGCGCCAGTAACTGACGAGCATGGTGGTGCGGCCCAACCACGAGTGGTAGCCGAGCAGTCCGGAGGTGGGATCCTGCTCGAGGTGGCTGAGCATCCGCGGCATCGCGCGCGCGGCGGGAAGCCAGGAGCGAACGGCAAGGGGATTGTTGATGCGCATTCCGATGAGGAAGACCGTGACGGTGTCGCGGTCGGATTCGACCGTGGTGCGGCCGTCGATGATGGATTGCATGACGTGTTCCCGTCTGTTCGTTTCGGGGCCGAGCGCATGGCGTGACGCTGTTATAAAACACTGTTGTGATAGATTTCGCAAGTGGCGAGACCCAGAATTCACGATGCCGAACTGCGCACCCGGCTACTCGAAGCCGCAGCGGAAACCGTTGCGCGCCATGGCGTCGACTCGTTGTCGTTGCGTAAACTCGCGGCCGCGCAGGGCACCTCGACCACGGCCATCTACTCGCTGTTCGGCGGTCGAGCGGAGCTGCTGGTGGCTCTGTTCGGCGCGTCGTTCTCGAGTTTCGGTGACGCGCAACGCAGCGTTCCTGTCACCGGGGAATCCGAGGTCGACCTGCGCGAACTGGCATTTGCGTACCGCCGCTGGGCCATGGCCAACCCACACCTCTACGCAGTGATGTTCGGCGGAGTGCTCGGTTCGGTCGACGTATCCGATCAAGCACACCTCGCGGCCGCCGCGATGGATCCGCTTCGGGCGGCGGTGGCGAGCGCCGTCGAGGCAGGCACGATGAGCGGCGCGTCGGTGGACGTGATCAGCCACTCGTTCTGGGCGATCGTGCACGGTCTGGTGTCGCTCGAGTTGTCGATACCCGGGATGGCCGACGACGAGGATCGTCGGGTGATGTTCGACGCCGGGGCGGCGTCTGTGCTGCGCGGGTGGATGCGTCAGTAGGTGCGCGGTATCCCGATGATCTTGGTGGCGTCGACGGTCATGCCCAACCGTGCTGTCGGTGCGAGCGCGGGCAGGGCCGGAAGATCGTCGGGGGTGGATGTGGCGGCACCGATCACGTCGGCACCAGCGATCTCGAAGTCGGAGATCGCTCGCCGAAGATGGCTGGGAGTTGTTGCGAGCACCAGATTCACAGCACCGATCTCAGCGGCCAGTGAGGTGGCGCGCTGCGCATTCTGCACCGTCGAATTCGCAGTGGACTCGGCGTGAATGCGGTCGGCCGCAATCTCGTTGTCGATCAGCCACTTCTTCATCGCTTCGGCTTCGGTGACGCCGCGCTGCGGATTTCCACCGGTGACGATGATGGGTGATTCGGGGGAACGCTCGGCGACCGCGGCAGCGGATTTCAGTCGCTGCACCAATTCCGGTGCCATACTGCCGTCGTCGTTCAGGCCCAGGCCGAGCACCACGATTGCCGTCCTCACGCCATCGGTCGCAGGCGCGAAGTCGATCGTCTCCGTCGCCGCCTCGTCGATGACTTCGATAGCCCGATCCACCGCATCGGCAAGCGGGGGAGACAGGGCGCGCAGGCGGGCCGAGTGCTGCGCACGTGCGTCGGCATCATCGGTTGCGTTGGCGTAGAACGTCTGCAGTGCTGCCACATTGGCATCGTTCGGTGCGGCGGTGGCAACCGCGTCCAGTGCGGCGAAACCGGCCTCGTAGCGACCCTTGACCAGAGCATTCTGCGCATCGTTGTACTGCTGCGCGTCGGCCGAACGTACTGCGTCGGCAATCGTTGGGGTCGAGATCGGCGCAGCGGGCTCGGCCGTCGCCGAACTGGATCCCATGGCGAGCCCGAACACGGCGACACAGGAGACCACGGCAACGCGAATCGACGGTTGTTGGCGGTCGGATCGCATTGTCGGCTGCCCTCCTGAACGATGACGGGTTTTCGTCACCCTAGCTCAGTTCGGTGCCAGTGTGGCTGGTGTGATCCGAGTTGCTCGAGTTACAGGAATGTACTTCGGTGTCGGCTGAACTCGATCGTCACATCGTGACCGGAGCGCGTCCGCGGTCGGCTGGTTCAATGGTCACCTCGGCGTCGGGAAGAAAAACGCGCTCGGTCGTGGTGGTTCCGTCGACGCCATCGGTGACCGTCACCGCCACGTTCTCGGCAACCTGTCCAGCGCTCTCGATGAACCCGGTCGGGACACCCTCCTCGATGAGGAGATGATCACCCACCAACAGAAGAAGCTCATCCGCCGTCACCGTTCGCCTGCCGCCCACATCTTCGATTGTCATGAATCCCACCGTAGTGTGAATTGTCCGAATGGGTTGTTGCTCGGTCCCCGATCCCGGATTCGCACTGGTCGTCGTGCAGGCTCCACTCGAGCCCCTGCGAGTTGTCGACGCATGTTCGACAATCATTGTTCTAGAACAGATCGATGGAGTCACCGGCCGCTGAGGCATACCGTAGACACACCAACAGGCCCCCACACGGAAGAAGGTGTCGAGTGACCGACTCCGATGCAGGATTCGACCCGAGCTCACTGCGGCCGTCGTTGTTCATCGACGGGCAATGGCAGGAAGCCGGTGACGGCGGGACCCGCGACATCGTCGATCCGTCCAACGGCAGCGTGGTGGCCATCGTCGACGAGGCGACACCCGACGATGCCCTGGCTGCGGTTGCCGCGGCTCGGGCTGCGTTCGACGATGGGCCGTGGCGCACGGTGACGGTGGGTGAGCGCAGTGATCTGCTCAATCGCATCGCAGACTTGCTCCAACGGGACAAGGCGAAGTTGGCGCACATCGAGACCCTCGATACCGGAAAGACGTTCGGCGAGAGTGAAATCGATATCGACGACGTCACCTCGGTGTTCCGCTTCTATGCCGATCTCGCTGTGGTGCAGGCAGATCGACTGATCGACGTCGACCGTCCGGAAATTCTGAGCCGAGTGGTGCACGAGCCCATCGGTGTCTGCGTGATGATCGCACCCTGGAACTACCCGCTGTTGCAGATCTCGTGGAAAATCGCCCCCGCCTTGGCTGCTGGGTGCACCATGGTGCTCAAACCCAGCGAGGTGACGCCACTGAGCACCATCGCGTTCACCAAGCTCGTGGAAGAAGCGGGAGTGCCTGCCGGTGTGGTCAACCTGCTGCAGGGCAGCGGCGCAACGCTCGGAGATGCGCTCACCAGGAACCGCGACGTCGACTTCATCTCCTTCACCGGCGGACTCGCCACTGGCAGGCACATTCTTGCCGCGGCCGCGGAGAACGTCACGAAGGTGGCGGTGGAACTCGGGGGAAAGAATCCACACATCGTGTTCGCCGACGCGGTGGCCGACGAGCAGTCGTTCGCCGATTCGGTCGACAACGTACTGACCGGAGTGTTTCTGCATTCCGGTCAGGTGTGTTCGGCCGGTACCCGACTGATCATCGAGGAATCGGTGGCCGACCGGTTCGTGGCCGCCGTGGCAGAGCGCGCGAAGACCATCGTGATGGGACCGGGTATGGACCCGGCCAGTGAGACCGGACCGCTGGTGTCGCAGGCGCAGCGCGAGAAGATCGAAGGCTTCGTGGCGACGGGTATCGAGGAGGGGGCCACCTTGGTCATAGGAGGTACCAAGCCGGACGATCCGTCCTTGAGCAAAGGTAGCTATTTCCTGCCCACCATCTTCGATCACTGCGATCGGTCGATGAATATCGTGCAAGACGAGACGTTCGGGCCCATACTCACTGTGGAGCGATTCGACACCGAGGCCGAGGCGCTTCTGCTGGGTAACGATACGAATTACGGTCTCGCCGCGGGTGTTCGGACGTCCGACGCCGCGCGAGGCGAAAGAATGGTGCGTGGGCTTCGTCATGGAACGGTGTGGCTCAACGACTTCGGTGTCTACACGGCGGCCGCGGAATGGGGCGGCTTCAAGCAGTCCGGGAACGGCCGCGAACTCGGACCGTCCGGTATGTCCGAATATCAAGAAGCGAAGCATATTTGGCACAACACCTCACCTACAGCGGCGGGGTGGTTCGGTACCCGATAGAGCACGATGGGAAAGGCCACAGGCATGGCAATACTGAACGACAATTCGAGCGGAATGGACGATTTCGGTTACAAGGAATCGCTCGACCGCAGTCTCGGCAAATTCGCCAGCTTCGCCGCAGGCGTCAGCTACATCTCGATCCTCACCGGCACCTTTCAGCTGTTCTACTTCGGCTTCGGCACCGCCGGACCGGCATACCTGTGGTCGTGGCCTGCGGTCTTCGTCGGTCAGCTCTGCGTGGCACTGTGCTTCATGGAGTTGGCCGCGAAGTATCCGGTGGCGGGATCGGTGTACAACTGGGCGAAGCTGTTGGGCCGCAGGATCGTCGGTTGGTCGGCGGGCTGGTTGATGCTCACGGCATCGATCGTGACACTGGCCGCCGTTGCCCTCGCTCTGCAGCTGAATCTGCCACGTATCTGGAGCGGATTTCAGATCATCGGTGACGGCTCGGGTGCCACCGACTTCGCGGCCAATGCAGTGCTGCTCGGTGCGATTCTGATCGCCATCACCACCACGATCAACGCGCTGGGCGTTCGACTGATGGCGATGATCAACAGTGCGGGTGTGTTCATCGAACTCATCGCGGCCGTGCTCATCGCGATCTTGCTCGCGGCCAACATCACTCGGGGACCCGAGGTGTTCTTCTCCACCAACGGCTACGGTGCCGGTGAGAGCGGCGGCTACCTCGGTGCCTTCCTGGTGGCGTCGCTGGCGTCGGGTTACGTCATGTACGGATTCGACACCGCGAGCTCGCTCGGGGAGGAAACCGTCGAACCTCGGCGCACCGCCCCCAAAGCGATCTTTCGCGCCATCCTCGCGTCGTTCGTCATCGGTGGAGCCATCCTGGTGTTCGCCGTCATGGCCGCACCGGACCTGAACGATCCTTCCCTCGGCAGCCCCGACGGCAGCCTGCAGTCCATCGTCGAATCGGTGATGTGGGGCCCGCTGGGCACCGTCTTCCTCATCTGCATCGTCATTGCGGTGTTCGTCTGCTCACTGGCGGTGCACACCGCTGCGATCCGGCTCACGTTCGCCATGGCGCGAGACAACGCGTTGCCCTTCGGTGAGAGTCTGGCCAAGGTGAATCCGAAGACCCAGACCCCGGTGGTGCCCGCGGTGACCATCGGCGTGCTGGCCATCGTGATCCTCGTCGTCAACATCGGTCAGCCGCAGATCTTCACGGTCCTCACCTCGATCGCGATCATCATGATCTATCTCGCGTATCTGATGGTCACCGGACCACTGTTGGTCAAGCGCATCAAAGGCGAGTGGCCGCCGGAGGATCTCAAACCCGGTGGATACTTCACGATGGGTAAGTTCGGCCTGCCGGTCAACATCGCGGCGGTGGTGTGGGGTGCCGGGATGGCGCTCAACCTCGCCTGGCCGCGCGAGGCCGTGTACGGAACCCCCTGGTACAA
Source organism: Rhodococcus sp. 05-2256-B1 (assembly GCF_002258465.1). Taxonomy (NCBI): domain Bacteria; kingdom Bacillati; phylum Actinomycetota; class Actinomycetes; order Mycobacteriales; family Nocardiaceae; genus Rhodococcus; species Rhodococcus sp. 05-2256-B1. The sequence goes on along the minus strand of NZ_NOZA01000031.1, from coordinate 72,342 downwards.
CACGTTCGGTGCGTTCGTCTACATCGGCGGCATCCTGGGCGTAGGCCTGCTGTGGTACGCACTCAAGGGGCGCAAGCACATCGGCACTCTGAAATCACATGCCTCCACAGGCAATTAGAAGGAGCGTGCAGTGACAGACACCCAGTTCGATTACGTCGTCGCAGGAGGTGGCACGGCGGGATGTGTGCTCGCCGCGCGACTGAGCGAGGATCCCTCCGTCAGCGTCTGCCTTGTCGAAGCAGGGCCGACCGATGTCGGTGACAAGGCAATTCTCGAACTCGTCGAGTGGATGCATCTGCTCGACTCCGGCTACGACTGGGACTACCCCGTCGAACCGCAGGAACGTGGCAACAGCTTCATGCGGCATGCGCGTGCGAAAGTGCTCGGCGGTTGCTCTTCGCACAACTCCTGCATCGCTTTTCATCCGCCGGCGGAAACTCTCGACGATTGGGCCGCGGCCGGTGCGACGGGCTGGGGCGCGTCGGACATCCTGCCGTTCGTTGCGCGCGTGGAGAACAACGACACCGGCCGTGGACATGACGGCCCCGTTCGAATCCGCGACGTGCCGCCGAACGATCCATGCGGTGCAGCAGTGCTCGAATCGGCAGCCGGAGTCGGGCTTCCCACCGTTGCATTCAACCGCGGCACGCCGGTACTCAACGGTGCGGGCTGGTTTCAGATCAACGCGGGAGAAGACGGCTCGCGGATGTCGACCTCGCATGCGTACCTGCATCCGATCATCGGCTCGCGGCCGAACCTGGAGGTGCGCACCGACTGCTGGATCAGCGAGATTCTGATCGACGAGTCGCTGACCGCGACGGGTGTGCGGTACCAACGCCCCGACCTGACCGGTTACGACACCGTGTCCGCGCGACGCGAAGTGATCGTCACCGCCGGTGCCATCGACACTCCGAAGTTGTTGATGCTCTCCGGAATCGGACCGGCGGCACACCTGCAGGAGATGGGAATCACCGTTCGGGTCGATTCACCGGGAGTGGGAGAGAACCTCGACGACCACGTCGAGGGGCTGGTGTTCTGGGAGGCGAGCAAGCCCATGGTCACCACGTCCTCGCAGTGGTGGGAGATCGGCGTGTTCGCGCAGACCGACTCGTCGCTGAACTACCCGGACATCATGATGCACTACGGCAGCGTGCCGTTCGACATGAACACTCTCCGATGGGGTTATCCGACCACCGACAACGGGTTCTGTTTGACGCCCAACGTCACTCAGGGTCGTTCTAGGGGAACTGTTCGGTTGCGCAGCAGGGACTTTCGCGATCGCGCCAAGGTGGATCCGCGCTATTTCACCGATCCCGACGGCCATGACGACGCGGTGATGCTTGCCGGGCTGAAGCTGGCGCGCGCTATCGCCGCAGACGGTCCACTCGCGGGTTGGATCGAACGCGAACTCGCCCCCGGGCCCGACGCCGTCACCGACGATGATCTGCTCGACTATGTGCACAAGACCCACAACACGGTCTATCACCCGGCAGGTACGGCGCGGATGGGATCGGTGGACGACACCATGGCCGTGCTCGATCCCGAGTTGCGCGTCAAGGGCATTTCGAACCTGCGCGTGGTCGACGCGTCGGCGATGCCGAAGCTGCCGTATGTCAATCCCAACATCACGGTCATGACCATGGCGGAAAAGTGCGCCGACCTGATCCGTGGCGGATAGATCGGAGCTTGCCGACTTCCTCGGCGCGCACCCACCGTTCCAAGGCGCGTCACCTGCGGTACTGACCGACATCGCCGGAGCAGCCGTCGAACTCGACTATGCCAGTAGCGCATGGGTTGTGGGCCCGACGTCGAAGCTCGATGTGGCCGACACCGTGTGGGTGGTGCGTACCGGTCGAGTGGTGATCGTGCACTCCGACGACACCTCGCCCGCCGCCGTACCGATCGACACCATCGGTCCGGGCGGGGTCTTCGGTTTCTCGGCGTTGCTCGTCGGCGGGACGGTCGAATTCTGTGCGCGCGCAACCGAGCCGAGCACCGTTCTTCGGTTGCCCGGAGAGCTGATTCGACCGCTGTTCGCAACGCCGACCGGGCTGGCGTTTCTGGCCGACGCCGTCACCTCGGCCAGCACGCATCGCGGTGGGGCGGCCGAGGGTAGTGCCGGCCGCGCCGTCGGCGAACTGCTCTCGGCCCCACCGGTGTTCGTCTCCGTCGGCACCTCCGTCCGAGACGCAGTTCGGCACATGACCGAACAGGGCAGCTCGTACGTCCTGGTTCCGCTGCGAGGTTCGCGCTACGGAATATTCACCGACCGTGACCTCAGGGTGCGGGTGGTCGCCGCGGGAATCGGCGTCGACACCCCGGTCGAGCACGTCATGACGTCGCCCACAGAGACGGTCACCGCGGACCGGTTGGCCGGCACCGTCCTGATGGACATGCTCGAGCTGGGACTGCGGCACATGCCCGTCGTGTCCAGCCGAGGCGAGGTTCTCGGCGTCGTCGAGGACTCCGATCTGCATGCCGCGTCCACGCGTCGCAGCTTCGTGGTTCGTCGCGCGGTGACCTCGGCAGCGACATCGGCCGAACTCGCCGACGCGGGAAGGCTCGTTCCGGGATTGGTGGCGGACCTGTTCCGGGGTGGGACCGACGCCCTGGCCGTCAGCGCGATTCTGTCCGTCGTGGTCGACAGCCTCGTTCGCCGAGCCGTGGAGATCGAATGGGCGGCGCGGCCCGAAGTACCGCGACACAACTTCGCCTGGATCACCCTGGGCAGCGTCGCCCGTCGGGAGGCGATGCCCTCCTCGGATGTCGACAGCGCTCTGACTTGGTCCGATACCACCGCCGACCCCTACGTGCGTGGACGATCGAACTCGGTGCCGAGAACTCGCGACGAAGTGCTGATGGGCCTGGCCGCTCGGGTACACGCGAGCCTCGACGGTGCCGGGTTGCCGTCCGACACCAACGGTGCGGTTGCGAGCTCGCCGAGATTCGCACGCTCGGCAGGACAGTGGGAAAGTGCCGCGGCCCACTGGCTCAGCAACCCCTTCGGCGATCGTGGCAAAGCAGGAACCTCTGGTCGTTCCGCAGGCTCCACTCCGGCTGGGGACTCCGGCCTCATCATGTCCTCGCTGATGATCGACGGCAGGGTGGTGTGGGGCCCGCGGGAGTTGAACACCGTTCCCGAGGCCTATCGCCGACTGCTGGTGGACAACCCCGATGCTCTGCGACTGCAACTCAGAGATGCCCTCGCCGGACGGGCCAGGCTGCGTTCGCTGCGAGACGTGCTGGCGCGGCGCGGCGGTACGTTCGACCTCAAGGCCCATGCACTGACTCCCATCGTCAATCTCGCTCGGTGGGGTGGACTGTCGGTGGGAATGGCCTCGGCCTCGACACCGGCGCGTCTGGCGGCCGCGTCGGGCAACGGGATGCTCTCCGAACGGGACGTCACCACGTTGACCGAGGTGTTCGCGTTGCTTCAACGGCTGCGGCTGTCACACCAGATCGATCAGATGACGGCAGGCCATCGGCCCGGTGATGTGCTGATCATGGCCGATCTCTCACCGCTCGAGCGCAGTCTGCTCACCGACGGCATCCGAGAGATCGCCGCGGTGCAACGCCGAGTCGGGTACCTCGCCGCCAATGTCGGCGTGCATCGCTGACCGGGAAGCACCAGACTGTGTGCCGTGACCACCAATCCCGTGAGCGTTCCCACCCCGTCCACCGTCGAACACAACCGTTTGGCGGAGTCACCAGGGGTCAGCGGGCCATGGCGTCAGTGGGGCCCGTATCTGGCGGGACGGCAGTGGGGCACGGTGCGCGAGGACTACTCCGAGGACGGAAACGCGTGGGCGTCGTTTCCGTTCGATCAGGCGCACAAGCGTGCCTACCGCTGGGGTGAGGACGGAATCGGTGGAATCTGCGATCGATTCGGTTTCCTGAATTTCGCGTTCGCCCTGTGGAATCGCAAGGATCCGATTCTGAAGGAACGACTCTTCGGGTTGGCCAACGAGGAGGGAAATCACGGCGAGGACGTCAAGGAGTATTTCTGGGCGATCGACGGCACTCCGACGCACAGTTGGATGCAGTGGCTCTACCGCTACCCGCACGCGGAGTATCCGTACGCGCACCTGCGCGAGGAGAGTGCCCGACGCGGCCGAGACGACCGCGAATACGAATTGGCCGATACCGGGATCCTGGACGAGAACCGGTTCTTCGACGTCCAGGTCACGTATGCGAAGGCCTCGCCCGACGACATCTGCATCACCATCTCCATCACCAACCACGGACCGGAGGCGGCGTCGGTCGATCTGCTGCCGCAACTGTGGCTGCGCAACACCTGGTCGTGGGGGCGCGACGATCGCGGCGGATCGCTCACCCAGCTGACCCGACCGGAACTTCTGGCCGGCGGCCTCGAGGCCGTTGCCGCCGATCACGGCTTTCTCGGTCGGTACTACCTCAGTGCCGAGGGATCGCCGTCAGTGTTGTTCTGCGACAACGAAACCAATGCAGAGTCCTTGTGGGGGCAGGACAACCTGTCGAAGTACCCCAAGGACGGTATCGGCCGACATGTCGTCGACGGCGAACATGGTGCGGTGAACCCCGAGCAGACCGGAACGAAGGCTGCATTCTGGTATAAATTCGACGACATCGCATTGGGCGCAACCGAATCGGTGCGACTGCGCTTGTCGCCCCATCGGCCGGACGAGCAGACGTTCGGTGCGGGATTCGACGCGGTCACCGGTGACCGTCGTGCGGAGGCGGACGAGTTCTACGGCGCAGTGATCGGTGCCGACCTCACCGATGCCGATCGACACGTGGCGCGGCGGGCATATGCGGGGCTGTTGTGGACCAAGCAGCTCTACCGCTACGACGTCGAGCAGTGGATCGAGGGCGACAAAGTGGGAGCCCCGGCTCCGCACTCGCGTCAGGACCCCAAGGGCCGTAACGCCCATTGGCGTCACCTCGCACTGGCCGATGTGATTTCGATGCCCGACGAGTGGGAATATCCATGGTTCGCCGCCTGGGACTTGGCCTTTCACGCTATTCCTCTCGCACATGTGGACCCGGACTTCGCGAAGGAGCAGTTGGTCCTGATGTGCCGGGAATGGGCCATGCATCCCAACGGCCAACTGCCGGCCTACGAATGGGAGTTCGGCGACGTCAACCCTCCGGTCCACGCCTGGGCGGCCTGGCACGTCTATCGGATCGACGGGTACCGGGATCGCGAGTTCCTGGTCCGGGTGTTCACGAAGTTGCTGCTCAACTTCGCGTGGTGGGTCAATCGCAAGGATTCGGAGGGGTCGAACATCTTCGAGGGCGGGTTCCTCGGTATGGACAACATCGGATTGTTCAATCGCTCCGCTCCGCTGCCGCCCGGTTTCCGTCTGGAACAGTCCGACGCCACGAGTTGGATGGCGTTCTACTGCCAGCAGATGTTCAAGATCGCACTCGAGCTCGCGCGCCACGACAGCGCCTGGGACGACGTCGCGACCAAGTTCTTCTCGCATTTCCTCTCGATCGCGAAGGCGGTCAACTCGTTCGGTTCGCAGCACATTTCGCTGTGGCACGAGGAAGACGGATTCTTCTACGACGTTCTCGTGCAACCCGAGGGCGACGCGGTACCGATGCGAGTGCGATCCATGGTCGGTCTGCTTCCCATTCTCGGGGCCACGGAAATTCCGCCCTGGGTCGAGGCGGAGTGCCCGGACCTCGCGGCGCGGCTGCGGTGGGTTCAGCACCGTCGGCCGGAAATGGTCTCACCGCTGCTGGCGCGTCGGGAAGGCAACGAGGTGCGCCTTCTGCTCACCCTCGTGCAGCCCGAACGTCTCAAGCGGATCCTCTCTCGCATGTTCGACTCGGAAGAGTTCCTGTCGGAGTTCGGCATTCGTTCCTTGTCGGCGTCGTACCGCGAGCCGGTCACGTTCGACGTCGACGGTCGAAGCCTGTCCATCGAGTACGAGCCGGGGGAGTCACGGACCGGAATGTTCGGGGGCAACTCCAATTGGCGAGGGCCGGTGTGGTTCCCGGTGAACGTGCTGTTGGCGGACAAGCTGCGCGCCTACGGGCGCTACTACGGCGACTCGTTCACCATCGAAATTCCCACCGGCTCGGGAAACCATCGCACTCTCACCGATGCCGCAGACTTGATCGACAACGGCTTGGCAGGACTGTTCCGTCCGGTCGACGGCAAGCGGCCTGCCGACGGTCGGCGGATCGAATCGAGTTCCGATCCACTGTGGAGTGAGCACCCGACCTTCAACGAGTACTTCGACGGAGACACCGGCGAGGGACTCGGAGCAACACACCAAACCGGCTGGACGGCGTTGGTTGCGCACCTGCTCAGGCCACGTCTGCCGCTGTGATGGCCTGCGGCCCATGTGAGTGGAACTTCGTAGTGGGCTACGAAGTTCCACGCACATGCGGCGCAGCCGCATAGTCTGGCGGGATGAAGATTCGCGGCGCTGTACTCGAAGAAATCGGCCGATCTCGTCCCTTCGCGGACTCGCATCCCATCACCGTCTCCGATCTCGAACTGGGCTCACCGGGTGACGGGGAACTGCTCGTCCGGATCGAAGCGGCCGGACTGTGCCACTCGGATCTGTCGGTGGTCGACGGTAATCGCGTTCGTCCGGTACCGATGCTGCTCGGCCACGAGGCCGCGGGCCGCGTCGAGGAAGTCGGCGCGGGCGTCGACGACATAGCAGTCGGAACCCGTGTGGTCATGACGTTCCTGCCGCGCTGCGGTGACTGCGCGGGGTGCGCCACGGACGGCCAGATGCCCTGCGTCGTGGGAAGCGCGTCGAACAATGCGGGCACGTTGCTCGGCGGAGACATCAAATTGCACCGCGACGGTGCCGAGATCAAGCATCACCTCGGAGTCTCCGGCTTCGCCACACACGCAGTGGTCAGTAGAAAGTCGGTGGTACCGGTCGACGACGACATCCCAGCCGACATCGCAGCGGTCCTCGGTTGTGCAGTGCTCACCGGCGGCGGCGCTGTCCTCAACGCCGGAACTCCGAAGCCGGGGCAGTCGGTGATGGTGGTCGGCCTCGGCGGAGTGGGCATGGCGGCCGTACTGACCGCGGTCTCGATCGGTGCGGGTGAGGTCATCGGTGTCGACGGCGTCCCCGAAAAGCTCGTCGCCGCAACCGATCTGGGTGCAACGCAGGTCTATTCACCTGCGGATCTCGCAGAGAAGGGGATCAAGGCGGACATCGTCATCGAGGCAGCGGGCAACGCCCGTGCATTCGAAACTGCAGTCGCGGCAACGGCTCCCGGCGGAAAGACGATCACCGTGGGCCTGCCTGCTCCCGACGCCCGTTCGTCGATCTCTCCTCTCGGTCTGGTAGCCGAGGCGCGCACGATCATCGGTAGTTACCTCGGCTCGGCCGTCCCGGCACGCGACATTCCGACGTACGCCCAGATGTGGCGCGAGGGTCGACTGCCCGTCGAGAAGCTGATCTCCTCGCGCATCACGTTGGACGAGATCAACCGCGGCATGGACGAATTGGCCGACGGCAACGCCATCCGTCAGGTCATCGTTTTCGACTGACCGTCAGCGGTGGGCCGCGGTGGCCACCCACCGCCCGCGACGGCGAGAGATCTCGATCGGATGGTCGAAGCACGTGCTGATGTTGTCCGTCGTCAGCACCGTGTCGACAGGCCCCTGAGCGTGCACGCGCCCGTCGCGGATCAGCAAAGCGTGGGTGGTCGAGGTGGGGATTTCCTCGAGATGGTGGGTGACCAGGATGCTGGCGAGCCCGGGATGTTCGGCACGCAGCGAGTCCAGCGCCGTCAGGAGTTGTTCGCGGGCAGCGAGATCGAGGCCGGTGGCGGGTTCGTCGAGTAGCAGCAGCGCCGGATCGGGCAGCAGTGCGCGAGCGATCAGTGCCCGGCCCCGCTCGCCCTGGGAGAGGGTGTGCCACGACGCGTCCACGCGGTGGGCGACTCCCAGCGACTCGACGAGCCGGTGGGCGCGAGCGACCTCGTCCTCGGTGGCCGACCATCTCGGGATCAGATCGGGCGTGTTGGTCAGTCCCGTCAGGACGACCTGGAGCAGAGTCAGCGGGGCCTCGATCTTCAGACGAGGGTCGACGTGTCCGATGTGCGTGCGTAATTCGCGCATGTCCACGCGGCCCAGGCGGTGGCCCAGTACGTGCACCGCGCCCCGCGTGGGATGGACGACGGCTCCCAGCAAGCTGAGCAGGGTGCTCTTGCCGGCACCGTTGGCACCGAGCAGCACCCAGTGCTCGCCCTCGTCGACCCGCACGGTCGCATCGCTGAGGAGATAGCGGCCGCCACGGACGAGATCGACGCGGTCGGCGAACAGAACGCTGGACTTCACCGACCGACCGTAGCTGCCGGTGTCGGGGGCCTGGAAGTAGGCTCGGTCTTCGGTAGGACGACAAGACGACGACGAAACGAGTGTGGGAACGACGTGAGTGCAACGGCACCTGTTCGAGTAGGGGTACTGGGGTCACGCGGCAAGGTCGGTCAGGCGATCTGCGCCGCGGTCGACGCAGCCGGCGATCTGGAGCTCGTGGCAACTGTCGACCAGGGCGATCCGCTGGCGAACTTCGTCGACAGCGGTGCGCAGGTGGTCGTGGATTTCACCCATCCCGATGTGGTCATGGACAACCTGCAGTTCTTGGTCGAGCACGGCATCCATGCTGTCGTCGGCACGACGGGTTTCGACGAGCAGCGGCTCGAGCAGGTTCGTGAGTGGTTGGCCGGATCCCCACAGACGGGTGTGTTGATTGCACCGAACTTCGCCATCGGAGCGGTGCTGTCGATGCGCTTCGCTCAGCAGGCAGCCCGATTCTTCGATTCCGTCGAGGTGATCGAGCTGCACCACCCGAACAAGGCCGATGCGCCCTCGGGGACCGCGTACCGTACCGCCGCGCTGATCGCCGAAGCGCGGGCGGCAGCGGGCACCCCGAAGAGTCCCGATGCGACGACGACGGAGCTCGACGGTGCTCGCGGAGCCGACGTGGACGGAGTGCGCGTGCACTCCATCAGACTGGCGGGCCTCGTTGCGCACCAAGAGGTTCTGCTGGGGACACAGGGCGAGACGCTGAGCATCCGACACGACTCGCTGGACCGGACGTCCTTTGCTCCCGGTGTACTGCTCGGAGTCCGAGAGATCGCTGCCCGTCCGGGGCTGACCGTCGGCCTCGACCCGCTTCTGGATCTGTGAGCTGATCGACAGTGAACAAAGCGACCAAAGTCGTCGCCATCATTGCAGTGATGGTGTTGATCCTCGGCTTCTACTTCTTCCTGCTCGGACAGCGCGGAGTGACGTTGATCCAGAACGGCGGGGTGGCCAGTACTGCCCTGGGGATCGGGGTCATCCTGCTGCCGATCGTCGGGTTGTGGATCGTGTGGGCGACGCTCAAAGCAGGATTGGACCATCAGCGGCTGGCGTCGCGCATCCGAGAGGAAGGCCTCGAACTCGACGTCGACGATCTGCCGAGGAGGCCATCGGGGCGCATCGAACGAGACGCAGCCGACGAACTCTTCCAACAGGTCAAGGCCGAATGGGAAAAAGATCCCGACAACTGGCGAAATTCGTATCGACTGGCGCGGGCCTACGATTACGCGGGTGATCGCGGGCGAGCCCGCGAGACGATGAAACGTGCTGTGGCACTGGAACGTGCCGAGAGCTGACGGACGTGGCGCGCACTCTGCTGATCGTTCACCACACACCGAGCCCGCCGATGCGGGAACTGCTCGAATCGGTCCTCGCCGGAGCCCGTGACCCGGAGATCAGCGGTGTGGACGTGCGTAGTGTGCCTGCGCTCGGCGCGACAGTCCCGGATGTGCTTGCCGCCGATGGCTTTCTCTTCGGTACCCCGGCGAACTTCGGTTACATGAGTGGTGCCCTGAAACACTTCTTCGACACCGTCTACTACCCGAGTCTCGATGCGGTATCCGGAAAGCCCTACGGTGCGTGGGTGTACGGAAACACTGACACCGCTGGTGCCGGGCGGGCAATCGAAAGTATTGCAGCGGGTTGGGGATTGGACCAGGTTGCCGAGACCGCTCACCTGGTGGACAGCGGCAAGGAGTCGCGGGAGCGCTGCTACGAACTCGGCGGGACGATCGCGGCCGGTCTGTCCGACTGACTGCGGCCCGAGTCGGCGTGTACGTCTCGGCACGCTGCGGTCGCGCGAGTACCGACTCAGTCCGACTCGACAGGGGAGTGGGATCGCAGCACGTCGTCGGCTGGGATCGACAACGGAATTTCCAGAAGTCGTTCCGGCCAACTCGGGTACGCGGGTCTGATCCATACACGGTTGTCGTCGAGCTGAGTCATCAACACCCGGCGCCACTGCCAATCGTCTTGCGGTGTCAGCAGATCGGTCTCGGGCTGCAACGGCAGTGGGGCTTTCGTCCAGTGCGGCAACGACAGGGAAGCCAGTCCGCGTTCCTCCAGGGCGGCAATCGCGTCCTCCAGCGACACACCCAGCGCTACAGTGATACCCACCGGATTGACGGCATCGACCAGGTATCCCTCGTCGTGTTCGTCGTACGGGGCCGATTCACCCGCGCTGTGTGCGACGGTCCATCCGATCACCTCGCCGTCCGAGGCTCGTTTCACCGGCAATCTGCTACGCCACCGCTCGACATCCACTCACTCGAGGATACGCGGCTCGATGTAGTGAGTTCGGTGAAGAAACTATGTCCGATTGTGAGCAGGCAGGGTCGTGCTCGTGTTTGACTGCAGGGGATAGTCGACATTTGTACCGCTCTCCATACCAAGGGATTTCGATGACCCTCCCCATTCTCGACCGCTCCAGAATCGTTGCCACGCCCGAGTGGAGTCGCTGGCTGATACCCCCGGCAGCCCTGTCTATACACCTGGCGATCGGATCTGCGTACGCCTGGAGCGTCTTCAAGAACGCCATCTCACAGCCCGACGCCCTGGGGCTCAGCGGAACGGTCACCGCCATACCGTTTCAGCTCGCCATCGTCATGCTGGGCCTGTCGGCCGCGATCTTCGGCACCAGAGTGGAGAAGAACGGCCCGCGTTGGGCGATGGCCGTTTCTCTTGTCTTCTTCGTATCGGGACTGCTCATTTCCGCACTCGGCATGGCACTCGGCCAGTTCTGGCTGGTGATCTTCGGATACGGCTTCATCGGCGGTATCGGCCTCGGAATCGGATATATCTCGCCCGTGTCGACGCTGATGAAGTGGTTCCCGGACCGGCCGGGAATGGCGACCGGTATCGCGATCATGGGCTTCGGCGGCGGTGCCCTGATCGCGTCACCTCTCACCAGCCAACTGATGGTGAACTTCGGCGGCTTCACCGATGGTTCGATCGCCAAGACGTTCCTCACCCTCGGCGTCGGGTACGCGGTGTTCATGGCGCTGGGAGTCGTGCTGATCAGAGTCCCGGCCGAGGGGTGGACACCGAAAGGCTGGACGCCTCCCGCGGCGTCGGCGATGATCTCGACGCACAACGTCTCCGCGGCCAACGCCGTCAAGACTCCGCAGTTCTGGCTCTTGTGGGTGGTGTTGTGCTTCAACGTCACTGCCGGCATCGGCATCCTCGAACGCGGCTCCGGGATCTACCAAGACTTCTTTCCGGACGCCACCTCCCCGGAATCGTTGGCCGCGGCGGCCGCTGGTTTCGTGGCGTTCCTGTCTCTGACCAACATGATCGGTCGCTTCGTCTGGTCCTCGGTCTCGGACGTGGTGGGTCGCAAGAACATCTATCGTCTGTACCTCGGTGTCGGCGCGCTCCTGTACCTGTACATCGCCCTGTTCACGAACACGAACAAGATCCTCTTCATGGTGTCGGCGCTGTTGATCCTGTCGTTCTACGGCGCGGGATTCGCAACCGTTCCGGCCTATCTCAAGGACCTCTTCGGTACGTACCAGGTGGGCGCAATCCACGGGCGACTGCTCACCGCATGGTCGGTGGCAGGTGTTCTGGGACCACTGATCGTCAACGCCATCGCCGACGCCGGCGAGGCGGGAACCACCGGCCGGTACCTCCCGGCCTTCTACGTGATGATCGGATTGTTGGTCGTCGGGTTCCTGGCCAACGAAGCCATCAAGCCGGTGGCGTCGAAATTCCATGAATCCGATTCGGCCGACGCCGCCGATTCGACGACCTCGACAGGAGCCAAGGCATGACCACCGCGCGAATGCAGGGAACGATGGTGATCGCATGGCTCTGGGTGTCCGTGCCGTTCGCCTACGGACTGTACGAGCTGATCCTCAAGGCCAAGAATCTCTTCAGCACCTGAACCACCGTGTCGGTGGATCGTGACAGGGTGGCCCGATGCGAGACATGAGCGCTGCCATGGCGCGCCGCACCGCCTTGGCCGCCCAAGGACTGGCGTCGGCCCGATCGCGCACGCGGCCGGCGAGCAAGAGCGCGGTGCACGGAGCCATCGACACCACCGGGTTGTTGCAGATCGATTCGGTGTCGGTGGTGGTGCGCGCGCACTACGCGCCGGTATTCAGTCGCGTCGGTGCCTACGACAGAAAAATCCTCGACGACGCCGCCTGGACCGACACCACCCGACGCCCGAGGCGGTTGGTCGAATACTGGGCGCACGAGGCAGCGTTGCTCCCGGTGGAGGACTGGCCGCTGATGCGGTGGCGCATGGAGTTGTACCGACACGGTCGATGGGGTGGAGCCGCCCGCATTCTCGATCGTGAACCCACACTGGTGGACGATGTTCTCGCCGTGATCGCAGAGCACGGCGCGGCCAGTGCGGGTGAGATCGAGAAGCATCTCGACGTCGAGAAGCCCGGGCGCAAGGGTCCCTGGTGGGATCGAAGCGACGTCAAGGTCGTGTGCGAGCAACTCTTCGCTGCCGGAGTGGTCAGCGTGCCGGCACGGTCCGGGTTCGTTCGGCAGTACGAGCTCAGCGAACGGGTGCTTCCCGACGCTGTTCTCCGCAGGCAGGTCGACGAAGCGGATGCGGTGCGGGCCCTGATCGAAAAGTCCTCTCGTGCACTGGGAATCGGCACCGAGCCGGATCTGCGGGACTACTATCGGCTCTCCCAGAAGCAGTCCAAGGCCGCAATCGCCGACCTCGTGGAAGGCGGCGTCCTGGAGCAGGTGTCCGTCCGAGGGTGGAACGCGCCGGCCTATGTGCACCGCGACGCCAGAACACCGAGGACTGCCACCGTCGCAACCCTGTTGTGCCCGTTCGATCCGATGATCTTCTATCGGCCGCGTGTGGAGAGAATCTTCGATTTCCACTATCGCATCGAGATATACACCCCGCAGCACAAGCGAATTCACGGGTACTACGTATTTCCCTTCCTGCTGGACGGCCATCTCGTGGCACGCGTCGATCTCAAGGCCGTACGGGCGAACTCGGAACTACACGTCATAGCGGCGTACGTCGAAGGCGACCGCGATCCACGCGACATCGCACCCCGGTTGCGCGACGTCCTGCACGAGATGGCGGAGTGGCTCGAACTCGAACGTGTGGTGGTGGGTACCCGAGGTGATCTCGTCGCTGCGCTGCGATGACATGATCCGGCGTGCGCTCGGTACGGATCGGTGCCAGTATTTTCGAGCATGACCACTTTTCCGACAGGCATCGACACCGAACTCCCACCCCAGGTCGTCGTCCTGTTCGGGGCGACCGGAGATCTGGCCAAACGGAAATTGCTCTCCGGGATGATGCACTTGGCGCTGTCCGAGCTGGCACCGAACATTCGCGTGGTGGGTACCTCGCTCGAGGAGATGTCCACCGACGAATTTCGCGCCCTCGCTCGCGAATCGATCAATGCGTACTCCAGCCGTAAAGTCGGCGACGAACAGTGGCGGCAGTTCGCGTCGCGGCTGACGTATGTCTCGCAGAAAGCCGGGCCGGCGGCGCTGGGTGCCGCGGTAGCCGAGGCCGAGATCGAACTCGGAGGCAACGACAGGCGGTTGCACTACCTGTCGGTTCCGCCGAGAGCTGCACTGGCCGTTGTGGATACGCTCGCCTCCGCAGACCTGGTCAAGCGATCGCGCATCATCATGGAGAAGCCGTTCGGAACCGATCTTCAGAGCGCAATCGACCTGAACGCTCGCCTGCACGAGACCTTCGACGAAGAACAGATCTATCGAATCGATCACTTCCTCGGCAAGGAACCGGCGCAGAACATCCTGGCGTTCCGTTTCGCCAACGGGCTGTTCGAGCCGATCTGGAACCGCAACTTCATCGATCACGTTCAGATCGACATCCCGGAGGAGCTCGCCCTCGACGGTCGGGCCGGGTTCTACGAGTCCACCGGTGCGTACAAGGACATGGTCGTCACTCACCTGTTCCAGGTGCTCGCGTTCATGGCGATGGAACCGCCGACGGCACTCGAACCGCGTGCGATCGGTGAAGAGAAGAACAAGGTGTTTCGATCGATGGTCCCGCTGGACCCGAAAAATGTTGTGCGCGGACAATATACGGGCTACCGCTGGGAGGAAGGTGTCGCCCCCGATTCCGACACCGACACGTTCGTCGCACTGAAATGCGAAATAGACAACTGGCGCTGGGCCGGTGTGCCGTTCTACCTCCGTAGCGGGAAACGTCTCGCCGAAGGCCAACGCATCATTTCGATAGCGTTCCGAGAGCCACCGAAGAGCATGTTCCCTGCCGGTTCGGGCGTCGGAGCGCAAGGTCCCGACCACCTCACCTTCGACCTGGCGGACGCATCCAAGGTGTCGCTGTCGTTCTACGGCAAGCGGCCCGGGCCCGGGATGCGGCTGGACAAACTGAGCATGCAGTTCGCCACTCACGAAACCGAACGCGCAGGCGACGTGCTCGAGGCCTACGAGCGGTTGATTCTCGACGCCATGTACGGCGACCACACGTTGTTCACGACGGCGGAGGGTATCGAACGATTGTGGCAGGTATCGGAGCCGTTGCTTGCCGATCCACCGCCGGTGCGCCTGTACTCACCGGGGTCGTGGGGCCCCAACGCAATTCATCAACTCATCGCGCCGCATGCCTGGCGGCTGCCGTTCGAGCGACAGTGGAGAGAGAAGAAGTAGAGGCGCGTCAAGAAACAGAGGAGACAGCCCTCAGTTGTTCCAACCGCGGTCCTTGCGCATCTGATCTCGTAGCGCGCCCTGAACCGCTTGGGAGAGCCACGAGTTCAGGGACACCCCGCTGTTGTTCGCTGCGTCCTCGGCTCGTTCCTTGATCTGCTCGACGAGTCGGAGCGTGACGCGTCGTACCTCGCCCGAGACGTCGTCCATGGTCGGATACTCCTCGGCAACAGGCTCTTTCGGCTCGCTGGCGTGGTCCGATGTCGAATCGTTGCGTCGAACGTCTGCGTGTGCCTGCCCACCGTCCAGGCGGACGACCACGGTTCGATCGTCCAGTGCGTTCGACACCTCGGCCGCGAAGTCCGACAGGGCGGTCAGCAGCATCAACCGCGCCGACGCTTCCGCGGTCTTGCCGAGGGCATCGGCTGTCTGCCGGGTGTGTTCATCGCCCAACGCCGCCGCGGCCATCAAATCGGTGCGCAGAGTGTCGGTGTACTGGCTCAGTTCCATGACGCCAGTGTGACGTCATGGAAGGCGTCAGTCAAGGCGTCGGGTGATGTCAGTTCGACGTCACGAAGGCATCAGCGGTGGCGTCGTGCGCGGCAGGGTGCGGTCGACGCCGTTTAGGGTTGGGCGGTGTCGTCAGAAATAAGAGGTCGAGCTGCGCCTCGAACAGTCGCGCTGAACGTGCAGTTGGTGGCCCGAACCGAGTTCGTCCCACCCGCCGACATCCCGTGGGAGACCGACGCGGACGGTGGGCAGGCGTTGGTGGAATTCGCAGGCAGAGCGTGTTACCAGAGTTGGTCGAAACCGAACCCTCGCACTGCGACCAATGCGTCGTATCTGCGTCATCTGCTCGACGTCGGACACCTGTCGGTGCTCGAGCACGCGAGCGTGAGCTTCTACATCACCGGTATCTCCCGGTCGTGCACACACGAGTTGATTCGGCATCGACATTTCTCGTACTCGCAGTTGTCGCAGCGCTTCGTGCCCGAACACGATGCCAACGTGGTGCTTCCGCCGGCCGTGGAGGGCGATCCCGAGCTCGAGGCCCTGTTCGCATCGGCGACGGAGGCGAGTCGGGCCGCGTACAGCGAGTTGCTCGCTGCCCTCGACGGCAAACTGGAGTCGGTCACCAATGCTGCCTTGCGGGGCAAGCAGGCGCGGCAGGCCGCGAGATCGGTTCTGCCGAACGCGACCGAGACACGCGTGGTGGTGAGTGGTAACTATCGCGCCTGGCGGCATTTCGTGTCGATGCGGGCCTCGGAGCACGCGGACGTCGAAATCCGCCGCGTCGCCGTCGAATGTCTGCGTAAGCTCGTGGACGTGGCACCCGACGTGTTCGGCGACTTCGAGATCACGACCCAGCCGGACGGAACGGAAGTCGCACGCAGCCCCTTCGTCACCGAGGTCTAGGAATCGCGTTCGAGGCTCGAACGGACCGGCGCGGACCACCGGTGTCAGCGGGGAGTCCCGCTGCGTAGGAGTGGGTAAAGCACCGGGTAATCTGCTGCCATGACCTACGGTGACGCCGCTCCTTCCGTTGCGCCTGTGTTCGGTACGGTGCTCACCGCAATGGTGACCCCGTTCACGGCCGACGGGAAGTTGGATATCGACGCAGGCGTTCGGCTCGCGCATCATCTCGTCGAACAGGGAAACGACGGGCTGGTGCTGGCCGGGACGACGGGTGAGTCGCCCACCACCACCGAGAACGAGAAGCTCGAGCTGTTGCGCGCCGTGATCGCGGCCGTCGGACATCGGGCTCGAATCATCGCCGGGGCCGGAAGCAACGACACCGCACACAGCGTCGAACTGGCCCGTGATGCCGCTCGCGCCGGTGCGCACGGCCTGCTCGTGGTCACCCCGTACTACTCCAGGCCACCGCAGGCGGGCCTCTACGCCCACTTCACTGCGGTCGCCAACGCCACCGATCTGCCAGTGATGCTCTACGACATTCCGCCTCGATCGGTCGTCCCCATCGAGACCGAAACGCTGCGTCGGCTCGCCGAGCACCCCCGCATTCTTGCCGTCAAGGATGCGAAGGGCGATCTCAACGCCGGTGCCGAGCTGATCGCGTCGACCGGTCTGCAGTTCTACTCGGGAGACGACCCGCTGAACCTGCCCTGGCTCTCCGTGGGTGCCACCGGGTTCGTCAGTGTCATCGGGCACCTCGTCCCGGCCCGTCTGCGCGAACTCCACACCGCATTCATGATGGGCGACATCGCCCGCGCCCAAGCGATCAACGTCAGCCTCATCCCGGTCATCCGTTCGGTGGCACGCCTCGGCGGCGTCAGCGCATCGAAGGCAGGCCTGCGCCTCATCGGACTCGATGTCGGCGAACCACGACTTCCCCAGGTGCCACCGAGCATCGATCACATCGAATTGCTCGCAGCCGAGCTGCGGGCGGCAGGAGTTCTTGTATGACACGACCTAACAGATCGCGCGGACGCGCAACCCGAAACGCCGGACCGCCGTCCGAGCGTCCCGCTGCCAAGCAGGGCCAACCTTCGGGTGCCCGCCAGGGCAAGCCGATGGTGCAGAATTCCGCTCGGACGCAGCGTCCCGACAAGCGTCGTGAGTTCGACCCGACCGAGCGTCTCGGCACACCGCCGAAGGCGCCGTTCAAGGGCCTACGAGTGGTCGCGCTCGGCGGAATCGGCGAAATCGGTCGCAACATGACCGTCTTCGAGCATCAGGGCAAGATGCTGATCATCGACTGTGGCGTCCTGTTCCCCGAGGATCAGCAGCCGGGCGTCGACCTGATCCTGCCCGACTTCAGGCACATCGAGAACCGCATGGCCGATGTCGAGGCGGTGGTGCTGACGCACGGTCACGAGGACCACATCGGCGCAGTCCCGTTCTTGCTTCGACTGCGTCCCGACCTGCCCGTCGTCGGATCGAAGTTCACCCTCGCGCTGGTCGCGGCCAAGTGCCGTGAGCACCGGCTTCGGCCGAATCTCGTCGAGGTGATCGAGGGTCAACACACACAGCACGGGCCGTTCGACTGCGAGTACTTCGCCGTCAACCACTCCATTCCCGACGCCCTCGCGATCGCCATCAGAACCGACGCGGGACTGGTGCTGCACACCGGAGACATCAAGCTCGATCAGCTGCCGCTCGACGGTCGTCTGACCGACCTGGCCGGTTTCTCACGGCTCGGTGACGAGGGCGTGGACCTCTTCCTGGTCGACTCCACCAATGCCGAAGTGCCCGGATTCGTCACGCCGGAACGGGAGATCGGCGGAGTGCTCGACACCGTCATCGGCAAGGCGAAGCAGCGGGTCATCGTCGCGTCGTTCGCCAGTCACGTGCACCGCATCCAGCAGGTCATCGACGTGGCCGAGCGGTACAACCGTCGAGTGGCATTCGTCGGTCGTTCCATGGTGCGCAACATGCAGATCGCCCAGGATCTCGGCTACCTGCGGGTGCCCGACGGCCTCGAGGTCAATGTCGATACCGCCGCAACGCTTCCCGACGACCGGTTGGTACTCATCTCCACCGGTTCGCAGGGCGAGCCGTTGTCGGCGCTGTCCAGGATGGCGCGCGGCGAGCACCGTCAGATCAACGTCAAAGCCAACGATCTCGTGGTGCTGGCGTCGTCGCTGATCCCGGGCAACGAGAACTCCGTGTTCGCAGTGGTCAACGGCCTCGCCAAGCGTGGCGCGACCGTCGTGACGCAGCAGAACGCGAAGGTGCACGTCTCGGGTCACGCATCGGCAGGCGAATTGCTGTACCTCTACAACGCAGTGCGGCCGACCAACGCCATGCCGGTACACGGCGAGTGGCGTCACCTGCGGGCCAATGCCGCTCTGGCAAAGGCGACCGGTGTATCCGAGGACCGGATCGTGCTCGCCGAGGACGGCGTCGTTGTCGACATGGTCGACGGGCTCGCCGAGATCGTCGGGCAGGTCCCTGTCGGTCACGTCTACGTCGACGGGTTGTCGGTCGGCGATGTCGGAGATTCGACGCTGTCGGATCGTCTGGTGCTCGGCGAGGGCGGCTTCATCGCGATCAGCGTTGCCGTCGATTCGGCCACCGGTCGTGCAGTGACCGCGCCCGAGGTGTCCGGTCGCGGCTTCTCCGACGACCCGGCGGCCCTGAAAGAGGCCGGCCAGCTCGTGGAGGCCGAGCTGCAGCGGCTGGCCTCGGACGGAGTGTCCGACACCCACCGGATCGCTCAGGCCGTCCGCCGCGTCGTGGGCCGGTGGGTAGCGGACAAGTACCGGCGTAAGCCGATGATCGTTCCGACGATCATCGCGGTCAAGCCGCAACCGCAGTCCTAGAGTTCAGACGAGCAGTCGCCACAGGCCGATGAGGCCGAGGACGACGATGGCACCGCGCAGGGCCGCCGGCGACAGCCGGCGGCCGTAGCGTGCTCCCACCGCTCCGCCGATGAGGGAGCCGACCGCGATCAGACCGGCGGCCTGCCAGCTGATGTCGTCGAATCGGAAAATCGTGAAAGCAACTGCTGCAACGACATTCACCACCAGCGAGAGCAAGTTCTTGGCAGCGTTCATGCGCTGCATGGATTCGGGGAGCAGCGCGCCCATCACTCCGATGAGCAGGATTCCTTGTGCTGCAGTGAAATAGCCGCCGTAGATTCCGACCAGCAGAGTGCCGACGGTGACCAGTGCCATGCGGCCGCGGCCGATGTGGCCGGCCGCCTTGCCGGCCGCCTCGGACCGACGTTTGGCCCAGGCCTGGATCTTCGGTTGTGCGACAACGAGAATCAACGCACCGATGAGCAACACCGGAACGACAGAGGCGAATACTTTTTCGGGCAGATGCAACAGCAGCCACGCGCCACCGAGTGCGCCGAAGAAAGAGGCGGGAAGCTGCCAACGCAGTCGGTGCCATTGTCCGCGAAGTTCCCGGCGATACCCCCAGGTACCCGAGACGCTTCCCGCCACCAGTCCGATGGCGTTGGACATCGTGGCGACCACCGGGGGATAGCCGAACGCGACCAGGGTGGGGAACGTGATCAACGTGCCCGAACCGACGACGGCGTTGATTGCACCGGCCCCGAGGCCGGCGAGCAGGATGACGAGAATTTCCGATACCGGCACTGTTGGGAGGTTACCCAGACGAAGGAGTAGGTCTCCCGGCAGGATGCCGCTCCTTCGGTGTAGCCGTAGCCTGGAGTACGTGAGCCGTGCCCAGGATGAACGTTCCCAGCTAGTTCGGACCCTTCTCGACGTCGGTCCCGATGCGCCGACACTGTGTGGTGAGTGGACTGCTGCCGATCTGGCCGCGCACCTCGTCGTTCGCGAACGGCGGCTCGATGCGTCGCCGGGTATCTTTCTCGGTCCGTTGTCCGGATACACGGAGCGGGTTCAGCGTTCCGTCGCGAATCGACCGTTCGCGTCGGTGGTCGAGGACGTTCGCACCGGGCCGCCGATGTGGTCGCCGTTCGCCCTGCTGGATCCGCTGATCAACCTCGGTGAGATGTTCGTGCATCACGAGGATCTGCGCCGCGCGGAAGGGAACTGGACCCGACGGGTTCTGCCCAGCGCGGTCGAGTCCCGACTGTGGCCCCAGGTGCGGTTGATCGGACGAGCAGGGCACCGCTCGGCACCGGTTCCGGTGCATGTCCGCACCCCGGACGGCCGACAGGCCACCTTCAAGGGTGGCTCGGGCCCGGGTGTGACGGTGGTGGGGGAACCCTCAGAGCTCCTTCTCTATGCATTCGGTCGGGACCAGGTAGAGGTCGTGTACGAAGGTTCTGCGAACGATGTCGCCGCCGTGAAGGCGCTCGACCTGAGTTTCTGACGCACATCCGTCGTTGTTACTGGTGTTGCGGATGGTTTCGACGGGGCTGTTGCGACTAGCCTGGGGGCATGGCAGGAAAGACCAGCACCTCCACCGCCAGGGCCGGATCCAGCGGATCCGGCTCCTCGCGCGCGTCCGGTACCTCTCGTAAGTCCGGTACCGGCCGCACGGCTCGAACCGTCACGACACCGAAGAAGCCCACCGCACCGCGCAACCCGGCGACCACGCGGGCAAGCGCATCGTCTCGCGGTAAGGCACCTGCGAGAGGTGCGGCGTCGCGGCGGCCCCCCGCGAAGAAGAAGTCCCGCGGTGCGCTCGACGCGATCGGTCGCGGAATCGCGTCCACATGGTCGATGGCGGCACGAGGTGTCGGTGCCACCACACGCACCGTCAGCAAGGCCGCGGACATCGAGCACGGTCACCGACGTGACGGAATCGCCCTCGGGCTCATCGCCGTCAGCGTAGTCGTCGCCGCAAGCGTGTGGTTCAGTGCCGGCGGCCCGGTCGGTGAGTGGATCGAGGTAGGGATCCGTGCCGTGATCGGCGACGCCGGCTATGTCGCACCCGTGCTGGGGGTCGCGATCGCCGTCGTGCTGATGCGTTCGGAGCCTCGCCCCGACGTCAGACCACGCCTGGTTCTGGGCTCGATACTGCTGGGCTTGCCCGTTCTCGGGCTGTGGCACATGGCGGCGGGGTCACCGACCGACGCCACCGGCCGGTCCGAGGGAGCGGGCTTCGTCGGCTACGTTGCGGGAGGACCCATCGCCGACGGCCTGACGGTGTGGCTCGCCGTACCGTTGCTGCTGCTCGCCGGCCTGTTCGGCGTGCTGCTGCTCACCGGCACCACGGTACGAGACGTACCGGACCGGATGCGGGCACTGTTCGGTACCGACAGTCGAGGCGACGAATACGACGAGTACGACCCGGCCGATTTCGGTTCGGAATTCGGCGACGAGGGCTACGGCGACTACGACTCGAACTTCGACGCCGACGGATACCCGGTGCACGGCACCACCGACCCGTACGACAACTACCCGACCGAGGAGCACATCCCGGTCGTCAAGCCATCACGCGCTCGCAAGACCCCTGCACCGGCACCGGAGGCCCCCACCGAGGTCATGACGCCTGCCGCGGCCGCACCGGTCCCGGTGCCCGAGCCTGCCGCGCCCCCGCGGCCGAAGCCCAAGCCGATCGTCAAGGCCGCCGAACCCAAGCCGGCTGCCGACGACGACAAGATCGTCGTCGATCGCGTCGTCGACGGCGACTACACGCTGCCGTCGTTGTCGCTGCTCATCGACGGCGATCCGCCCAAGACGCGCAGCCAGGCGAACGACGCGATGATCGAGGCCATCTCCGAGGTACTCGAGCAGTTCAAGATCGACGCTGCGGTCACCGGATTCACCCGCGGACCGACGGTCACCCGCTACGAGGTGGAGCTCGGACCGGGCGTCAAGGTCGAGAAGATCACTGCGCTGGCTCGCAACATCGCCTACGCGGTCGCGACCGACAACGTGCGATTGCTCGCCCCGATCCCCGGCAAGTCCGCCGTCGGTATCGAGGTGCCGAACTCGGATCGCGAGATGGTCCGCCTGGCCGATGTGCTGACCGCCCCGTCGACCCGCAAGGATCACCACCCTCTGGTGATCGGACTCGGCAAGGACATCGAAGGCGATTTCGTCAGTGCCAACCTGGCGAAGATGCCGCACCTGCTGGTGGCGGGATCCACCGGTTCGGGTAAATCGAGCTTCGTGAACTCGATGCTCGTGTCGCTGCTGGCACGGGCGACACCCGACGAGGTCCGGATGATTCTGATCGACCCGAAGATGGTCGAGTTGACGCCGTACGAGGGCATCCCGCACCTCATCACGCCGATCATCACGCAGCCGAAGAAGGCTGCCGCGGCCCTGGCCTGGCTGGTCGAGGAGATGGAGCAGCGCTACCAGGACATGCAGATCAACAAGGTCCGGCACATCGACGACTTCAACAAGAAGGTGCGGTCCGGCGAGATCACCGCACCGTTGGGCAGCGAACGCGTCTACCGGCCGTACCCCTACATCCTGGCCATCGTCGACGAGCTTGCCGACCTGATGATGACCGCTCCTCGCGACGTCGAGGAAGCGATCGTGCGCATCACCCAGAAGGCGCGCGCCGCAGGTATCCACCTGGTGCTCGCCACGCAGCGTCCGTCCGTCGACGTCGTCACCGGTCTGATCAAGACGAACGTGCCCTCACGTCTGGCATTCGCCACGTCGTCGTTGACCGACTCGCGAGTCATCCTCGATCAGCCCGGAGCCGAAAAATTGATCGGCATGGGCGACGCGCTGTTCCTGCCGATGGGTGCGGGCAAGCCGACGCGTCTGCAGGGTGCGTTCATCACGGACGAGGAAATCTCGGCCGTCGTCGACTTCGCCAAGAATCAGGCCGAGCCCGAGTACAACGACACCGTCACCGCCGCGAAGGTCTCGGACAAGAAGGACGTCGACCCCGACATCGGTGACGACCTCGACGTGCTGCTGCAAGCCGTCGAACTCGTCGTCACCAGCCAGTTCGGTTCCACGTCGATGCTGCAGCGCAAGCTACGGGTCGGATTCGCCAAGGCAGGACGACTGATGGACCTCATGGAGAACCGCGGCGTCGTGGGTCCGAGCGAGGGCTCGAAAGCCCGCGAAGTACTCGTCAAGCCCGACGAACTCGACGGATTGCTGTGGTCCATCAAGGGCGGGGACCCGGACGAGCAGCCGGCGTCCGAGGAGTTCTGACGGGCTCTACACCTGCGTGAATGGACCATTGCAGCCGTCTGGGCGGTGCAATGGTCCATTCACGCAGAACGGGTGGGCGAGCAGACTCAGGCCGTGAACGCGCCCATCACCGGTGTCCATTCGTGGAAGTCTGCCGACTCGATGAGGTTCTCGACCGCGAAGGGATCCTGGGCGAACAGTGATTTCACGGATGCGGCGTCCGGGCCGTCCACGAGCAGCAGAGCGCCGCTGTCGTCGGCGAACGGGCCACTGGAGACGAGCGTCTTCTTCTCCAACAAGTCGGCCAGCCACGCCCGGTGTGCGGCGCGATGGGTGTCGCGGCCCTCGGTGGTCGTGGGGGAGTACGTGTAGGTGACGGCGATCAGGGGCATGGAGCTCACTTCCGGATTCGAGGGGTGTCCGGAGAATTCTGTCAGAGCGAGAGCAGCATGCGCGTGTTGCCCAATGTGTTCGGCTTGACGTAGCTCAGGTCGAGAAACTCTGCGACGCCGGTGTCGTAGGACCGGCACATCTCCGCGTACACCTCGGCAGTGACGGGCGTTCCCTCGATTTCGGAGAAGCCGTGCCGGGCGAAGAAATCCACTTCGAAGGTCAGCACGAACACCTTCTGCAGCGCGAGCTCGCGTGCCACCTCGATGAGTTTGGCGACGATCAGGTGGCCGGCTCCGTGCCCCTTGGCTGCGGGGTCGACTGCCACCGTGCGTACCTCACCCAGGTCCGCCCAGAGCACGTGCAGAGCTCCGCATCCGATGACTTCGCCTGCGCGCTCGGCAATCCAGAACTCCTGCACTGCCTCGTACAGCGTCACCAGGTTCTTCTCGAGCAGGATTCGGCCCGCGTAGATGTCGATCAGCCGCTTGATCTCGGGAATGTCGGAGGTTCGGGCTCGACGCACGACCAGGGTGGCGTCGCCGATGGACGTGCCGTCCACGGTGTCGGAATACTCGTCGGATTCGGGATCGGCAGTGTCGCGACTCGCCCGATTCGGCCCAGAAGTCATGTGGTGAACAGTAGTCACCGATGCAACCGATAAACTTTCCGTGTGTCGTTCAGCGAGCAGTGTCCCCGTCTCGACGGGTCGGTGCTGCCCGAACGCCCACACACCATCGAATGTCCGGTCCGCGGCCGAGAAGCGGCTTCGTGACCGGCCCGACAGCGCCGGGCCACGGTGTTCCATCCGGCGGTGCCTCGCCCAGTGCGGGGCTGCCGCACGGCAACGCTGCTCCGGGCGGATCGGACGCCGTCCCGCTGCTCAACATCGCCAACGTGCTGACCGTGCTGCGCATCGCTCTGGTTCCGGTCTTTCTTGCGGCACTGTTCGTCGGAGACGGTCACGACACCTCGTGGCGGTTGGCGGCGACGGCGATCTTCGCCGCAGCGGCCATCACCGACCGGATCGACGGCCAACTCGCCCGCAAGTACGGACTCGTCACCGATTTCGGGAAGATGGCCGACCCCATCGCCGACAAGGCGCTGATCGGCGCTGCCCTCGTCGGACTGTCGATGTTGGGCGATCTGTCCTGGTGGGTGACGGCGATCATCGGGGTACGCGAAATAGGCATCACTGCGGTCCGTTTCGCCGTCATTCGTCACGGAGTCATTCCGGCCGGTCGTGGCGGCAAGGTCAAGACACTGGTCCAGACATTCGCGATCGGCGTGTATCTGTGTCCGCTGCCCAGCGCAGTCGATCCAGTGGCGGTGGCGCTGATGGCTCTGGCGGTTCTGCTGACCGTGTACACCGGCCTGGACTACGTGGTTCAGGCGATTCGGTTGCGCCGGGGTGTGTCCTCGGTGTGAGTGCATTCGACGGGCGTCCACGAGGCGATGCGGGAAGTTACAGTTCTGACAGCCGTGTCGGAGCCCCTTCGGCGCGTGTCGGAGGCGACGGGCATATAGGGTCGGGAACCAATCGGGCCGGCTGGGACGTTGACCCTACGACGGCTCCGAACGAACGATACGAACGTGGTCGTCTCGACGGCACAGTCGTCGGCAACAGCACCAACGAGGAGGAGCGAGATGGCGCTGCTATTGCGTGAAGCACTCGGCGACAGTTTGCGGCGTACTCGCGTCGCACAGAGCCGCACCCTGCGTGAAGTCTCGAACACCGCGCGTGTGAGCCTCGGCTACCTCTCCGAGGTGGAGCGTGGTCGCAAGGAAGCGTCGAGCGAACTGCTCGCAGCGATCTGCGATGCTCTCGCCGTTCCTCTCTCCGACGTGATGAGCGACGTGAGTATCACGCTGTCGGATGCATCCACCGCTGCTGTCCGTGCCGAGGAATCGGCTGTGGCCACCCGCATCGACGGAGATACACGAGTCGTGATTCCGGCACCTGCTGCCAGAGCTCTCGCCGCCGCCTAAGATCGAACGAGTAGCCGAAGTCGGCTGCCGGCCCCACCGAATCACCCGAACATCACTGCACTGACAGGTTCATTTCGGTCACTGCGACAGCAGCCGACCCGTACGCGGCCACCGCGGCGCAACAGATGGAGGCAGGACCACCCCATGGCTAATCCTTTCGTCAAGGCCTGGAAATACATGATGGCGCTCTTCAATTCCAAGATCGACGAGAAGGCCGACCCCAAGGTTCAGATTCAGCAGGCGATCGAAGACGCGCAGCGGCAGCACCAGGCGCTGTCGCAGCAGGCGGCGTCCGTCATCGGCAATCAGCGTCAGCTCGAAATGAAGCTCAGCAGGCAGCTGGACGAGGTCGAGAAGCTCAACGCCAACGCTCGTCAGGCCGTGACGCTGGCCGATCAGGCCGCCACTGCAGGTGACGTCGAGAAGGCCACGCAGTACACCAACGCGGCCGAGGCGTTCGCGGCTCAGCTCGTGACTGCCGAGCAGAGCGTCGAGGACCTCAAGGTTCTGCACGACCAGTCTCTGCAGGCTGCCACACAGGCCAAGAAAGCCGTCGAGCAGAACGCGATGGCCCTGCAGTCGAAGGTCGCCGAGCGCACCAAACTGCTCAGCCAGCTCGAGCAGGCGAAGATGCAGGAGAAGGTCAGCGAATCGCTGCGCTCGATGGACAGCACGTTGTCGGCACCGGGAAACACCCCGAGTCTCGATGCGGTACGCGACAAGATCGAGCGTCGCTACGCAGACGCGCTCGGTTCCGCCGAGCTCGCTCAGAACTCCGTGTCTGGACGCATGCTCGAGGTTCAGCAGGCATCTGTGCAGATGGCCGGTCACAGTCGGCTCGAGCAGATCCGTGCCTCCATGGCCGGTGACTCCCTGCCCACGGGTAATTCCGCCGCCAAGCCGTCGATCGCCAAGGCCCCGGACGCAACGCCCGAGCCGCCGGCACAGGCGTGATCGACCGAACGCGAAGTTCGTTCGAGTAGACAGTAGTTCCGACGCATGAGCAACAAGAATCACGAACCCGGCCGGTCGCGTAAGCGGCCGGCCGTTTCGCTGGACAGGGAGACGGTGACAGCCGCCGTTGCCGAATCCGGAGCGGTGGTCCGGTCTCTGGCCGAGACAGCGCGGGCCGCAGGAACCTCACTGCTCGATGCCGCCGGCCGTCGTAAGGATCCACGTGCCAAGCACCTGAAGAAGATTCGACGGGCTCGCCGGCGAAGTATCAGGTTCGGGGCCGCGTCGACGACCACTGCGGTGAGTACTGCGGGGATCGCAGCCTTGTCGGCTCCGGAATGGACTCTGTTCGTCGGTGGTGGTTCTGCCGCGCTGTTGGCCGTTCCTGCTGTGTTCGCCTTCGGTCGTTTGCGGCGACTGCGAGGTCAACCGGTTCCGGTGGGACTGCCCGGCAGGCGTTCGTTACCGCAGCGTGGATCTGCCGCCTTCGAGCCGATGTCACGTTTGGCAGGCGCAGAGCAGAGTCTGTTCGAGCTGCTCGGAATTCTGGCGCGATCGGGCACCATCGCCGCCGAGGACGTCGAAGAGATGATCGGCGTTGCCTCGGATGCGGTGAGGGGCTTGGAAGGTGTTGCCGTCGATATTGCGGCCCTCGAACGTGCGGGAGCGGCAAGCTCGTCGACACGCACGCATCTGCGGCCCGGAATCGAGGCTGCGGCAAGCGATCTCGCTGCCGGAGTGGATCAGTACGAGGATCTCGTCGCCGCTGCAGCACGGATGACCGGACCGGCCGGGTCCACGTCGAAGAACGTGGTGGAATCTCATCGCCGAGAATTGTTGTCTGCCACCGATCGACTGCAAGGGTGGGCCGACGCGCTCACCGAACTCGACGAAATCCGGTCACGACACCGGTGAGAAGATCAGGGTTCACCCCGATGTGTTCGCCGTGATCGGCTGCCAGTATCGACATAGCGCGATACGACCCGGTGCGCGTCACACGGTAGGAGCCGTTCATGTTCTGGAAGATTCTCGGATTCATCGTTCTCGTCTGGATCGCACTTGCCTTGCTGGGCAGCATCATCAAGGGCTTGTTCTGGTTGGTCGTGGCCGGGGCCATCGTCTTCGGGCTGGTGTGGCTGTACAAGGCCATCTCCTCCGGTCACGACCGTTCGTCGCTGAAATACTGACTGCCGACCGCGTTACGTGCGCAGTGGGGAATCCGCTCCGACGAACACTCGCAACGCACGCGGCACGCATTCGATCGTGACGGGTAATTCTGCGATGCGTTCGCCGTCTGCGTACGCCACCATGTCGTCGCAGTGCACGGTCACGTTCCGGGCGCTGTAGACCTCGACCTCCGGAAGGTCGACGTGGGCACCCCGATACAACGTCGGCGACAGCGCAAGCAATCGCGTTCGACTCACATCCCGGACGACAGTGATGGCGAACAGCCCGTCGTCCACTCGTGCGGTCGGGCAGATGGCCATGCCGCCGCCGTAGCTGCTGCCATTTCCGACGGCGACGAGAACGGCATCCAGGTGCAGCTCGGCGTCATCCAATTCTATTGTGTACGAAAGTGTTCGGAGAGCAGCCAACTGCAATATCATGGCCGCGTTGTACCGCAGCGGGCCGGCAAGCCACTGCAGGCGGCCGGCGCGCTCGGTGACCAGTGAATCGAAGCCGCTCGACAGGACCGTACCGAACCAGCGCGTCCCGACCCTACCGAGATCTATCGACGTCACGACTCCGTCGACCACGAGATCCGCTGCGCGGGTGGGATCGTCGAGGGGGACCCCGAGCGTCCGGGCCAAATCGTTGCCTGTGCCCGCAGGAATCAGTCCGAGCGGAGTGTCGGTTCCCGCGATCACCTGTAACGCGAGATTGACGACCCCGTCGCCGCCCACGGCAACGACGGCATCCGTCCCGCACCCGACGGCTCGCTTCAACAACTCCAGCGCATCACCCGCCGTTCGGCCCTCGACGGTCGAGACGTCGAGTTCACGCTCGCGCAGACGCGTCACGGCGCGCCGTGCTGCGTGGACTGCTCGACCACCGCCGGCCGTGGGATTGGTCAGAACGGTCACCGATCGCGTCATGCAAGCTCGAATTCGTCGGTCACTCGATCAGCTTGCCAGGGTCGAGGTTTCCTGCGGAGGTCGGCGGCGTGATCGGCACCCGACAATGGCACCGAAGAATACGGACGGACGGGCCGACGGTCACTGTGCGACATGGTGTCGCTGTTACTGTGAGGTATAGTAACGACACGAAATGTTTCCGAGTGAAGTACTTTACTTCCGACCGTTGTGCGAAGGGTGATCTGTGATCGAGCAGCAGGTGTCGACTCCCGCCTCGGTCGAGTCCTCCCCGGAGGCAGCACCCGAGAAGTCGGTGGAGGACACCGTTCTCGACGCCGCACGATCGTGCATCCTCGAACGAGGAGTCAAGCGTACGACCCTCGCCGAGATCGCACGACGCGCCAAAGTCAGCAGGCCCACGGTGTACCGGCGGTGGGCCGATACCCGAGCAGTGGTGTCGAGCCTGCTCACCCGTGAGATCGCTGCCCTGATTCCCGACTTCGACGCCACCACGTCCGGACGCGAGCAGATCGTCGTTGCTGTGGTTCAGGCGGGAGATCGAATAAGGCAGCATCCGCTGTTCGTCAAGATTCTGCGGTCGGACTCGGACGTGCTCGCGACCTACATTCTGCACCGCCTCGGTACCAGCCAATCGTTGATCATCGATGCGGTGGCGCGTCTTGTCGAAGCGGGACAACGTGATTCGTCGATCCGCGACGGGGATCCGAATACCCTGGCGACGCTCGTCCTGCTCATGGTCCAGTCCGCCGTCCAGTCCGCCGAGATGGTGTCCGAACGGGTTCCGGGTGGAGAGGTGGTACGCCAGATGGCGGACGCCGTCGACGCCTACCTTCGTCCCGACAAAGCCTGACCGTCGGTGCCGCTGCCCGGCACGATCGGTGATCGTCCAGCGCGGCGATGTGGCACGCTGAGCGCGTGCGAGTAGCAGTGGTGGCCGGCCCGGACCCAGGACATGCGTTTCCCGCTATCGCCTTGTCGCTGTTGTTCGAGCGGGCGGGTGACGATCCGGTCCTGTTCACCGGAAGCCGGTGGGTCGGCGACGCCAGAGCGGCCGGTCTTCGCACGCTCCCACTGGGTGGCCTGCTGCCGCGACCGGAGGACGACGATCTCGATGCCGGGCAGCGAATTCATTCGCGCGCAGCCTATGTCGCGACAGAACTGTTGCCGGACCTCGAGCGCGAGAACGTCGATCTGGTGGTCTCCGATATTCTCACGGCCGGAGGCGGAATGGCTGCCGAGCGATTGGGAATTCCCTGGGTCGAGCTCTCGCCCCACCCGCTGTATTCGCCATCGAAGGGGTTGCCGCCCATCGGAAGTGGGCTCGCGCCCGGACGCGGTGTTCGGGGTCGTCTTCGCGATACGGTGATGCGCGCGTTGACGGCGCGCTCTATCGCCCGCGGGCAGCAACAGCGCGCCGACGCCCGAGTGAGCATCGGACTCCCCGCACGCGATCCCGGGCCGGCTGCTCGGCTCATCGCCACCATTCCCGCACTCGAAGTGCCGCGGCCCGACTGGCCGAGGGATGCCCATGTGGTGGGGCCACTGCTGTGGGAGCCCACCGACGAATTGCTCGACGTCCCCGCCGGCGATACGCCGCTGGTGATGGTGGCCCCGTCGACGGCGTTCACCGGGGCCGAGGGAATGTTGGAGATGGCTCTGAAGGGATTGGACGGCACAGGCGTCCGGGTAGTGGCCTCGGTGCTCGACGGGGGCCCCGACGACGTGCCGGAATGGGCGAATGCCGGACTCGGTCGCCAGGACGAATTGCTGCGCCGCGCCGATGTCGTGGTGTGCGGAGGTGGTCACGGCATGTTGGCCAAGGCGCTCATCCACGGAGTTCCAGTGGTCACCGTGCCGGGCGGCGGCGATCAGTGGGAGCTGGCGAACCGGGCCGTTCGGCAGGGGAGTGCCGTACTGGTGCGCCCCGCCACCGCGGGTGCAATTGCCGACGCCGTGTCCGCCGTGCTGTCCGACCCTCGTCATGCGGCGGCAGCGACCTCGGCGGCTGCAGGCGCGCATCACGTCGAGGATCCTGTCTCGGTCTGCCGCGAGGTGCTCGCCGGTAGCGACGCCGAGGGCGGGCGTTAGGCTGATCGATGTGCGTCTGACCGAATTTCGTGAACTGCTCACCGAGGAGTTCGGCTCCGTTCGAGGCAATTCCCTGCTCGCCGATCATGTGCTGTCCGGTATCGGACGGACGGGCGCGCAGGCCATCGAAGACGGTGTCGACCCGCGGGAAGTATGGCGGTCGATCTGTTACGAGTTCGATGTGCCCAAGGAACGTTGGTAGCTCCACCGCATCGGCTCGAGTCGCTCGGCGTGTCGAAAGCCGTGGTAGTTGACTCGAACACGTGTTCGCCTATGCTGATGTCAACGGTTGCTGGCCGGTCTCGAAGAACTTCTTGTCGGTACCCCGTTCTAGCGTTACCGCCAACAAGCTGATCGACAGACACAGCTGAACGAAACGACACAGGGAGCTCACGATGGCTGCATACGACCGCGACAAAGCGCTCGATCTCGCACTCGCGCAGATCGACAAGAATTTCGGTAAGGGCTCGGTGATGCGCCTCGGCGACGAGGTCCGTCAGCCCATCGCCGTCATCCCCACGGGATCGATCGCGCTCGACGTGGCACTCGGCATCGGAGGTCTGCCCCGCGGCCGAGTCATCGAGGTCTACGGTCCTGAGTCCTCGGGTAAGACCACCGTCGCATTGCACGCGGTGGCCAGCGCTCAGCGTGCCGGCGGAATCGCCGCGTTCATCGATGCCGAGCACGCGCTCGACCCCGACTACGCGAAGAAGCTCGGTGTCGACACCGACGCACTGTTGGTCTCGCAGCCCGACACCGGTGAGCAGGCCCTGGAAATCGCCGACATGTTGATTCGCTCCGGTGCCCTCGACATCCTCGTCGTCGACTCGGTGGCCGCACTGGTACCGCGCGCCGAGATCGAAGGCGAGATGGGTGACAGTCACGTGGGTCTGCAGGCTCGTCTGATGAGCCAGGCGCTGCGCAAGATCACCGGTGCCATGAGCAACTCCGGCACCACCGTGATCTTCATCAACCAGTTGCGCGAAAAGATCGGCGTCATGTTCGGTTCCCCCGAAACCACCACCGGTGGTAAGGCATTGAAGTTCTATGCCTCGGTACGTCTGGACATCCGTCGGATCGAGACGCTGAAGGACGGAACCGAGGCCATCGGTAACCGCACCCGTGTCAAGGTCGTCAAGAACAAGGTCGCCCCGCCTTTCAAGCAGGCCGAATTCGACATCATCTACGGCAAGGGCATCAGCCGTGAAGGCTCGTTGATCGACATGGGTGTCGAGCACGGGTTCATCCGCAAGTCGGGCTCGTGGTTCACCTACGAAGGCGATCAGCTCGGACAGGGCAAGGAGAACGCCCGTAAGTTCATGCTCGAGAATCCCGATGTGCGTGACGAAATCGAGAAGAAGATCATGGAGAAGCTGCAGATCGGTGCGGACGTCACCGCAGAGGAGCCCGCAGCTGCTCCGGTCGACTTCTAACCTGGGTTCGCTGTGCAGCAGCGAGACAACGGCGGCGGCACCGAAGCGCAGGCGAAAGACGTCTGCCTTCGGCTGCTGACCGACCGGGCACGCAGCAGACACGAACTCGAAGCCAGCTTGTCCAAGAAGGGTTTCACCCACGAGGTCTCCACCGCAGTGCTCGACCGACTCGAGAAGGCGAAACTCGTCGACGACGAGTCGTTCGCGGAGCAGTGGGTTCAATCTCGGCACAAGTACTCCGGCAAGGGCAAACGCGCCCTGAGCATGGAGCTGCGGAACAAAGGTGTCAGCAACGAGTTGGCCGTGAACGCCCTGGATCTGATCGATGCCGAAGACGAGCGGCAGCGTGCTGCGGAGTTGGTGCGCAAACGATTCCGAACGCTGCATCTGCCGGATCCGAACGGGCCCGACGCACGAGCCGAACGCGACAAAGTGGTGCGCAAGTTGGTCGGGATGCTGGCCCGCCGCGGCTACTCGCAGGGAATGGCATTCGCCGTGGTCAAGGAACAACTCGATCGCGTGGGAGCCGACACCGAAGACTTCGACGGCCCAGATTCGATGTGATCGTCCACATCGAGTCCAGGTAGTCGAGAAACAGTATGGCCCGCAACACCATCGGTGTTGCGGGCCATACTGCTATGTAGCCGAACGGTGCGGAGCTCAGGCCGCTTGACCGCCGTCGAGTGCAGGCACGACAGCGGCGGTGCCGCCCTTACGCTTTCGCGATCGCAGACGACGCTCGACAACGGTCGCCAGTTTCGTCAACGCCGAGTTGATGATGATCATGATGACGGCGACGATGATCAGCGACGGGAGGTAGTTGCTGTAGAACGCGCCGACCTGCTGACCGGAACGGACGACTTCGACGTACCCGATGATGTATCCCAGCGCCGAGTCCTTCAGTGCCACCACCATCTGCGAGATGATGGCGGGCAGCATCGCGGTCACGGCCTGGGGGAGCAGTACCAGGGTCATGACCTGGCTCTTGCGCATGCCCAGCGCCGAGGCGGCTTCGCGCTGACCCTTCGGCAGTGAATTGACTCCGGCACGTACGATCTCGGCGATGACCGATCCGTTGTACAGAGTGAGGCCGGTGACCACCGCGGCCAACGCCAGGTACTTGACCTTGAAGACCTCGTAATCGGCGTACACCGCGTACAGGAAGATCATCAGGATCAGCACGGGAACTGCACGGAACAATTCGACGATCGCACCGCTGACGATCCGTACAGCGCGGTGATCCGAGAGGCGGCCGATGCCAAGGACGGCACCGAGAATCAGGGCGAACACGATCGACAATGCCGCCGCGACCAGAGTTCCCTGAATACCGGGCAACAGGTACGTGGTCCACGTTGTCGATTCGAGGAACGGGTCCCACTTCTCGGCAGTGAGCTGCCCCTTCGAGTCGAGGGCGCGGTAGATCAGAAATGCGATTCCGAGCGAGATCACCGCGACGACGACAGTCAGAATGCGGTATCGCAGTACCGCTTTGGGTCCGGGAACGTCGTACAGAACTGCTACTGCATCACTCATCATGACACCGCCAATCGCTTGCTGATGTAGCCGAACAGCAACCCGGTCGGGAGCGTCAAGATCATGAAGCCGAGCGCGAAGATTCCGCCGACGACGAAGATCGCGGCCTCGTTCTCGATCATGTTCTTCATCAGGAACGACGCCTCGGCGACGCCGATGACCGATGCGATGGTCGTGTTCTTCGTCAACGCGATCACGACGCTTCCCAGCGGGCCGACCACCGCGCGGAACGCCTGAGGAAGAACGACGATCGAGATGTTCTGGGTGAACGTCATTCCCAGCGAGCGGCCCGCTTCGGCCTGCCCCACCGGGACGGTGTTGATGCCCGATCGCAGTGACTCGGCCACGAACGACGCGGTGTAGATGCTCAGCCCGAGGATTGCCAATCGAAAGTTGTTGTCGTCGAGTGACGTCGGTGAGGACTCCGACGCCAGAGAAACGCCCATTGTCTGATACAGCCCGAACGAGGTGAACAGAATGATCAGGGTCAAGGGGGTGTTACGAAAGATGGTGACGTACGTCGCCGCAATTCCGCGCGCAATCGGAATGGGTGATACGCGCATCGCGGCGATGATCGTTCCGATGACCAATGCACCGACGAGGGATGCCAACGTCAGGTAGATGGTCGAGAGGAACGCGTCGATCAGTTGATCGCCGTACTTGCTCAATAGGTTCACGGTGCTTGTTGATCCTCACGGCTCGGCGAGATCGAGCCGTCGTGTCCCGCCCGCGACGAGCGGGACACGACGGCGTGGTCGATCAGTAGCAGTCGATCAGTAGCGGTCGACGGTGGGCGGGCTCGGCAGCGGGTAGCCCGACGCGCCGACGGTGTCGTTGAACGCCTGCTCCCAGGCACCGCTGGTCACCATCTCTTCGATGGCGTCGTTGATCTTGTTGCGTCCGTCGGTGTCGTCCTTGTTCAGGCCGATGCCGTAGTTCTCCGTGGTGAAGGGCTCACCGACCACCTTGAACTGACCGGGGGACTGAGCGGCGTAACCGGCAAGGATGATGTCGTCGGTGGTGACGGCGTCCACGGTGCCGTTGCGCAGTGCTTCGACGCAGGCGGAGTAGGTGTCGAACGGCTGAAGCTGGACTCCCGGGTACTCGTCGGCGATGTTCTGTGCCGGAGTGGAACCGGTGACCGAGCACAGCTTCTTGCCCTCGAGTGAATCGGGACCGGTGATGTCGGTGTTGTCCTGCTTCACCAGGAGCGACTGACCTGCCACGAAGTACGGTCCGGCGAAGCCGACCTTCTCCTTGCGGGTGTCGGTGATGGAGTAGGTGGCGACGATGTAGTCGACCTCACCGTTCTGGATCAGCGTCTCGCGCTGCGCGGACGGGGATTCCTTGAATTCGATGTTCGCCTCGTCGACACCGAGCTTGCCTGCGACGTACTTGGCCACCTCGACGTCGAAGCCGCTGAACGAGCCGTCCGGATTGCGGAGGCCGAGGCCCGGCTGATCGAACTTGATGCCGACGATGAGGCTGCCGTTCTCGGCGCTGCTCGAGATGGTGCGCGCTTCTTCGCCGCCGCCGCAGGCGGTGGCGACGATGGACAGAGCGGCGATGGCGACACCGAGGCGAAGCGGTCGGGTGATTCTCACAGTGAATGTCCTTCGGATAGGTCGTACGTACGGGGACGAGCGGTGAATCTGATCAGTGACCGAGGATCTTGCCGAGGAAGTCCTTGGCGCGTTCGGACTTCGGGGACTTGAAGAAGGTTTCGGGATCGGTGTCCTCGACGACGGCACCGTCGGCCATGAAGATGACTCGGTCGCCTGCCTTGCGGGCGAAGCCCATCTCGTGGGTGACGACGAGCATTGTCATGCCCTCCTTGGCCAGCGAGGTCATGACGTCGAGTACCTCGTTGACCATCTCCGGATCCAGGGCCGAGGTGGGCTCGTCGAAGAGCATCACTTTGGGGTTCATGGCGAGTGAGCGGGCGATGGCCACGCGCTGTTGCTGACCACCCGACAGCTGAGCCGGGTACTTGTCTGCCTGGTTGGCGATGCCGACGCGTTCGAGCAGAGCCAGTGCGCTCTTCTCGGCCTCGTCCTTCTTGAGCTTTCTCACCTTCATCGGTGCCAGCATGACGTTCTGCAGAATGGTCTTGTGTGCGAAGAGGTTGAACGACTGGAACACCATGCCGACATCCGCACGCAGTGCAGCGAGGGCCTTGCCCTCGGCGGGGAGTAGATCCCCGTCGACCTCGATGGCACCGGAATCGATCGGCTCCAACCGGTTGATCGTCCGGCACAGCGTCGACTTGCCGGATCCGGACGGACCCACGACGATGACGACCTGGCCGGCCGGCACTTCGAGATTGATGTCCTTGAGTACGTGCAGATCACCGAAGTGCTTGTCGACGGATTTGAGCGAGATCATCGAAGGGGCGCCCGGCGGTGGTGTCGCTGCCGGGGCGTCGGTGGCGTGCGTCATAGGTGGAAACCCTATGCGTAGTTTCCTCGCCGACCGGCGTTTTCGCCCGCAGTCTTCGATTATGTAATGGAAACTTTACTGTCGGCACGCTTAGCGCCTGCACAGTCCGCGGAGGGCCCCGTGACCCCGGCGTGTCCGCCCGTGCGATGGACGTACCCTGAAGGGGTGCAAACGAGTGTTTTTTCGACCGTGGACGTGACCGATCGCGGGAGCGTCGACCCCGAGACGGCCAGTGCCCCATCGGCGGCAGGTGCCCGCAGCTACGAGGTGCGCACACACGGCTGCCAGATGAACGTTCATGATTCCGAACGCCTGTCCGGGCTGCTCGAAGAGGCCGGTTACGTGCCCGCCGACGCCGGTACCGACGCAGATCTCGTCGTGTTCAACACGTGCGCTGTACGCGAGAACGCGGACAACAAGCTGTACGGAAATCTCGGCATGCTCCGGCCCGCGAAGACGCGGAACCCCAACATGCAGATCGCCGTCGGCGGTTGCCTGGCACAGAAGGACCGCAACACCGTCGTGGACAGGGCTCCGTGGGTGGACGTGGTCTTCGGTACGCACAACATCGGGTCGCTGCCGGTACTGCTCGAGCGCGCCCGGCACAACGAGCAGGCTCAGGTCGAGATACTCGAGTCTCTCGACGCCTTCCCGTCCACCCTGCCGGCCAAGCGGGAGTCCGCGTACGCCGGCTGGGTATCGATTTCGGTGGGCTGCAACAACACCTGCACGTTCTGCATCGTTCCGGCGCTGCGCGGCAAGGAGATCGACCGCAGGCCGGGCGACATCCTTGCCGAGGTACAGGCTTTGGTGGACCAGGGCGTGCTCGAGGTGACGCTGCTGGGGCAGAACGTCAACGCCTACGGTGCCTCGTTCGCCGACCCCGATCTGCCTCGCGACCGCGGGGCGTTCGCCGCGCTGCTGACCGCGTGCGGATCCATCGAAGGACTCGAGCGAGTGCGGTTCACGTCTCCGCATCCGGCCGAGTTCACCGACGACGTCATCGAGGCGATGGCATCGACCCCGAACATCTGTCCCACTCTGCACATGCCGCTGCAGTCCGGCTCGGACCGAATCCTCAAGGCGATGCGCAGGTCCTATCGACAGACGAAGTTCATCGGCATCATCGACAAGGTTCGCGCGGCCATGCCGCACGCGGCCATCACCACCGACATCATCGTCGGTTTCCCCGGTGAGACCGAAGAAGACTTCGAGCAGACGCTCGAGGTGGTGCGGCGTGCGAAGTTCGCCAACGCGTACACCTTCCAGTACTCCAAGCGGCCGGGCACCCCGGCGGCCGACATGCCCGATCAGGTACCGAAAGAGGTTGTACAGGAACGGTATCTGCGGTTGATCGCGTTGCAGGAGGAGATCGTCCTGGCCGCGAATCAGGCCCTGATCGGCACCGAGGTCGAATTGCTCGTCGCCACCGGTGAGGGGCGCAAGAACAACGCAACTCATCGGATGAGCGGACGAGCCAGGGACGGCCGACTGGTGCACTTCGCCGTCGACGCCGAGCGGGCGGGCGACATTCGCCCGGGCGACGTCGTCACGACGACCCTGACCGCCGCGGCCCCGTACCACCTGATCGCCGACGCCGGAGTGCTGACGCACCGACGGACCGCGGCAGGCGACGCCCACGAACGCGGCATCATGCCGAAGACGGCCCCGATCGGGGTCGGTCTCGGACTTCCCTCGATCGGTGCCCCGGCACCGCTTCCGGTTCAGACAGGATGCACCGTATGACAGACACAGATGGACCCGATCGCGTCGTACCCTCGCGAACCGCCGAGGAACTCGGACGAACCGAGCGAGCGGTGATGACCGAGCTGGATCCGGGAGCGCGAGCCATGGTGGTGGCCGGTCTTGTGCTGGTTCTGTTGGTCACGTTCGCGTTGCCGCACACCGGATCGGCCACCGGATTCGACGTGCTGACGGGCAGCGACGCAGCGGTCGCGGAATCGATTGCCCTGCCGTCGCGCGTTTTCGTCGTGCTGGTGCTGACGTTCGGTGTGGTGATGTCGGTGCTCGCGCTGGTCACCCGCGTCTGGGCGCTGGCCTGGGCCGCCCTCGCCGGGTGTGCGGTGTCGTCGGTGTACGGGATGCTCTCGATCTGGACGCGGCAGACCGTGCCGGACAACCTGCAGGGCGGCGGACCGGGCATCGGTCTCGTCATTGCGTGGATCGCGGTGATGGTGCTGACGTTCCATTGGCTCAAAGCCGTATGGAACAAGACCAACTCTCAGCTCGCCGCTCAGGAACAGCGCCGTATCGCGGCGGCGTCGGGCGAGCAGAAGCTACGCCTGTGGGACGGCCACTCGAACCCCTGAGTTCATGTGGCCGCCCGCACTGCAGGTCACAACTCGTCGACGGCACTTTCCGCGGCATCGGCCCATTCACGCCACTGCTGGGCCTGCGCACGCGCCCGTTCGGCGTCCTTGGTCTTGCCTGCCGCCGTCGCCTTGGCCGCTTGATCCTCGAACTGGGCCACTCGCTCACGGAACTGAGCCGCGCGGGCAACCGCCTCGGGGTCGGACCGACGCCACTGAGACTCCACGGCGTCGTGGACGGTCTTCTCGATCGCGCGGAGCTTGCCTTCGAGTTCCTGCATCTTCTCGCGCGGAACCTTGCCGATGGCGTCCCACTTGTCCTGCAGATCACGCAGCGCCGCACGAGCAGCGTCGAGGTCCTTGCTCGGATCGATATGTGTCTTCGCCAACAATGCTTCCTTGGCCTCGGCGTTGGCCTCGAATTCCGCGTCGCGCTCCGACGCCGCGGCGTTGCGTGCCGCGAAGAACACGTCCTGGGCGGCCTTGAAGTTCTTCCACAATGCGTCGTCGGCGTCCCGCGGAGCTCGGCCCGACGCTTTCCACTCCACCAACAGGTCTCGGAATGCGGCTGCAGTGGGACCCCAATCGGTGGACGAGGACAACGCTTTTGCGCGCTCGACCAGCTCTTCCTTGCGGGTCTTGGCTGCTCCTCGCTCCCGATCGAGATCGGCGAAATGCGCACCACGACGCCGGTTGAAGTTCTCCCTGGCCTTCGAGTACCGCTTCCACAGCGCATCGTCGATCTTTCGATCCACCCCGCGGATCGTCTTCCATTCGTCCAGAATTTCGCGCAGCCGATCCCCGGCATGCTTCCACTGCGTCGATTCACTGCCGATCTGCTCGGCCTCGGCGGCGAGGGCTTCCTTACGGGCAGTGTGCTCGGCGCGTTCGAGCTCTTTCTCCTGCTTGGCGACCGCCGCTGCTGCGTCGGAGTGCTCGACGACGGCGTGGAGTCGGCGAGCCAGCAGATCGAGGTCGCCGATCACCGCAGCCGTCGGAAGGCTCTCCAGCAGCGCCGAGGCCGCAGCCTTGGTTTTCTTGGCATCACCGGTACCCGACGTCAATCGGGCTTCGAGCAGTCCGACCTCGGTGGCCAGATCGTCGTAGCGCCGCCCGAAATGCGCGAGGCCTTCCGCTGCGTCGCCCGCTTGCCAGGAGCCGACCTGACGCTCGCCGTCCGAGGTGCTCACCCACGCGGTGCCGTCGTCGTCGACCCGGCCGTACTTGCTCGGATCGCTCGCCGGCGCGACCACGGTGGGCACATGCGCGGCCGTCGGGTGTGGCTTGGCTGCCGAGGAGCCACCGGGGCGGGGTGCGCCGGGACGAGGAGAAGCAGAACTCGGTCCGCCGGGCTTCGGTCCGCCGCCGGGCTTGGGGCCGCCACCTGGCTTGGGTCCTCCGGTCGAAGGTGTAATGGTCGCGTCACCACCGGAATGATCGGCGGGTGCAACCGACGACGGGGCGTCGGGGGTGGTGGGGGTACCGGCGTTCGGGTCGGTCATTGTTCCTCATCTCTGCCGCGCGTCACGGCTGCCTACGATCGCGATCTGGACACCATTGAACTCGGTGACGACCGATCGGACCATTGAAACAGCTCAGACGGTTCGAGGTGGACTCGTCCGGCCAAGTCGCGTCACCGACTAGCGTGATACGTGTGTTCTGTGCCGCGGCCCTGGTGCC
Source organism: Rhodococcus sp. 05-2256-B1 (assembly GCF_002258465.1). Lineage (NCBI taxonomy): Bacteria > Bacillati > Actinomycetota > Actinomycetes > Mycobacteriales > Nocardiaceae > Rhodococcus > Rhodococcus sp. 05-2256-B1. The sequence goes on along the minus strand of NZ_NOZA01000031.1, from coordinate 31,947 downwards.
CTCTCCGCCGTTACTGGTCCCCGAACTGATGGGCCGGGCAGCAGCCGAGGCAACCGAGCTTCGGGCCGCTGCTGTGTCTGCTGTCGAGCAGCTGTCCGCGGTGGCCGACCGGTGGCTCGCGGTCGGCGTCGACGACGGCGAGGGGCGTTACGACGAGACGACGGTCGGCACCATGCGTGGGTACGGCGTCGATGTGGAGGTGCGGCTGTCCGGTTCGCCGGCACGGTCCGGGCCGGACCCCGAGTTGCCGCTGGCGGTTCTCCTCGCCGGCTGGCTGCGCGGTGCGGCGGCGGCCGACAGGGCAATCGAGGTCCGCACGGTACCCGCGGACGCGAGCGCACGATGGTGCTCGCACGCTGGGATGCAACTGCGCCGCGAACTCGACGCGTCCGACGACAGGTGGGGAGTGTTGGTGCTGGCAGACGGCGCGAACACCCTCACCCCGAAGGCACCGGGGTCGTTCGATTCGCGCGCCGCGGACGTGCAGCGTCGCATCGACGATGCTCTTGCCACCGCCGACGTCGACGCCCTCGCGGAGCTCGACGAGGGCCTCTGCGCAGCGATCGGCGTGCGGGGCCGACCGGCCGTGCAGATGCTCGCCGCACTCGTGGGAACCGACCCCGTCTCGACGACCGAGCTGTATCGGGGCGCACCGTTCGGTGTCGGATACTTCGTCGGAGTCTGGTCCCGTGGCTGACGAAACCGGGGCGACCGCCGAGGATTCGGCCACGACACCGGTGGCAGTGATCGGACCGACCGCAGCGGGCAAATCGGACCTGGCGCTGGACCTGGCCGAGGAGCTGGGCGGGGAGATCGTCAACATCGACGCGATGCAGCAATACCGGGGGATGGACATCGGTACCGCGAAAGTGACCGTGCCGGAGCGCCGCGGCATCGTGCACCATCAGCTCGATGTGCTCGAGGTCACCGATATCGCGACGGTGGCGCGTTACCAATCTGCTGCCGTCGCCGACGTCGAGAACATTCGATCCCGTGGCCGTCGGCCGATCATCGTGGGCGGTTCGATGATGTACGTCCAATCACTGCTCGACGAATGGGCCTTTCCCGCCACGGACCCGGTCGTCCGGGCCAAGTGGGAGGCGGTGCTCGAACGCGACGGAGTCGACGCGATCCACCGCGCTCTGACGGAGGTCGACCCGGACGCTGCCGCGTCGATCCTGCCCACGGACGGACGGCGGATGGTGCGGGCCTTGGAAGTGGTCGAATTGACCGGTCGGCCTTTCGCGGCCTCGGCCCCCGTCATCGGTGAACCGCGCTGGGGCACGGTGGTGCTCGGCGTCGACCGCGACACCGCAGAGTTGGACGAGAGGATCGATCTGCGTACTCGGCGCATGTTCGATTCCGGGTTGCTCGACGAGGTCGAAGGGTTGCTGGAGCTCGGCCTGCGCGACGGGGTGACGGCGTCACGGGCGATCGGCTACGCCCAGGCGCTCGATGTGCTGGCCGGGGAATACGACGTCGACCATGCACGTGAGCGGACGTTCATCGGCACCAGGCGCTATGTGCGCCGCCAGCGGTCGTGGTTCCGCCGCGACGAACGAGTGCGGTGGCTCGACGGCGCATCGCCCACCCTGCGGTCGGATGCGCTGTCCGCGATCGAACTCGGCTAGGTCGGTCCCCGTAGACTCGCCGACATGGAATTCGCCAAGGGCCACGGAACGCAGAACGATTTCGTCGTGCTGCCGGATCCCGGTGCCGAGCTCCAACTCACCAGGTCGGCGGTCACGGTGCTGTGTGATCGACGGCAGGGGATCGGCGCCGACGGGGTACTGCGTGTCGCGCGCGCCGGGGTGCTGCGGGACGCGGGTGTACTCGATCGAATCCCGGCCGGTGTCGAGGCCGACGACTGGTTCATGGACTACCGCAACGGTGACGGCACCATCGCCGAGATGTGCGGAAACGGGGTCCGAGTCTTCGCGCACTACCTGCGAGTCCACGATCTCGAGCAGCGCGATCAATTCGTGGTCGGCTCTCGCGCAGGCGCACGTGCGGTGACGGTGCACTCGTACGACGAGACCGATGCCGACGTGACCGTGGCCATGGGCGACGTCACCCTGCTGGGTTCGAGCGCGACGACCCTGGCCGGTGCAGCGTACGAGGGGATCGGCGTCGATGTCGGCAACCCGCATCTGGCCTGCGTCGATCCCACGCTGAACCGCACCGCGTTGCGGGCGCTGGACTTCACCGCTCCGCCGACTCTCGATTCCGAGTTCTTTCCCCACGGTGCGAACGTCGAGATTCTGACCCGGCTCGACGACGGTGCAGTCGAGATGCGCGTCTTCGAACGCGGCGTCGGAGAGACACGCTCGTGTGGCACCGGAACCGTCGCTGCCGCCGCTGCCGCGCTCAGTTACGAGGGGCTCGAGACCGGAGACGTGAGTGTCGGTGTGCTCGGCGGTCGGGTCCGAGTGGCCATCGACCACGTCGGTGCAACCCTGCGCGGACCGTCGGTACTGCTCGCCCGGGGAGAGGTCGACGACCGTTGGTTCGCCGGTCAGTCCTGACCGTCGCGCCGGCTCCGAGCGAAACCCGCGTGCACACGCTGGGCTTTTCGTGGATCATGGGAGTTGTATGACGAACTCACATGAAACATCACCTGCGGGCGAACCGGTCGACCATGATGCCGACGGTTCACCCGATACCGCATCTGCATGGACCCGCGAGGAGTCCGACGCATGGTCGAGGCGGATGGCGCGCTCACCCCTCGACGATGACTCCCCGTCCTCGGGCGATATGCAACTCGAGGAGCGGACTGCGCTGCGACGAGTCGCCGGACTGTCGACCGAGCTCGCCGACGTCACCGAGGTCGAGTACCGGCAGTTGCGCCTCGAACGCGTCGTACTGGTCGGAGTATGGACCACCGGTACTGCGGCACAGGCCGAATCCAGCATGACCGAACTGGCCGCGCTCGCCGAGACTGCAGGCTCCGAAGTACTCGAGGCGCTGATGCAGCGCCGGGACAAACCCGACGCTGCAACCTACATCGGCTCGGGCAAAGCCAAGGAACTGCGCGACATCGTGCTCGCGACCGGGGCCGATACCGTGATCTGCGACGGCGAACTGACGCCCGCCCAGCTCAATGCGCTGGAAAAGGTCGTCAAGGTCAAGGTCATCGATCGAACCGCACTGATCCTCGACATCTTCGCGCAGCACGCGACGTCACGAGAAGGCAAGGCACAGGTCGCCTTCGCCCAGATGGAATACATGTTGCCCAGGCTCCGCGGCTGGGGTGAATCCATGTCGCGTCAGGCGGGTGGACGCGCCGGTAGCAACGGCGGCGTGGGTCTTCGTGGACCGGGTGAGACGAAGATCGAGACCGATCGCCGACGCATCCGTGAGCGCATGGCCAAGCTCCGCCGTGAGATCAAAGGCATGAAGCAGGCTCGCGACACCAAACGCGAGCAGCGGCTCAGTGGCACGGTGCCGTCGATCGCGATCGTCGGATACACCAATGCGGGCAAGTCGAGTCTGTTGAACGCGCTGACCGGTTCCGGTGTGCTGGTTCAGAATGCGCTGTTCGCAACCCTCGATCCGACGACCCGGAAGTCGACGCTCGAAGACGGCCGCGCCATCGTGCTGACCGATACCGTCGGATTCGTCCGGCACTTGCCGACCCAGCTGGTCGAGGCCTTCCGCTCCACGCTGGAGGAAGTGACCGACGCCGACCTGTTGCTGCACGTGGTCGACGGTTCCGATCCGCTACCGATCGATCAAATCAAAGCAGTACGCGAATTGATCACCGAGGTGGTCCGCGAGCAGGACGCGAAGATGCCACCGGAGTTGTTGGTGGTCAACAAGATCGACGCCGCAGATCCGGTCCAGCTGACGCAGTTGCGTGGCCTGCTCGACGGCGCACGATTCGTCTCGGCCAAGACCGGTGAAGGCATCGATGCACTGCGGGATCACCTCGGCGACATTCTGTCCGAGCCCGATGTGTTGGTCGACGTCCTCGTCCCGTACACCCGCGGCGACCTGGTCGCCCGGATCCACACCGACGGCCGAATAGTGCAATCGACGCACGAGGCGGACGGCACGCGCGTCGAAGCTCGTGTGCCGCAATCACTTGCGGCCGCCCTCGTCGAGTTCACCGCGACCGTACCCAGCGCCTGAGTTCGGTGAATCCGCGCGCAGTGGTGCGTGGTGGTGCCGCGGCCGTGGTCGGCACGGCGATCGTGCTGACCTGTGCATCGACCGCCCTGGCCGCGCCGGTCGACGTTGCAACCTACTGTCTACCAACCGATCCCGGACTCGACGAGCTGTCCGGTGCGACGGTGCTCGACGGCACCGTATACGGGATCGGCGACAGCGGTGCCGACGATCGGGTGGCGGTGCTCGACGCGAATTGTGCGGTGCAGCGCTGGATCGACGTTCCCGTCGACCCGTACGACGTGGAGGACATGGCGTCGTACGACGGCTCACTGTGGTTGGCCGACATCGGCGACAATCAGTTGCGCCGCGACACTGTGGCACTGACGCGAATGGACCCGGAAACAGGCGCGGGCGAGCTGTATCGACTGGCCTACCCCGACGGCGCACACGACGCCGAGACACTGCTCATCGAACCCGGCGGTCGGCCGGTGATCGTCACCAAGGAACTCTCGGGTGTCAGCGGGGTATACGTACCGACCGGAGACGAATCCGTCACCGATCTGAGCAGTCCGGGCCCGACGCCGCTGCGCAAGGTCGGTGAGATGGCTTTCACGGCCACCGGTACGGCCGGTGGGCCGCCGTTCGTGGTCGGCTCGATCCTGGCTACCGGGGGAGCGGTGAGTGCAGACGGATCGACCGCCGTGGTGCGCACGTACACCGATGCGTATGTGTTCCGTCCGCCCGACGGGGACGTCGCGTCGGCGCTGGTCGACCCCACCTCACCCCGAGCCGTCGTCGCGCTACCGGCTCAGCCACAGGGCGAGGCGGCGACGTTCCTGGACGACGGTTCCCTTCTGCTCGCGTCGGAAGCCGGGTTCGCACCGACCGACGGAACGCTGCCGCCCATTCTGAAGATTCCGAACCTGACGTCGGTGGAGCTGTCGACACCTTCGGCTACGCCGGCGTCGCCGACCCGCGATCCTGCTGCTCCTGCGGCACCCGCACAGACGACGACAGCGACGGACTCGGAATGGGAATTCCGAGCTGCCGTCGCTGCCGGGGTGGTGCTGATCGCCGGAGCGGTGGGATTCACCGTCCGGCGATCGATGCGCTCTGGTTAGGCGTCCAGGTCTGCTTCGACGAGTGCTGCAACTTTGTCGAGTGCTGCTTGGTCGTCGCTGGTGACGGTGACTTCGGTGCCCTTGGTGGCGCCGAGCGTCATGATCATCAGGGCCGAACCGGCGTCCACCGGCTCGGAGTCCGCTGTTGCCAGTGTGACGTCGACTCCGGCTTCGGCTACGGCATCGGCGATCAGTGCTGCGGGGCGGGCGTGCAGGCCGATCGAGGATCCGACTGCGACTGTGGTGCTGGGCATGTGCTGCTCCTTGCGTAGTGGGTTCGTTGGATCGTATCGAGCGTCAGACGGTGGCGAGTGCCGGGTCGAGTTCGGCGTCGGTCGGTGCGTTCTTGCCCTTGATGAACTGCTTGGCGGAGACCACCAGGAATGCGGAGACGATGGTGCCCACGGCCAGCGAGACGATGAACCACAAGATGTTTCCGATGGCGAAGAACACGAAGATCCCGCCGTGGGGCGCACTGAGGGTGACGTTGAAGGCCATGATCATGGCCCCGGTGACTGCGCCACCGGCCATCATCGACGGGATGACGCGGAACGGATCGGCCGCGGCGAACGGAATTGCCCCCTCGGAGATGAATGCTGCTCCGAGGAACCAGGCAGCTTTACCGTTCTCGCGCTCGGAATCGGTGAACAGACGCGAACGAACGGTCGAGGCCAGTGCCATGGCCAGGGGCGGCACCATTCCTGCCGCCATGACCGCTGCCATGATGCGCAGTGAGGCGGTGTCGGTGACCGACAGGCCTGCAGTGGCGAATGCGTAGGCCGCCTTGTTGACCGGTCCACCGAGGTCGAAGCACATCATCAGGCCGAGAATGATGCCGAGGATGATCACCGAGGAACCGCTGAGTCCGTTGAGCCAGTCGGTCAGTCCGCTGGTGATGGCGGCGAGCGGCTTGCCGAGCAGCAGGAACATGATGGCACCGACGATGAGTGTTGCGAACAGCGGAATGATGACAACCGGCATCAGGCCGCGCAGAACTGCGGGGATCTTCCACTTGCTGATCCACAGTGCGACGAAGCCGGCGATGAGGCCACCGACGAGACCGCCGATGAAGCCTGCGCCCACTAGCACAGCCACTGCGCCGGCGGTGAAACCTGGTGCCAGACCTGGTCTGTCGGCTATGGCATAGGAAATGTAACCGGCCAGCGCGGGCACCAGGAAGCTGAAGGACAGCGCGCCGATCTGGAACAGCACGGCACCGAGGTAGGCGGCGATTCCGCCTTCGGGCAGCGAGGTGATGGAGTTGTTGACGACGATGTCCTCGGCGACATCCTTGATTTCGTACCCACCGAGCAGGAATCCGAGGGCGATCAGGAGCCCACCGGCGGCGACGAACGGAATCATGTAGCTGACGCCGGTCAGCAGGATCTGACGCAGTCGAGTGCCCCAGCTGAGTTCACCGGCAGAGTCGGTGGAGCCGGCCGCGACGGCGGTGCCGCCGACGCGAGCAGCATCCGGGTTGAGAGCTGCGCGGAGCGCTTCGGTGACCATGACGTCGGGCTCGTTGATGGCGCGCTTGACGCCGGAAGAGATGACGGGCTTACCGGCGAATCGCTCACGGCCCTTGACGCCCACGTCGGTGGCGAAGATGACGGCCTCGGCACCGGCGATGAGTGCGGGGTCGAGGGGCGTGCTGCCGCTCGAGCCCTGAGTTTCGACATGCACCGTGACACCCGCGCGCTCGCCTGCGGCGACGAGTGAATCGGCAGCCATGTAGGTGTGCGCAATCCCGGTGGGGCAGGCGGTGATTGCCACGATGTGCTTGGGCGAGGCGGTTGTTGCCGTCTCGGGGGTGGCTGTAGGCGCACTGTGCTTCGCAGTGTCGACCGGCGCAGCTGCAGCGGTTGCGGCAACCGGCTTGGCGGCCGGGTTGATGACTCCGTCGACCAGCGAGACGATCTCGGCGGGTGAGGACGCGTTGCGCAGTGAGGTGACGAATTCGGGCTTGACCAGTGCCCGAGCCAGGCTCGAGAGCAGCTTCATGTGCGCCGAACCGGCTCCGGCCGGTGCAGCGATGAGGAAGACGAGGTCGGCGGGGCCGTCGGGGGCACCGAAGTCGACCTTGGGGTTCAGGCGGGCGAAGCCGAGCGAGGCGCTCGTGACCGCCTCGGAACGGCAGTGCGGAATTGCGATGCCGCCGGGCAGGCCGGTGGCCGACTGGGCCTCGCGAGCAAGGGCTGCGTCGCGCAGGGCGTCGGTGTCGGTTGCGCGACCCGCGTGGGCCAGCACGCCTGCGAGGCGTTCGATGACGGCAGCTTTGGATTCGCCCAGATCGGCGTCGAGGAGGATCAGATCCTCGGCGATGATCGGCTGATCTTCGGTGGGGCTGGACATGGGGGCTCCTAGAGACGGTTCGAAGAAGGGGAGAGCGTGGACGGGGTGACGGACGTGGAGATGTCGAGCGCGCGAACCGTCACCGAAGTCGGATGGGTCTGCTCGGGCAGGGGAAGCGTGGTGCCTGGAAGTGCGGTGGCTGCCGTTCCGTAGGCGACGGCGCGGCGAAGTTTGTCTGCGTCGGAACAGTTCTCGACGTCGGCCAGAATGTAGCCGGCCAGCGAGGAGTCTCCTGCGCCGACGGTGCTGACGGCGGTGATCGGAGGTGGGCTGGCGTACCAGGCACCGCCCTGGGTGACCAGGACTGCTCCGGCGCTGCCGAGCGTCGCCAGTACGGCACCTACTCCTCGGCCGAGAAGAATCGTTGCGGCGGCGACAGCGGCCGATGGATCACCCTGTGCCGCAGCGCTTTCCAGCTCCACGGAATCGTACCCGGTGAGCTGGGCGAGTTCCTCCGAATTGGGCTTGATCAGGTCGGGTGCCGATTCCGGAAACCGATCTGCGAGAGCGAGCAGCGGCTCGTCGGAGGTGTCCACCGCAACTTTGGCCGTGGTAGCGCGAAGGGCGACAACCAGTTCCGCGTACCACTCGACGGGCAGGCCGGGAGGAAGCGAACCCGACAGCACCACCCACTCGGCATCGACAGCGAGCGTGAGAATCCGGTCTCGCAGCTCGGCGCGTGTCTGCTCCGACACCGTTGCACCCGGCTCGTTGATCTTGGTGGTCGTGCCACCGATTTCGCTGACGGTGATGTTGGTGCGCGCCGGTCCGGACGTCGGAACTGCCGAGTATCGAACGCCTTTGGCGGACATTGCGTCGAGTATTGGATCGCCGACGTTGGCCGGGAGTACGGCCAGCGCCTCTACTCCCGATCCGCCGATGACGCGAGCGACGTTGACGCCCTTGCCGCCCGGGTCGACGGCCGAGGACGACGCCCGGTGCACGCCGCCGCGGGTCAGCGGCGTCTCGAGCGTGACCGTGCGGTCCATGCTCGGATTGGCCGTGAGCGTGACCATCATGCGATCACCACCTCGATTCCTTTGTTGCTGAGTTGTTTACGGTCTTCGTTCGAGATGTCGCTGTCGGTGACGATGACGTCGATGGTGTCTACTCGGGCGAAACTCACCAGGTGCTCGCGGCCGATCTTCGACGAATCTGCCAGCACGACAACATGGTTCGCGGCGTCGACCATGGCGCGCTTGACCGCGGCTTCGTCGCTGTCGGGGGTGGACAGTCCGTGTCCGACGCTGATGGCGTTGGTTCCGATGAACGCAACGTCCACCCGTAGCCATTCGAGGGCGCGCAGTGCCTCGTCGCCCACAGCGGCCTGTGTCGTTCCTCGAACACGCCCGCCGAGCAATCGAAGACTGATGCTCGGCATGGTTGCGGCCCGGGCTGCGATCGGTACGGAGTTGGTGACCATGGTGAGTTCGCGATCGTGCGGTAGCAGTCCCGCCAGGCGGCCGGTGGTGGTGCCCGCATCGAAGACGGCGCTGCCGCCGACGGGTGGGAGGAACGACAATGCAGCCGCTGCGATCGCGTCCTTCTGGTCTGCGCGGGTGAATTCCCGCTCCGAAACGCCCGGCTCGAGTGTGGTCAGCGCCGAGGCGGGTACTGCTCCACCGTGCACGCGGCGTACCACTCCGAGTCGATCGAGGGTGGCCAGATCGCGTCGCACGGTCTCTGTGGTGACGCCGTAGTTGGCGGCCAGGTCGTTGACGGAGACGCGTCCTTGCGTGCTGATCAGCTCAGCGATGGCGTGCTGTCTTTCTTCTGCGTACACCTGCGTCTCCTTCCCGGTTGATGTTGCTTTATGTTGTTTTACGCCCGTGTGTGTTGACATGTCAAGGGTTTGGAGTAATCTCGGTCACAACATCATCGGGAAGCCAGGTGCGGCACACTCATCTGACATCCGGGACGACAGACGTACACGCAGGATCCGAGGAGGACCACATGACGGGATCGGTCAGCACCGCATCGACCGGACACACCGATGCAACACCTGCTGCAGATGGGACGTCGTCGATCGGAGCGGAGTCCACGACACTGCGCGGCACACCCGTCGTGCCCGGAGTCGGCTACGGACCCGTCATCCGTCCCGGGGCACGTCCGGCCATCCCGGCCGACACCGGTGAGGTGGCCGAAGCCGATCGGGAGTCCGAGAAGGCTGTGTTCGATGCAGCGGCGAACGCCGTCGCCACTCGATTGCGCGGACGCGCAGAGCTGGCGACAGGAGCCGCTTCGGAGGTGCTGTCGGCCAACGCCGCGATGGCAACCGACCGCGGATGGCTCGGTGCCGCTCGCGCCTCGATCGCCAAGGGCAACACCGCCGTCACCGCCACTGCTGCCGCGACCGAAAAGTTCGCCGCCATGTTCACCCAGCTCGGCGGATTGATGGCCGAACGAGTGACCGATCTGCGCGACATTCGCGATCGCGTCATCGCCGAAATTCTCGGTGTTCCCGAGCCCGGAGTTCCTGTGCCGGCCGAACCGTCGGTGCTGTTCGCCGACGATCTGGCACCCGCCGACACCGCAGGCCTCGACCCCACCCTCATCGTCGGCCTCGCCACCTCACTGGGCGGTCCGACCAGCCACACCGCGATCATCGCCCGCCAGCTGGGCATTCCGTGCATCGTCGCCGTGGCCGGCCTCGACGACATCGCTGCAGGTACGAACGCATCCGTCGACGGAACCAGCGGCCGCATCGAACTCGAACCCGACGCCGACTCGGCCCGCGCAGCAGTCGTCTCGGCCAGGGACGAATTGGACCGAGTGTCCCAGTGGGTCGGTCCCGGTACCACCGCCGACGGCCATCCCGTCGATATCCTCGCCAACGTTCAGGACGGCGCCGGTGCCCGCGCAGCGCGCTCCAGCGCAGCCGACGGGGTGGGATTGTTCCGCACCGAACTGTGCTTTCTGGACCGCGATTCCGAACCGACCGTCGACGAGCAAGCGGAGATCTACGGCCAGGTCCTCGACGCGTTCGCAGGCAAGAAAGTCGTCGTCCGCACCCTCGACGCCGGCTCGGACAAGCCCCTTCGATTCGCCAACCACCCCGACGAGGCCAATCCGGCGCTCGGCATCCGCGGTATCCGTATCGCCGAAGCCGACCGCGGCATCCTGTACCGCCAGCTCGACGGCATCGCCGCGGCAGCCAAGGCGACCGAGTCCTCGCCGTGGGTGATGGCACCGATGATCGCCACCGCGCAGGAAGCACAGGACTTCGCCGCGGATGTGCGCGAACGCGGACTGACCCCGGGCGTCATGATCGAGATTCCCGCTGCCGCTCTGCTCGCCGAGCACATCCTCGAGCACGTGGACTTCCTGTCCATCGGCACCAACGATCTGGCTCAGTACACGATGGCCGCCGACAGGATGTCGGCGCAGCTGGCCGGTCTGACCGATCCGTGGCAACCGGCCGTGCTCGCACTGGTGGCGCACACGGCCGCGGCCGGCGCGAAGGTGGGCAAGCCCGTCGGTGTCTGCGGCGAAGCTGCCGCCGACCCCCTGCTGGCCTGTGTGCTGGTAGGAATGGGCATCACGTCGTTGTCCGCGGCCTCCGCCGCCGTCGCCCACGTCGGGTCCAAGTTGGCGACCGTGACCCTCGATCAGTGCAAGGCCGCTGCTGCCGCTGCACTGAAGACCGACAGCACGGCCGCAGCCCGTGAGGCAGTGAGCGCGATCCTCGGGTGACGCAATAGTCTCTTCCCATCATGAGAACTATGGGTTGGACGCTGCACGGAAACGGACGAACCGTCGACGCGGGGGCGGTGGTCGCACCGGACGAACGGTTGTCGTGGCCACGCACTGTCGGCATCGGGATGCAGCACGTCGTCGCGATGTTCGGGGCCACACTGTTGGTTCCGACCATCACCGGGTTCCCGGTCTCGACGACGCTGCTGTTCTCGGGCATCGGTACTGCGCTGTTCCTGATCATCACGCGCGGGCGGGTGCCGAGCTACCTCGGGTCGTCGTTCGCCTTCCTGGCCCCGCTCGGTGCGACCGCAGCCGACGGACCCGCCGCGCAGCTCGGTGCCGTTCTGTGTGTCGGCGTCGTGCTGGCTGCGATCGGCTTCGTCGTGAAGTTCGCCGGAGCGCGGGTACTCGACGCAGCGATGCCGCCCGTCGTCACCGGTGCGGTGGTCGTATTGATCGGGCTCAATCTGGCCCCTGCCGCGACGACCTCGTTCGAGGCGCAACCGCTCGTCGCGGCCGTCACCCTGGTGGCGATTCTCCTCGCGACGGCCGTCGGTCCCGGTCTGGTGGGTCGGCTCGGAATCCTGCTCGGCGTCGTCGTGGGCTGGGTATTCGCTGCCGTCACCGGCGGTATCGCGCAACCACGACTCGATGCTCTGAGCGCCGCGAGCTGGATCGGGTTACCCGAGTTCCGTGGCCCGTCCTTCCAGCTGTCGGTGATTCTGGTGGCGCTGCCGGTGGTGATCGTCCTCGTCGCCGAGAACGTCGGACACGTCAAAGCCGTCGCGGCGATGACCGGAAAGAACCTCGACGACGTTGCCGGTGACGCTCTGATCGCCGATGGGTTGGCGACCACCCTCGCCGGGGCCGCCGGTGGATCGGGAACCACCACGTACGCGGAGAACATCGGCGTCATGGCCGCTACCCGCGTGTACTCGACCGCCGCGTACTGGGTTGCCGCGATCACCGCGATCGTGTTGGCGTTCTCGCCCAAGTTCGGTGCGCTGATCTTCACCGTCCCGGACGGTGTCATCGGTGGAGCGACACTCGTGCTCTACGGACTCATCGGACTGCTCGGCGTTCGAATCTGGACCGATGCCAAGGTGGATTTCACCGATCCCGTGAACCTCACCGTCGTCGCCGCCGCACTCGTCGCCGGAATCGGCGACCTGACGCTCTCCGTCGGATCGGTCGAACTCGGTGGTATCGCGTGGGGATCGCTGGGCATCCTCGTGGGATACCCGATCGTCTCGGCGTTGGCCCGAGGGAGAACGACTCGACGACGCTAGCAGGGGCGGTCACGGATCGCGCGCGTTTTGGTCATCGACCCTCGGTGCACCGCGAACGTACTGTTGAACCGTGACGTCAGTCGCACCGACGACCGCGCTGTGACACCCCTTTCTCGCGGTCGACGACGGTGCGCACCGAACAAGGAGACCCGCGTGGAACGCACACTTTTCGAGCCCGAGCACGAGCTGTTCCGGGAGTCGTACCGGAAGTTTCTCGAACAGCACGTAGCCCCCAATCACGCGAAGTGGGAAGAGCAGAACATCGTCGACCGCGGCGTCTGGGTAGAGGCCGGCAAGCAGGGCTTCCTCGGGACTGCCGCACCGGAGGAGTTCGGCGGCGGCGGCGTCAAGGACTTCCGCTACAACGCCATCGTCACCGAGGAAACCACCCGCGGCGGCTACAGCGGCATCGGCTTCACCCTGCACAACGACGTCGTCGCGCCGTACTTCATCGAGTTGGCCAACGACGAGCAGAAGCAGCGGTGGCTGCCCGGATTCTGCTCCGGTGAGCTGATCACCGCGATCGCCATGACCGAGCCGGGTACCGGTAGCGACCTGCAGGGCATCAAGACCAAGGCCGTTCGGGACGGCGACGACTGGGTACTGAACGGCTCGAAGACGTTCATCACCAACGGCATCAATGCCGATCTGATCATCGTCGTAGCGTGCACCGACCCCGAGAAAGGTGCCCAGGGCTTCAGCCTGTTGGTCGTGGAGCGCGACATGCCCGGATTCGAGCGTGGTCGCAACCTCGACAAGATCGGCATGAAGGCCCAGGACACTGCGGAACTCAGCTTCACCGACGTTCGGGTTCCTGCCGCCAACCTGCTCGGCGAAGAAGGTATGGGCTTCATCTACCTGATGCAGAACTTGCCTCAGGAGCGGCTCTCGATTGCCGTCGTCGCCGCTGCGGCCATGGAATCGGCACTGGAAATGACCATTCAGTACTGCCGTGACCGCAAGGCATTCGGTAAGTCGATCGGAAAGTTCCAGAACACGCGATTCGTGTTGGCGGAACTCGCTACCGAAACCACCGCCACCCGCATCATGGTCGACAAATTCATCGAACTGCTCAACGACGGCAAGTTGACCGTGCAGGAAGCTGCCATGGCCAAGTGGTGGACCACCGAGAACCAGGTCAAGCTCATCGACCGGTGCCTTCAGCTGCACGGTGGGTACGGCTACATGAAGGAGTACCCGATTGCCAAGGCGTACATGGATTCTCGGGTACAGACCATCTACGGCGGCACCACGGAGATCATGAAGGAGATCATCGGTCGCGGACTGAATCTCTGATTCTTTCCATCGTTCAGGACCGAAGAGAAGGGCCGCAGCATCTGTGCTGCGGCCCTTCTTCGTTGTGTCCGAACAGAGTTCAGAGCTTGCGCATCACGGTGACGACCTTGCCGAGAATGGCGGCATTGTTGCCCGGGATCGGCTCGAACAGTGGGTTGTGCGGCATGAGCCATACCTCACCCTTGGAACGCTTGAACGTCTTGACCGTGGCCTCACCCTCGATCATCGCCGCGACGATGTCGCCGTTGTCGGCCACGGACTGTTGACGCACCACCACCCAGTCGCCGTCGCAGATCGCCGCGTCGATCATGGACTCGCCGACGACCTTGAGCAAGAACAACGATCCCTGACCGACCAACTCGCGGGGGAGCGGGAACACGTCCTCGACGGCTTCCTCCGCCAGAATCGGACCACCCGCGGCGATCCGTCCGAGAACCGGCACGAACGTCGGCGTCGGCAACCGATCCTGCTCGTCGGACGCTGCCGAACCGTCCACCGCCGCCGCGGCCTGGTCGGCCTGCACCTCGTCCAGTCCGCGGACGTCCACAGCGCGAGGGCGGTTGGCGTCGCGCCGCAGGAACCCCTTGCGTTCGAGGGTGCGAAGCTGATGTGCGACGGACGACGTCGACGTCAGGCCCACGGCATCGCCGATCTCTCGAATGCTGGGTGGGTATCCGCGCTCGGTGACCGAGGCCCGGATGACCTCCAACACCTTCCGTTGGCGCTCGGTGAGCCCTGCACTGATGTCGGTGCCCACCTCCATGGCCTTCGGGGTCGGCTCGGCAGCCGGCTTTCCGGCTGCAGCCTTGCCGACCGTCGAGGATCCGGCTCGCGTGGAACCAGCTTTCGTGGAACCCGTCGTACTGGAACCGGTGATGGACCTCGTCGAGGTCTCGTCCTTCATGCTGTCGGCCTCCTGCTGATGCGGCTGGATTCGGTCTACGCGGTATCGATCCACGCGGACTGGAGTTGATGATGTCGACTCGTGTGGCGTGTGGTTTCTGACACGAATCTAGCGTGTATCAGCTGTTGAATCAAACATCTGTTCGACTCGTGTCGCGTTTTCTACAGACTTTGTCGGAGGCGCGTGATAGAACTTCGAACAAGCGTCCATCGAACGCCTGATCGAACAATCGATCCAACGAGCGAAGACGAGGTTCCGATGACCATCACCACCGATCGTCCCACCACTGCCGGTATGCGTTCGCGATCCGGTGTCGTCGAGCGTCGTCGGCGCTCGCGGCCCGTGTTGCAGAACCACGCGCGTCGGACGCAGAACGGCCCGTGCTTGCCTGTCGTGGACGAGTCCTGGGCCGACGTCACCGATCGCGAGATGGCGGATCGAGACTTCGACGACACCTCGGCCCATTTCGCGAGCCAGACCGTGCGCCCACGCTCTCTCGTTCTGTGGATGTTGGCTGTGATCGTCGTGGCCGGCGGTCTGATCGGCATTGCGAATCTGAGCGCGACCACACCCGACGCGGCCACTCAGCCCGCCGGCGCGGTCATGGTTCACGACGGAGCGCTCGTCGAGTACGCACCCAGCAGATGACCACCGGCACCATGGTGCCCAGCGTGGCTGAGTATCCTCGAAGACTGCCCCGACGCGCACGTTCGTCGTCGGTGTATCGGCTACGACGGAGGCTCCCTCATGCATTGCCCGTTCTGCAGGCACCCCGACTCACGCGTGGTGGATTCGCGTGAAATGGACGAGGGTCAGGCAATACGGCGACGCCGGTCCTGCCCCGAGTGCGGTCGACGCTTCACCACCGTGGAGGCCGCCGTGCTCGCCGTCGTGAAACGCAGTGGTGTGACCGAGCCGTTCAGTCGGGAGAAGGTCGTCAAAGGAGTTCGTCGCGCCTGCCAGGGCAGAGACGTCGACAACGACGCGCTGAACCTGCTGGCTCAGCAAGTCGAAGACAATATTCGCGCGGCCGGTTCGGCCGAGATTCCCAGCAACGAAGTGGGCCTGGCCATTCTCGGACCGCTACGCGATCTCGACGAAGTGGCCTACCTCCGTTTCGCATCGGTCTACCGCTCGTTCAGTTCGGCAGAGGACTTCGAGAAGGAAATTCACGAACTCCGCAAACATCGAGAGTCCGCCGACGTCGAGTGAACCGCGGGCCGATCAGCGAGACTGATCGGCGATCGCCTTCTCGATGCGCTTCTCCGATACCGGATACGCGGTACGAATTCCCTGCGCGAACAGCCCCACCCGCAGCTCCTCGATCATCCAGAACAGCTCCTGCACACCCGGGCTGTTCTTCCTGCTCTCCGGAAGCGAATCCAACAGCCGCCCGTACGAGCCGTACACCCGGTCGAGAACGTCCATCGCCGCAGCGTCGCGGCCCGCGCTGCTCGGCAGAGTGGACAGCCGCTTCGTCGCCGCAGCGAGATAGCGTGGCAGATCTGCCAACCGTCGAGAACCGAATTCGGTGACGAAACCGCGAAAGATCAAGCCGTCGAGCTGTTCTCGGACATCGTCGGCCGGCTCACCCGATGCGGTCTGCAACTGGGCCGACAGAGCCAACGCGGCCGTCAGGACCGGTCGAACCAGTGCGAGAACAGCAGCAGTACGCCGCGGAACCTCCGCGTCCACCAGTGCCCTGAGCTTGTCGAACTCGGCCGGATCGCGAACCGGTCCGCCGTGCGCGTCCATCGCTTCTTCCACAGCGAGCGCACGGCATTCCTCGAGCAGCGCATCGACGCCGCCGTACGGGTTCTGGCCGAGCGCAAGACGTTCGGCGGTCGGCAGCCCGGCCAACAGCGCCTTCGTTCCCTTCGGTGCCGTAGCGAGCAGCAGAGTGCGGGTGCCCGCGCGCATGGCTGCTCGTTGCTGGGCGGGGGTACTGAGCACTCGCACCGCCACGCCCGAACCCTCGGGTACCAACGCCGGGTACCCGGTGACCTTCTGCCCGCCCACGTCTCGGGTGACCGTGGGTTCCAAGCGGCCCAACGTGCCCGAGGTCCACGCCAGCGTCGGGGCGCGCTCCGCGTCGCCGACCGCACGTGCAACCTGTCGGCCGACCTCACCGGCCAGACCGGCGCGCAGCGCAGTCAGATCCTTGTTGCTGCCGAGCACGGTCCCGGACGGGTCGACCGCGGCGAACGTCATTCGCAGGTGATCGGGTAGCGCCGCAGTGTCGAAGTCCTTCGCGGTGATGTGGCACTGTGCGGCCCGTGAGAGTTCTCGGGCCAGAGCCGTCACGAGTGTTTCGGCCCGCGGTTTCATCACTGCCAACGCTGCCGCAGCGAAGTCCGGAGCCGGAACCACGTTGCGTCGCAATGCCTTCGGTAGAGTCTTGATCAAGGCGGTGACGAGCTCGGCGCGCATCCCGGGCACCAGCCAGTCGAAGCCGACCGGCTGTACCTGAGCGAGCAGTGCGATGGGAATCCGCGCTGTGACGCCATCAGCGGCCGTGCCGGGCTCGAATTGATACGTCAGTGGGAATTGGATGTCACCCTGTCGCCACGCGTCCGGATACGCACCCGTCAGTACCGACGCGGCGTCCGAGTTGACGACGGTGTCCGTAGTGAAGTCGAGCAGGGACGGATCTTGCCGGCGGGCCTTCTTCCACCAGGTGTCGAAGTGTCGCGCAGACACGGCTTCCGGGGCGATGCGAGCGTCGTAGAAATCGAACAGTGCGTCGTCGTCGACGACGATGTCCCGTCGCCGAGCGCGATGTTCGAGCTCGCCGACGTCGTCGAGCAGAGCCCTGTTCTTGTGAAAGAACCCGTGCTGGGTCTTCCATTCGCCCTGAACCAGGGCATGCCTGATGAAGAGCTCGCGAGACGCCTCGGGATCGATGCGGTGATAGTTGACCGGGCGCTGCGTCACCAACGGGATGCCGTACAACGTCACCCGTTCGTAGGCCAGCGCCGATTCCCGTTTGATCGACCAGTGTGGTTCGGAATACGTGCGCTTCACCAGGTGCGGTGCCAACCGTTCGGCCCATTCCGGTTCGATGCGGGCGGCCATCCGGCCCCACAGTCGTCCGGTCTCGACCAGTTCTGCAGCCATGACCCAGCGCGGTGGCTTCTTGAACAGACCTGACCCGGGGAAGATCGCGAAATGTGCTCCGCGGGCACCCAGAAATTCACGCTTGTCGCCCTCTCTGAGGCCGACGTGCGAGAGCAGGCCGGACAGCAGGGACTGATGCAGTGCGTTCTCGCTCGACTCTGCGTCGGGCACCGTCCATCCGAGGCCGCGGGTGATCTGGCGGAGTTGTCCGTGCAGGTCCTGCCATTCGCGGATCCGCAGGTAGTGCAGGAACTCGGTGCGGCACATGCGTCGGAACTGGTTGGAAGACAGCTCGTCTCGCTGCTGCCGCAGGTACTTCCACAGCTGCACGTACGCCAGGAAGTCCGAATTCTCGACGGCGAAACGGGCATGCTTCTCGTCTGCAGCCTGTTGGTGCTCGGCGGGACGCTCCCGCACGTCCTGAATCGACAACGCCGCCACCACCACCAGCGCATCACGAAGCGATCCGTTGCCGTTGGCCTCGACCAACATTCGGGCCATTCGAGGATCGACAGGAAGGGCGGACAGTTCGCGGCCGATCGGGGTGAGCTCGGCAGTGCCGTCCTTGGTGGCCGGCTTCAGTGCTCCGAGTTCTTCCAGCAAGCCGATACCGTCGCGGATGCTGCGTGGATCCGGCGGCTCGACGAAGGGAAACGCGTCGATCTTGCCCAATCCGAGCGCGGTCATCTGCAGAATGACCGAGGCCAGATTGGTGCGCAGAATTTCCGGCTCGGTGAACTGCGGACGAGACTCGAAGTCTTCCTCCGAGTACAACCGGATACAGATCCCGTCGGCGACGCGTCCGCAGCGACCCGCCCGCTGGCGCGCAGACGCCTGTGAAATCGGTTCGATGGGCAGCCGCTGCACCTTGGTGCGCAACGAGTATCGCGAGATGCGCGCGGTGCCCGGGTCCACGACGTAGCGGATGCCGGGGACCGTCAGCGACGTTTCGGCCACGTTCGTCGACAGCACGACCCGGCGTCCCGAGTGCGGTGAGAACACCCGATGCTGTTCGGCGGCAGAGAGTCTGGCGTACAGCGGCACGATCTCGGTGTTGCGGAGATTGCGATCGGCCAGCGCGTCCGCGGTATCGCGAATTTCGCGTTCACCGGACAGGAACACCAAGATGTCGCCGTCACCCTCGGACATCAGCTCGTCGACGGCCTGGCAGGTGGCATCGACGGGATCGAGGTCGATCGTCGTGTCTCCCGCGTCGACCGTCAGAGGTCGATACCGCATCTCGACCGGGAACGTACGGCCGGATACCTCGATGATCGGTGCTGCGACCCCGTCGCGTGCGAAGTGTTGCGCGAATCGCTCCGGATCGATGGTCGCCGACGTGATGACGATCTTGAGATCGGGTCGCCGGGGGAGCAGTTGCGCGAGGTATCCCAGGATGAAGTCGATGTTCAGGCTGCGCTCGTGCGCCTCGTCGATGATGAGGGTGTCGTACTGGCGGAGCAGTCGGTCGCGTTGGATCTCGGCCAGCAGAATGCCGTCTGTCATCAGCTTGACGAGGGTCGAATCCGAGGACTGGTCGGTGAATCGAACCTTGTAGCCGATCGATTCGCCCAGTGGTTGACCCACCTCCTCGGCGATGCGCTCGGCAACGGTGCGCGCCGCCAACCTTCGGGGCTGCGTGTGACCGATCGAGCCGCGGATTCCGCGCCCCAGTTCGAGGCAGATCTTGGGAATCTGGGTGGTTTTGCCGGACCCGGTTTCACCGGCGACGATGACGACCTGGTGGGCAGCGATCGCTGCGGCGATGTCGTCCTTGCGCGCGCTGACGGGCAACGCCTGCGGATATTCGAGGGTGGGCACTGCCGCCTGGCGTGTGGAGATGACGGCTTCCGCGCGAGCTACGTCGCGTTCGAGCGCGGCGACGGCGTCCTCGGTGCGGGCCTTGTCGAGACGTCGTCGGAGCCGGTTCTCGTCGCGGATGGTGAGCTGTGCAACACGTGCGGCGAGTGCTCGTCGATCACCGGACGAATTCGAGGTAGACATACTCGTACCAGGATATCCGTTACGCGGTACTCACCCGAACTCCGTCCGGGAACGAACCGATGCACTCGCCGAATTCGACGTGACTACTGTGTAGCGCATGTCTTCCGACCTGGATCCAGCCGCCTCCACACACACCTCCGCGCTGTGGCACGGCTTCGCCGACATGGGCAACGTCACCGCCAATGGGCCGTTCGTCGTCTCGCGAGGCGAGGGTGCGTACATCTTCGACAACGAGGGCAACCGATACCTCGACGCCACCGCCGGTCTGTGGTTCACCAACGTCGGTCACGGTCGCCGCGAGATCGCCGACGCCGTTGCCGCGCAGCTGAGCTCGATCGCGCACTACTCCAACTTCGGCGACTTCGTGCCCGAGACCACGTTGGCACTGGCCGATCGTCTCGCCGCCATCGCACCGGTGCCGGGCAGCAAGATCTTCTTCACCTCGGGCGGATCGGACTCCATCGACACCGCGGCGAAGCTTGCGCGCCGCTACTGGGTCGAAATGGGACGGCCGTCCAAGAAGATCATCGTCGGGCGGCAGAAGGCCTACCACGGCATGCACGTCGCCGGCACCGCGCTCGCCGGCATTCCGGTCAACAAGGAGAACTACGGCGAGCTGATGCCGGACGCCAGAACAGTGGCGTGGGACGACGCGAAATCGCTTCTCGCGCTGATCGAAGAGGTCGGAGCCGAGAACGTCGCCGCCTTCTTCTGCGAACCGGTGATCGGAGCGGGTGGAATCTACTTGCCTCCCGAGGGCTACCTACGTGAGGTACGGCAGATCTGCCGCGACAACGACGTGCTGTTCGTCGCCGACGAAGTGGTGACCGGATTCGGCCGGATCGGCGGTAGTTGGTTCGCCTCCACCCGCTTCGAGCTCGAACCCGACCTGATGACGACCGCCAAGGGGTTGACGTCGGGCTACGTCCCGATGGGCGCCGTGTTCATCGCTCCGAAGATCGCCGAACCGTTCTTCGCAGGCGGAGTCTGGTGGCGTCACGGCTACACCTATGGTGGCCACGCAGGTGCAGCCGCCGCAGCGATGGCCAATCTCGACATCATCGAGCGCGAGGACCTGCTGAGTCACTCCAAGCGCATCGAAGCCGCACTGCACACCCACCTCGCGCCCCTGGCCGACCACGATCGGGTCGCGGAAGTCCGCAGCGGCATCGGCGCTGTCGCTGCCGTTCAGCTCGCCGACCCGGCGGAGGCATTACCGTTCGTGAAAACGTTGAGAGCTCATGGTGTTTCGGGCCGCGCGGCCGGACAGGGTGCAATGCAGATCTCGCCGGCGTTCGTCATGACCGACGCCGAGATCGAGGATATGGCCTCGCGCATCCTCAGTGCGCTCGGCTGAACCGGAGTCTGCTCAACAGCTGCTTCCCCCGCGAGAGCGGGGGAGCAGGTTCGGGTTCCGGCTCAGCGGAGATTGCGGCGAACCGCCGGTGCAGCTGATCGCGCACTTCGTCGGGCGCATACGCGCGCCGCTTGCGCTCGGACCGCACCACCAACGCCCCGGTGGCCGCAACCCCGGCCATCCCGGCGAGACCGAGAGCTTTCCAGACGTTCATGCGGCAACCGTACCGCCACGAGATCTAGGGTTGGTCCATGAATCCGTCGCGAATCAGCCTCGATACCGCTGTGGATGCCACCAGAACCGGCGACATCTGGATCTTCCGCGGCCACTCGTCGGCGGACCGCGCAATCCAGGCTTTGACGAACAGCCCGGTCAACCACGTCGGTATGGCCGTCGTCCTGGACGACCTCCCGCCGCTGATGTGGCATGCAGAGCTCGGAAAGTCGTTGCAGGACATGTGGACCGGAAACTTCCAGCGTGGAGTGCAGCTGCACGACCTACGCGCTGCCGTCACGCACTGGGCCCAGCGGTATCAACAGCGTTGTTGGCTGCGGCAATTGGACGGATACGCCGGTCGTTCCCCAGGCTCCACTCCGGCCGTGACGAAGGAGCAGGAAGACGCGCTGCTTCGCACCATCGCGCGGATGGACGGAACGGCTTTTCCGACCACCGCGGCGCTCGCCGGTCGGTGGTTCCGTGGACGCGTGCCGGCGCTCCGGAAGAACGCGCAGGAGAGCGCTGCGCTCGAAACCGCGTACTGCGCCGAAGTTGTTGCGATGACCTACGACTCGATGGGTCTGTTGACGGGAAACAAGAAAGCCAACTGGTTCGATCCAGGAAAGTTCTGGAGCGGAGACCGTCTGCCACTGGCGGAAGGGGTGCGTCTGGGTGAGGAAATCGAAGTGGACGTGCCCGTCACACCGTGATCGAGTCGTCGTCGACGCTTCGGCCCCCGAGCTCCACCCACCCATCCTCGTCGACGGTGGTCCACAGCGCAGACCCCGCACTCTGGACGATGTTCAGGCCCCGACCGAGCTCGGCAGTGAGCCGGACGGCGGCAGCACCTGTTGCCTCGTCCTCGGCGATTCCCATCATCGGCGCGAACATGCGCGAGCGCAGTTCGGCGCGCTGCTCGTCGGTCCAGGCCCAGATGTAGTGGTGGCCACTGTCGTAGGTGTTCGGATCTGCCGCTGCCACCTCGGCTGCGTCGTGGACCTGATGAAACGTGAACTGCGGAGTCCACTCGGCGCGTGCACGCACCCAGGTGAGCTCGCCGTCGTAGCGGATGTCGAGCGTGGCAGCGGGGACGGTGAGCGTCTGCACCGAGTGTCCGTTGTTGCGAAGCCACCAGGACAATCCGACCGTCGGATGTCCGGCGAACGGGAGCTGCGTCGCCGGGGTGTAGATCGTTGCCGACGCGGTACCAGGTGACGAGCGATCGACGAACACCGTCTCGCTGAAACCCAACTGCCTAGCAACATCCTGCCTGTCGCTCTCGCCTACAGCCTGTGCGTCGACGATGCCCAGTGGATTACCGAACCTGCCGTCGGCATCGGTGAACACTCGGACGACGGACACTTCGATAGCCATGCGGGGACGTTACCAATACGTCGTCGAGGCGTCTCGATCGACGACGAACGGGGACCCGCCGCAGCGGATCCCCGTTTCGACCTGTTCAGCGGAACCTCAGACGGAGGCACCGTCGAGTACGCGGCCGGCCTCGACGGCCTGCGCGACACCCGCGACGATCGATGCGGCGCGAATTGCCTCGAAGATCTTCTCGCGGTCGACGCCCTCGGCGCGCAGAGTCTTCTCGTGCGCCTCGAGGCAGTGGTTGCATCCGTTGACGGCCGAGACCGCGAGCGACCACAGCTCGAAATCGGCCTTCTCGACGCCAGGGTTGCCGATGATGTTCATACGCAAGCCGGCGCGTAGATCGTCGTACTTTCCGTCCAGGTAGCCCTTGGTGCGGTAGAAGACGTTGTTCATACCCATGATCGACGCGGCACCCAGAGCGGCGTTGTACGCCTCGGCCGACAACGAGTCGGCGGCGTCCTCGGCGATCTCCTTCAACGTGGTCGAGGACTTCGACGCGGCGGCCACCGAAAGCAATGTGCCCCAGAGCTGTTGCTCGCTGAGCACGGTGGACCGCACGATCGAACCGAGGTTGAGCTTGAGGTCCTTCGCGTATTCGGGGACGGCGTTCTTCAAATTGTCGATCGACATGTCAGACGCTCGCCGTCAGTAGTTCGCCGGCGTCGATGGTGGGATCGCCCTTCTTCCAGTTGCAGGCGCACAGCTCATCCGACTGCAGTGCGTCCAGTACTCGAAGAACCTCGTCCACATTTCGACCGACCGATCCGGCGGTGACCGAGACGAACTGGATCTCGTTGTTCGGGTCCACGATGAAAGTGGCCCGGTCGGCGACGCCGTCGGCATTGAGAACACCGGTGGCAGCGGCCAATTCGCGCTTGAGATCCGAGAGCATCGGGAAGGGGAGCGTCTTGAGCTCGTCGTGCTGCGCGCGCCACTGGAAGTGCACGAATTCGTTGTCGACGGAGGCGCCGAGGACCTGCGCGTCGCGATCTTCGAACTCGTCGTTGAGCTTGCCGAATGCTGCGATCTCGGTGGGGCACACGAACGTGAAGTCCTTGGGCCAGAAGAAGACGATGCGCCACTTTCCGGCGTGGTCGTCGCTGGTGACGGTGGTGAAGTAGTCGTCGGGCTGCTGCGCGTTCACCTTGGACAGGTCGCCGCCGATGACGGCGGTGAGATTGTATGCGGGGAACTGGTCGCCGATTGTCAACAGTGCCATGTGGTCTCCTCGTGTCGAAATGATCGCGTCGGTTCCGTCGGGAAGCGGTTCGGCTCGGTGGCGATTGTGCAGCCGCACGAGCTCGACCGACCTGGACGAGTGTGCCAAAAATGGGCCGAAAGGTAAACGTGATGAGTGGCACTGGACCGACAGGCGTGCCCGATCGACGCTGTCGACCGACGCAGTCTTGTGCGCGCTCCGTTCATTACCGCCACTTCGTAACGGCGACAACGCAATTGAAGTCGACCCCGTTTCGAGTCGTCGAATACTCGGTACCTGTCCAACCTGCCGAATGTACGGAGCATTTCGTCTCCGTCGTACTGCCCGGTCGTGTACTCGGCGGACGCCCCCCGACCTTTGCCGCGCAACGCAATTCGGGTCGAGAGTACGGAACGGGTCGGCCATAGCCGACTTCGCCACGCTCGCAGGCCTTCTCGCGCACGAGGCGCATGCATCAGCCGGGCGTGACGACGATCTCGTCGAACACGATTTCTCCGGCCGCGTCGGATTCGGCGAGGTCGATGACAGCATCGAGGGACCAGCCGTGGTCGCCGTCCGGATCTTCGAGTACTTGGCGGACCGTGGTGGATTCCGCACCGACGTTCAGGGTGAACAGCGCCGGCCCGCGAGCCGAGGGGCCGGTGCCGATGAACCCGTACTCGGCGAAGAACGGCTCCAATTCCTCCTCCCAATCCGGCCCGTCGTCCAGGTCGTCGAGCGCGTTCCATTGACGACGCGCCGCCAGATCGACCCTTCGAAAGATCGCGTTACGGGCCAGGATTCGGAAAGCCCGTGGATTCGCCGAGATTGGACGCGGCGCATCGGACCCGTACGCCTCGACCAGGGCTTCCGGTTCGGCACCGGGATCGGTCAGGTTCTCCCACTCGTCGAGCAGGCTGGAATCGACTTGCCGAACCAGCTCGCCCAGCCACTCGGTGATGTCTTGGACCTCCTCGGTGCGCGATTCCGGCGGAACCGTCTGGCGCAGAGTGCGGTACGCGTCGGCGAGGTAGCGCAGTACCAAGCCCTCCGAGCGCATGAGGCCGTAGTGACTGATCAGCTCCGCGAAGGTCATCGCGCGCTCGACCATGTCACGGACGACGGACTTGGGCGACAGGCCCACCTCGGAGAGCCACGGGTGAGACCCGCGGTAGATCTCGAAGGCCGGAACGAGCAGCTCGGCAAGGGGTTTCGGCCAGGTGACCTCTTCGAGGAGTTCCATCCGCTCGTCGTACTCGATGCCGTCGGCCTTCATCTGGGCCACCGCTTCGCCGCGTGCGGCATGTTGCTGCGCCATCAACACCTGGCGGGGATCGTCGAGCGTCGACTCGATGATCGACACCACGTCGAGCGCGTGGGTGGGGGAGTCGACGTCGAGCAACTCGAACGAGGCCACCGCGAACGTCGACAACGGCTGATTGAGCGCGAAGTCCGGCTGCAGGTCCACCGTCAGCCTGGCATGGCGCCCGTCCGCGTCCGGCTCGGCCAACTGTTCGACGATTCCGGCCTCCACCAGGCCGCGGTACAGCGACAGCGCACGCAGGATGTGCTTGCGCTGAGCCGGCCGGGTCTCGTGGTTGTCCTCGAGCAGATGACGCATCGCGTGGAAGCAATTACCCGGCCGCGCAATGACATTGAGCAACATCGCATTGCTGACCGAGAACCGGGACGTCAACGGCTCCGGGCTCGCCGCGATGATGCGCTCGAACGTCGGCTCGCCCCAGGATACAAAGCCGTCGGGTGCCTTCTTGCGCTGTACCCGCTTGAGCTTCTTCGGGTCGTCACCGGCTTTGGCCACGAGCCGCGCATTCTCGATGTCGTGCTCGGGTGCCTCGACCACGACGGTGCCGAGGGTGTCGTACCCCGCGCGGCCCGCGCGTCCCGCGATCTGATGGAACTCGCGCGCTCGAAGCTTGCGTGTTCTGATGCCGTCGTATTTGGTGAGTCCGGTGAACAGCACGGTCCGGATGGGAACGTTGATGCCCACGCCCAACGTGTCGGTACCGCAGATCACCTTCAACAGACCGTCCTGCGCCAGTTTCTCCACCAGCCTGCGGTACTTGGGAAGCATGCCGGCGTGATGAACCCCGATACCGTGACGGACCAGTCTGGACAGCGTCGACCCGAAGCCGGTGGTGAAGCGGAAATTGCCGATGGCCTCGGCTATCGCGGCCTTCTCTTGCTTGGACGCGACATTGATGCTCGTCAGGGCCTGAGCGCGTTCGAGTGCCGCTGCCTGGGTGAAGTGCACGACGTACACCGGAGCCAGGTGCGTCTGCACCAGCTCTTCGATCGTTTCGCCGATCGGGGTGGTGACATACGAGAACATCAACGGGACAGGCCGCTCGGTACCGGAGACGACGGTGGTCGTGCGGCCGGTACGTCGGGTCAGATCGTCGCGGAAGAACGAGACGTCGCCCAACGTCGCCGACATGAGCAGGAACTGGGCGTTCGGCAGTTCGATCAGAGGTACCTGCCAGGCCCACCCCCGGTCCGGCTCGGAGTAGTAGTGGAACTCGTCCATGATCACTTGGCCGATGTCGGAGTCGGCACCCTGCCGCAGTGCCAGGTTCGCGACGATCTCGGCAGTGGCGCAGATGATCGGCGCACCGGAATTGACCGACGCGTCGCCGGTCATCATGCCGACGTTCTGCGCTCCGAAGATCTCGCACAGGGCGAAGAACTTCTCGCTGACGAGCGCCTTGATCGGCGCGGTGTAGAAACTGCGAATGCCTGCGGCCATGGCCGCGAAGTGGGCACCGATGGCGACCATGGACTTTCCGGAACCGGTCGGCGTGGCCAGGATGACGTTGGATCCCGACACCAGCTCGATCAGCGCCTCTTCCTGCGCGGGATACAGCGTCAGGCCCCGGTCCGAAGCCCAGGTGGTGAACGTGTCGAACAGGACGTCCGGGTCCACGCCGTCGGAGGTGGCGGCGGAAACGTCGGGTATCAGTTCGGTGAGGAGCACCTCTACAGGCTATGTGTCGGTGACGGCGGTTCCGAATCGACACCGAACGCCTGCGACCGGAGCGTCAGGTCGCGCTTCGCTCGTCGGACCCCATGGCCCCGAGCACGGCCATCCTGGTGCTCGAGCTGCCGCTGATCATGTCCTCGCCGACGCCGGTGATGAGCAGGTTGCGCCAGCGCACGTCGTCGAAACTGAGCGAGGGAGTCGAGTCGATGAAGTCCTCGAGGACCTGAAGGAAGCGCATCGGATCGTCGCGAAACGGGAAGTGTCCGGAATTGTCGAACACTTCCAGCTTCGAACCGGGCATGGCGGAATGAGCCAGCCGGGCGTGCGCCACCGGGATCACCGAGTCCTGCTCACCCCACACCAGCAGCACCGGCAGGTTCTCGGTGAGATAGCAGCGGTCCAGCATCGTGACCACCTGGCCACGCCAGTCCACCACGGCACGCAACGTCCGTAGGTAGGCCTCGTATGTCGTCGGTGCAGGCAGTTCGCTCAGCACTCGGATCAGATCGGGGGTGTCGTGCAGCATCGACCCCGGTCGCAGTGGGGAGCTGTGCAGTTTGCTCAACAGGCCGCCGGCCAGCTTGACCGCCGGTATCGCGCCCGGCAAGCGCAGCAGCTTCACCGCCTCGGACAGGAACGGCATCGTCGCCAGTCGCAGAAGGGGGTGCACGTCCTTGGTCACTCCGCCCGAGGACACCAACGCGAGGCGATCGACCATGTGCGGGAACTGATAGGCGAACTGCATCGCCACCCCGCCGCCGAGCGAATGGCCCACCACGGTGACGTGCTCGATGCCCAGGACGGACAACAGATCGCGCATACCGTTGGCGTACGCGGCAACGGAATAGTCGGCCCGAGGTTTGTCGGAGCGGCCGTGGCCGAGGAGATCGGGTG
The DNA here is from genome assembly GCF_002258465.1 of Rhodococcus sp. 05-2256-B1. Classification (NCBI taxonomy): domain Bacteria; kingdom Bacillati; phylum Actinomycetota; class Actinomycetes; order Mycobacteriales; family Nocardiaceae; genus Rhodococcus; species Rhodococcus sp. 05-2256-B1. The sequence continues at coordinate 4,015 of NZ_NOZA01000031.1, read as the reverse complement.
CGATCACCGTGTAGCTCTTGGCGAGGTGCGGGATGACCTCGTTCCACGTCTCGGAATTGTCACCGATCCCGTGGATCAGCAGCAGCACAGGGCCCTCACCGGCCATGCGAAAGGCCCGCCGATAGCCGTGAATGGTCCGAAAGATCAGCCGCGGTTCCTCGTCGGGAACCGGCCGGAGCTTACGACTGCGCGGAGTAGTGGACATTCGCGCCTCCTGATTCCCTGGTGCGCCGACGTACGGCGCAGTACGGCGTCGCTGCTCACGAGAGCGCAGCAACACAGACGACGGTTGTGTGTTGCTACGACTCTCGCACGAGATCGCGCTCGGGGCAGAGCATCGGGCGTATTGCGGGTTACAGGTATGTTGCGATCCGCCGGGGCTGTCGCATATGACTGGATCCCACTGCTTTCGCTGTGACCAGCTCCACAACTACCGGGGTGCTTGCCCGTCTCCGTCGTCGAGGCCGGCCTGCTCGGCCAGGAACCGCTCGAACTCGGCACCCAGCTCGTCGCCGCTGGGGAGCGGCTCGTCACTGGCCAACAGCGTGGACTGTTGTTCCTGCGCGGCGACATACGTGTCGTACTGGCGCTCGAGCGCCTGTACGACCGACTGCACTTCCTCGTTTCCGGTGATGTGCTCGTTGACCTGCTCCCGGACGCGAGCCGCGGCCTCGCCCAACGCTGCCAACGGTAGATCGAGCTCGGCAGCTTCACCGACGTTCTCGAGCAGCGTTTCCGCAGCCCCCGGGTAGTCCGTCTGCGCGAGATAATGCGGGACGTGTACCGAGAAGCCCATCGACTCGTGGCCGTGCTGTGCCATCCGTAGTTCGAGCAAGGACGATGCACTACCGGGCACCTGCAGCTCGCCCGCCCAGCTGTTGCCTTCCTTGACCAACGCCCTGTCGCTCGCGTGCGCGGTGACGCCCAGCGGGCGGGTGTGCGGAATGGCCATTGGAATGGAGCCGAGACCGATCGTGCGCCGCACTCCGAGCTGCTCGGCAAGCAGTCGCACTGCCGTCGTGAACTTCTCCCATCGCAGATCGGGCTCCATGCCTGCCAGAAGAAGGAAGGGGGTCCCCACGTTGTCCTTGACGGCATACAAGTTGAGCTCGGGAGCGTCGTAATCCGAGAAGTGATCGGACTTGAACGTCATGGTCGGCCGACGGGACCGGTAATCGATCAACTCGTCGACATCGAAGGAGGCCACCAGCTCGGTTTCGAGACTCTCCCGCAGATGGGTCGTCGCAAGCTTCACGGCATGGCCGGCGTCGGAGAAACCTTCCAGCCCGTGCACCAGCACGGGCCCGACTCCGTCGTTGGAGAAAATTTGAGGTGCCGGAAATTCCAGCTCGTACATCTTCGACTGTTCGGTCATGGCCGGGCCCCTTTCGGATCGACTCGTCGATGCCTCGACGCGAGCATCGGGTCAGAATACGCGGACCGTCTGCTCGAGCCGCATACACGCCGACGTCGATCGTGGTGAATCACTACCCGACAGAACAACCGCGGAACCGTCGTTCATTCCCGGTCGGCGATTCGGTCCCCGCGTCGACGCATCAGCGGTCGAAATTTGCCAGGGCTCGGATCTTGTTGGTGACGTCCAGTGCGGCGACCTTGTACGCCTCGGACAACGTCGGATAGTTGAAGACCGCATCGACCAGGTAGTCGACGGTGCCGCCGCACCCCATGACGGCCTGACCGATGTGCACCAGATCCGTGGCTCCCGAACCGAAGATGTGCACGCCGAGAATCGAACGGTCCTCGGTGGAGACGAGCAACTTGAGCATCCCGTACGAGTCCCCGGCGATCTGGCCACGGGCGAGTTCGCGGTATCGCGACACACCGACCTCGTAAGGAATGGATCCCTTCGTCAGATCGACCTCTGTCGCGCCGACGTACGAGACCTCGGGGATGGAGTAGATGCCGATCGGTTGGACGTCGGTGAGCTGCGCGCTCGGTTCCCCGAACGCGTGATACGCCGCCAACCTGCCCTGATCCATCGACGTCGCCGCCAACGCCGGAAACCCGATGACGTCGCCGACGGCATAGATGTGGTCCACCTTGGTCTGGAAATGCTCGTCGACGAAGATGCGCCCACGGGCGTCGGCCTCGAGGCCCGCGTTCTCGAGTTCGAGGGCCGTGGTCAACCCCTGGCGACCCGCCGAGTACATCACCGTCTCCGCCGGGATGCGTTTGCCGCTGGCAAGGGTCGTCACCGTGCCGTTCGGCCCGACGTCCACCGCGGTGACTGCTTCACCGAAGCGGAACGTCACCGCGAGATCGCGGAGGTGGAACTGCAGGGATTCGATGATCTCGCGATCGCAGAAGTCGAGCATCGAATCGCGTTTCTCGACGACGGTCACCTTGGTGCCCAGGGCGGCGAACATCGAGGCGTACTCGATCCCGATCACGCCGGCACCCACGACGACCATCGACGCCGGGATGAACTCCAAGTTCAGAATGCCGTCGGAGTCCAACACCCGGTAGTCGTCGAATGCGACGTCGGCGGGTCGCGCGGGGGCGGTGCCGGTGGCGATCACCACGTTGGCGGCCGAGACCGTGATGCGCTCGCCCCGGGCCTCGTCCTCGACGACGATGGTGTGTGCATCCAGAAACTTGCCGACCCCGGTGATCAGCTCGATGCGGTTACGGAGCAGTTGCGAGCGCACCACCTCGATTTCCTTACCGATCACATGCTGGGTTCGGGCCAGCAGGTCGGCGGGAGTGATGTCTGCCTTGACGCGGTAGCTCGCGCCGTACAGCTCTCGCTGATTCATCCCCGTCAGATAGAGAACGGCTTCTCGGAGTGTCTTGGACGGAATGGTTCCGGTGTTGACGCACACGCCGCCGAGCATGTGGCCCTTCTCCACGATCGCCACTCGCTTGCCGAGCTTCGCGGCCGCGATCGCGGCCTTCTGGCCGCCGGGGCCCGAGCCGATGACCACCAGGTCGTATTCCATGGGTGCAGACATCGTTCATAGGTACCGCTCGCACGAGAAGACTGTGTGCCCGCTCGGTCACGAGCGTGTGAATTCCGCGGCTCGTCCCACCGAACGAATGCAGATGTCGCCACGTGACGATGCGTTGTGCGAGGCTGAACCGAGCACGCAACACACGATTTTAAGTGGAGGAATACATGCCGCAGCAGGTCCGCGCCGTCGTCGCCAAGAGCAAAGGCGAGCCCGTCTCGATCGAGACGATCACCATTCCCGATCCCGGCCCGAACGATGTCGTGGTCACCATCGCCGCGTGCGGGGTGTGTCATACCGATCTGCATTACCGCGAGGGCGGTATCAACGACGAGTTCCCGTTCCTGCTCGGCCACGAAGCCGCAGGCACCGTCGAAACCATCGGCGATGCTGTCACTCATGTCGAGGTCGGCGATTTCGTGGTGTTGAACTGGCGTGCGGTGTGCGGGGAATGCCGAGCCTGCAAGAAAGGCACCCCCTGGTATTGCTTCGACACCCACAATGCATCGCAGAAGATGACCCTCGCCGACGGCACCGAACTCTCCCCTGCGTTGGGGATCGGGGCGTTCGCCGACAAGACCCTCGTCCACGAAGGCCAGTGCACCAAAGTCGACCCCGACTCCGATCCGGCGGTCGTCGGGTTGCTCGGCTGCGGGGTGATGGCCGGACTCGGTGCGGCGATGAACACCGGGAACGTCTCCCGCGGTGATTCCGTCGCCGTGATCGGGTGCGGCGGTGTCGGGGATGCTGCGATCGCCGGGGCCCGCCTGGCGGGGGCGTCGACGATCATCGCCGTCGACCGCGACAAGAAAAAACTCGACTGGGCTCTCGAACTCGGGGCCACGCACACGGTCGACGCCTCGCAGGTCGATGCCGTCGAGGCCATCCAAGAGCTCACCGGTGGATGCGGGGCAGATGTGGTCATCGATGCCGTCGGCCGCCCGGAGACGTGGAAGCAGGCGTTCTACGCCCGCGATCTCGCCGGGACCGTCGTCCTCGTCGGGGTGCCGACCCCGGAGATGACATTGGAGATGCCACTCATCGAT